>WRMF01000004.1 GCA_009777245.1 Betaproteobacteria bacterium
TCCTGGCCGACGCCGATACTCGCTGGCGGGTTTGCGCGGCGGCGCTGGAATCAACTGCTCGACCTTTTCCCAGAATTCATCAGAAATGCCCCATTGTTGTCGGTACTTTCCCATCACATGCTCCAAGCGGTGACTTTTGAGGGAGGAAGGATATCATATTATTTACGGATAATCTCTAAGTCTCTTGCATAAAAATACCGATGCGCATCAAGTTTCGCCCTGCTCGTGGAGAAAGCGTCATGGCAGAGGAATTTAAGGATTGGCAGGAAGTCGCATAGAATAACGGGGTGAACAAAAATATGAACCTCTATCTGGTTGGTCTCATGGGCTCTGGCAAAACCACAGTGGGGCGGCAGTTGGCAAAATGCCTGGAGCGCCCCTTTCTGGATACCGACCATGAGCTCGAAGCCCGAACCGGCGTCCGCATTCCGCTCATTTTTGAAATCGAGGGCGAGGCGGGGTTTCGCCGTCGGGAAGCGCAAATCGTTGAAGAGTTGACCCAACAAAAGGGAATCGTCCTGGCAACAGGCGGCGGCGCGGTGCTGAATGCAGAAAGCCGAAAATTGCTGCGTCAGCGAGGCTGGACTGCCTATCTGGATGCGCATCCCACGCTTCTCTGGGAACGCACCCGCCATGACCGAAACCGTCCCCTTCTGCAAGTGGAAAAGCCGCTTGAACGTCTGGCGAGTCTTTATGCCGAGCGTGACCCGCTTTACCGCGAAATTGCGCATTTTGTCGTTGATTGCAACAAAATGCCGCTATCTCTTCTCATACAGTCACTTTTCAGGGAATTTACAAAGGTATGCGAACACTGCGCGTAAACCTAGCCGAACGCGGCTACCCCATCCATATCGGGCATCGCATCCTGCAAAAGCCCGATCTCTTTGCGCCTTATCTTGCCGGGCAATCCGTCGCTATCGTGACGAATGAAACCGTTGCGCCGCTTTATCTTTCCACCCTGTGCGACACGCTGACAAAGCTTGGGATACGCCCACTGGAAATCATTCTGCCCGATGGCGAAAAACACAAAAACTGGCAAACCCTGCAGGGCATTTTTGACGCGCTCCTCGCCGCGCGCTATGAGCGCAACAGCACCCTGATCGCCCTGGGCGGCGGCGTCATCGGCGACATGGGCGGTTTTGCCGCCGCCTGTTATCAGCGCGGAATGCCTTTCATCCAGATTCCGACCACCCTGCTTGCGCAGGTGGATTCTTCGGTCGGCGGCAAGACCGCGATCAATCACCCGCTTGGTAAAAACATGATTGGCGCGTTCTACCAGCCCAGGCTGGTGCTTGCCGACACTCATACCCTCGCCACTCTTCCCGACCGTGAGTTATCCGCCGGGTTTGCCGAAGTCATCAAATACGGCCTGATTAGGGATAGGCATTTTCTTGACTGGCTGGAAGAGCATCTTCCCGATCTGCGGCAACGCCATGAAACCCTGCTGGAAGAAGCCATCTGGCAATCCTGTCGGCACAAGGCGGAAATCGTCGCTGCCGATGAGCGCGAAGCGGGCGAACGGGCGCTGCTCAACCTCGGTCATACTTTCGGACATGCCATTGAGACGGGAGTGGGTTACGGGAGCTGGCTGCATGGCGAAGCCGTCGCCGCTGGAACGGTCATGGCGGCACAACTTTCCTGCATGTTGGGCTTTCTGCCGGAATATGACGTTCTGCGCGTAAAAAAGCTGTTTGCCGCAGCCGATCTTCCTGTGCGGGGACCAGGCGAAGAGCGGAACATGCGTGTCGAGCGTTATTTGTCGTTGATGCGGCACGATAAAAAGACGCTATCCGGCAAATTGCGGCTGATCCTTTTGAAGTCTCTGGGAGAGGCTTTTATCCACGCCGCGCCGGACGAAGAAACGGTCATGGAGGCCATCAGGATTTGCTCTGAGCTGGAATAAAGGCTCAATAGACCGTCATTCCTTAAACACAGCACTTGGCGGAGCTATTCCTTGTCATATGACATAAGCACCCCATGCCCCCGGTCGGAATCGAACCAACGCCTGATGATTACAAGTCAACTGCACGACCTTCATGCTACAGGGGCGAGTGAAGCGGTGGATTATATCTCCCAAACAGGCAAATTTGCCTAAAATGGTGGATTCAGAGTTTCACGTTCGCAGATGCCTACTTTTTCCAATCCTACCGACATTGCCCGCGAAGCCTTTCGGCAACTGGCTGCCCGGCGCATTCCGCCCACCCCGGACAACTATCACGCGCTTTATGCCGAAATTTCCGGGCAACCCGGCGCGACGGACGGAGCTTTTCCGGCAAAGGAAATGCGCCGTCTGGTGGACGCCATACGGCAAAGCGCGCCGGGGCAGGCAAGACTGGAGCGTAAACTGAGCGAAGCCATTGACAATCAGGATTGGGATATTCTGCAACTTGCGCTTTCCGAACCATTCTCTCTTCTGGAGAGTCTGCAACAGTTAGCCTGGGGCAAGCTGATAAGCGAACTCTTCCGCCAGTGGAACAACAAGTCAGACATCACGCCGGGGAAAAAACGCGAGGCTCTGGAGCGAGTTCTGGAAGGAGCCTCCGCCAATCCGCGTACCCTTTTTTCCCGTCTGGAAGGACTATCACGCGCCTGGGGGCGCGGCGAGGCGGCAACTGACATCCCCCTTACCGACCCCCTTGACGAACAATCTCCCGCTTCGTCCCCCGAAAGGCATACGCAGGCTGCGGCCCAAGCAAGCGCAACTCCCCCGCTTTTGCCCATTGAACCTCCCGAACGCGCGGGCAAGGCCGCCGATCTGCTGCCGGAAATTCGGGAAATGCTGGCTTACGTCCTGGATAGCTGTATTGCGCCCCTGCTTGCCGACCAGCCAGCTCTGGCCAAAGACGCGGCAACGCTGGGAAAAGAAATACGTAACGCAACCGCTTTAAAGCAACTGGAAGCCATAAAGGGCAAACTCAAGCGTTTCACATTCCGGCTGTCCCTTGCCATTGAGGATCAAATCGAACTACGCGCCAGTCTGTTGAAGCTCCTGCGTCTGCTCGTGGAAAACATTGAAGAATTGTTGCAGGATGACCAATGGCTGCATGGGCAAATTGCCATGATTCGGGAAATCGTGGCTCAACCTCTTTCCCAGCGCGCCCTGGATGACGCCGAAACGCGGATGAAGGAAGTCATTTTCAAGCAGAGCCAGTTGAAACTGGGTTTGCAGGAAGCGCAAAACGCGCTGAAGCACATGCTTTCCGGTTTTGTGGATCACCTTGCCAGTTTTGCCGACGCGACTTCCGGTTACCACGATGTGATAGAAAAATGCGCGCGCCGGATCAGCGCGGCGGACAACATCAACGAACTGGAGGCGGTGCTGGAAGAAGTCATGCGCGAAACCCGCGAGATTCAATATAACGCCCTGCGGGCGCGGGACGAATTGCGGCAAAAGCAGCGCCAGGTAGCCGAAGCGGAAGAGCGCATTCTGACGCTGGAGCGCGAGCTGGCTGAAACCAGCCATTTGATTCGCCATGACCAACTTACCGGGGTGATGAACCGGCGTGGCCTGGAAGAGACTCTGACCAGGGAAATAGCCCGCGCCGGACGCTACGAACTGCCGATTTGCGTTTCCATCCTCGACATTGACGATTTCAAGCAACTGAACGATTCCCAGGGACATACCGCCGGTGACGAGGCGCTTATTCATTTAACCCGCGTCATCCGCGACACTCTGCGTCCGCAGGATACCGTTGCCCGCTATGGCGGCGAGGAATTTCTCATCATCTTTCCCGAAACCGGTCTTGCGGAAGCTGCCGCCGCCATGGCGCGTTTGCAGCGTAATCTCACCCGTCGCTTTTTCCTTTTTCAGAACCAGAAACTTCTGATTACCTTCAGCGCGGGCGTTGCCCAACTAAAATCCGGGGAAATGCGGGATTCCGTCATCAACCGCGCCGACGCCGCCATGTACGACGCCAAAAAGGCCGGGAAGAACCGGGTCTTTACCGCGTCGGCGAGCGACCAGAGCGCCTGAATTTTCCGTTTTTTCCACCGCGTTTATATTTATTTTCATGTCCGCTGAACTCCTCGCGCCCGCCGGTTCCCTTGCCATGCTTTCCGCCGCTCTTGCTTTCGGGGCGGACGCGGTGTATGCCGGTCAGCCCCGCTATTCGCTACGGGCGCGTAACAACGAATTCGGCTCTATTGCCGCCCTTGCCCAGGGGATAGAAATGACTCACGCGGCGGGCAAATCCTTCTATCTGGTCAGCAATCTCCTGCCGCATAACGCCAAACTGACCACCTGGCAGCGCGACATGGAAGCGGCTATCGCCTTGCAGCCGGACGCCCTGATTATGGCTGACCCCGGCTTGATTGATATTGCGCGTAACGCCTGGCCTAAGATGCCCATTCACCTCTCCGTGCAAGCCAATACCATGAACTGGGCGGCGGTAAAATTCTGGCATAAGCTGGGCATTGCCCGCGTCATTCTCTCCCGCGAGCTTACGCTTGAAGAAATCGCCGAAATTCGTAGGCGCTGCCCGGAAATTGAGTTGGAAGTCTTTGTACATGGCGCGTTGTGCATCGCGCATTCAGGCCGTTGTTTGCTTTCCGGTTATTTCAATCATCGGGACGCCAATCAGGGCGTTTGCACCAACGCCTGCCGCTGGGAATACCGAACCGCGCCGGCGCGAGAAGACGCGACGGGCGCGCTCGCACCGATATTTATCGAAGAAACCAGTCGCCCCGATGAGTGGATGCAGATGGAAGAAGACGAACACGGCAGCTACATTCTGAATTCCCGCGATCTACGCGCCATTGAGCATGTGGCAAGGCTGATTGAAATCGGCGTGGATTCGTTGAAGATTGAGGGGCGCACGAAAAGCGCCTATTACGTTGCCCGTGCCTGCCAGAATTACCGTATTGCTATTGATGACGCTTACGCGGGACGCCCCTTTAATCCCGCGCTCCTGGCCGCGCTGGAAAACCTTGCCCAGCGCGGCTATACCGGCGGTTTTTATCAACGCTATGCCAAGCCTGACGAACACCAGAATTATTCACGCGGTCACTCCGTATCCAGCAAAAGCCAGTACGTGGGCGACGCCGCGCGTTTTGACGCTGAACGCAATCTAATGGAAATCGTCGTCAAAAATCGCTTTACGCTGGGAGATAGTCTGGAAATCGTGCACCCCCAGAGGAACAGCATTATCATGGTTGAGCGCATGGAAAACGCTGCCGGTGAACCTGTAGAAGTCGCGCCCGGCGCGGGACATCACGTTTGGCTGCCAATCCCGGCAGAAAACACCGGCGCTTTTTTGGCGCGGATTTTTTGAGTTAGGTCTTACAGGAGAAGCTGGTGAAATTTTTTATGATAGCGGTGTTAATGCTTTTTGCCTCAATTGGCTCAGAAGCATATTCAGAAGGGAGTAAGTGCTCCGCTCTATCGGTTGAGATGTCTGCTAGCTGGGAGAGGCATGTTCCCTGTTATTGCGGAGACGAGCTATCTAATCTTGAAGTCACGCTGCCCCAAGGTCTGCGTGTCGATGCGGTGTGTGGACTAAGTGACCTGCGTGACAGTTCACACCGTTGGGTTGATTTACACAAAGAAAAAGCTTCTCTTGATTATTATGACGAGCATGGGTACTTGCCTAACGGTGTAATTTATCTCTCTGGGCAAATCACGCTAACGGGGTCAGTCAGTATGGAGCCAAGCGATTCTGGTGATCTTTTGTTTAGCACCAATTGCGATATGCCACAGGAACCCGCATTCCTAAGAAAATTCTGTGAATTTAAGCTCGACGATGACTCCAACTACAAAAAACTCGGAGGGGAGCCACCATCCTACGACAAAGAAATGAAATGCTGGACTGTGGATGCAACGCTAAGATTCATTGATCTATTGAACCGGCAATTAAGGTTTGACTTTTCGAGGCACGCCCCATATGGGCCGAAATGGCAAATATGATGCAACCCTTAATTGCCGGGTGAATAATAGTAGAGATCAGTGACACTGATAGCAACGGAATCTACCCGCGAAGTATCGTCGTTTTAAAAAAGTCCAAACCAGAATTTTTTGAATGCTATCAGTATAATTAGCGCGTAGGTTGGGGTTCGCGTTCCGCTCACCCCAACCTACATTCCGGGTGCCCCTGTGCAAATCACCGCTCCTTCTTCTGTTCCAGAAGGCAGGAGAGGAGCGCGTGTTCTTCCGCGCTGGGTGTTCCGGTTTCATCGTCAAGGCCATCCGGGTAAAAATGCCGCCTAAACGCCGTCAGCGCGGCTTTGGGTTCACGCGGATCGTAGCCCAGCGCGGTCAGGGCAAGGAAAAAATTCGACAGCCCGCCATCTGCCAAGGCAGGCGATACAGTAAGCCAGCCATCATGAGGCGTATCGCACCAAAGGCCAAAGCCTTCCGCAGCCAGCAACGACCAGGGGAACAAGGCGCTTGGGTCGGTCTTACGCGCGGGTGCGACATCGGCATGTCCTAAAAAATTGGCGCGAGGAATGTTATGACGTTGTTGAATATCGCGCAACAGCGTGAGAAGCGCGTCAATTTGCGCCGCCGAAAACGGCTCTTTGCCGTTGTTATCCAGTTCAATGCCGATTGATGCCGAATTCATATCGGTCTGCCCGCCCCACCAGGATTCTCCTGCGTGCCAGGCGCGTTTTGATTCGGCGACCAACTGAAAAATCTCGCCACTCTGACCGATCAGATAATGACTGCTCACACCGGACAAGGGATTGGTCAAGACGGCGCGGGTGCGGATCAAGTCATCGTTGCTGGTATGGTGCAGGATGACAAAATTGGCGCGACGCTCCCCGAAATTGGGCGAGGCGTAAAAGCGCACAAGCTCCGTATCCGGGCGCGGGTCGGACAAGACAACGCAGCCGGATACAAGACAAAGACAGAAAATCAGGACAAAAGACTTCATGCGGACGGAAGTTTTACCTCAGGCAGAACTATAACAATTCTTTTTCCTGAACACGCGCCTCGGAGCGGGCAAGACAGATTTTCATATATGGACGCGCTGATTTATTCCTTGCCGCATCATACTATTCGCTCAAGGAGGGAAGCGTTGTTTTTACGGACGCGGGGCGCGTTGAAGCGCGCGCCGATAATCAGGGCAGGGGGGCGGATGGTTGCCATGCGTCGCGGCAAACGCATCCAGGGCGCATCCTGAAAGGGTAAGGGGAAACCCCGATAATCCTGCTGTTTTGAGGACGCTGCAAGGCAATTTCCCACGTTTTTCACGCGCATGTCGCAAAAACACTTCACTCATCTGGAGTGGATCGACAAAAATTAGATTACTTCAGCGCGTCCATAAGGAGCTTTCCGCAAATAACGCGGCTGTCAGAAGGGGGCTAAAACCAATCGCAAGCGGGAGAGAGGGCGGGGGAGAGGGAGAGGATAGCCACTCGCGGCGCAGCCAAAAGCAGGGAGAGGGGCGAGGGAAGAGGTCTGGCCGCGCCATGATTGATTTACATTTTGAGAAAAGTACATGTGCTTAAATCGAAAATGCTAAGGGAGCCTTGACAAGATTGGAAAACCAAGGTGGTACAATCCACCCAGCGCTATGTGAGAACCTGCTTTCAAGCTGTGGCGCTAACGGCGCAATGCCCGATTTGCATGGGTTGAAGCTTTCGCGTAAAATGACTTGTCCTTTTGCTTCTTTGTAGGAAAATCTTATGAAATACAAGATGTTAGGAATTGCAGCAGTCGCGCTGTTTGCTGTGACAGCCTTTGCCGATGGCGCGAGGCCGAGATCCGGGCTTTGGGAATCAATCACCCAGAGTTCCATGCTGTCTGCCGCGCAAGAGATGATGGCGGCTCTGCCGCCTGCCGAGCGTAAGCAAGTGGAAGATATGATTGCAGCGGAGATGGCGCAGCTTGGCAGCAGCATAAACGAGGCCGGTATGATAGTCACAAAGGCTTGCGTCACGCCTGAAATGGCAAAACTCGGTCTCGTGCTGATCCAACCGCCGCAAGGAAATTGCGCCTTGACCGCTTCATCAAGCGTAGATAATACGGTCAAAGTGTCTTTTGCCTGTACGGAGCCTGCTGAGGTTAGTGGCGAGATTGAAGCAACCTACCAGAGCGATTCTGCCTATTCTGCGGTGGGGATAACCGTGGCAAATGGGCAAATCGTAGATACACAGACAGTATCGGCGCGCTGGCTTGGCGTGGATTGCGGCGATGTGGAGCCGCGACCGTTCATCAAGTAGGTATTATCCTCCTGGAAGCGGAACAAAGCATTTGACAGCGGATGTGATTCTCATTAAAATTGCGTCCTTTTGAATTTCAGGGATGCCGTCAATGAAAACTTTTTCCGCCAAGCCGCTTGAGGTGGAACGTGAATGGTTTGTGGTAGATGCCTCCGGCAAGGTGCTGGGGCGTCTTGCCAGCGAAATCGCGCGCCGTCTGCGCGGCAAGCACAAGGCAATTTATACCCCGCATGTGGATACCGGCGACTACATCGTTGTCACCAATGTCGAAAAGCTTGTCGTCACCGGCAACAAGGCCGAGGACAAGAAGTACTATCGTCATACCGGCTTTCCCGGCGGTTTGCGCGAGACCAACTTCGCCAAATTGCAGCAGCGTTTTCCTGAGCGTATTCTGGAAAAAGCCGTAAAAGGTATGTTGCCCAAAGGGCCGCTCGGCTACGCCATGCTGAAAAAGCTGAAATGCTATGCTGGCGATACGCATCCCCATAGCGCCCAGCAGCCCAAGGCGCTGAACATCTGAGGACGAAAAAATGGCAGTAAGCTATTACTACGGCACGGGGCGGCGCAAAAGCGCAGTTGCCCGCGTGTTCATGAAGCGCGGAAAAGGCGAGATTACAGTCAACGGCAAGCCGGTGGATGAATTCTTTTCCCGCGAGACAGGGCGGATGATTGTGCGTCAACCCCTGCAACTGGTGAATCAACTGGACGGATTCGACATAAAGGTGAATGTCGCCGGCGGCGGCGAATCCGGGCAGGCTGGCGCGGTGCGGCACGGCATTACCCGCGCCCTGATCGAGTACGATACAACCCTGAAACCTTCCCTTTCCGCTGCCGGTTTCGTAACCCGCGACGCCCGCGAGGTGGAACGAAAGAAAGTCGGTCTGCACAAGGCGCGGCGTCGGAAACAGTTTTCCAAACGCTGACGAGCCAGCGCGCGAAATCAACCCCGACTTCCGGTTGGGGTTTTTCTTGCCGCTTTCGGTTTCATG
This sequence comes from Betaproteobacteria bacterium, assembly GCA_009777245.1. GTDB lineage: Bacteria > Pseudomonadota > Gammaproteobacteria > Burkholderiales > Rhodocyclaceae > Azovibrio. Next base: position 9,150 of record WRMF01000004.1, read on the forward strand.
GAACTTTCGCTTACCCCGCCTAGACAGGGGCGGCGCTACGACCAGCTTCAGAATAATAAAAGACCAGCTTGTTACAACAGGTTGACCTTGGTATCATTCCCCCTTCTTGATAAAACACGAGAGACAACATGCGTAGGTTGTTTCAACGGTTACATCGTTATTCCGGGATTCGCGCAAGCAAGCTCACCATTCGTCCGAGTGCGGTTGGCTACGCCCAGGTTGCGATAGGCGCGGTTGGCGCGTTGGTGATTTTTCTGCTGGGTTACGGCATCAATATCATGATGCGTTCCCCGGAAGAAAAGGACATCATAGCCATGCGGGAGCGAATCGCGCATCTGGAAACCACGCTGAACGATAGCGGCAGCGAGGCCGCCAAGCTGGAAATGACGCGCAGCGCCAATCGCGGGCTGGAAGAGGAATTGCGTAACATTTCCGGCGATCTGGCAATCGTGAAGGACGATCTCGCCTATTTTCTCCAACTGGTGCCTGCGGGAACCAGAGAAGGCGAGGTGCGTCTGGAACGTCTGTCCGTGCGTTCTGATCCCAGTGTCGCGGGACAATACCGTTTCAGCGTGTTGATCGGTTATCATGGCGGACGGCAGACGGCAGGCTTTGCCGGACGTCTGCAATTCCTGCTGACCGTGGAGCGGGACGGCAGTCCGGTTCAGTTTGTCTGGCCGGACAATAAGGATGTCAGTCCTGATTTTCATGTAAAAATTCATCAGTGGGTTCGCAAGGAAGGGATAATTTCCCTTGCTTCCGGCGATGTGCTGAAAAAAGCGGAACTGTTGCTGTTGCAAGGCGATGTTCAGCGTACTGCCGCGAGCGTTACTTTCTAAACCAGGAGGCATTCATGTTTACCAAAAAAAATAACGCGGCAGGGGCTGCCGCCCAGATTGACAGCCTGATCGGGCAGGGTACGACAGTGGAAGGAAATATCCTGTTTGCGGGCGGATTGCGGGTGGATGGCGAGGTTTGCGGCAAGGTCATTGCCCAAACCCAGCAAGCTACCCTGATGTTGAGCGAGCAAGGCGTCATCAACGGATATGTGGAAGTCTCCCACCTGATTGTCAATGGCACGATAAATGGGCCGGTGCGGGCGGCTGAATCCCTGGAACTGCACCCAAGAGCGCGGATTACGGGCGATATTGAATACGCTGTGATCGAAATACAACAAGGCGCTTTGATTGAGGGGCAGCTTATCCTGAAGCGGGACAAGCCCAGGACGGAGCGCAACGAACTTGAACCGGGAATGATTTGAGCGCGTCATTCAAAAGTCGTTTGACATAGCATGACGCCTTTTCCAATGCTTTTATAGAGAACAAGCCATGAGTGAAACCATCCCCATCATTTTTACGGACAATGCTGCAAACCGGGTGCGCGAGTTGATCGCGGAAGAAGGCAATCCTGATTTAAAGCTCAGAATTTTCGTCATGGGCGGCGGCTGCTCCGGCTTTCAGTACGGCTTTGCTTTTGAAGAAGTTGTGAACGAGGATGACGCCAGCCTTGAAAAAAATGGCGTTACCCTGTTGATTGACCAGATGAGTTATCAATATCTGGTCGGCGCACAGATTGACTATACGGAAGGACTCTCCGGCTCCCAGTTTGTCATCCATAACCCCAACGCTGTCTCCACCTGCGGTTGCGGTTCTTCTTTTGCCGTGTGAGGCGAAGGTGTGCGCCCCCCATCATTGCGGCGTTTGTTGTGGCGCGCAGGGGTTGTCGGGCGCGATAAATTGCGCCTCTTGCCGGAAACGCGCTATCTTCAAGCAGAGACATTGCCACAATAGAAAGCGTCCATACAAAAATGTTGTAAGGTTGAATAGAAACTCCTATACTTGCAAGACATGAGCGTATGTTGTCATCAGGCATGATCCGGTCGTCTTGCAGATAGCAGCGCTGGGTCATGTTCTGGCAGGAAAACCCGCACGACCAGGAAAGGCAATGCAAGTGACGCACGACGTATTCAAGATTTTGCTTGTTGATGATGACCGCTCCAGTCTGGAGGTGTTATCCCGAGTGTTTCAGTCGGATTACAAGGATTTCGGCGATGCTCAGCTTAATTGCCGGATAATTGCCGCGAAATCGGGAGAGGCTGGGTTGAGAAGGGCGATGAACGACAAGCCGGATTTGATCCTGCTTGACATTATTATGCCAGGCATGAGCGGTTTTGAGGTTCTGACCGCATTGAAGGAATCAGAAAGCACTCGTTCCATACCTGTTATCATCATCACAGGGCTGGGCAGTATTGAGGACGAGGAAAAAGGATTTCATCTCGGCGCGGTTGATTTTATAACAAAACCGTTCCATAAATCCCTTGTCAAAGCGAGAGTGATGACGCATCTGCGGATCGTGGAGCAGATACGAATAATTGAACAGCTTGGCTTGCTTGATTACCTTACAAACATGCCGAACAGGAGAGGTCTTGACAGCAGAATGGCAATGGAATGGGCGCGCGCCATTCGGGAAAAAAACCCTATCAGTTTTTGCATAATTGACGTGGATAATTTTAAAACGGTCAATGACACATATGGACACAAGCAAGGAGATATTGCGCTGAAATTGATTGCGGACATAATAAAATCATCAATGGAGCGTCCGGCGGATCTTGCCGCTCGTTGGGGCGGCGACGAGTTCGCGCTGCTCCTGCCGGGAACGGATATCAGCGGGGCATTGGCGGTTGCTGAAGGCATCCGGCTAAATGTTGAGCAGTCATTTATCCAGGGCTGCGCTTTGGATGTGAACATGACGATTAGCATAGGGATAGCCGCGACGGTTCCTTCTGTTGAAAGCTCAACGGTGGATTTGCTTGAACAGGCCGACAAAGCCCTTTATGCCGCCAAGCAGGCTGGCAGAAACAGAGTTTGCGCATAGGTTCTTGTATGTTACTGAACTTGTTTGCCTTTGATATACAAACATTGGTTGTCGTCCTGATATGGGGGCATTTTGCCGCTGGCGTCATTGTATATTTATACAAGACATCCGCCAGAGACTCATTTTCTTCCGGTCTTCTCAACAAGGTAATGTACACCAGATGTTTGTATTCAATTGGGTTTTTATTGCTTCTGCTGCGAGATATTGCTCCTGGTTTTATATCAATCAATATCGCCAATACCATGTTTTTTGTGTATATTTATATTGAAGTCGGCCTGCTGCTCACGGTTACAAACATTTACGGCAAAAACGTCCGCATTGTTGAAACAGGTATACTCCTCATATCCATTCTGGCATACAATATTTTTGAGCTTTATAACGAAGACCCGAACCTGCGGCTTAGCGTGGCTGCGTGTGTCGGAGTTTTACTGTGCATACTGCCGCTCAATCTGCTTTTATTTTCAAAAAACACAAACAGCTTCATGAAAAAAGTCAGCATATTTTATTTTATAATATTGGCCGCGCTGGCCTCAGGGGTTGGAATACATTTTGTAGACGACTCTACTGGCGGCCAGCTTTCCGGTTATCTTCGCAGTGCTGCATTCATCATATTTATAATTATGATGACAATCAATCCGATTATATATCTGCTTGCTATAAAAAAACTGATCTACAGTCATATACAGCGTTTCAATGCCATCGTTTCCACGGTAGACGCCGGAATCATAGTTGTGGACAAAGACTTTGTCATAACTGATTTCAATCAGGGCGCGGAACAATTGCTGGGTTACAGTCGGGATGAGGTTATCGGCAAAACGCCTAAACATTATACGCCTGATGAATACTACGGCATAATTGATACGCTGCGGGATCGCGTGGCAAAAGGAGAATACATTTCCTACGCTGAATCCATGCGCAGGCGCATGGATGGTCAATTGATATACTGTTCCGCGACTTATTTCCCCATATTCGATGAAAACGAGAATGTTAGCGGCTCGGTTGCGATTTTGCGCGACATCACCGAAAACAAACAGATGGAACAGGCCATGAAAGAAGCCACAAGGGCAGCCGATGAGGCTTCAATGGCCAAATCCGTCTTTCTTGCCAACATGAGCCATGAGATTCGCACTCCCTTGAACGGCGTTATCGGTTTTGCGGAATTGGCATTGGACGACGAAGACACTCCTGCCAGGACGAAAGCGTACCTGGATAAAATCAAGAGCAGCGCGATAAGCCTATTGGATATCGTAAGCGATATTCTGGATATATCCAAGGTTGAATCCGGCAAGATGGAGTTGGAAAAATCTCCCTTTGATCTGCACTCTGTTTTGAACACATGCAGGACTATAGTTGAACTAAAAGCGAAGGAAAAAGGCATAGCCCTTCACTTTTATTCCGAGCCGCTGATAGGCAAAAAGCTGGTGGGCGATCCGGTCAAACTTCGGCAGACGTTATTGAATATCTTGTCCAACGCTATCAAGTTTACCAATTACGGAGTGGTGAAAGTGAGGGTCGTCACGGAAGAAGAAACAAGCGAGAACGTGGTAATTCTTTTTGAGGTCAAGGACAGCGGGATAGGCATGAGCAGCGAACAAATAGAAAACATATTCGAGCCTTTTGTGCGGGTGGATGGCAGCACGACGAACAAATACGGAGGAGCCGGTCTTGGTCTTGCCATAACAAAAAGTCTTGTCGAATTGATGGGCGGTAATTTGCTTGTTGAAAGCGCGCCGGGTCTGGGCAGCAGGTTTTATTTCACTCTCGCCTTTGGGACGATTGCGGTAGCTGATGATTCCAGCCAGCAAGACGCGCCGCTGGTTTCCGCAAAGCCGGTTTTTGCAGGGGACGTGCTGGTCTGCGAAGACAACCGCATAAATCAGGAGGTCATCGTCAGCCATCTTTCAAGGATCGGCCTCAATCCGACCGTAGCCGAAAACGGCAGGCAGGGGGTCGAGTATGCCAGAGAGCGCATGGAACAAGGCAATCCCTATGATTTGATCCTGATGGATATCTACATGCCGGAGATGGATGGTCTTGACGCAACAAGGCATTTGGTCAGGATGGGCAATAAAGCGCCGATTATCGCGCTTACGGCAAATGTTCTCGTTACCGACAAGGAGACATACTTGCAACAGGGCATGGTTGATTTTCTTGGCAAGCCTTTTACCAGTCAGGAATTATGGACATGCCTGTCAAGGCACTTGACTGTCACAGACCAGACTCGGTGCGGGCAGGGGGAGCAGGGAGCGAAAATAGCGTCCGATGCGAGCGAGTCCGCTGAAAGCCGGTTTGAAGGCGCGACGCTTGACGAGGCGCTTGGTTTGCAACGGGCGTCGGATGACATGGGGTTGTACAGGCGTATCGTGAAACACTTTGTAGAGGACTATACTGGAGTTGTAGACAGATTGAACGAGATGGCAGATTCTGGCGATCTTGATCTGATTCGTCGAACGACGCATACATTACAGAGCGCGTCCCGGATTATCGGCGCGGAAAAATTGGCAAATGTCGCGTATAGTATAGAGGCGTCGCTTGCAAGCGGGGATGCGAGCCGTTTGACCGAACAGATATTGGCGCTTGATTCCGCGTTGCAGGAGTTGTTGAAGGCGCTTCCGCCCGTTGTTGCCGAAGTCAAGCTGGAGAAAGGCGATCTTGATATTGAGGAAGCCCTGGCGCTTGTTGATGAATTGAGTCCGCTCTTGGCTTCTGGATATACGGAGAGCACGGATTTTGTCGACCGGATAAAGGTTGCTTTTACGCCATTGGGCAAAAAATGCAGCGATCTTGTGGCGCAGATTGAGGATTATGAGTTTGAAGCAGCTTTTGAGACGTTGCTTGCAATAAAGTCTCTTCTGGAGGCTAAATCCGGTTAGCATCCCTCTCGGAACAGGAGCCATATATGCGGAAAATCGACAGGAAAGTGTACGCGTACATGCGATGCGTCGCCCTTGCCTTCCTGATTGTCGGCCTGTTGCGCGGGACGTTTGCTGCGGAGCAAGGCGCGCCCTACGCCTCGTATCGGTACATTCCCGGCGTGACGGCGGAGGAAATCATAGCCGTCGAGGCGCTCAAAGAACAGGGCAAACCTTTTGTGTACGGGGTTCTTCACAGTTCCGAGGCGTTTAGCGAAGACGGCGAAATCCGGGGCTTTGCCGCCATGCTGTGCAATTGGTTAAGCGGATTGTTCGGCATCCCGTTTACGCCCGCGTTCTATGACTGGGACGTATTGATCGCGGGGCTTCAAGCTCACGAAATTGATTTCACAGGCGAACTGACTGCTACTGACGAACGCAGGCAGACCTATTTCATGACCGATGCCATTGCCAATCGCACCATAAAACACATGCGGATTGCAGGCGGCATGGCGCTTCAGGATATTGCGGCTCAACGTCCGCCGCGCTACGCTTTCCTTGATGGTGTCATAACCGACGGTCAGATTGCCGCGCTTGTCGGTTATCCATTTGAAATACTCTATGTTGATAACTATGAAGAGGCGTATAAGCTCTTGAGGAGCGGACAGGCGGACGCCTTTTTTGACGAAAGTCCCGCAGAGGCGGCTTTTGCTGTTTATGAGGATGTGGTTGCCGATGACTTTTTTCCGATGATCAACTCGCCGGTTTCCTTTTCAACGCAAAACGGCGCGTTTCGCCCTATTATCTCGGTCGTGCAAAAGGCGCTGCAAAACGGCGGCGCTAGCCATCTGACCGGATTGTACGCGGCAGGGCAGCAAGACTACCGGAAGCATAAGCTGTTTATAAGGCTGAACGAGGAAGAGCGGGCATATATAGGCAAGCGCCCGGTTATTCCAATCGCAGTCGAACATTACAATTACCCTTCCAGTTTTTACAACACATATGAAGGCGAGTGGCAGGGCATTGTCATTGATGCGCTGAAAGAAGTAGAAACGCTTACCGGCTTGTCTTTCAAGATTGCAAACGACCGGCGCGCGGAGTGGTCGGACTTATTGAAAATGTTTGAAAGCGGCGAAGCGTTCATGATTTCCGAACTCATCCCCACAAAGGAGCGGGAAGGTCGTTTTCTGTGGCCGAAGACCGCGACCATTGTTGATAATTACGCGCTTTTGTCCAAATCGGAAACTCCCAATATCAGACTTGGCGAGGTCTTGAACGTCAAGGTTGGCATTCCGAGAGGAACAGCTTATGCAGAAGTGTTCCAAGCCTGGTTTCCTGAACATGCCAACACTGTGGAATATGATAGCTCGGATGACGCCTTCAGGGCTTTGGATCGCGGCGAGGTTGACATGGTGATGTCGAGCAGGCGAAGGCTTTTGTCTCTGACGCATTACCTTGAGTTTTCGGGCTATAAGGCCAATCTTGTATTCAGCCAAACCTGGGTATCCGCCATGGGATTCAACAAGGAGCACGCCATCCTGCACTCCGTTGTAGACAAGGCATTGCATCTTGTTGATGTCGAGGCGATCTCCGGGCAATGGCTGCACAAAACCTATGACTATAAGACAAGACTGGCGCGGGAGCAGCGTCCGTGGCTGATTGGCGCCTCCGTCCTGCTTTTTTGCGTGGTCATTCTCCTGCTCGCGCTCTTCCAAAAAAAGCGATACGAAGGAAAGAAACTTGAAGAATTGGTTCAGAAGCGCACTGCCGTAGTGCTAGGGCTGAAGCAAGAACTGGAGAGCGCGGTGGAAACCGCCAAAGCCGCAAACCATGCCAAATCCATCTTTCTTGCCAACATGAGCCATGAGATTCGCACTCCCTTGAATGGCGTTATCGGGTTTGCGGAATTGGCGCTGGACGACGAATACACTCCTGCCGTGACAAAAACGTACCTGGGTAAAATCAGGAGCAGCGCGATAGGACTTCTGGATATCGTAAGCGATATTCTGGATATATCGAAGATTGAATCCAGCAAGATGGAATTGGAAAAAGTACCCTTTGACCTGCCTGCCGTATTGCAAACATGCAGAACCATAGTTGAACTCAGGGCGGAGGAAAAAGACATAGGCTTGCACTTTTATTCCGAGCCGCTGGCAGGCAAAAAGCTGGTGGGCGATCCGATAAAGTTGCGGCAAGCGTTGTTGAATCTTTTGTCCAACGCGATCAAGTTTACCAACTGCGGCGTGGTGAAAGTGAGAGTAGCCACAGAAGAAGAAACCGATGCGAACGTGAAAATCCTGTTCGAGGTCAAAGACAGCGGAATTGGCATGAGTAAAGAACAAATAGGAAGCGTATTTGAGCCTTTTGTTCGGGGGGACACCAGCTCGACGCGAAAATATGGCGGAACCGGCCTCGGCCTTGCCATAACAAAAAATCTTGTTGAGCTTATGGGCGGCAATCTCTCTGTTGAAAGCGCGCCCGGCTTGGGCAGCAGATTTTATTTTACTCTCGCCTTTGATACGGTTGCCGATGTGACGGATGATTCCAGCCAAAAAGACACCCCGCCTGTTTACGCGAAGCCGGTTTTTTCAGGGGATGTGCTTGTATGTGAGGATAACCGCATAAACCAGGAGGTTATCGCCAATCATCTCTCAAGGGTTGGCCTTAATCCGACCATAGCCGAAAACGGCAGGCAGGGGATTGAGTATGTGGAGGAGCGCATGAAACAAGGCAATCCCTTCGACTTGATTCTGATGGATATCTACATGCCGGTAATGGACGGCCTTGACGCGACAAGGCACTTGGTCAGAGTGGAAAACCAGACGCCGATCATCGCGCTTACGGCGAATGTTCTCGCTACCGACAGGGAGACATATTTGCAACAGGGCATGGTTGATTTTCTGGGCAAGCCATTTACCAGCCAGGAGTTATGGACATGCCTGTCCAGGCATTTGACGCCTGTTGCGGCAGTCCAGGCAACCGTGCAGAGGGGCGGAGAGGGAGCGGTAAGCGTGTCCGGCGCGTCCGCTGAAAATCAGTTGGAAGGCGCGGTACTTGATGAAGCTCTTGGTCTGAAAATGACGGCGGACGACACAGAGTTGTACAGGCGTATCGTAATGAACTTTGTCGAGGATTATACCGGAATCGCAGGCGCATTGAACGAGATGGTAGGCTCCGGAGATCTCGACTCAGCTCGTCGGACGGCGCACACGTTAAAGAGCGCATCCCGTACTATCGGCGCGGAAAAGCTGGCAAATGCGGCGTATGCCATCGAGGCGTCGCTTGCAAACGGCGACAGAAGCCGTTTGATCGAACAGATGTCGGCGCTTGAAACCGCGTTGCAGGAGTTGTTGAAGGTGCTTCCGCCCGTTGTTGCCGAAGTCAAGCCGGATAAAGGCAATCTTGATATTGAGGAAGCCCTCGCGCTCGTTGAAGAGTTGAGCCCGCTCCTGTCTTCAGGATATACGGAGAGTGCGGATTTTGCGGATCGGATAAGAGATATTTTTGCGCCCTTGGGCGATATATGCGACAATCTCGTAGCGCAGATAGAGGATTATGAATTTGAAGCAGCTTTTGAGACGTTGCTTGCAATACAGTCTCTCTTGGAAGCAAAATCCGGTTAGCGTCCATCTCGGAACAGGAACATGATATGTGGATGATCAATAAGAGAGTATACGCATACATGCTATGCGTTGCCCTGACCTTCCTGATTGTCGGCATGTCTTTCGGGCGCGGCGCGATCGAGCAAGGCGACGCTTCGCCTTACGCCTCGTATCGGGATATTCCCGGCGTCACAGACGAGGAAATCAGAGCCGTCGAGGCTCTCAAAGAACAAGGCAGACCCTTTGTGTACGGGATGCTTTATACCTCCGAGGCTTTTAGTGAAAACGGCGAAATCCGGGGCTTTGCCGCCCTGCTTTGCGATTGGTTGAGCGAATTGTTCGGCATCCCGTTTGCGCCCGCGATTCATGACTGGGACGTGTTGCTCGCGGGGCTTCAAGACCACAGCATTGATTTTACAGGCGAACTCTCGGCTACCGATGAACGTCGTAAGATATATTTCATGACTGGAGCCATTGCCAACCGCTCCATAAAACACGTGCGGATTGAAGGCAGCGCTCCGCTCCGTGATATTGCCGCCCGGCGCCCGCTTCGTTACGCCTTCCTTGACGGCTCCATCACCGATGATCGGGTTGCCGCGCACGTGGATTACCCATTCGAGAAACTCTATGTTGATAATTATGACAGCGCGTACAGGGCGCTCAAAAGCGGAGAAGCGGACGCTTTTTTCATCGGGAGCAACGTGGAAACCGCTTTTGATGCTTACGACGATGCGGTCGCCGAATATTTTTTCCCTATGATCCGTGCGCCGGTTTCCATGACGACGCAAAATCATACGCTTGAACCTGTTATCTCGGTTGTGCAAAAGGCGCTGCAAAATGGCGGCGCTCAACACTTGTCCGAGTTGTACAAGCTCGGATGGCAGGAGTACCAGAGGCATAAACTGTACGTAAAGCTAAACGAGGAGGAGCGGGCGTATCTGCGAAGCAGTCCCGCCGTTTTATATCTGGCCGAGCACTATGCTTATCCGGCCAGCTTCTACAATGCCTACGAAAAAGAGTGGCAGGGCATCTTCTTTGATATGCTGAAAGAACTGAAGGCGCTTACCGGACTGTCTTTCGAACTCGCCAACGACATGAATACATCGTGGGTGGAAATGCTAGGAATGCTTGAATCCGGGGAAGCGGCCATGATTGCCGATCTTATCCCGTCAAAAGAACTGGAAGACCGTCTCTTGTGGTCGGAGACCATGTTGCTTACCGATTACTACGCGCTTCTGTCCAAGTCGGAAACCTCCAACGTGAGCATTGATGAAGTTATGAATGCGAAGGTGGGACTGCCTATAGATACCGCATATGCCAAGATGTTTCGTAGCTGGTTTCCCGACCATGCGAATACTGTGGATTATGATTTGACTGTTATTTTTGCCGCTTTGGAGCGCGGCGAGGTTGACATGGTGATGTCAAGTCATCGCTATCTTCTTGCCTTGATGAACTACAATGAATTTTCGGGCTACAAGGCGAACCTCACGTTTAATTACCCCCTGGATTATACCATCGGGTTTAACAGGGACGAAGTCATACTGCGCTCTATTGTTGACAAGGCGCTTCGCCTGATTGACGTAAAGGGCATTTCGGATCAATGGACGCACAAAACTTACGACTATAAGGCGAGACTGGCGCGGGAGCAGCGTCCGTGGCTGGTCGGCTCTGTCGTTGTGCTGACGCTGATAATCGCCTTGTTGATATTCATATATCTGAAAGACAGGAAAGCAAGCAAAACCATAGCCGGGCAGGCGGCCACGCTCACTGCTATATACGACTCAATACCCGCCATAGTGTTTACCCAGGATCTTGACAACAGGTATACAAGTCTCAACAGCAAATTTCTGGAAGAGGCGCGAGTCGGCAAAGAGCAGCTTTTGGGAAAAAGCTTCAAGGATGTGGAGTTGCATGATCAAAGTGTAGTGGATGAGTTCTTTCAAACTGATAAAAAAGTGATTAGCGAAAATACCGCCATCAGGACGGAAGGTTGGTATAACTACGTTGATGGTTCCCGCCGCGCCAAGGAAATAATCAGAACGCCTCTGATTCAAAACAACAAGGTAGTGGGTCTCCTGGGGATAGCGATGGATATTACCGAGAGAAAATCGGCGGAAGAGGCGTTGCGTGAAGCTCATGAGCGCGAGACGGTCATGCTGGATACGATTCCGCTTTGCAGTTTACTGATCAATAGAAATTATGAATGCATTGACTGCAACAACGAGGCAGCAAGGATTTTTGAGCTGAACAACAAGCAGGAATTCATAGAACATTTTAACAGGCTGTCGCCGGAATATCAACCGGACGGTCGCCACTCCCTGGAAACGGCCGCCACGATTATAGATAGAGCTTTCGAAGGGGAAAGGTTCGTCGGCGAATGGACGCATCAATTATTGGACGGCACGCCGATACCGGCGATAACCACGTTTGAGCGCGTCAAATATGGCGATGATTACATTGTTTTTTCATATATGCGGGATATGCGCGAATACAAGCGTATGACAGCGAAGATCGAAACCATAATGAGCAATCTGCCCGGAATGGTATTTCAGCAGCTTTACGATCCGCCGATTTTTACTTATACCTTTGTCAGCGAGGGCTGCAAGGAACTTACAGGTTATGCGCCGGGCGAGCTGATGAACGGCGGCTCGATCAATCTTGCCGGCATGATACATCCTGACGATGCCGAGTATGTCAAACAACTGAGCGAGGCAACAATCCCCTGCGGTCTGCCTTTTGAGGCGACTTTCCGGATTATCACGAAGGATGGCGAGACAAAATGGATATGGGAGCGCAGCCGGGTGATCGGGAAAAATCAGGACGGCTCGCCTCATCTGATTGAGGGCTATCAAACAGATGTAACTGAACGGCAGCAGTTGGAAGAAGCCGAAACGGCCAATCGCGCGAAATCCGAATTTCTGGCGACGATGAGCCACGAAATAAGAACCCCCATGAACAGCATCATGGGATTCGCGGAGCTTGCGTCGGACAGTGACTCCGTGCCTCAAATGAAGGATTTTCTGGAAAAAATTTCTGACAGCACAAAATGGCTCCTGCATATCATTAACGACATTCTGGATATATCAAAAATAGAATCAGGCAAGATGGAACTGGATAATACGCCTTTCGACTTGCGCGATGTCTTTTCCCGCTGCCAGTCCGTCATTCTCCCCATTATAAAGGAAAAAGGCCTTGACTTGAGCATCTATGCGGAGCCGTCAATCGGGCGGAGGCTCATGGGAGATCCTGTGAGGCTTTATCAGGTGCTCATGAATCTTCTGTCCAATGCCGTGAAATTCACACAAACAGGAACGATCAAATTTTCATCGTCAATAAAAAGCGCGGCTAATGGCAGCGCGACAGTATATTTTGAAATAAAAGACACAGGCATCGGAATGACTGCCGAACAGATGGATAAAGTATTCGGTCTGTTTATTCAGGCAGACTCCAGCACAACTCGCGATTATGGAGGCACGGGGCTGGGGCTTGCCATAGCAAAAAACATTGTGGAGCTGATGGGCGGAAAATTGGCGGTTGAAAGCGCGCCAGGCGTCGGTAGCGTTTTCAGCTTTGAAATTACATTTGAGACGATAGAAGCGCCTGAAGACACGCCTGACCGGACGAAATACGAAATGCTCGAAAGACCGTGCTTCGACGGCCTTGTCCTGATCTGTGACGATAATTCCCTTAATCAGCAGGTTATCTGCGCTCATCTTGCGCGTGTCGGTTTGAAAACAATGGCGGCGGAGAACGGGAAGCTCGGTGTTGAGATAGTCAAGGAGCGCAAGGAAAAGAATGAAAAACCTTTTGATCTTATTTTCATGGATATGTTCATGCCGGTCATGGACGGAATGGAAGCTGCCGCGCAGATAATGGCCATGAATACGGGAACGCCTATAGTAGCTATGACAGCCAATGTAATGGTAAGCGAGCTTGAAAAATACAAAAGAGCCGGAATGCCCGACTGCCTGGGAAAACCATTCACATCGCAGGAGTTGTGGCGGATGTTGTTAACATACCTCGCGCCGGTGGGCAGCGATCCGATAAGCGGCGTTGTTGATGAAAATGAGGAACATGAGGAATTGCAAAAGAAGCTGCGAATCAATTTCTTTAATGACAATCAAACCATACATACTGAAATATTGGCGGCTGTTGCTGCCGGGGATACAAAGCTGGCGCACAGGCTCGCGCACAGTTTGAAAGGGAGCGCAGGGCTGATCGGTAAAACCGCCTTGAAAAACGCCGCCGCCGAGGTTGAAGCTCTGCTTAAGGAAGGGTTAGCCTCTGTCTGGGAAAATAAAATGAATATTCTTACAACTGAATTAATGTCTGTGCTCGATGAATTGAGAGCAATGTTTGCAGAACCGGTAGTACGGGAACAACCCCGGGCATTGAGCGCCGAACAGACATTGACGTTGCTTGCAAGACTGGAGCCAATGCTCGAAAGTAATAATACTGATTGCATGGATCTGCTTCACGAGCTTCGTGCCGTTCCGGGAGCCGAGGCTCTTCTGAAGCAGATAGACAATTTCGATTTTAAATCCGCTGCCAGGACGCTTATTGAACTGAAGAAGGAATGGGAGAACATCCATGAATGAAGCCAGGAAATACAGCATACTCGTTGTTGATGACGAAAAATCAAATATTTTGGCGCTCATGAATATTCTGAGGCCGGAGTATACTGTTTATGCGTCCACAAGCGGGCAGAGCGTCATTGAAACGGCTGAAAAACATCTGCCCGACATCATCTTGCTTGACATAATCATGCCAGATATGGATGGATATGAAGTGATTGGAGCGCTGAAAAGTTCCGAAAAAACACGGAACATCCCCGTAATTTTTGTCACAGGTCTTAGCGGCGCCGCCGACGAGGAAAAGGGATTGGCGTTGGGTGTCGCGGATTACATAATCAAGCCGTTTTCCCCTGCGATAGTCAAGCTCAGGGTGCGAAACCAAATAAAATTGCTGGAGCAATTGCGAGCCGCTGAATATGACTTGGTGAAATACAAGCTGTCAAACGATGCGCTCAACATTTCAATGTGGGACATGGATATTGTGAGCGGGGATCCGGTAAACCGGAGCAATAAAATCACCTACTCGCAAGAATTCAGAAGCATGTTCGGTTTTTCTGATGAAACCGATTTTCCGAATGTGCTTGGCAGTTGGACCGACCGGCTGCATCCTGAGGACAAGGAAAAAACAATCAATGCCTTCGCGGCGCATATGAACGACTATACAGGACAGACCCCCTACAATGTCGAATACCGCATCCTGATGAAAAACGGCACGGAATACCGGCATTTTCACGCATTGGGAACCACGCAGAGAGACAGCACGGGCGTGCCGCTCAGAGTGTCAGGCGCCGTAAGGGATATAACTGAAAATAAAGAGATGGAGGAAACGATCAAACACCGTGAAAAATTGCTGAATGCGCTGAACGAAATGGACATTGTTCTCCTTTCGCAAAAAGACAAAACCTTTGATGATGTCATGAGCGATAGCTTAAAGCCAATCGCCTACGCGACGGATTTGGATCGTATCAGCATTTTTCGCCTTGTGGACGCAAACGGGAATAAGCGCTTCGGACAGGTGTACCGTTGGGAGAAAGCCGCAGGCAGGATGGTCGCCCTCGACGATGAGCTGCGAATCTTGCCTGACATTCCGGTGGTGAGGAACTGGATCGCAGCCCTGTCGCAAGGCGGTCATATAAATATCCATGCCAGCGTCATGTCAGATGAGGAGACAGCCTTTTTGAATCCCTATGGCGTAAAGTCAATTTTGATGACACCTGTGTCCATCAATGGCGAGTTATGGGGCGGAGTCGCCTTTCAGGATTTGACCAGGGAACGGCTTTTTGATGAAAACAGCATCTCTTTTCTGAATGCGGTCGCGCGTTTGTGCGCCAACGCCATTATAAAAGCGGACATGACGCAGGATACCAAAAAAGCATTGCAAGAATCAAACACAACTCTCGACATAATGACAAATGTTTTAAACAAATCGGACATGATGATTTATGTCACAGACAAAGATACCGATGAAATATTATTTCTGAACGACGCCATGAAGCGGCATTTCGAAATCAGGACTGACGTGATCGGAAGCCCTTGTTATAAGGTTTTTCAGGAAGGCATGAGCGAGAGATGCGACTTTTGTCCATGCCACCGGCTTGAAAAGGAACCGGGCGAGATTGTTGTATGGGAAGAGCATAATACCGTGACAAGCCGTTACTACCGCAACACCGATCAATACATTGACTGGCCGGGCGGCAAAACAGTCCACATTCAGCATAGCATTGACATAACAGGTATCAAGCAAACGCAGGTTGCGCTTGAACATCGCGGCATAATGCTAATCGCAATAAATCGCATGGCCGCCATTTTGTTGAATGCGGATATAGACTCTTTTGAATCCGCCTTGTTGCAAAGCATGAAAATCATGACCGAAGCTATAAAGACAGATCGCATGTATGTCTGGAAAAACCACAGCACTGACGGACGGCTTTGCAGTACCCAGATTTACGAATGGTCTGAAAACGCGAGACCTCTACAGGGCAGCGAGTTTACGGTTAATATCCCTTATGAGGAAGCCACGCCCGGATGGGAAGAAATCCTGTCGAGCGGAAACTGCATAAATGGATTGGTACGCGAAATGCCACCGAAAATACAAGCCCATTTGTCTTCCCAGGACATTTTGTCCATACTGGTGATACCAGTATTCATAAAAGGCCAGTTTTGGGGTTTGGTCGGCTTCGATGATTGCCACCGCGAGCGGGTCTTTACGGACGAAGAGGTATCAATAATGCGCTCAGGGGGGCTTTTGTTTGCGGACGCCTTGTTCCGCAATGAAATGGCTGTAAATATCCGCGATACCTCCATTCAGTTAAAGGCCGCTGCGGAAAAAGCGCTTGAGGATGAGGAACGGATGCAGCTTATGCTTGATGCCATGCCATTCGCGTGCGGATTGATTAACCGCGATCACCAATTTACCTATTACAATCAAGCGGCGATTACCATGTTTGGTTTGCCGGGCAGAGATAACTATGCCAAAGGATATTTGGAAGTCCTGCCGGAATTTCAACCATCCGGACGGCGGTCTAGCGAGCTTTCTTACGAACACTTTGAACAAGCCTTTAAAGAGGGCTACCAACGTTACGAATGGCTGTATCGCAAGCCTGATGGCGAACTGGTGCCATGCGAGGAATCCTTGATCCGCGTAAGGCACAGAGGCGAGCTTATCCTTGCGGCATACGCCAGGGATTTGCGCGAACAAAAGGCCATCATCGAGGAGATTAGAAAGGCGGAAGCGGCCAAGGCCGCAAGCAACGCCAAATCTATCTTCCTTGCCAACATGAGCCATGAGATCCGTACTCCCTTGAACGGCGTTATCGGGTTTGCGGAATTAGCACTGGATGAGGAAGACACTCCTGCCATTACGAAAGAATACCTGGAAAAGATCAAGAGCAGCGCGATAGGACTTCTGGATATCGTAAGCGATATTCTGGATATATCGAAGATTGAATCCAGCAAGATGGAGTTGGACAAGGCCACCTTTGATCTGCATGCTATTTTGCATACATGCCGAACCATAGTCGAATTGAAGGCAGAGGAAAAAGGCATAGCCCTTCACTTTTATGCCGAGCCGTTGGTCGGCAAAAAACTGGTGGGCGATCCGGTCAAACTTCGGCAAGTGTTGTTGAATCTTTTATCCAATGCGATCAAGTTTACCAACTACGGAGTGGTCAAGCTGAAGGTTGTCGCAGAGAAAGAAACTGCCGAGAATGTAACAATCTCGTTTGAGGTCAAGGACAGCGGGATCGGCATGAATAGCGAACAATTAAAGTATATATTTGAGCCTTTTGTTCGGGCGGATGCCGGCACGACGCGCAAATACGGAGGAACCGGCCTTGGTCTTGCCATAGCGAAGGGTTTTGTCGAGCTGATGGGAGGCAATCTCTGTGCTGAAAGTGCGCCGGGTCTGGGCAGCAGATTTTATTTCACCCTGCCCTTTGATACGATTGCGGTAGCGGATGATTCCATGCAAAAAGATACGCCGATTGTCTCCACCAAGCCAGTTTTTTCGGGAGACGTATTGGTGTGCGAGGACAACCGTATAAATCAGGATGTAATCATAAATCATCTGACAAGGATTGGTCTTAATCCGACCGTAGCCGAGAACGGCAAGCAAGGGGTTGAATATGCCAAGAGCCGCATGGAACAAGGCAATCCCTACGACTTGATCCTGATGGACATCTACATGCCGGTGATGGACGGTCTTGAGGCCACGCAACATTTGTTCAAGATGGGCAACAAGACGCCGATTATTGCGCTTACGGCGAATGTCCTTGCTACCGACAGGGAGACATATTTGCAACAGGGCATGGCGGATTTTCTTGGCAAACCCTTTACCAGCCAAGAGTTGTGGACATGTCTGTCGAGGCATTTGATGCCTGTTGCGGAAATCAAGGAAACCGGGCAGGAGAGTAAAGAGGAAAGCGCGCCTGATGAGAGTTCGCTCGGTGGAGAAAGTCAGCTTGCAGGCGCGGTGCTTAACGAAGCTCTTGGCCTGCAAATGACATCGGATGACATAGGGTTGTATAGGCGCATCGTAGGCAACTTTGTCGAGGACTATGCCGGCATAGTAAACACCTTGAACGAGCTGGTCGATTCAGGCGATCTTGACCTGGTTCGCCGAACGGCGCATACATTAAAGAGCACATCCCGGACTATCGGCGCGGAAAAGCTGGCAAATGCGGCGTATGCTATCGAGGCGTCGCTTGCAAAGGGCGATGAAAGCCGTTTGGGCGAACAAATCCTGGCGCTTGATGGCGCGTTGCAGGAGTTGTTTGCGGCGCTGGCGACCGTTACGGACAAAGCAGGCCAGAAGCCACCCCAACATACAGGAGCATGATATGTGGAAAGTTGACAAGGGAATATACATACTATGCCTTGCCTTCCTGATTGCCTGCTTGTTGGGTTGGACGATTGCGCCAAAGCAAGGTGCCGCATCGCCTTACGTGTCGTATCGTGATATTCCCGGAGTGACGGCGGAGGAAATAAGAGCCGTCGAGGCGCTAAAAGAACAGGGCAGACCTTTTGTGTATGGGATTCTTCATAGCTCCGAGGCTTTTAATGAAAACGGCGAAATACGGGGTTTTGCCGCCCTGTTTTGCGATTGGTTGAGCGGGTTGTTCGGCATCCCGTTTACGCCCGCGATCCATGACTGGGACGTGTTGCTTGCGGGGATTCAGGATCACAGCATTGATTTTACAGGCGAACTCTCGACTACCGATGAACGCCGACAGACCTACTTCATGACCAGTGCCATTGCCAGCCGTACCGTAAAATACATGCGGATTGCAGGCAGCGCGCCGCTCCATGATATTGCCGCACAGCGTCCGCTGCGCTACGCCTTCCTTGACGGCTCCATAACTTACGAGCGGATTGCCGCGCTTAGCGATTATCAATTCGAACCTCTCCATGTTGATAACTATGAAAATGCGTACAAGCTCCTGAAGAGCAGACAGGCGGACGCCTTTTTTGAAGAAGGCACGGCGGAAGCGGCTTTTGACGCTTATGAGGATGTGGATGCCGAGAACTTTTTTCCGATGATAAATTCTCAGATTTCCCTGACAACGCAAAATAGCGCGCTGGCGCCGATTATCTCGGTTGTGGAGAAGGCTTTGCAAAACGGCGGCGCGAACCATCTGTCCGGCTTGTACGCGGCAGGGCAACAAGAGTACCGGAAGCATAAGCTGTTCATAAGGCTGACCGAGGAAGAGCGGGAGTATATACAGAACCGTCCCGTCGTTCCGTTTCTGGCCGAGCATTACACTTATCCGGTCAGTTTTTATAACATCTACGAAAAACAGTGGCAGGGAATTTTCTTTGACGTGCTGAAGGAAATGGAGACGCTTACCGGACTGTCTTTCAGGCAGGCCAACGATCATGACATAACATGGGCGGAACTTCTTAAAAAGCTGGAGTCAGGGGAAGCGACGATGGTCGCGGACATTATCCCGTTGAGAGAACGCGAGGGGCGTTTTTTGTGGTCGAGGACAGCGTTGCTTCACGATTATTATGCGCTTTTGTCCAAGTCGGATGCTCCCAATATAAATATCGGCGAGGTTTGGAACGTAAGGGTAGGCTTGCCCAGAGACACCGCGTATGCCGAGATGTTTCGAGCCTGGTTTCCAAACCATGCGAACACTGTGGAGTATGACCTGGATGTTATTTTTAGCGCGCTGGAACGCGACGAGGTTGACATGGTAATATCGAGCCAGCGTTACCTTCTTGCCTTGACAAACTACCATGAACTTTCAAATTACAAGGCGAACCTGACGTTTGATCGCGCCCTGGAATACACAATGGGTTTCAGCAAGGATGAAGCCGTGTTGCGCTCCATTATTGACAAGGCGCTTCGCCTGGTTGATGTCAAAAGCATATCGGGGCAGTGGATACACAAGACTTATGACTATAAGGCGAAACTGGCGCGGGAGCAGCGCCCGTGGCTGATTGGCGCATCCGTCCTGCTTTTGTGCGTGGTCATTCTCCTGCTCGCGCTTTTTCGGAAAAAGCATTACGAAGGAAGACAACTTGAAGAACTGGTTCAGAAGCGCACTGCCGTAGTGGTAGGTCTTAAGCAGGAACTGGAGGGCGCGGTGGAAACCGCGAAAGCCGCAAGCCATGCCAAATCCATCTTTCTTGCCAACATGAGCCATGAGATTCGCACTCCCTTGAACGGCGTTATTGGATTTGCGGAATTGGCGCTGGACGACGAAGAAACTTCTGTCAGGACGAAAGCGTATCTGGATAAAATCAGGGGCAGCGCGATAGGACTCCTGGATATCGTAAGCGATATTCTGGATATATCGAAGATTGAATCCAGCAAGATGGAATTGGAAAAAGTCCCCTTTGACCTTCGCGCTATCTTGCATACATGCAAAACCATAGTCGAATTGAGGGCGCAGGAAAAGGGCGTGGCGCTTCATTTTTATTCCGATCCGCTGATAGGCAAAAAGCTGGTGGGCGATCCGGTCAAACTTCGGCAAGTCTTGCTGAATCTTTTATCCAACGCGATCAAGTTTACCAACTATGGGGTGGTGAAAGTCAGGGTCGTCACGGAAGAAGAAACAAGCGAGAACGCGACAATTCTGTTCGAGATCAAGGACAGCGGAATAGGCATGAGCAGCGAGCAAATAGAAAACATATTCGAGCCTTTTGTGCGGGTGGATGGCAGCTCGACGCGCAAATACGGAGGAACCGGCCTTGGTCTTGCCATAACAAAAAGTCTTGTCGAATTGATGGGCGGTAATTTGCTTGTTGAAAGCGCGCCGGGTCTGGGCAGCAGGTTTTATTTCACTCTAGCCTTTGAGACGATTGCGGTAGCTGATGATTCCATCCAGCAAGACGCGCCGCTGGTTTCCGCAAAGCCGGTTTTTGCAGGGGATGTGCTGGTCTGCGAGGATAATCTCATAAATCAGGAAGTCATAATCAATCACCTGACAAGGATCGGACTAAATCCGACCATAGCCGAAAACGGCAGGCAGGGGGTTGAGTATGCCAGGGATCGCATGGAACAAGGCAATCCCTATGATTTGATCCTGATGGATATCTACATGCCGGAGATGGATGGTCTTGACGCAACAAGGCATTTGATCAAAATGGGCGTAAAGACGCCGATTATCGCGCTTACGGCAAATGTTCTCGCTACCGACAAGGAGACATACTTGCAACAGGGCATGGTTGATTTTCTGGGCAAGCCCTTTACCAGTCAGGAATTATGGACATGCCTGTCAAGGCACTTGAAGTCTGTCGCGGAAGGCCAGGAAACAGGGCAAGGAGAGTGAAGAGGTAGCGAAGGCGCGCCCGCCTGACCAGAGAAAAGGTGGCTGACCACGCCGCTGTAGGGTTTAAAAATTTTTAACCCCTACTCCACAGGCGGGAGAGGGGATGCGGGTATTTAACGGAAATGACTATATTTTCCGATACAAGCCTGTTTCCATAAATTCCGCTGCTTTTTCTTCCATGCCTTTCAAGAGCGCGTTGGATTCCGCGATTCCGCGTTGCGCCGCAAATTCACGGACTTCCTGGGTGATTTTCATCGAGCAGAAGCGCGGGCCGCACATCGAACAAAAATGCGCGCTCTTGGCAACCTCGCGCGGCAGGGTTTCATCATGAAATTCCCGCGCCTTGTCCGGATCCAGGCCGAGATTGAACTGGTCTTCCCAGCGAAATTCATAACGCGCCTTGGAAATCGCGTTGTCCCGTATCTGCGCGCCGGGATGCCCCTTGGCAAGATCGGCGGCGTGCGCGGCAAGTTTGTAGGCGATTATGCCTTCCTTTACGTCGTCCTTGTCAGGCAAGCCAAGATGTTCCTTGGGCGTGACGTAGCAGAGCATGGCCGTGCCGTGCCAGCCGATCATGGCCGCGCCGATGGCGCTGGCGATATGGTCATAGCCGGGGGAAATGTCGGTGACGAGCGGCCCTAACGTATAAAAGGGCGCTTCCTTGCACCAGTCAAGCTCCAGTTCCATGTTCTCGCGGATCATGTGCATCGGCACATGCCCGGGGCCTTCGATCATGGTTTGCACATCGTATTTCCAGGCTATCGCGGTCAATTCGCCCAGGGTCTTCAACTCGGCGAATTGGGCTTCGTCGTTGGCGTCAAATACGGAGCCGGGGCGAAGGCCGTCGCCCAGAGAGAAGGCGACATCATAAGCGCGGAGAATCTCGCAGATTTCCTCAAAATGGGTGTAGAGGAAATTTTCCCTATGATGCGCCAGGCACCATTTCGCCAGAATGGAGCCGCCCCGGCTCACAATGCCGGTCAGCCTTCCGGCGGTCAGAGGGATATGGGCAAGCAAAACACCTGCATGAATGGTGAAATAATCAACTCCCTGTTCAGCCTGTTCGATCAGGGTGTCGCGGAAAATTTCCCAGGATAGTTCCTCGGCCTTGCCATCGACTTTTTCCAATGCCTGATAGATGGGGACGGTTCCGATGGGGACGGGCGCGTTGCGGATAATCCATTCGCGGGTCTCGTGGATATGCTTGCCGGTTGATAAGTCCATTACCGTGTCGCCGCCCCATCGGATTGCCCATGTCATCTTGTCGACTTCTTCCGCGATTGAGGAGCCAAGCGCGGAATTGCCGATGTTGGCGTTGATCTTGGTGAGGAAGCTGCGCCCGATAATCATCGGCTCGCATTCAGCATGGTTGATGTTCGCCGGAAGAATGGCGCGGCCTCGCGCGATCTCGTCACGGACAAATTCCGGCGTGATTTCGGCTGGGATAGCTGAACCGAATGATTCGCCGCGATGCTGACGGATCAGGACTGCGGCTAATTTTTCGTCGCCGTTTGCATACAGGCTTGCAAGGTAAGCCTTGCGGTTCATGTTTTCACGGATTGCAACGAATTCCATCTCCGGCGTGACAATTCCCTGGCGGGCGTAGCGCATTTGGGTGACAACCTTTCCGGCTTTTGCGCGGCGCGGCTGCCGCGCAAGATGAGGAAAGCGCATGACGGCAAGCAGAGGGTCGTCGGCGCGCTCAAGGGCATGGCGGGAAGAGCGCGTCGGGAGAAACTCGGTATCATCCCGCTCGTTAATCCAGGGTTCGCGTAGCGCCGACAGTCCGGCGCGGATGTCAATCCTGACTTTCGGGTCGGTGTAGGAGCCGGAACAGTCATAGACAAAGACCGGCGGGTTACGCTCATGACCGGAAGAAGTTATCGTGTCGGACTGCGATATTTCGCGCATGGGGACGCGGATATCGGGGCGCGAGCCTTGGACATAAATTTTGCGCGATTTGGGCAAGGACGCGATAGCGGCCTGATCGACTGCGGCGGTTGCGGCAAGGAAGCTCATTGGGTCTGATATTGCAGGGCGTTGATTTCTGCCAAATCCTGCTCGTCCAATGTGCCGGTCGCGTTTTTCAGGCGAAGCTGGGCAAGCAATGTTTCGTGCTTGGCGCGAGCAAGATCGCGTCTGGTTGTGAAAACCTGTTGTTCCGCGTTCAATACGTCAATGTTGATACGAACGCCGATCTCATAGCCGGTTTTGTTATGTTCCACCGAATTGAGCGAGGAAGAGAGCGCGGCGGAAAGCGCCTGAATCTGCGCCATGCCGTTGATTACTCCGAGAAAATTCTGCCGTGCCGACCTGGCAGCGTGTCTGCGCGCCGCATCAAGCAGCGCCAGCGTCGCGTGCCGATTGGCGGCGGCTTCGCGCGCCCTTGAGCTGACATAGCCGCCGCTAAAAAGCGGCATGTTCCACTGCAGGCCGATATTGCCGGTTTCGGTCGTGGGGCGCGCCCCCATATTATCCTGACTGCGGCTTTTGCCGACATTGGCTACGAGATCGAGTGTCGGATAATGCCCCGCGTTCGCCCGCGCTATTTCAAGGTCTGCGATGTCGGCCTCATATTCGGCGATTTGCACCGTAAGGTTGCCTGTTTGCGCGGCTTCCACCCAGGGCGATACTGTTGCCGGTTCGGGCAGTATTTGCGGCAGATTACCCCGCAACCGCGCCAGCTCTTCCGTCGTATCGCCGATCAGAACGTATAGGGCTTCGCGGCGAATTTCCAGTTCATTGGCTCCGGCTATTTCCTGCGCCAGAGCCAGATCGTACCGTGATTCCGCTTCCGCCGTATCAATGATGGTGGTGACTCCGGCTTCGAAATAATGCTGCGCCTGCTCCAATTGCTGCGCGATTGCTTCTTTTTGCGCCTGCGCCGCTTCCAGCGTGGACTGGGCGTCAAGCACGGCAAGATAGGCTTCCGCGACGCGCAAGATCAGGTTTTGTTTTGCTTCCGCAAAACGCGCCTCCGCCATAAGCGCGACTATTTGCCCCTGTTCATAGGCGACGAAGTTTTCCCGGCGGAATATGGGTTGAGTGAGCGTCAGGCCGTAGCTGTGGCTGTTGTAGCGGGAGTCTCTTGTCATGTCGGGAGCGCGGACTCGGTTGTCGTTCAATGTGCTGTGTCCTGATAGCGACAGGTAAGGGAGCAGCGCGGAGCGCGCCTGCGGCAGCCGTTCCCGTTCCGCTTCCAGCGTTGCTTGAGCGGCGATGAACAGGGCGTCGTAGTTCTGCGCCCGACGGTAGGTTTCCATCAGGTCAAGCGCGAGTACAGAGGGCGCGAAGAACAGGGTGAGCAGGAAAAAAAATCGCATGAGGAGTCTGGCGGAAATATGTCTTGCAGAGGTCATTGACCGTGAGATCATTTTCGGCGTTAAAACCCGTATTATACGCAACTGCTTGCGTGTTCCCTGGGAGTTTTTATGGGAGCGCCGCCTTCCTTCCGTTTGGGAATTATATTCATTTCCGCAAATAACGAGGCTACAAGGTGGCTGACCACGCCGCTGCAGGGGTTAAAAATTTTTAACCCCTACGCCGCGAGTAAGAGAGGGGACAAGGCGAAGCGGGTGTTTCTCCCCTCTCCCACTCGCGGCGTAGCTACAAGCTAACCTGTGTCGAGAAATCCCCCGCCTTTAGGCCGGGGTGACTCAACATGTTTCCCGAACGCGCCGTCTCTCATAAAATGGCGACTATGAATTCAAAACCGCCTTCCTTCCGCTTTCTG
The DNA here is from genome assembly GCA_009777245.1 of Betaproteobacteria bacterium. Lineage (GTDB taxonomy): Bacteria > Pseudomonadota > Gammaproteobacteria > Burkholderiales > Rhodocyclaceae > Azovibrio. The sequence continues at coordinate 34,059 of WRMF01000004.1, forward strand.
CTCTCGCATCCCGCCCATTTTTTCGCCTTGGGCTGTGGCAGCGGTCTTTCCCGATGGATGCCGGGAACAGCAGGCTCGCTCTTCGCGTGGGCTGCCTTTGTGTTGTTTTTTCCGCTGTTCTCTCCGCAGGTTTTTTTGCTATTTCTTGCCGTCGCCTTTTTTCTCGGAATTTACGCAATCCACAAAACCGGCCTTGCCCTTGGCGAGCCGGATCACGGCAGCATCGTCTGGGATGAGATCGTGCCGTTCTGGGCTGTGCTGTTCCTGACCCCGGCAGATTTTTTCTGGCAACTTGCCGCATTTTCGCTCTTTCGTTTCTTCGACATTGTTAAACTACAGCCTGCCCGCTGGTTCGACGAGCGGATGAAAAACGGGTTCGGCGTCATGCTTGACGATGTTGTCGCCGCCCTCTACACCTTGTTTGTTTTGGCGATTATCCAATGGCTCGTATAACCGAATCCATGCTTATCAGTCTGGCGGGACAAGTCGGCGCGGCCTTGCTTCGGCATAAACAAACCATTGCCGTGGCGGAATCCTGCACCGGCGGCTACGCCGTGCAGATACTGACCGCTCTCCCCGGCGCTTCCGCATGGTTTGATCGCGGCTTTGTCACATACTCCAATCTTGCCAAACAGGAAATCTTGCATGTGCCTGAGCGCATTCTAGCCGTCTATGGCGCGGTCTCCCCGGAAACCGCGCTTGCCATGGCAACCGGCGCGCTCAATGAAAGCCGCGCGGAATGCGCCTTTGCCATTACCGGAATCGCAGGCCCGGATGGCGGCACGACAGAAAAGCCAGTCGGCACAGTCGCCTTTGCCTGGGTCTGGCGCGACGGGAGACATTACGCCCAAACCGTCCATTTCTCCGGCGATCGCAATTCCATCCGCCGCCAGGCGGTGGCCTATGCGCTAGAGTTCATGATTATTTCTTTTGAATATGCTTCGAGCGCAATCCCCGCCATTCATGACGAGGCGGGCGAGACTTGCGGCGAAGCGCAGTTTACAATCACCGCAGGCAGTAACATGCCGCTCCCCGAAACCTGATTTCAAAATCATGATTACGCGACAAAAAACCTCGATTTTCTTCGGCGGCAACGCGCCGTTCGTGGAGTCGCTCTACGAAAGCTATCTGGATGATCCCGCAGAGGTGCCGGATGAGTGGCGAGCATACTTCGACAATCTGGCGCGTCAGCCCGGATTCATAGCCAGAGACGTGCCGCATTCGCCAATCATAGCGGCGTTTCAGGCGCGTCGGGGCGGTTTACGGCAGGGAGCGGAGGCAGGCCATGATGACGGCAAACAAGCCGCCGTCCTGCGACTGATCGAAGCCTATCGCCGTCTCGGCCATCGCCGCGCCGACCTTGACCCCTTGCAACTGAAGGAGCGCCAGCGCATTCCAGAACTGGAGCCATCGTATTACGGACTGACAGACGCCGACCTGAACCGCGTTTTGAGTAACCCCTGCCTGAAGGCAGGGGATTCCTCGACACAGACCTCAGAGGCTCCACTGGCCACAATTATTGAGGCGATGAAGGAAATCTATTGCCGCTCCATCGGCGTCGAGTACATGTATCTTGCCGAAATTCGGGAAAAACTCTGGATTCAGGAGAGACTGGAGCCGACAAATGGGCGCGGCAAATTCAGCGCGGAGGAAAAAATCCGTCTTCTGGAGCGCGTAACCGCCGCCGAAACGTTGGAGCGATACCTGCACAGCAAGTACGTGGGGCAAAAACGTTTTTCCCTTGAAGGCGGCGAAGCGTTGATTGCCGCGATGGATGAACTCTTGCGGCGGGCGGGCGGACATGGCGCGCGCGAGATTGTGATCGGCATGGCGCATCGGGGGCGACTGAATGTCCTCGTAAACATTCTGGGCAAGCCGCCTTCCATGTTGTTTGCCGAGTTCGAGGGCAGGAAGGCTTCCGATCTCTCCGACGGCGATGTCAAATATCATCTCGGCTATTCGTCCAATGTGGGCGCGCCTGGCGAACCGATACATCTGGCGCTGGCCTTCAATCCTTCGCATCTGGAAATCATCAACCCTGTGGTGGAAGGCTCGGTGTATGCAAGGCAGCTGCGCTATGGCGAAGACGGCAGCAAGCGGATCATCCCGGTGTTGATTCATGGCGACGCCGCAGTCGCCGGACAGGGCGTCAATCAGGAAACCCTGAATTTTGCAGGGACGCGAGGCTACGGCACTGGCGGAACCATTCACATCATCGTAAACAACCAGATTGGATTTACGACATCCGATCCGCGCGACTATCGTTCAGGCTACTACTGCACGGAAATTTTCAAGATGGTCGAAGCGCCGATTTTCCACGTCAATGGCGACGACGTGGAAGCGGTGGCGTTTGTCGTCCAACTCGCGGTTGATTATCGGCATGAATTCGGCAAGGATGTGGTGATTGACATTTACTGCTACCGCAAATTAGGACACAATGAGCAGGACGAGCCGATGGTCACTCAACCCCTGATGTACCGAAAAATCCAACAGCATCCCGGAACCCGCGCGATCTACGCCGACAAGTTGACGAGTGAAGGGACTTTGGAGCCGCGAATGCCGGATGAGATGATTCTGAAATACCGGGAACATCTGGACAAAGGCGAGCTGCTTTATAACCCTGCGCTCTCCGGCTATAAGCGCCAGACCGACTACTGGAAAAACCACGCCGGACAAAAATATGTCGAAACATGTGACACCCGCGTGCCGCAAAAGGAATTGGAGCGGCTATCCCTGCGCCTTGTCGCCATGCCGGAAGATTTTACCCTGCATAGCCGGGTGCAAAAAATCATCGAAGACCGGCGGCTGATGGGGTTGGGCGAAATTCCCGTGGATTGGGGCATGGCGGAAAATCTGGCTTATGCGACGCTGCTTGCCGAAGGATACGGGGTCAGGATTTCCGGCGAGGACGTAGGGCGCGGCACTTTCTTCCACCGTCATGCGGCCATCCATGACCAGAACCGGCAGGTTTGGTCGGAAGGAGTCCATTATCCGCTGGCGCATCTTCAGGAAAAACAGGGGCGTTTCCAATGCCATAACTCCGTGCTCTCCGAGGAAGGCGTGCTGGCTTTTGAGTACGGGTACGCCACAACCGAACCCAATGATCTCGTCATTTGGGAAGCGCAGTTTGGCGATTTTGCCAATGGGGCGCAGGTTGTCATTGACCAGTTCATTACTTCCGGCGAAGCCAAATGGGGGCGTAGCTGCGGCCTGACCATGCTCCTGCCGCACGGTTACGAAGGCCAGGGGCCGGAGCATTCTTCCGCCCGACTGGAACGTTACATGCAACTTTGCGCCACCATGAACATGGAAGTCTGTGTGCCTACCACTCCGGCGCAGATTTTTCATCTCCTGCGCCGCCAGATGTTGAGAAAGCAGAGAAAGCCCTTGATTGTGTTCTCGCCCAAGTCATTGCTGCGCCGCAAGGAAGCCGTATCCGACATGGAGCTACTGGCGCGCGATACCTTCCATCGCGTCATCGGCGAGGTTGATTCGCTTGATGCCGAACAGGTAACGCGCATCCTGCTTTGTTCCGGCAAGGTATATTATGATTTGCTTGCCGCTCGCAGGGAGCGCGGCATTCGTCATATCGCCATCGCGCGCATCGAGCAGCTTTATCCTTTTCCTGGAATATCATTTGCCGCCGAGTTGGCGAAGTATCCGCAAGCGGTCGAAATTGTCTGGTGTCAGGAAGAGCCGCGCAATCAGGGCGCGTGGTACTGGTTCTCATCACGGCAACACCTGGCGCGCTTTGCGGGAGAAAAGCAAAAATTGCTGCTGGTGTCCCGCCCTGCGGCGGCGTCGCCCGCCGTAGGCTATCTGGCCAAACATAACGCCCAGTTGAAGGATCTGATCGAATCCGCGCTGGGCAGAATAGATTACTGATTTTGGAGTTAGTCATGAAAGTTGAAATCACAGTTCCGCAATTCTCCGAGTCCGTCTCGGAAGGCACTCTGGGAGCTTGGAAAAAACAGGCAGGCGAGCTGGTAGCCCGCGACGAAATTGTCGTTGATATTGAGACGGACAAGGTAGTGCTGGAAGTCCCCGCCAGCGAAGCCGGTGTCATGATGGAAATCCTGAAAGGCGAAGGCGAGACCGTGGTTTCCGGCGAGGTGATCGCGTATATTGATACCAGGGCTGCCGGTAAAAAGGCCACCGCGCCGCTGCCCGCCGCGCCGTCTGCCGTTGCCGCAGCTTCGTCTGCCTCCGTGCCTGCAATGCCGGAAAGGATAGTTGCCGCGTCTCCTGCCGCGCAAAAGATTCTGGAGGAGAAGGGTATTGCCGCGGAGGAAGTCGTCGGAACCGGGAGGGGAGGCAGGATTACCAAGGAGGATGCGCTGAAAGCCGGTCATGCGGTCGGTCACGCTTTGGGGGTGGAAATGCCGGTCGCCGTCTCAGATAACCGCATTGAGCAACGTGTGCCGATGAGCCGCCTGCGCGCCCGCATTGCCGAGCGTCTTGTCCAGTCCAGGAACGAGAACGCCATTTTGACCACCTTCAACGAGGTCAACATGGCTGCCGTCATTGCTATGCGACAGCAATACGGCGAGAAATTTGAAAAAGTCCACGGCGTTCGCCTTGGCTTCATGGGCTTTTTCGTCAAGGCTGTTTGCGCCGCGTTGGAGCGTTTTCCGATTCTGAACGCTTCCGTGGATGGAGGCGACATCGTGTATCACGGCTACATGGACATCGGCATTGCGGTGGGCAGCTCGCGCGGTCTGGTTGTGCCCATTTTGCGGGATGCCAATATGCTTTCCATTGCGGATATTGAACGACAAGTCGCGGAGTTAGGCGTCAAGGCAAGGGACGGCAAATTGTCGGTGGAAGAACTGACGGGCGGGACTTTCTCCATTTCCAACGGCGGCATATTCGGCTCCATGCTCTCCACGCCCATCATCAACCCGCCCCAATCGGCCATTTTGGGGATTCACGCGACCAAGGATCGTCCGGTGGTCGAGGACGGCCAGATCGTGATCCGCCCGATGAACTACCTTGCCCTATCCTATGATCATCGCATTATTGACGGGCGCGAGGCGGTGCTGGGTCTGGTCGCAATCAAGGAAACAATGGAAGACCCGGCAAGGCTGATATTGGATATTTGACAGCGGAAGGCGCTATAACCCCGGCTTCGCCTCTGTAAGGGTTAAAAATTTTTAACCCCTACGCAGCAGAAGTCAATCCCTACACCGCTATAGTGCTTTCCGCAAATAACAAGGCGGTCGGGAATTGCGCTTTACTCCCTGACCGTTTCGTTATTTGCAGAAAGCACTATATTTACGGAAAGCGCTATATACCTTTGGCTTGAAGCCGGGATTCCATTTCATCCGCCTACGTAGGGTAACGCAATCAGGCAAACGTAAGGCGAGTGGCGGGCGGGGCGGGGCAGTCGAGGCTTTGGGCAAAGGCACGGAGCAGTTCGTTCTCCACCGGGGTTATCTTGCCGTCATGTTGAACGGCAACCGCGCAGGCATCCAGCAGTTTCTTCCGGTACATAGGCACGGCAAGGGCAAGGTGTGACAACGCCTCGGAAATCTTGTTCAGGGAAAGCTCATTCTTCGCTGGTAAAGGATGCTTTGTGCTGGCGGGAGAACAGGCTATTGCCGCTTGATAGGCTGCCTCGGCTTCGTCTGCATCCGCATGTCCAGAGTATGCGAGGAGCGCGAGCAGGTCGGAAACATCCTTGTCCAACTGTTCCAGACGCAATTCGCTGCGTTTTACCTGTCGCTCCGATGGAGACAGCAAAGCGCCGCGCAACAGGCTATAAAGGGCAAATTCCGTGGGGCTGACCCGCCCGTCGGCGCTGATAAGGTCTTTTGCCAGAACGAGTAGTTGTTGCCGTTCGTTTATCAAAGCCTCGCGTATGGCGGGCATGGCGCGCAGTTCTTGCCGTTCGCTCTCCAGAGCTTCGCGCAGGGTGGGCAGGATGAGATCAAGCCAGACGAGGCGATAATGCGCCCCGTGTTCCGGCTGTGTGGCAAGCCATTGGTAAAGTTCCCGGGCGGTGGGGAGCGAGTAGAACGGAATCAGTTTTTCCTGCCGCGACCGAATATCCGGTTGTCTGGCAAGGAGCAATCCGGCGAGAATGCCGGTTGCGCCTATGAAGGTACGTGTTTGTTCCCGCAAGGTTTCAGGCAGACTGGCCAGCAGGTTTTGCGCTTGGGTGAGGCTTTCGGGAGATATTTCTTCCGGCAATCTGGCGGATTCTGCTGCGGCTGCGGCGATTTCTTCTGACAAGCCGTTGTCCATCAAGGCAGAGATGGCAGGATGCTTAAAGGTTTCTTTTTCTCCTTTTGGCAGCGCGGTAAGATCTGGCAATGCCCATTTACCGCCAAGGCGGACAATGCGTTCGGATAGTGGCGGATGAGTTGCGAACAGGGAAGCCATAGCGGATGTGTCGCTCGCGCCAAAAAAGAGATGGCTGGCAGCTATTGCCTGCGGATGCTTTATCTCGGAACCCAGGATATGCAATTTTGTGAGCGCCGAAATTAAACCATCTGGATTGCGGGTGAATTGCACGGCGGAAGCATCGGCCAGATATTCGCGCTCGCGGGAAATGGTTGCCTGAATCAAACGTCCGAAGAACAAGCCTACAGAGCCGATAACAAGTAATATGAATCCATGCAGGATAATGGGACTGGGCTTTGCTCTCTCTTGTCTCTCTCGCCGCTCCTTGGCATCAAGAGCTTTCAATATCTCCATGACTTTATCTTTTAATTCGGGATTCTTCCGCATGATGAATATCCAGCCTTCGCGGGAGATTTTTTTCTGTTGCTGTGACATAATCGGCTTCATAAAATTACGACCAAGGAGCGTGATAGCGTAAATGCCGTGCAGAATGCCGATCAGTTTCAGATTGAGGCGGCTATCGCCATTCACGATATGACCGACTTCATGTGCGACAACGCCTTGCAGTTCATCGCGGTTCATGGTTGCTAGAAGACTTTGGGTTACGCCAATTACGCTGTCTTCTATAGTCAACCCGGCGGCAAAGGCATTCAGGCCGATTTCTTCGGCAAGCACGAAAGCTACCGGCGCGGGGATGCCTGCGGCAATGGACATTTCATCAATTACATTGAGCAAACGCCTTTCTGCCGGGTCATTCGTTGCCCGAGCAATCACTCGCCCGCCCAGTTGCTCCGCAATCATCCTGCCGCCGCGACGGGAGATTTCCCGTATCTTGTGCAGGGAAGTCAATGCAATGAAGCCGCCCACGATCAGGATAGTCCAGAGAAATCGCTCGCCATCCAAAAGCGAAGCACGAGGTATACCCTTTGCATCAACTACTGGAAAGTTCAAAGCATAGAACAGGAGCGCAAATAAGATGGTCGCAAGTAACCCCGGTATGCATACTATGACAAACCCTAATTTGCTGATCTTCCATTGCTCGTACATCTTGTACACCAATAATCCGAATGGCAAGAGTATGAAAGTTTGACCAAATATCATTAAACCATCTAATGGAAGGCGCAGTAATACCGGCAACACATAAAACACAGCGATCACACCCATAACCGCCAAAACAAACCAAAACACCAGCCAGCGGGTTTTCTTCCGTGCTTGTTCCTGAGCTTTGAAAAAGTCCATGTCGTCTTATTTCGGTTTTAATCAGGCCAGCGGCGTGGGGCAGTCGAGGCTTTGTGCAAAAGAAGGCAGGGATGCCCGCATAACCCGCACCGACCGCAGCGCCTTTGCGCCCAAGCCGGATTTAAGCGGGGCAATAACCGCCCGCCCTCACATTTTCTTGTCATTAGCCGCCTGTTTGACCTTGTTCGCCGGATCAAGCGCCCGGTTGATATGCCATTGCTGCGCGATTGAGATCAGGTTGTTTACCACCCAGTAAAGCACCAATCCGGCCGGGAAGAAAAAGAACATGACCCCGAACACCAACGGCATGATAAGCATCATCTTGGCCTGGATCGGATCGGGCGGAGTCGGGTTCAGGCGAATCTGCACGAACATCGAGATCATCATTACGACCGGCAAAATGTAATACGGGTCGGTCACGGACAAATCATCAATCCAGAGCATCCACGGCGCACCGCGCATTTCCACGGCGCTCAACAGCACCCAATAGAGCGCAATGAAAACCGGAATCTGCACCAGAATCGGCAAACAACCGCCCAGAGGATTGACCTTTTCCGTCTGCCAGAGCTTCATCATTTCCTGATTCAGCTTTGCCTTGTCATCGGCATAACGCTCCTTCAACTGGGTCAAGCGTGGGGTAAGCGCCCGCATTTTCGCCATGGAGCGGTAGGAAGCGGCGGAGAGCGGATAGAAAAGCAGCTTGATCAGCACGGTCAGCACGACGATTGACCAGCCCCAATTACCCGTCAGCTTGTTGATGAATTCCAGCGCCCAGAAAATAGGCGCGGCTATGATGTGCAGCCAGCCGTAATCCACGACCAGATCAAGCCCCGGCGCTACCGCTTTCAACGCGGATTGTTCCTGCGGCCCGGCAAAGAGAGGAACGCTGATCCTGCCCGTTTGCCCGCTCGCTATACGATCAACCGGCAAAATTATTCCGGCGGTAAACAAATCCTGCCCGTCTTTTGTCTCTCCGAGCTTACGCATGAAAAATTCGCGCAATGTATTGTCTTCAGGCGCCCAGGCCGCGACAAAATGATGCTGCACCATCGCCAGCCAGCCGTCGCTCGCCTGTTTTGCGAACTTTGCCTTGCCCTCGGCAATATCGGCAAAGGGCGCTTTCTGGTACTTACCTGCCTCGGTATATACCGCCGCGCCGGTGAAAGTGACAATAAAGAAAGACTGACCGCCCGGATTTGCGCCGTCGCGCTGCAACTGAAAATAGGCGTCCGGCGCGAGCGGCGCGTCACTGCCGTTTTCGATTTCCCAGCTTACATCAATCAGGTATGAGCCGCGACGAAAGGTATAAACCTTGGTTGCGCGAATTCCGTCCGTCTCGGGCGCGACAAGGCGAATTTCCAGCGTATCCATTCCATCCGCCAGATCGCGAGGGCCGGGCAAGGGGACAAGCATGGTCTTGTGATTGGGCAATCTTGCGCCATCGCCGCCAATAAGGCCGCTCTGCGCCCTGTAGGAATGGGCGTCGGAAAAGAGCACAAACGGCTCAGGGTCTTTGCTGCTTACCTGATAATTATTGAGGCCAAGCCAGACCAGATCGCCGCCCAAAGTGGAAATTTCGGCGCGGACAAGGTCGGTCGACACAAAGATGCTTTCCGCCGGAATATCCTCGGATGAATCGGATGTCAACTCATCCGGCTCTTGCCTTGCGCTTCGTAAATTGCTCTCCGCCCTCGGAATCAATGCCTCATCCGCGCCTTGTCGCGCCGTGACCGCGCCATCGGCGGAAATCGCGGAATCAGCGGCAGACGGCGGGCGTTGCGCGATCATCCAGGCATCCCAGAGCATGTACAGGGACAACAAAAAGACACCAAGCAACATTAAACGACGTGTATCCATATAACCTTCATCCAACCGGATCGTAACCGCCCCTGTTCCACGGGTGGCAGCGGCCAAGACGGCAAAGCGCGAGCTTCAAGCCTTGATAAGCGCCGTATTTTCGCACCGCGTCGCGCGCATACTCGGAGCAACTCGGATAAAAACGGCAATTACGCCCCAAAAGAGGGCTGATGGCGACGCGGTAAACGCGCAATCCCAGGAGAATCAGCCGCGACATCATGCTCTGGTCGCCTTGACGAACAGCCGCGAGATTTCCGCCGCCAACTCCCGTCGCATGGCGCGATCCGGCTTGGGCAACGCCTTTGTAAGCCTGAGCGCCCAATCTCTGGCAGGCAATAGCTCCCGCATTTGCCTGAATGTCTCCCGCACCATGCGCTTGATCATGTTTCGCCCTGCTGCGCGACGCATGAATTTTTTGCCGATTACAAGCCCAAGCCTGGCCGTGCCTTCTTCTCTCTCTTTACCGTAGTGAAGCAGAAAACGGTCGCCGCGCAAAGCCTGCCGGAAGCTGAATACTTCGGCATATTCATCCGCCCGCAGCATACGGCAGGAACGGGGAAAGGACAGGGACACAGGGCGCATATACAGCTTGTCGGCAATCAGGGAGCCAGACGATGCCGACCTTTGGCGCGACGGGCGGCAATGACCCTGCGCCCGCCCTTGGTACGCATTCTGACCAGGAAGCCGTGCGTCCGCTTCCGACGCACGACAGAGGGTTGATAAGTACGTTTCATGGCTTATTTTCCTGAAGCAAAAACATTTTATTTTACATTATCAAGGCTGAAACGACAACGGATGTCTGTTGCCGAGAAGACTGCAAAAAGTCATTCCGCCGACAGGCCGCCGCATGAAAACCCATGTTCATTCACCAAATCAGCCAGCGCGTTGATCCAGGCAGAGGATTCGTTAAGGGCGGAAATGTAGTTAAATTCCGCGTTGGCACTTCGGGAAGCCTGCAAAAAGATGTTTTTTCCCGCCTCTGCGATTTCTTCCAATGTCTCCAGGCAGTCGGCGGCAAAACCGGGACAGAACACATCCACACGATTTACCCCTTCTTCAGCCAGTTCGCGCAAGACAGAAAAGGTATCCGGCTGCAACCAGGCATCCCGACCAAAGCGGGATTGAAAAGCCACCCGGCAAACCTGTTCGTCCAACCCCAGACGCTCGGCAAGCAGCCCGGCAGTTTGTATACATTCGTCGTAATAAGGATCGCCCAAAAGCCGACTCTTTTCCGGCAAGCCATGAAAACTTAAAACCAGCCTGCCGTCCGGCGGCAGAAAACCCCGTTCCGCCCAATGACTGCGGACTCTTTCTTCCAATGCCGAGAGATAAGCCGGATGCGCCGGAAAGCTGCGGATAACGCGCAATTCCGGCTGATTCCGGCAAGTTTTACACCACGCGAACACGGCATCCAACGCGGAAGCGGTCGTGCTCGCCGAATACTGGGGATAAAGGGGCAGCACAAGCAATCGCTCAATGCCTTCGGCCTGCATCCGCGCAAGAACATCGGCTATGGCTGGCTTGCCATAGCGCATTGCCCAAAATACAGAAACGGAGAGACCGCGCCGGGAGAGCGTCTCCCGCAACTTTTCCGCCTGCAAGCGCGTGTGCTCGCGCAGCGGCGAATCCGCCCCCCAGATAAGCGCGTATTTGGCGGCAGAGCGACGAGCGCGCCAAGGCAGAATTATGCCGTGCAGAACCAGACGCCAAAAGAAACGAGAGAGCAAACCATCCCGCTCCACTACCCTGTCGTCCAGCAAAAATTCCTTCAGATAACGGCGAATGGCAGCGGGAACAGGCGCGTCCGGCGTACCCAGATTAACAAGAAGAACGCCTGGCCTGGGCATAAACTCAAGACTGGCTTAACGACAAGGAAGAAGACAACAGACGGGCGGTAATATCCACAATGGGAATAACTCGCTCATAAGCCATTCGCGTGGGGCCTATCACGCCCAGCGAGCCGACAATCTGCCCGTTGATTTCATACGGCGCGGCAACGACGCTGCATTCATCAAGCGGAGCCAGACCTGATTCGCCGCCAATGAAAATCTGAATACCATCGGCATGGCAGGAATGTTCCAGCAGGCTCATCAGGCCGGAACGCTGCTCGAACAAGTCGAACAACTCGCGCAAACGCCTCATGTCGGAAGCAAGATCAGCCGCGTCCAACAGATTTTTCTCCCCGGAAATAACGCACGGCTGTTGTTCCCCGGATAACGCTTCGCTACTGGCTTCCATTGCCGCCGCCATCAACGCCTGCAAATCGCTGTGCAGACGTTTCAGCTCTTCCCGCACCCGATGATGCGCCTGCTCCAGTTCCAATCCGGCGCAGTATTCGTTGAGATAATTGCCCGCCTCGATAAGTTCCGCTGCGGAATAGTCCTTTGTTGTAAGCAGGATTCGGTTCTGCACATCGCCGTCATTGCTGATCAGAACAAGCAGAATGCGTCTCTCGGAGAGGCGCAAAAACTCGATCTGGCGAATTTTTGGCGCGGCGCGGCGCGGCAGCGTCACAATTCCCGCAAAATGGGTCAGTTGCGAGAGCAGGCGCGAGGCGCTGGCTATCAGTTGTTGCGGCTGATCCGGGCGCAACGAGCCGCCAATTTCGGCAATTTCCTCTTCGTTGGGCGGGCATATGGTCAACAAATTGTCTACAAACAGCCGATAACCGCGCGGCGTGGGAACACGTCCCGCCGAGGTATGGGGACTGGCGAGAAACCCCGCTTCTTCCAGGTCTGCCATGACATTGCGAATGGTGGCCGGAGAAAGCTCCAAACCCGAAAAGCGGGAAAGCGAACGCGAGCCGACCGGCGCGCCGTCCGCGATATAGTGTTCAATCAATGCCTTCAGGAGTGTGCGGGAACGCTCGTCCATGGAAATATAGCAATTCTCGTAAATAAAGTTACTGTCGGGATGTATTTATTCTTTCGCGCGGCAGACAACCCATGCGGGAATGACGAGCAAGAGCGAGCGCGGGAGAGGGAAAGGGAAGCAAAGCCCATGATAGTCGTTTGCAGGGACTACAAAATTAAAGAGGACTCAGGCATTGTGCAAACTACGCTGAATCCTCTCGTGGGACGGTGGTGGGTACTGACGGGGTCGAACCGCCGACATTCGCCTTGTAAGGGCGACGCTCTACCAGCTGAGCTAAGTACCCGGCAGAAAAATCATTTTTTCCCGCGCTTGGCGTTAACGGCATCCTTCAAGGTCTTGCCAGGTTTGAATTTAGGCACATTGGTCGCCGGAATGTTGATCTGCTTGCCCGTCTGAGGATTTCTGCCCTTGCGAGCGGCGCGCTTATCAACCTGAAAAGTGCCAAAACCAACCAGAGCGATTTTGTCGCCCTTCTTCAAAGTCTCGGTCACGACATCAATGATCGCGTCCAGAGCATTGCCGGAATCGGCCTTGGTCATTTTCGCTTTCGCAGCGATTGCGTCAATCAATTCTGATTTGTTCACTGTAAGTCACCCCATGTTTGGTTAAAAAAACAAGCCACAACCCTTGGCCGAACACGTTGACGTGTCAGAGAACCTTAGGCAACGCGGACTAGCCAAGGCGAATCCTACCTGAAGTAAATACAAATTGGCAACACGGAAGCGCAAATTTTCGCGTTTCAGTGCTTTATTATGCGTTCGCCGCTACGCTGCGCGCTATCCACCAGCGCGGAAACAGGCTCTTCAGACTCTTTTGGCTCCTTCGGCAACTGTTCCGGCATGTGTTCCAGCGCCTTTTCCAGCACCTCGTCAATCCAGCGAACCGGCACAATTTCAATCCGGTTCTTGATGTTGTCGGGAATTTCGGTCAAATCCTTCAGGTTTTCCTGCGGAATCAGCGTGGTTTTCAACCCGCCCCGCACGGCGGCAAGCAGTTTTTCCTTCAATCCGCCAATAGCCAGCACCTCACCGCGCAGCGTGATTTCGCCGGTCATTGCGACATCGCAACGAACGGGAATGCCGGTTGAGGCCGAAACAAGCGCGGTCGTCATGGCAATGCCTGCGGAAGGCCCGTCTTTCGGCGTCGCGCCTTCGGGGACATGGATGTGAATATCCTGCTTGTCGAACAGGTCGTCCCTGATTCCGAGGCGCTCTGCGCGGGCGCGAACAACCGACCGGGCGGCCTCTACCGATTCCTTCATCACATCTCCCAATGAGCCAGTACGCAAAATGTTGCCCTTGCCGGTAATCAGGACGCATTCTATCGTCAGCAACTCGCCGCCGACCTCGGTCCAGGCAAGCCCCGTCACCTGTCCCACCTGGTTTTCCTTCTCGGCAATGCCGAAGTTGTAACGACGCACTCCCAAAAACTTCTCCAAGTTTTTGGGGTTGACCACGAGCTTGCTTACCCGTTTTTTCATCAGCAAGGTTTTGACGACCTTGCGGCAAATCTTGGAAATTTCCCGATCCAGCCCGCGCACGCCCGCCTCGCGGGTGTAGTAACGAACGATCTCCAACACAGCGTCCTCCGTGATGGAGAGTTCATTTTTCTTGACGCCGTTGTTTTTCATCTGCTTGGGCATTAAATGGCGCATGGCGATGTTGACCTTTTCGTCCTCGGTATAGCCGGAAATACGGATGACTTCCATCCGATCAAGCAGAGCCGCCGGAATGTTGAGGGTATTGGCGGTCGCCACAAACATGATGTCGGAAAGGTCAAAATCCACTTCCACGTAGTGATCCTGAAAGGTGTGGTTTTGTTCGGGGTCAAGCACTTCAAGCAGCGCGGAAGCAGGGTCGCCGCGAAAATCCTGTCCCAGCTTATCAACCTCATCGAGCAGGAAAAGCGGATTTCTGACGCCGCATTTGCTCAAACTTTGCAGAATCTTGCCCGGCATGGAGCCGATGTAGGTACGGCGATGTCCGCGAATTTCGGCCTCATCGCGCACTCCGCCCAGGGACATGCGGATAAACTTGCGGCTGATCGATCTGGCAATGGATTGACCAAGCGAGGTCTTGCCCACCCCCGGCGGGCCTACAAGGCAGAGAATCGGCGCTTTTATCTTGTCAACCCGTTGCTGGACGGCAAGATATTCGACGATGCGCTCCTTCACCTTGTCCAGCCCGTGATGGTCAGCATCCAGTATTCTTCCCGCCGCGCGCAAGTCCTTGCTGGTGCGGGTTTTCTTGCGCCAGGGCAGGGCCGCCAGCGTATCAATGTAATTACGAACTACCGTGGCTTCCGCCGACATGGGCGACATCAGGCGCAACTTCTTCAACTCGTTTTTGGCCTTGGCAAATCCTTCCTTGCTCATGCCCGCGTCGTTGATTTTCTTTTCCAGCTCTTCAATATCCGCGCCTTCCTCGCCTTCGCCAAGCTCTTTCTGAATGGCCTTTACCTGTTCGTTCAGGTAATACTCGCGCTGGGTCTTTTCCATCTGCCGCTTGACCCGCCCCCGAATACGCCGCTCTACCTGCAAGATGTCAATTTCTGATTCCAACTGGGTAAGTAGACGTTCCAGTCGGGCGCGCACCGGGGAAAGCTCCAGAATTTCCTGCTTTTTGTCCAGCCGCATGGGAAGATGAGCCGCAATGGTATCGGCGAGGCGTCCGCCCTCTTCGATTCCGGCGATGGAGCTTAAAATCTCCGGCGGAATTTTCTTGTTCAGCTTCACATACTGGTCAAACTGCGCCATAACCGTGCGGCGCATGGCTTCCTGCTCGCTCTCTCCTTCGCCGGTGTCGGGCATCAGGGTAATGTTGGCGACGAGCATGTTGTCGGTGACGCTCGCTTCCTTGATTGATACCCGTTGCGTGCCTTCCACCAGAACCTTGACCGTGCCATCCTGAAGTTTAAGCATTTGCAGGACATGCGCCAGACAGCCGACACCGTATATGTCATCTACGCTGGGTTCGTTCTCGGCGGAAGTTTTTTGCGCCACCAGCACGACATTGCGGTCGCTCTCCATTGCAAGCTCCAGCGCGCGTATGGATTTTGGCCGTCCCACGAACAGCGGGATCACCATGTGCGGAAACACGACCACGTCGCGCAGGGGCAAAAGCGGCAGCAATATCGGATGTTTTACTGAAAGGTGGGACATAGGCCATCTTTATCGGACAGACAAAAAAATAAGGTTGGGGCAGAGCGGCTATTTTCAAGCCGCCCGTCTCATGAGGCAATGGTATCAGAAAATGAAGCCAATGCGCTCAAAAGCGCCAACGGCAAAAGTTATAATGCTTTTCGCAAATAAAGCGACTATCAGGCGCAGTTATTCTTTCGTACAGACTATAATCCACTAGTCATTCCCGCGAAGGCGGGAATCCAGTACGGCGCTTAAAGTTGCGATAGGTTTCCAGAACAGGAACGACATTCCCATGCCGCAAGAGGAGCTGCATTCCCGCCTTTCGTCATACTGAACATCAGTCACAAATTTTGATGCAGTACTGGATTCCCGCCTTCGCGGGAATGACTAGTGATTGGAAGTTGGCGCAAGGCTCTCACTCTCCTGAACGCTCAGGGGAAAGTATAATTATTAACGGAAAGCACTATAATGCCGACGGGCGTATCCTATCCAAACCAAAAAAGAGGGTACGGACACAGCAGATAGAAACCAACTATTACCGCCAACACCAACACAATCAGACCAAGCAACACAAGCAACAGTGTGTTGATAATATTTGGCAGTTTCATCAAGCGTTGTTGAGACACTGTCTTTCGCATCAACAAGACTGACAAACTGAACATGCTTGCCAACAGAAAGAATATGAGCAGCAACACGCTGAATCGCTCGAATGTTGTGAAAAAAGGAGTGAAAAAAGGGATGCGTGAAACGGTCGTGACGAACTCCGCGAACCAGAGAGGTGGCGGGCACAGCAGCTCGGCGACGACAATTATTGCCGTTGATACCGGCACAACCAGCACCACCAACGGTGTGATGACAATATTTGGCAGTTTCATCAGGCGCTGTTGTAACGCTGTCTTTCGCATCAACACGACTGGCAAACTGAGCAGGCTTGCAAACAGAAAGAACATGAGAAATCCACCGGTTCGATCAAGTATGGAGCAAAAAACGCATTGTGAGAGGATCATGATGGACATCGCGATCACTAGCCAACCCAAGATTTCGGCGATCAGCCACGCGCCGCTCGAAGCAGGCTCTTTCGGTTTACCAAGAAATCGAAAAAGCAGGCAACCGCCACTGATCAGCAACAGCAACAGTACAACGAACAACGAAAGATTAGGCGTAACAGTTTGTCCCAACACGTGGAACAGCGCATAAATGAACGGACACAACACCAACCCCAACACGAGGGCTGCAAGCGCGGTCGCAGGGAGAGAGGAGCGATTTTTACTTCGCAGGGATGTCATGATAGATTTTCTCCACGATGCTTCGGGTGACAAGCGGCGCGTAACCGTGCTGGTGTTGCAGTTGCTACCAAGCCGTAATGCCGACGGGCGTATCCTATCCAAACCAAAAAAGAGGGTACGGACACAGCAGATAGAAGCCAACTATTACCGCCAACACCAACACAATCAGACCAAGCAACACAAGCAACAGTGTGTTGATAATATTTGGCAGTTTCATCAAGCGTTGTTGAGACACTGTCTTTCGCATCAACAAGACTGACAAACTGAACATGCTTGCCAACAGAAAGAATATGAGCAGCAACACGCTGAATCGCTCGAATGTGGTGAAAAAAGGAGTGAAAAAAGGGATGCGTGAAACGGTCGTGACGAACTCCGCGAACCAGAGAGGTGGCGGGCACAGCAGCTCGGCGACGACAACTATTGCCGTTGACACCGGCACAACCAGCACCACCAACGGTGTGATGACAATATTTGGCAGTTTCATCAGGCGCTGTTGTAACGCTGTCTTTCGCATTAACACGACTGGCAAACTGAGCAGGCTTGCAAACAAAAAGAAGATGAAAAACGTGGCGATTTGGTCGAATGTGGTAGCTCTAAAAGGGATAGGGATGTTTGTTGCAAAGATCGTGGTGAACACCGCGATCACGAACCAGCTCAAGATTTCGGCAAGCAGCCCGCCCGAAGCAGGCTCTTTCGGTTTACCAAGAAATCGAAAGAGTAGGTAACCGCTGCTGATCAGCATCAGCAGCAGTCCAACGAACCAAAACGCAGGCTCACGAAATAGGAATAGTAGAGGTACGTTGATCGCCACATAGACAGACGGACACAACACCAGTCCCAGCACGAGGGCAGAAAGCGCGGTCGCAGGAAAAGAGGAGCGATTTTCACTTCGCAAGGATGTCATGGTAGCTTTTCTCCACTATGCTTCGAGTGACAAGCGGCGCGTAACCGTGCTGGTGCTGGAGTTGCCACCACGCAGTAATGCCGATGGGCGCAGCAATAATGGCGATGTTTGAACTAAGCCTAGAATCAGACTCAGCACCATATTTTCTGAGATCCTCATCGTCCAAACCAAATACGTCGTAGAAGATGTACTTCAGCCTGATGGAGTAGCGATTGGCAGCCTGGTCGTGGTGATAGTGCGTAGCAACAACATAGACATGCTGTACGCCGTTGATCATGAGAGCCAAGCCATTACCCCAATCTTGATCACGCCGTTCCTTGGCACCCAAATTGAATGCAGGTGTGCCCAGGTCGGTGGGCGTCAGGATGTTACGGATATCCCATTTCGCGTTCTTGAGCGCCTGATGAATGCGCCGTGTCGGGTTAACGCCCCCTGTACGGTTTGGAGCGTTCAGCGCAAGCCTGCAAAAGCCTTGGGCGTTGGGATGATTTGCCACGGCTGCATTCAACGCATGGTCGTCAAAATAGGTAACTCCTCCCCTTTTTGCCAGGAAAGCGTTGAAAAGTCGAGTCGCCATACCGCTCTTGTCGCCAGCGGCGAAAATATTCAACAATCTACGCATTTTGGGTATCAGTGTCTCTGGGGAGTCCCCGACGCTCTGCTGTCCCGGCGCGGGGCGATTGTAGCCGAAGGTGATATCCTGCCCGTATCGAGGCGGGGCAACACCGGGCAGATTCACCGGGTCGGGAAACGAGGCAACCTGCGGCAGGGTATGTGTCGCGATCGCAACCACCTGGGGGCGCACCAGTTTGAGCGGCTGCAACAATTTCAATTTTGCCCGGCGTATTTTTTCCGGGCTGACATGGTGCATTTTTGCTTGGCGGGCATTGGTCATGTGTGGGTTCCATCCTATGTGCAAGTATATGCTGGTATTTTACTCCATTTCATTAGCCTGCCGCACTCCAAAAATAGGTTTAACCCTTCAATTCCCGCCGGAGACTTTCGGCTTGTCCGCGTAAATCAACAAGGGGGGGGCGTCGGTGGTTATATTTTTCTCATCCACCACCACCGTTTCAACATTTTCCATGCCGGGGAGATCAAACATGGTATCGAGCAACACATCTTCAAGAATGGAGCGCAGGCCGCGCGCGCCGGTCTTTCGCTCCGTCGCCTTCTTCGCAATGGCGGTCAAGGCTGCCGGACGCATCTCCAGCGCCACGCCTTCCAGAGCAAACAGTTTTTGATATTGCTTGACCAGAGCGTTCCTGGGGGCGGAGAGAATTTCCACCAGCGCGTCTTCTTCCAGATCATCCAGGGTGGCGACAACCGGCAGACGCCCTATCAATTCAGGAATCAGGCCAAAGCGGATCAAGTCATCCGGCTCCACGTCACGCATGATGTCGCCCACGCCTTTACGTTCTTCCTTGCTTTGCACCAGCGCGTTAAAGCCGATGCCGCCTTTTTCGGAACGTTCCTTGATGATTTTTTCCAGGCCGTCAAAGGCTCCGCCGCAAATGAACAGAATGTTGGTCGTGTCAATCTGGAGAAAATCCTGATTGGGATGCTTGCGCCCGCCCTGCGGCGGCACGGAAGCAATCGTGCCCTCTATCAGCTTCAACAACGCCTGTTGCACGCCCTCGCCGGAAACGTCGCGGGTAATCGAAGGGTTTTCCGAACGGCGCGAAATTTTGTCAATCTCGTCAATATAGACAATGCCCTGCTCCGCCTTGGCGACGTTGTACTCGCACTTTTGCAGGAGCTTCTGGATGATGTTCTCCACATCTTCGCCGACATAACCCGCTTCGGTAAGCGTGGTGGCATCCGCCAGAACGAACGGAACATTCAATTTACGCGCCAGCGTTTGCGCGAGCAAGGTCTTGCCGGAGCCGGTGGGGCCGATCAGAAGGATGTTGCTCTTGGAGAGTTCCACATCGTCATAGTCCCCGGCTCCCTGGACGCGCAGGCGTTTGTAATGGTTATAGAGCGCCACCGCAAGAATGCGCTTGGCCTCTTCCTGACCAATGACATAATCGTCGAGGTGAGCGGCGATTTCGCGCGGGGTCGGCAATTCGTCCGCCTGGGGCTGAATATCCCCCGGCGCGTCGTCGCGCACAATGTCATTGCAAAGGGCGATGCACTCGTCGCAGATGAACATGGGAGGAGGCCCGGAAATGAGCTTTTTCACCTCATGCTGGCTCTTGCTGCAAAACGAGCAATACAAGAGCTTTTCCTTGCCGCCGTCTTTCTTGTCCGCCATGTCAGTTTCTCCGCTGAAAGTTGGTGGTTATTGCGCCTCTGAACGCCGCGCGAGCACCTGATCAATCAGGCCATACTCCGCCGCTTCGGCAGCGGACAGAAAATTATCCCGATCGGTATCTTTTTCGATACGCTCGATTGGTTGACCAGTATGCTCGGCCATAATGCGATTCAGCTTCTCGCGGATAGAGAGAATTTCCCTGGCGTGAATGGCAATATCGGAAGCCTGGCCGCGAAAGCCGCCCAGCGGCTGATGGATCATCATCCGCGAATTGGGTAGCGCAAAGCGTTTGCCCTTTGCGCCCGCGCATAGCAGAAACGCCCCCATTGAAGCGGCCTGCCCCATGCAAAGCGTTGAGACATCCGGCTTGACGAACTGCATGGTGTCGTAAATGGACAAACCTGCCGTCACCGACCCGCCCGGCGAATTGATGTAGAGGGCAATATCCTTGTCGGGGTTTTCCGCTTCCAGAAACAGAAGCTGCGCCACGACCAGATTGGCCGTCTCGTCCGTCACTGTTCCTACCAGAAATACCACCCGCTCTTTCAGCAATCGGGAATAAATGTCATAGGCGCGCTCGCCGCGCCCGCTCTGCTCCACCACCATAGGCACCAGGCCCAGCGCATGTGGTAATGAATCCGGCAGATCAGGAAAATCGTTATGCGTCATGCTGTTCTTCTCATAGAGTGGGTTATTAAAAGTCAGGGAGAACGCCTTGCTACCCTCTCCCGCTTGCGGGAGAGGGTATGCGTTTGCGGCATTTCAGGCATTATCTCTTGTATTTTCATGCTCCTGTCAGTCTCTTTATCCAATGACCATAAATGCAAAATCAGGCGGCGGGCTGATTCATCAGCGCATCAAAGGCAATGGGCTGTTCCGTGACATTGACAAGGGAGAGCGCCCACGCCACCACGTTTTGTTCTACCGCCAGCGTCTCCGCGTCCGACAGCCGACTCGGATCGGCGTAATACCATTTCACCACTTCCTCCGGTTTTTCGTAGGTCTCCGCCGCTTCTTCGACCAGGGCGCGAACCTGCTCCTTGCTTGCGTGGAGTTTTTCCCGCTTCACGATCTCCGCGAAAATGAGACCCAACGCCACCCGGCGTTTGGCCTTTTCCGTAAACCATGAAAGCTGCGCCGGATAATCCTTGGATTTGATGCCGCGCGCTTCCATGTCTTCCTCTGCCGCCTGCATCATCCTGCCCGCTTCCTGCTCGACCAATGTATTGGGCACGGAAATGGGATTGGCGGCGAGGAGCGCGTCCATCACCTGCGTCTGAACGCGGGCTTCAAGACGTTTTTTGACCTCGCGTTTCAGATTGCCTTCGACTTCGGCGCGCATCCTGGCAATGTCTCCGTCTTGAACGCCCAGCTCGCGCGCAAAATCCGCATTCACTTCCGGCAGGGAAGGAGCCATTACTTGCTTTACCTTCACTTCAAAGCGCACTGCCTGCCCTGCCAAATCCTTTGCGAAGTAATCGGCGGGGAAAGTAATGTCGAACGCCTTTTCCTCACCGGCGTTCATGCCTTCCACCGCTTCTTCAAACGCGGACAGCATCATCCCCCGTCCAAGGACGAACGGATAATCATTAGCCTCGCCGCCCTGAAATGGTTTGTCGTCCTTTTTGCCCAGAAAATCAATGACTACCCGGTCTTCCTTTGCCGCCGGACGATCTGCGGCGGCATAGCGAACCCTCTGCTTGCGGAAAATTTCAATCGCTTGATCAACCTCGGCGTCCCCGATTTCCAGGGTATGCCGCTCGATTTTCACGCCCGACAAATCGCCTGGCGTAAATTCAGGATAAACCTCGAATATGGCGGAAAAGACCAGTTCGTTCTCGCTGCTTGCCGGAGTCTTTTCTTCGATGCGGGGAAAGCCCGCGACATTGAGATTCTGCGCGGTGACGAGCTTGTGGAAGACTTCCCGCAATGTCTCGGATAGCGCGTCATGCCGCGCTCTTTCGCCAAACTGCTGCCGCAACATGGAGAGAGGAACCTTGCCGGGACGAAAGCCGGGAATCTTCGCGTTCTTCCCCATGCGCTTGATACGCTCGTCGGTAGCGCGCGCGAGTTCGACGCGGTCAACGACAAGCTCCAGATTGCGTTCCAGAGGGTTAGCGGTTGAAGCGGTGTTTTCCATGAAAAGTCCTTAGAACAAACGCCGTTCGTTGCGCGACAGCGCAGTATGGCAAACGGCGTCAAAAGGGCGAATTATAACAAACCTATGGGGATGTTACAGGCTGGTGTGAGCGTCCCCACATAGCAGCGGTTGTTCAAATGGCACAAACCGCAACGACTGCCTTTGGCTAAGCCGCGTTTATGGGAGAGGGGAGAAACATTACGGCAAATCGCTCTCCGCCCTCTCTCTGGCCGGAATCTTGCCCAGGCGAGCGTTCAACGAAGCGGGCTGGCCGCTAAAAAGCATGGCGTAGTAGACGGTGTTGCTCATGACTTTTTTGACGTAATCCCTGGTTTCGTCAAAGGGAATGGTCTCGATGTAGATTGTGGCGTCAAGCGGGGCTTCCGCGCGCCAGCGTTGCGCGCGCGAAGGGCCGGCGTTGTATGCGGCGGAAGCAAGCACCGGATGGTCGGAAAGGTCGCTCAAAACCATCCGCATGTAGCTGGTTCCGAGAAGCAGGTTGGTCTCCAGGTCATTGACATGGGCGTGGTTGTAGTCTTTCAGGCCGATTTTCTTTGCGACCCAGCGGGCGGTGGCAGGCATCAACTGCATGAGGCCGGATGCGCCCGCCGAGGATTTGGCCTGAATGATGAAACGGCTTTCCTGGCGCATAAGTCCGAATACCCAGGCATCGTCAACGTCCTGGGCGCGGGCGGCGGCGCGTACCTGAGCGTCAAAGGGAGCAAGGAAGCGCAACGTGTAGTCATGCTGATATTGCGTGCGGTTGGCGGTATTGATGGCGCGGTCGTAAATATGGTTTTCAAGCGCCAGGGTAGCGGCGGCAAGGAGTTGCCGGTCATCCATGTCCCGAATCGCCCAATTCCATTCCCGGACTGCTTCCAGACGAAAATCAAGCCGAAACAGAGCTAACGAGCGCTGAAGACCGGGATTGGCGCTGGCGGCGGCATATTCGGCGGAAGTGACGGGCGGAGCAAGAGCGGGGATCTGGATTGAACGCCCCAACTCCTCATCCGCCAGATTGCTGTAGAAATGCGACTCGCCGCGCACTTGCCGGAATTTGTCATAGGCATCGTTAAAGCGGCCTTCCGCCTTGTCGGCGCGGGCAAGCCAGTAAATCCAGGTCGGATCGTTCCTATGTTCTTCCGGCATATTCTCAATGGCTAAGCGTACCTGCGCCCAATTCTGCCGTCTCAACGCAGCGCGTACCCGCCATTCCCGCGCATCGGGCGAGAGCGTGGCCTGACTGCTCTTGCCAAACCAGTTCAGGGCTTCAGGCCGATGCCGACGCGCCCCGACGAGGGCTATTTGCCCCCAGCACCAGGCGGCGGCCTCTGCGCCGATGTTTTTCTGCCAGCGTTCCAGTTGGGTGACGGCAAGGTCAAGATTGTTGTTTGCCAGTCGGGAGATAGCCAGCGCGACGATTTCTTTCTGGGTGCGGGTAGTAACCGCTTCCGGCTTTTGCCGGTTGAGCCAGACGAGCGGCTTTTCCCATAACTCGGCAAACTGTTTGGCGTCAGGCTGCTCCTTCTTCGGCAGGGCGTTCAGAGTCTGCCGCGCGGCTTTCTGTTTGGCTCGCTCGGTCATGATACGCGCCCGCTGCCAGTACTGGTCGTCCGGTAGATATTCGCCCAGATGGAAAAAGAGAGCCTGGCAGCCTTCCGGCACATCCACAATGGCAAGCCACGGCTTTTGCGCTTCCAGAAACAGGACTGCTTCATTGGCCTTTTGGCGGCGCAGACGTAACTGAAGGTCAATGCAGGTAGCTTCCTGATCCGGGGATTGCAGGCGGGCAAAGAGGCGTTCCGCTTCCGTCCGGCGGTTGCCCCTGGCCAATTCTTTCAGCCAGTCGGTAATCAGGCGTTCCGCAAGATAGCTGTTTTTCTCCCGCGCCAAAAAGGCTTTGATGCCTGACTCGTCCGACTTTGCCAACCTTTGCCGCAGCAGGTAATAATCGGCGTAAGGAGTAAGGACATGCTCTGTGAGAGCCAGTTCATTGCGCAGACTTTCCAATCTGGCGCGGTTGCCGGTGCGAAATGCCTCTCGCGCCGCGATAAACAGCTGATCGCCTACCGCGGTTTCGGTTGCGGCAAGCTCAAGCGCGACGGGAGAAACGGGCGCGGCATGAGCGGGCGCGGCATGAGCGGCGGCGGCAAAACCAATAACGGCGCAGACAATGGCGGGCAAGAAAAACGGCTTCATATAAACTGGACGAAAGGCAGGAAATAACGCAGCATAGCATGAAGATTGAGCTTTCGGTGGGCATTGCCATGCGTATTGAAACCAGAAAACGTTGTCTTTTGGCGCGTGAGACACTTGCCGGGGATGAAGTCGCCCGCCGCTCGGCGTTCTTGACGGAACATCTGCTGCGGGCGTTTCCGCGCCCGCCGGGGGAGCGCGTCGCTTTTTACTGGCCGATGCGAAACGAGCCGGATGTTAGGCAGGCTATCCATGTCTGGCTGAAGATGGGGGTGACGGCGGCCTTGCCGGTTGTGCGCGGACAATCGCTTGTTTTTCGCGTATGGCAGCCGGACTCAATGCTTCTGCCGGACGCAAAAGGCGTTCCCGCGCCGCGTGACGACGCGCCGGAAGTCATACCGGATGCGCTCTTGATACCGCTAAATGCTTTTGATGCGCTAGGATTCCGCCTGGGGTACGGCGGCGGATTTTTTGATCGCGCCCTGGCCGCCATGACCGCAAAAGCCGCCCGACCGCTTGCTATCGGTATCGGCTTTGAGCTTGGTCGGGTGGATGATGTGGAGCCACAACCGCACGATCAGCCGATGGACTGGCTGATTACGGAAGCGGGGTTCTGGCGGGTAGCCTAAGCGTCAACTTCCGCCTAACGCCTTGCGGTTGCGCGCCTGGCATTCGGCCTGATAAACCAGACGCATCATGTGGGTTCCTTTGCCCCGAAACATACGTTTGGCGGTTTTGGACAGACAGCGGCGTTCTATGGAAGAACGGCGGGTACGGGTAATCGCCATGATTTCATTCTCCGAAAAATGGGGTGAGGCGAAGCCAAACCCCAAAAGCGCCAGATTCTAGGCGGACTGGGCGTTTTCGTCAATATCCGGCTGGCGGATCGTATGCCGTGTTAGCCGGATAAAAAAATAAATTCGATTTTTTACAAATTTTTCTAAAGTTTTTTTTTGTGCTGCCGTAAAAGGGTACGAGCAGGCGAAAATGGCATGAACGCCTGACAGTTTTTTTTAATACCTTTCATGAAGGAGAACGAAATGCCACAAATTATTAACACCAATGTCCAGTCACTGAACTCGCAACGCGCTCTGGACGCTTCCCAAACCGCGCTGTTTACCGCGCTGCAACGTTTGTCTTCCGGTCTTCGGGTCAACAGCTCCAAGGACGATGCCGCTGGTCTTGCGGTAGCGGAAAAGATGAACGCCCAGGCGCGCGGCATGTCGGTCGCCATTCGGAACGCCAACGACGGCATTTCTCTGGCGCAAACCGCCGAGGCCGGAATGAACGTCGTCTCCTCGCACTTGCAGCGGATGCGCGAACTTGCGGTGCAGTCGGCTTCCGGTCAGTACGACGCGGATAACCGCTCCGCGCTGGATACCGAATTCCAGCAACTGGCCAGCGAAATCAACCGGGTAATCAGCGCCACCAACTTCAATGGGCAGCAGCTTCTGGACGGCACTTACTCTGGCGGAATCAACTTCCAGGTCGGCGCGACAACCACGGCGGAATCGCAGATTGCAATTTCAATTGCCCAGGTATCCGTAAGCGCAGGCGCCATCACAGGATCTACCGGAGATGCCGCGCTTTCCGCGATTTCGGCGCTGGATCAGACGATTGACCAAATCAACAACAACCGCGCGTCCTTGGGAGCGATTCAAAACCGTTTTGAAGGCGTACTCACCCAGCTTGCAGCCGCGCGTGAAAACGCCGTCGCTGCCAGAAGCCGGATCATGGACGCCGACTACGCTGCGGAAACGGCCAACCTTGCCCGTGCGCAGATTCTGCAGCAGGCCGGTGTTGCGATGGTGGCGCAGGCCAACGCCTTGCCACAGAACGTGCTCTCGCTATTGCGATGAGCCTATGAACGGTCGTTCATCCTGAAAAAAGCGCGGCGGGCGAAAACCCTGCCGCGCCTTCAGGCACATCTAGGCATTGCCCTGAACGAAAGGACTTTTGTTCAGGACAATCCCCGGAACCGCCGGATTCGGCGAATTTATGGAGATTGGATGAAAAGGGGCTTGATAGTCCCACGAACCAAAGGAGAAGATCATGGAAATCACCGGCATTGGAGGAGCAACTCCCGTTGCTCCTGTTCCGCAAAGCCCGCAGCAGGGCCGGGCGCCAGTCGCGCCGGTCAGCCGGGAAACCATGGCTGACAACGCAGGCGTCAGCAAAGGCGCGGCAGACGGCGCCAGACAGGCTCCGCCGGTCAATGCGCCGGTCGTGGGCAAGGAAGAAGCAGGCGCGTCCGGTTGGCGTCAACCGGGCGTGGAGGCGGAGAGCGTCGTAAGCAGCCAGGCGCGGCGCGGACAAGCCGCCTCGCAACCGGGCGCGGCAACGGAAAACCGTACCATGAGTCCGGCAGAAGAAGCGGAGAAGGCAAAACAAGAAATGGCAGAGCTGCGAAGCAGCGTGGAATCCCTGAACCAGTTCGTCATGCCCTACAACAATTCGCTGAACTTCTCGATAGACCAGGATACCGGTCGCCTCATCGTCAAGGTTGTTGATAACGAAACGCAGGAAGTCATCAAGCAAATACCTTCCGAGGAAGCCGTAAAACTCGCGCGTTCCCTGGAACAGTTGCAAGGCTTGCTTGTCCGGCAAAAGGCATGATTCCTGCTGACACATACACATTTGAACTTACAAGGAGAAAACCATGGCTAACATATCCGCACTTGGCGTAGGAGCCGGCATGGATCTGGGAGGGTTACTGGACAGCCTGATGGCGCTTGAAAGAAGGCCAATGGCGCTCCTGCAAAACCAGGTATCCTCCCATAACTCTACAATTTCCGCCCTTGGCTTGTTGAGCAGCAGACTGTCCGGCTTGCGAACGGCGGCGCAAAATCTGGTGCCATCCGCCCTGCAAACGCCGATGGAAAAATTTGCCACCTACAAAGGCAGCCTTGGCGATGAAAAAGCAGGCTCCGTGACGGTGGGCGAAGGCGCAGTAGCGGGAAATTACAAACTGGAGATTGAAAGCCTCGCCAAAGGCCAGAAGACCATAGCTTCCAGTGTGAATGCCGCTGGCGGTACGCTCTCGTTCAACTTCACGAATTCTGATAACAATTTCTCGATTGATGTCGCGGCAAACACGAGCATGGCAGACGTTGCCAAGGCCATCAACGCGAAAAACGGGAATGTCAGCGCGACAATGGTCGGCGACCAGATGATCCTTACCGGCAAGGAAGGCGCGAGCAACGCATTCACCGTAGGCGGCGGAGTTCTGAATGTGGCCTCGATAAACAATCAGGAAGCATCAAGCGCGGTAATCAGAATTGATGGCATTGAAGTCTCCAGTGACAGCAACAAGATCAGCGACGCGCTCGCAGGCGTGACCATTGATCTTGCCGCCAACGCAAGCAATGGGATGACGACTACCCTCTCCATCACCAAGAACAGCGATGAGAAGCTGCAAGCGTCCCTGGAGGCTTTCGTCAAGGCGTTCAATGATGCCGTAGGCACCATGAAAACGCTTGGCTCCTACGATAAAGAAACCCAGTTGGCAGGACCGTTGCAGGGCAAAAGCATTCTGCGCGATGCCGAGTCAATGCTCTCCAAACTGGTTTTTGATACCAAGTCCAGTGATGGCAACCTTTCCCTTTCCGCCCTCGGCATTTCTTTCGGCAAGAGCGCGGACGGAACGCTCTCGCTGGATGTCGACAAGCTGAAGGCTGCAATAGCCGCCAACCCCGAAGGAGTCGCCAAATTCGCATCCGAAATCGGCAAGAAGTTTGACGAAACTCTGGATCAGGTGGTCGGCACGGGAGGGCGTATTGATTCGAGCAGGGACAGCATCAACTCAAGCATCAGGATGCTGGAAAAACAGGCCGAAGCGATGGAAAAACGAATGGAGTTGGTCGAGGCTCGTTATCGCGCCCAATTTACCGCGCTGGATACTCTGGTCGCCAAGATGAACTCCACCAGCAGTTGGCTGGCGCAAACGCTGGCGGGCATGGCGCCAAGCAATACTTCCTGACCGGACGCAATTCCTGACCAAACGCGAAAAAGCGGGCATTACGCCCGCTTTTTTTGCCGGTTAGACATGCCTGATCGAATCGCCGTATTGGGCAACCAGAGGATCAACCGTCAACAGCGTAATCCCTTCGCTCAAGGATTGCGCTACCAGGAGGCGATCGAACGGATCCTTGTGCAGCGGCGGCAACCCGGTCACAGCGACCGAATGGATGCCTGTCACCGGCAATTCAATGTAGCCGTTGTCAATCAGGGAGCGCCGGATGATACGCGCGTCCGCCCGAAAATCCTCGCGCCCAAGTCCTTGCTTTACGGCGATTTCCCACAGGCTGGCGGCGCTGAACAGTAATTCGTTCCCGGTATCCTCAATCAACGCCCGCGCAGGACGAGGCAAATTGTGAGGCTCGCCCAAAGCCCATAACAAGAGGCGGGTATCAAGAAGCAGCTTCATGAGGCAAGCCCAAAAAACTGCCCGATTTCCGAGCCGCCCATCCGATCAAAATCGTCCGGCACGGAAATTTCTCCGGCAAGACACCCCAGACGCCGCGCCTGACTTTCAAGAGGCGCATCCAGAGGGACGACTTTAACCAGAGGTTTTGCCGCCTTGGCGATAATAAAGGGTTCGCCGTCAATAACCTGCTGGACAAGCCGGGAGAGATGCGTCTTGGCTTCGTGGATATTGATAATTTTCATGGTTCGCTCCCGATAGACTAAGTTCCGCTAGACTGGTTCAGTTATTCGGTTTTGTCAAGTCGCTGTATGGGGTCACGCCTTTGGCGCTGCGGGTGGTTGTTGAGGAGGCATTGTATAGCCATTCCCGTAAATAATAGGGAGCGTGTTGCGCCGGGAGTTTGTCGGATATATAACGCCCTGAACGAAACTGTGCTTGGCGCGTGTTCACATTCTGTTACATTTATTCACGATTCCTAACACTCATTCAAGCCGCCGGTCTCTATACTTGCCCTCGTCTTTTACATAAGGAGCGCATCATGAAACCCATTAAATACGCGCTGGTCGGCGTTCTTGCGCTGATAACGGCGCTTTGGTCGCTGTCTGATACCATGTTTCCCGAACAGATAACCTGGTTTGCCTTGCGTAAGCCCATAGTGCAGTATTCCGGCATCATTGCCATTGTTGCGATGAGTCTGGCGATGATTTTGGCGACGCGCCCCGTCTGGCTGGAAAAGCCTTTGGACGGGTTGGACAAGATGTATCGCCTGCATAAGTGGCTTGGCATCACGGCTCTCTCAAGCGCGGTCGTTCATTGGTGGTTTGCCAAGGGCACGAAATGGATGGTGGGTTGGGGATGGCTGGCGCGCCCGGAGCGCGGCAAGCGCCCGGAAATTGATCCCGCTACCCTTGAAGGCTGGCTGATTACCCAGCGCCACCATGCGGAAATAATCGGCGAGTGGGCATTTTACGTCGCTGCGATTTTGCTCGTGCTGGCTCTCATCAAATGGTTTCCATATCATTGGTTTGCCAAGACGCATAAATGGCTGGCAGCCCTTTTCCTGGGTTTCGTCTTTCACAGTTTCGTGCTGATGAATTTCTCGTACTGGACAGAGCCTGTCGGGATTGTGGTTGCGCTTTGCCTGATTGCGGGCACGGTTTCCGCCGTCCTCGTCCTGCTGGGCAAAGTCGGCAAGCAGCGAAAAGTCGCGGGCAAGGTCGCCGCGCTCAAACATTACCCGGAGGCGGCGACGCTGGAAGTTACCATCGAGCTTGAATCCGGCTGGCGGGGACACGCAGCGGGACAGTTTGCCTTCGTCACCTTTGCCGACAAGCCGCATCCTTTCACCATTGCCTCGGCCTGGGACAAGGAAAAAGGCAGCCGGTTGGTGTTTCTCATCAAGGCGTTGGGAGACTATACCGAAGCCTTGCCCAGGACGTTACAGATCGGACAGTCGGCAGTTGTGGAGGGGCCTTACGGACGCTTTACCTTCGATGGCAGCCGGGCGCGGCAAATCTGGGTGGGAGCGGGTTGCGGCGTTACCCCTTTCCTCGCCAAGCTAGAGGCGTTGGCAAAAGAACGCGGGACAACCGCAGACGTTTCTGACCAGCCCATTGATCTGTTTCACCCCGTTGCCGTGTGTCCGCCCGATATGGAGCAAAAACTCAAGGAAGCCGCAGAGGCGGCGGGCGTTCGCCTGCATCTTATTGTCAGCCCGCGCGACGGTTTTTTGACCGGGGAGCGAATCAGATCACTGGTTCCCGATTGGAAAAATGCCAGCCTCTGGTTCTGCGGCCCCGCAGCCTTCGGACAGACACTGCGCGCCGATTTCGCCGCGCAAGGCGTGTCTCTAAGCAATTTCCATCAGGAACTCTTTGAAATGCGTTAGGAATGGCGGCGCTGTCCTAACAAATTCTCGGCAACGGGTCGCCGGACAGCCAATCCAAAATCAGGCGGCCTCCAAGGCGGGTTCGCAACTCTACCAGAGGGCGCGTATCGGAAACAATCCCTATAGTTCCGATACGCGCCGCGTTTTTCCCTAACGGATGCGCGCGCATAACAGCCAGCGCGGCATCCGCCGCAGCTTCCGGGCAAACTACAACCAGTTTGCCCTCATTGGCAAGATAGAAGGGATCAATCCCCAGAAATTCGCAGGCGGCTGCGACTTCGGGCAAAACCGGAATAGCGGCTTCTTCCAGCAACATTCCGACTCCGGACTGAAAGGTAATCTCATTGACAGTAGCGCCCAGGCCGCCGCGCGTAGGATCGCGCAGCGCATGAATCTCTATTCCGGCGGCAAAAAGTCTGGCGATAAGGTCATGAAGAGGAGCGGCGTCGGAAACCACGGAAGAGACAAACCCCATTCCCGCCTCAAGACCATTCATGTCGGCGCGCGCGCTCATGATCGCCATGCCGTGATCGCCCATAGTGCCGGAAACAAGGACAGCATCATTCGGCTTTGCGCCCGCCCCGGTGGGCGCGATTCCTTCCGGCAATGCTCCTGCCCCGGTCGTAATGATAAATATGCCGTCGCCCTTGCCTTTTTCCACAACCTTGGTGTCGCCGGTAACGATGGCGACATTCGCTTCCCGCGCCGCCTTCGCCATGCTCGCCGCAATCCGGTCAAGGTCGGCAAGCGGGAAACCCTCCTCCAGAATGAATGCGGCTGCAAGCCAGAGCGGACGCGCCCCCATGACCGCAACGTCATTGACCGTGCCGAAAACAGACAACATGCCGATGTCCCCGCCGGGGAAAAAAATAGGCGAGACCACATGCGCGTCGGTCGCCATAACCAGACGCTCGTTCAAACCAAGGGACGGCAATACCGCGCCGTCATCTCCGGTTCCGATCATTTGAAAATGGCGGGCGAAAATTTCCTCGATCAGTTGCGCCATCGCCTTGCCGCCCGCGCCGTGGATTAGCTCGACCCGACCCGCCGCCTTGTCCAGCGGCCTCACGCCAGAAAGACGGACATGCGCGTTCATGTCTCAACTTTTTCGATAAAGGCGGCGATATGCTCAATGACCATATCGCCATAGCTCAAATGCGGAAAATGACCGCAGTTCTCCACAACGACCAATTCAGTATGCGGGGCGTATCGCTTAACTCCTTCGATTTGTTCCAGCGTCGCGTATTCATCCTCGCGTCCCTGAATCGCCAGAATCGGGCAGGCGATTTGCTCCAGTTCCGCCGCGATGTTCCAGTCCCGCCGCCCCGGATCCGTCCAGACTTTGTGCCATCCGTAAAAAACGGAATCCGAATCCTGGTGATAACGCGCAAGTTTGCCGCGAAACTCGCTTGTTTCATAAGCGTGCCGCGCCTCTTCAATACCGGCAAGGCAAATATCCTCGACAAAATAATGGGGCGCGATGACGACAATGCCGGCGAGCGCCGCAACCTTTCTTGCCGCAGCCAAAAGGGCGATAGTGCCGCCGTCGCTGTGTCCTATCAGCCAGGGACGCTCGATATTCAGCGCGTCCAGAAAGGCGGGCAGGGTATCCGAGGCTTCATGCTCAAGATAATCGGGCAAAAGCGGCTCATCATGCGGACGAGGCGTTGACGCGCCGTAGCCGTAACGGGAATAGGCAACGCCGCGCCGCATGAGACGCTCGCACAGGCTTTGCGGAAAATTCCGCCAAAGGGCTATCGAACCCAATCCTTCATGCAGAAAAACAAGCGGGGCGGCAACCCTCTCCCTCTCCCTCGCCCCCTCTCCCGCAAGCGGGAGAGGGGATTCGCACCCTTTCCCGCTTGCGGGAGAGGTGACATCAAATGTACTCACTTGAACCGAAGCCGCTCTATCAGGCGTAAACCAGAGGTATTCCAGTTCCTGTCTTTTACGCGAAGTGGTAATAGAAATAGTCATGATGATTGACCAGAACAATCAGCCCGGCGGCGTAATTCCGGCGGCGTAATCCTTGAAGCGGAGCAGAGCGTCCGCCATGTCTTTCGGACTAAGTAGAGTTGGTTCACCAATCTGGCAGGCCAGCGCGTAATGTTGGCAGAGCGTTTCCAGTTCCTGCCCGACCAGAAGCGCAGCCGCCGGATCATGAGCGCATACGACCATGCCGTGATTGGCGAGCAGGCAGGCTGTGCGATCTCGCATGGCTTCCCCCGCATATTCAGAAAGCGTTTGACTGCCGAAAGGCGCATAGGGAGCGCAGCGCACCGTATCGCCGCCGAAACGGGCAATCATGTAATGAAAGGGCGGAATATCGCGGTTAAGGCAGGCAAGCGCGGTGGCATACGGAGAATGCGCGTGAAGTACCGCGCCGACATCAGGCTTTGCGTAGAGGCCACGGTGAAGCCGCCATTCCGACGAGGGTTTTCGCCCTTCTGAATCCCATTCTCCGGCGAGCGAAACCCAGGGAATATCATCTGAAGTCAACCCTTCGTAAGCCATGCCGCTCGGCGTGATGTAAAACCCCGACGCTCCGTCCTTATCCATGCGGCAACTCAAATTGCCGCTCACCCCCGGCATAAGCCCGGAAGCGACGGCGGACAGGGCAACCCTTATGAGTTCGGCGCGTAAATCAGACATGGGTATTTTTTTCGGGGAAAAGCTCCGCCAACGCGGCGGCATTGGGGGCGCAAACGCCGCGCTCGGTTATGATAGCGGTTATAAATTCCGCCGGGGTAATGTCAAAGGCCGGATTATAGATTGCGGTAGCGTCAAAGGCGTGTTGCAGCTTTCCGTAGTTGCCGTTCTTGTCCTGACCGCAGACGTAGCGCATTTCATCGTCATTGCGGATTTCAAGCGGAATGTCCTTGCCTGTTCTGGCGGTAAAGTCAAATGTGCCGCCGGGAGCAGCGACATAGAATTTTGTGCCGCAATGCCGCGCCGCAATAGCTTTCAGACTTGTTCCTATCTTGTTGGCGACATCGCCGTTGGCGGCGATTCGGTCTGCGCCGACGATTATCGCGTCTATCCGCCCTTCAAGGAGCAAAAGACCCGCGGCATTGTCGGCAATCAGGGTATGCGGCGCTCCCGCTTCAAGCAATTCCCAGGCGGTCAACAGCCCCTGATTGCGCGGACGGGTTTCCGAAACCCAGACATGCGCTTCCAGGTTTTCTTCCCTGCCGACGTAGACGGGAGCGAGCGCAGTGCCATATCCGGCAGTGGCAAGCCAGCCCGCGTTGCAATGCGTCATCAGTTGCAAGGTACGATTCCGCCCGGTTTCTGCAAGCGAGCGCAAAAGAGCCAGACCATGTTCGCCGATTTTCCGGTTTTGCCGGATGTCTTCTTCGGCAATCGCGTCGGCTTCCGCCCAGGCTGCGGTTGCGCGTTCGGCAATCGGCAAAGGGCTTAAACGCTCGCACATTCTTCGCAACGCCCAGGAGAGATTGACGGCAGTCGGACGCGCGGCGGAAAGACGCGCGGCGGCAGCGTCCATCGCCTTGTTGCTTGCGCCCGCCCCAAGGCCGAGCGCCAATCCGTAGGCGGCTACGATTCCGATCAACGGCGCGCCCCGTACCTGCATATTGCTGATTGCGAACAGCGCGTCATCAGCAGAATCAAGACGCAGCCAGTGTTTACGGTAGGGCAAAATGGTCTGGTCGAGAATTTCAATCCGCTCCCGACCGTTCTCGCGCAGGCGGCGCAGAGGGCTTAACGTGGTCATGACAGCTCCAAAAATTGCCAAAGTCGGCAAACCGCTTCGGCATGGGGAGAGATTTTCTCATTTGAGACCCTGCTTTGCGAATCTTCATTCAGGCGTTTGCCGTGTTGCAGACGGCGATATTCCCGATAGGCGCTGCGCGCCGACTCCGCCAGCTTTGCCGGAATCAGATCCAGACTGGCGCTCATCTTCAAAAGAGCGATGTTGCCCAGATTGGCCGTCAGTTGCGGATATTTGTCGGCATACGCGAGAATCAGGTATTGCACTATGAATTCAACATCAATGATTCCGCCCGGATCGTGCTTGAAGTCAAAATCGTCGCGCGGCCTGACGGGACGATTCGCTCGCATCTTTTCCCGCATAATGATAATTTCTTCTTTCAATTTTGCCGGATCGCGCGCCCTGCAGAGAATTTCCTTTCGCGTCGCCTCAAAGCGACGCCCAAGCGTAAGGTCGCCGGTAATGAAACGGGCGCGGGTCAACGCCTGATGCTCCCAAAGCCAGGCATGGTTCGCGGCGTAATCGCGGAACGCTTCCAGGGTACAAACCAGAAGGCCGGAATCGCCATTCGGACGCAAGCGAAGATCAGTTTCAAACAGTTGTCCCGAACTTGTGCGGCTGGAAAGCCAGGTATTTACTCGTTGCCCCAGACGGGTGTAATTCTGCCCGGCATCAGGGTGTTCGTCATTTTCATCGCGCAGATAAACAAGATCAAGGTCGGAGGCATAGCCCAATTCCTTTCCGCCCAGCTTGCCGTATCCGATTATGGCAAAGGCAGGCTGTTCGACATGCCGATTGGCGATCTTCTTCCAACAAAGAGACAAGGTTGTCTCCAGCATGATGTCCGCTAATTCGGTTAGGTGATCGGAAATGCTCTCGATGCTGTGCAGGTCGGCCAAATCCTGCGCCAGCAGGCGAAATACCTGGGCATGGTGCATTTCTCTCAACAAATCCATTTCCCTTTCGGCATCGTTGTCCGCTTCTTTCAGGGCGCGTGCTAGATTGCTGCGAAAGTCCTGCCAGTCCGTCGCGGTGTCAAGCAGACGAGCATCAAGCAGTTCGTCCAGGAGCAGAGGATGCTGGTAGAGGTAATTGGCCGCCCAGGACGACGCGCCCAGCATTCGGGCGACCTTTTCCAGCGCGTGGGGATACTGTTGCAGGAGCGCCAGATACGCGCCCCGAAGGGAAATGTTGTCCAGAAAATCCAGTCCCCGCGCCAGCGCCAGATCAGGATTGACGACATGACGCGCTGTCTCGATGAGACGCGGACCTACCGCGTCCAAACGCAATTTGTTGACTGTCGGCAGTTGCCGATAACGGGAAGACTGGCGAAGCGCATTGAGCCGTTCGCTTGCTTCTTCTGGCGCGGCAAAACCCAGGTCGGTCAGTTTTTCCCGCTCTTCTTTCTCATCCAGCATCCCGAACCATAGGGGGGCGAGCGGATGTTCGCCTTCTTCCGGGTCGGAAAATACCGCCTCGAAATGGGCGCTGACCCGTTTTCGGTGCGCTTCAAGATCAGAGATCAGATGTTCCCAGTCTCGACAGTTCATGCTCGCGGCGACCAAGGCGCGTGTCGCGTTGTCTGTGGGCAATGTGTGAGTTTGCATGTCTTCCACGTATTGCAGACGATGCTCCAGCTTGCGAAGAAACTGATAAGCCAGATGCAGCTCGGCTTCGGTGGCGGCGGGCAGGATGGAGAGTTCCGCCAAAACCCCCAGAACTTGCAGGGTTGGGCGGGCTTGCAGGCGCGAGTCGCGTCCGCCGCGAATCAATTGAAATACCTGCGCGATGAATTCGATTTCCCGGATGCCGCCCGGCCCCAGCTTGATATGGTTTGCCATGTCCTTGCGCGCGACTTCGCGCCGAATTTCCATATGCAGGTCGCGCATGGCGTTGACCGCGCCGTAATCGAGATAGCGGCGAAAGACGAATGGGTACGTGGTTTGTCGCAGTTGCTCGATCCAGAGGCGTTGCTTACCTTCAGCGTTTATGCCGGTATTGACGACCCGCGCCTTGATCCAGGCATAACGCTCCCATTCCCGCCCCTGGGAGACGAAATAATTTTCCAGCGCGGCGAGCGAGGAAGCCAGGGGGCCGGAATCGCCGTTCGGGCGCAGGCGCATGTCGACCCTGAATACCTGCCCGTTTTCGGTTATATCCCCCAATGCCGTGATCAGGCGTTTGCCAAGACGGGTGAAGAATTCGTAATTTTCGATTTTTAAGGGGCCTTCGGTCTCGCCTTCTTCTGGATAGACAAAGATAAAATCAGCGTCGGAAGAAACGTTCAGTTCCCGCCCGCCCAGCTTTCCCATGCCGATGACCAGCAAACGTTGGGGTTCGCCGCTGCTATCCAGCGGTTCGCCGAAATCTCGCGCGAGGGCGGCGTGATGAAAAGACAGGGCGGCGTTGACTGCTATTTCGGCAAGCAGGGTCATGCTCTCCATGACCTCGCCCAAGCTGGCAAGCCCGGCCAGATCGCGCAGTTCGATATGCGCCATCGCCTGTTGCCGCATGTGGCGCAGTTGCCGTTTCAGGGTGGTTTCGTCTTCGGCGGCTGGCTCAAGGTGGGTCTGGAGCAGTTCTGCGGAGAGGGGGGAGCGCCAGAGCGCGCCGAGTTTTTCCGGTATTTCGGGACGAGCGGCGAACAGGCGGCGCAGATAGCCGCTATGCGCCAAGGCGCGCGCCAAGGCGTCCTGCCATTCGGTATCTTGGGATACAGGGAAAGTGGGTGTGATATTCATGTGCGCTCGCTGTTGGGCGATTGTAATTGATTTTCCGGTTTGCTCATTGTCGTTACAACCGGAGGCAACAACGAAACCGAATGGCGCGTGGCGGATCGCTATGGCGCTAAGATCCCTGGAACTTCTGCCGGATACAATCAGGCTTTCGCTTTTATAATCGCTGTTTTTGGATATATTCGGACTGTCATGTTGCCGCTGATACTCGCTTCCGCCTCTCCTTTCCGCCGGGAATTGCTTGCCAAACTTGGCTTGCCGTTTACAACGCTTGACCCTGCCTGCGATGAAACGCCATTGCCGAATGAGGAGCCGCGCACGCTGGCGCTAAGGTTATCCGAGGCCAAGGCTCAGTCGGCGGCGGCGCGCCTTTCCTCGCCCGCGCTCATCATCGGCAGCGATCAGGTCGTCGTTTGCAAAGGGGTAATTTACGGCAAACCCGGCAATCATGAAAGAGCGGTTGCCCAATTACGCGCATTGTCCGGGGAAACTGTGGATTTTTTCACCGGGCTTTGTCTCTTCAACAACGAGACCAATGCGGCAAAAACGCGCGTCGCTTTGACACGGGTGACTTTTCGCGCGTTGTCGGATGCGGAGATCGAGCGTTATCTCGCGCGTGAGCCTGCCTATGAATCCGCAGGCGCGGCAAAGTGCGAAGGGTTGGGGATAACATTGCTTGCCCGTCTGGAAGGGGAAGACCCCAACGCATTGATCGGCTTGCCGCTGATTGCCCTGTGCGAGCTTTTGCGCGAGGCGGGAATTGAAACGCCATGAGTCCGGGCGCGCTCTATCTTCTGCCCGTGCCGCTTATTGCGGCAAAAACCCCGGAAGATGCGGCGCATTTCATGGCAACCTTGCCGACATCCGTCATTTTGAAAGCCCGCGCCTTGCGGCATTTTGTGGCGGAATCCGCAAAGTCGGCGCGCGCATTCCTGAAATGGGTGGAAATGCCATGTCCCTTGCGGGAGCTTGATTTACAGGAATTGAACGAGCACACGCCCGCGACAAAG
The DNA here is from genome assembly GCA_009777245.1 of Betaproteobacteria bacterium. Classification (GTDB taxonomy): domain Bacteria; phylum Pseudomonadota; class Gammaproteobacteria; order Burkholderiales; family Rhodocyclaceae; genus Azovibrio. The sequence goes on from WRMF01000004.1 coordinate 72,088, forward strand.
CTGGAAACATTGCTTATGCCTTTGCTCTCAGGGTATGACTTGGGATTGTTGTCGGAAGCGGGTTGTCCTGCTGTGGCCGATCCGGGCGCGGCATTGGTGGCGCTGGCGCATGCCAGGGGAATCAGGGTCGCGCCGCTTGTCGGCCCTTCGTCATTGCTCCTGGCGCTGATGGCATCCGGCCTTGACGGACAACGATTCGCCTTTCACGGCTATTTGCCCGCCAAGACTGAGGCACGCGCGCTTGCTATCCTCGAGCTGGAAAAAGAATCGGCATTGAGGCGGCAAACCCAGATTTTCATCGAGACGCCTTATCGCAATCCGGCATTGTTTGCCGACCTGATCCGCGTTGCAAATCCTGCCAGCCGCCTTTGTGTGGCGATAAACCTCACTTCGCCGGACGAATTCATCAAGACGCATTCCATTACAGTCTGGCGGGAACGCCCGCCGCCTGCGCTTGATCGGCATCCCGCCGTATTTCTGCTTCTTTCCGGGTCTTGCTGACGGGACTTGCCGACGCAAATGCTTCTCCCCTCTCATCTTGGCTGCGTCGCAAGCGGTAGAAAAGGGAATACCCTGTTCGCTTCGCTTACAGGAAAACGCTATATTCTGGAAGCGACAAGATATTCTTGACGTTTCCCGACTTGGCAACGCACAATGCGCCATTTTTGGCTCGCTTGACAGAAGGCGGGTTTCTTCTCCTTTCACAATCTGGTTTTTTTGCATGTACTGGAACAGTTTTTCCGATTTTATCCACATGGGCGGCTATGGCCTTTATGTGTGGGGTTCGTTTGGCATGACCGCGCTGGTCATGGTCGTCGAGACCTGTCTCGCGCTACGGCAGTCAAGGCTCGTCAAGCAACGGCTCATCCGGCAGATCAAGCTCTCCATGCTTGAAGAAGCTCGGCAGGAAGCGGAATGAAAGTCCGCCATCAACGTCTGCTGCTGATTTTCGGCGCGTTGGCGACCATTGCCCTGATCGCCTTTTTCGTGTTTTCCGCGCTTTCCGAAAACATTGCTTTTTTCTACTCTCCTACTGAAGTGGAGGCGGGGAAAGCGCCACAGGACAGAATGTTTCGCGTGGGCGGACTGGTCAAGGAAGACTCGTTCAGGCGCGAGGCGGATGGCGTGACCGCTCATTTCGTCATCACCGACCGGCTGGCGGATATTCTCGTGCGCTACAACAAGCCCTTACCCGATCTGTTCTCGGAAGGGAAGGGCGTGGTAGCGCAGGGCAAACTGGACGGCAACGGTGTTTTCATCGCGCATCAAGTACTGGCCAAACACGATGAAAACTACATGCCTCCGGAAGCCGCCGCTGCTCTGGCCGCCGCGCACAGAGAAGCCGTTTCAACCGCTGAATCAGCGGAAGACGCCGCAGCATCCCCGGAAGCTCCAGTTACGCCATAACGCAACTTTTCATCCTCTGCATTGAATACGCATTCATGATTCCTGAAATTGGTCTTTTTGCCCTGATTATTGCCTTTTTGCTTGCCTTGTTCTCGGGTGTCGCAGCCTTGGTCGGGGCGACAAAAGGTAATGCCGTCCTGATTTTTCAGGCGCGTCCCGCCGCTGCCGCGATTTTTCTCCTTGCGGGCATTTCCTATCTTTGCCTGACCATCGCCTTTATCCAGAACGATTTTTCCGTGCTGTACGTGGCGCAAAACTCGAATTCTCTCCTGCCTTTGCCTTACCGGATTGCCGGAGTCTGGGGTGCGCATGAAGGCTCCCTGCTTCTCTGGGCGTTCTTTCTCTGCATTTGGGCATTGGCGGTTGCGATCTTCTCCCGTCAGTTACCGGATACCATGCGCGCGCAGATACTGGGTACGCTGTTTCTGGTGACTGCCGGGTTTTTCCTGTTTATCCTCAGAACATCAAATCCTTTCGAGCGCCTTTTGCCAGCCGCGCTGGAAGGCCGCGATTTGAACCCCATGCTGCAAGACCCCGGCCTGATTATCCACCCCCCCCTGCTCTACCTGGGTTATGTCGGTTTTGCGGTAGCGTATGCCTTTGCCGTTTCGGCATTGATTTCAGGCCGCCTGGATGCGGCCTGGGCGCGGTGGATGCGCCCCTGGACGGTCGTCGCCTGGGTTTTCCTCACTCTGGGCATCGCCTGCGGTTCCTGGTGGGCTTATTACGAACTGGGCTGGGGCGGCTGGTGGTTTTGGGATCCGGTGGAAAACGCCTCTTTCATGCCCTGGCTGGTCGGCACCGCCCTGATTCACTCCCTTGCCGTAACCGAAAAACGCGGGGCTTTCAAGAACTGGACGGTTCTTCTGGCTATTTCCACCTTTGCCCTCTCGCTTCTGGGAACCTTCCTTGTCCGCTCTGGCGTGCTCTCGTCGGTACACGCCTTTGCCACCGACCCCACTCGTGGCATTTACATCCTTGTTTTTCTGACCGTGGTCGTCGGCGTCTCGCTACTTCTCTTTGTCTGGCGCGCCCCCACGGTTGGCCTTGGCGGACGGTTCTCCCTCCTTTCCCGCGAATCGCTCTTGCTTTCCAACAACGTGCTGCTGGCGGTGGCTACCGGCACAGTACTGCTCGGAACCATCTATCCGCTTATTCTCGATGCTCTTTCATTGGGCAAAATTTCGGTAGGGCCGCCGTATTTCAATACCGTTTTTGTTCCGCTCATGTTTCCGCTCCTGTTCCTGATCGGGGTCGGAACTTTCGCGCACTGGAAAAAGGCATCCATGCCGGAAATTTTCCGGCTGACCCGATCTTCCTTCGCCCTGGCCTTGCTGTTCGCTCTGCTTCTCCCCTTCTGTTATGAGGAATGGAAAATTACTGTCGTGCCGGGGCTTTTCATGGCCTTCTGGATTTTCCTTGCCGCCGCGCGCCATTGTGTCCATCAGGTTCGCGCGGTCAAAACCGGGCGTCTTGCCGCCCTTCTTCGGCAGCCCCCGGCTTTTTGGGGTATGCACATGGCGCATGTGGGCGTGGCCGTATTTGTCGCGGGCGTTACTATCGTCACCGCCTATGAGGAAGAAAAGGACGTGCGGATGTTTCCCAACGACACCGTTGAACTGGCGGGGCATACCTTTCGCTTCCTTGGGATGCGCGAGGTGCATGGCCCCAATTATCTGGCCTGGCAGGGCGATGTGGAGCTTTTTGAAAACGGACGGATTAAGCGGGAGCTATACCCGCAAAAACGCTACTTTGAAAGCCAGCGCGCCATGCCGATGACCAAGGCTGCCATTGATAACGGACTGTTCCGTGATGTGTATGTTTCGCTTGGCGAACCCATTGACCGCGAACATCCCGAAAAGGAATGGATTGTGCGCGTTTATTACAAGCCCCTGGTCAACTGGATATGGGGCGGGACTTATCTGATGTCGCTGGGAGGAATCATTGCCATTCTTGATCGCCGTTATCGGCGCGGTCGGAGAAAGTTTGAGGAGCCACATTCATGACAAATCGTTTTCTTTGGCTTTTTGTCGGGTTTATCATTTTTGTCGCCTTGCTTGCCGTCGGCCTGACATTGGAACCCAGCAAAGTTCCTTCTCCGCTGATTGGCAAGCGCGCCCCTGATTTTTCCCTGCCCCGTCTGGACAACAACCAGAATTTTTCGCCTGAGGAGATGCAAGGGCAGGTCTGGCTTTTGCACGTCTGGGCGACCTGGTGTCCTTCCTGTCGTAGTGAACATCCGCTGTTGATGGAACTTGCCCGCCGGAATCCGTTTCCCATAATCGGTATGAACTACAAGGAAGTGCGCGGCGACGCGAGACTGGATGCGGACAAACTCTCGTTGGAAGATGAATCTGCGCTGGCAGTAGAACGAGCGCAGGCCTGGCTTGCCACGCATGGCGATCCGTATGTTCTTTCCGCGCTTGATATAAGCGGACAGACCAGCATCAATTACGGCGTCTACGGCGCGCCGGAGAGTTACCTGATTGACCGGCAGGGCATTATTCGCCACAAACACATCGGGCCTTTGACCGAGGAAGTCTTGAACGACACAATCCTGCCTCTGGCGCAAAAACTGGCGAATGAAGGGATCGCTCCCGCGCCATGACGACAGGCAGGTCTGGATACAATCCTTACCAGTCTGCCGTTTGAAAGGGAAAATCCACTTCCGGTTTTCGGTCTTCCATGAGATCGGCGATTGCCGCTGCCGAGCCGGAGGCCAATGTCCAGCCTAAAGTTCCGTGGCCGGTGTTGAGCCAGAGGCCGGGGAGCGCGCTCTTGCCGAGCAACGGAACATTGGAAGGCGTGGAAGGCCGCAGCCCGCACCAGAATGTCGCTTCTGCGTTCTCCAAAAGCGTAGGGAAAAGTCGCCGGACGCGGGCAAGGATGGCCTGACAGCGGACGGGGTTAGGGTCAAGGTCATAGCCGTTGAATTCAGCGGTTCCGGCAATGCGAAGGCTGTTGCCAAGACGGGAAAAGACGAGCTTGTGTTCGTCGTCGGTCAGGCTGACATATGGCGCGTTAGCCCCTTCAGCAAGCGCCAGGGTAACGGAATAACCCTTGGCGGGGTAAATGGGGAGACGAATGCCGTAAGGGCGCAAAAACTGCGCGGAAAAACTCCCGAACGCGAGCACACAGGCATCGGCGAAAAGACGGGTTCCGTCTGCCAGATGCGCGCCTTTGACCCTGCCGTTTTCGATGTCCAAGGCGGTTGCGGCATGTTCATAGTGAAAAACCACTCCGGCAGCGGCAGCGCGTTTGACGATTGCCCGGGTGAAGAGGTAAGCGTCGCCGGATTCATCCGTCGCGGTGTAATCTCCGCCGACGATTATGAATTTGGCATCCGCAAGCGCGGGTTCGATACGGATGCAGGTTTCCCTGTCAATGGATTCGCGCAAAAGACCGAAATCGCGCATAAGACTGGCGACTGCCTTGGCGCGGGCAAAGGCTTTGGGGTTCGTGTAGAAATGCAGGATACCTTTTTGCAGGCCGTCGTATTCAAGGTTGAAATCACTCCCTTCGGTCTGGCTGAAGTTCGCGCGAAGTTCCTGAAGTTCCTTGCGGCTGTAAAGGGCAAGATTGACGATAGCGCGGATGTTGGCTCGGACGCGGCGCGGTAAGCAATTCCCAAGAAAGGCGAGCGACCAGCTAAGCAGAGCCATGTCGAACGGGCGAAGATGAAAGAGGAGCGGCGCGTCCTTTCGTCCCAGCCAGCGGAGCGCCTGCGGGATGGCATACGGCGTAGCCCAGGGTTCAGCGTGCGAAGCGGAAATTTGTCCGCCGTTGGCAAAGCTGGTTTCGAGTCCTGCGGATTCGCGCCGGTCTACCACCGAGACTTCATGTCCTCTTTGCCGCAACTGCCATGCGGTTGTCGCGCCGATCACACCGGCGCCCAAAATCAGGATTTTCATGCGCTGCCAAGGATAAAAATGCAACGATGGATTTTCGCTTGCATCCGCGCCTGCCGCAAGGCGGATATGGCGGCTTGCGCTCAGGGTAAGGGTAGCGACTACATCTTTCGCGCGCGGTTGCCATAAAGCAGTATAAAGCGCAATGTTATACCGCCTGCAGGCGTGGTAGAATCTGATTTTTTGGACTTTTCGGAGCATGTCATGGCAATTGAGCGCACCCTTTCCATCATCAAACCCGACGCGGTGAAAAAAAATGTTATCGGCAAAATTTATTCCCGCTTCGAGGAAAATGATCTCAGGATAATAGCCGCAAAGATGGTATGGCTGTCCCAGGAAGAGGCGGGACAATTCTACGCAGTACATAAAGAGCGCCCGTTCTATAAGGACCTGGTCGCTTTCATGACTTCTGGCCCTGTCATGGCGCAGATTCTCGAAGGCGAAAACGCTATCGCCAAAAACCGCGATCTGATGGGAGCCACCGACCCGAAAAAAGCAGCGCCCGGCACAATCCGCGCCGACTTTGCGGATTCAATTGACGCCAATGCGGTGCACGGCTCCGATGGGCCGGAAACCGCTGCGGAAGAAACCGCATTTTTCTTCCCCGGCATGAATACCTACGCGGGTCGCTGACTGACATAACCGAGGCCATTCCCGTGCAAAACCTGCTCGATTTCGACGCCAAACTTTTTTCCCGCTGGTTCGCCACTCTGGAAGAAAAACCGTTTCGCGCAACGCAAACAATGCGTTGGCTGCATCGCGTCGGCGTTGCTGATTTTGACGCCATGACCAATCTGGCGAAATCGTTGCGGGAAAAGCTGAAAACGAGCGCGATCATTTTGCCGCCCACCCTCGTTTCCGCCTCTATCTCTAAAGACGGCTCGCAGAAATTCCTCTTCGACATAGGCGACAACAACGCGATTGAAACGGTGTTCATTCCTGAGACCGGACGCGGCACGCTTTGCATCTCCAGCCAGGCAGGCTGCGCGCTTGAATGCGCGTTTTGCGCTACCGGCAAGCAAGGATTCAGCCGCAATCTGACCACCGCCGAGATAATCGGCCAGCTTTGGCAGGCAAACCGCTTTTTCGGGCATGACCATGAGCGGATTATTTCCAACGTGGTATTGATGGGCATGGGCGAACCGCTGGCAAACCTTGACAACCTGATCCCCGCGCTTAACCTGATGCTTGACGATAACGCCTATGGTCTTTCCCGCCGTCGGGTGACTGTATCAACCGCCGGTCTGATTCCGGGCATGGATCGGTTGCGCGAAGAATGTCCGGTAGCTCTCGCGGTTTCCCTTCATGCGGCAGATGACGCCCTGCGCGACCAGTTAATGCCAATCAATCGCAAATATCCGCTTGCGGAATTGATGAATGCCTGCCGCCGTTACCTGGAAAAAGCGCCGCGCGATTTCATAACCTTTGAATATGCGTTGCTTTCCGGCATAAATGACAGCGAATCGGACGCGCGCGCCCTGCTTGCCTTGACGCAGAAGGTATCCTGCAAGTTTAATATCATTCCTTTCAACCCATTTCCCGGCTCGGAATATCGTCGTCCTGGAACGGAACGCGTCCGTCGTTTTACGGAAATTCTGCTGGCGGCAGGAAAAGTTGCCACCACGCGCAAGACACGCGGCAGCGACATTACCGCCGCCTGCGGACAATTGGCCGGACAGGTTCGCAACAAACGCGCGCCTTCACGGTCTATTCCACGCGCAAACCGGCGATACGCCATTTTTTTGGAGGAACACGCAAGATGAAACGCTTAGCCCATTTTGCCATCATGCTGGTATTGGCCTTGTCCATCATGCCTGAACCGGCAATGGCTCAGTTCCATCTGCCGGATTCAGGCACTCAGGTTTCCAGCGATCCGCGTTCCCGCGCGCGTCTCCGCACAGAGTTATCCGCCCTTTATTTCGAGGCTGGCGCGTTTGCCATAGCTCTGGAAGAAGCCAATAATGCAGTCGCTGCCGATTCTTCCTACGCGCCTGCCTTTAATCTGCGCGGTTTGATTTACGCCACCCTGCGCGACCACGCCATGGCGGAGCGCGATTTCAAACGTTCCATCAGCCTTGCCCCCAACGACCCGGAAGTAAACAATAACTACGGCTGGTTTCTCTGCCAGCAACCCGACATTGCCAAGCAGCAGGCTGCCATTAATCATTTCCTCGTCGCCGTGCGCAACCCGCTTTATGAAACGCCGGATCGCGCCTACATAAACGCCGGTTCCTGCGCCGTCAAGATCGGCGAGAAGGAAGCCGCCAGAGATTATCTCCTGAATGCTATCCGCTTCTCGCGTGACGGCGCGCCTATGGCGCAGGTGATGCTCGCGCAGATTGCCTTCGAGGAAGGAAATACTATCGAAGCCCGAAACCGATTGCTGGAACTTTTGCAACTCGGCTGGCAGCCGTCCGCCGAGGCTCTATGGCTCGGCATCCGTATCGAAAACAAGCTGGGACATCATGCGGAAGAAAAAAGTCTGGCGGCGCAACTTAGACGGCTCTATCCTGCTTCTCAGGAATACCAGGAATATTTGAGGGGTAATTTCCGATGATGGGTGAGGCCAATCAGCCCTCCGAACTTTTCGATACGCCCGACCTTTCCGGCGTATCCGCCGTTCTGGAGGTCGGCAAGCGTCTTTATGCCGCCCGCGAAGCCGCTCATTTGAGCCAGGATGAGCTTGCTGGTCGTCTGCGCCTGGGCAAGCGGCAGATCGTCGCGCTTGAGACCGGCGATCTTTCCGCGCTGCCGGGAAAAACCTTCGTGCGCGGATTCGTCCGCAATTATGCTAATGCCGTTGGCATTGATCCCCAACCCCTGCTCTCCCTGCTCGACCAAGTGCCTGCTCTTGCTCCGCCCACGCTCAGTTTGCCTGAACCAACCCGCATTGCCTTGCCTACGCAAGAGCAGATAGCGCAAAAATGGGACAAGCTCATCATGCTTCTGGGCGTCGTACTGGTTACCGCTGCAGTCGCTGCTTACTTCTTCGCGCCCGAATATCTGGAACAAAGGGCGATAAAGCCGTTCGCCAAAAGCACTTCCGTCTTGTCTGCGGAGCATGAGGCATTGATTCTGGAGCCGGAAGCAGCCGAAGAAACCCCTGTTTCGGGCGACGACTTGCCTGTCGCAACATCCCCTGCTATTCAAAGCGTCCACAACCTGCGGCTTGAATTTCAGGCTGAATCCTGGGTTGAAATAAGCAAAAACGAATTGACGCTGCATTCCCGCCTGCACGAGGCTAATTCAATCCACGAACTCACGATCACTCCTCCCGTTGATATTATCATTGGCCGCGCTTCCGGCGTTCGCCTTTATTATCAAGGCGAGCCAAGGCCATTACAGGCCAATAGAAACGATGTCGCGCTGGTCAGACTGCGATGAGCGAACAGCGGACTTTTTACGGCAAACTATCGGGGCAGCCTGCCACGCATTCCTGTCGGGTCGGATCAGTCACCATAGGAGGCAAGGCTCCGATTGTCGTGCAGTCCATGACCAACACCGATACCGCGAATGTGGAAGCAACTGTCCGCCAGTGCGTCGAACTCTCTGATGCCGGCTCCGACTTGGTGCGCGTCACCGTCAATACGCCGGAAGCTGCCGCCGCCGTGCCGAAGATACATGAACGACTCCTGCAACTGAACCAGACCGTTCCCTTGATTGGCGACTTTCATTACAACGGGCATCGCTTGCTCGCCGATTATCCGGCATGCGCCGAGACGCTCTCCAAATACCGAATCAATCCCGGCAATGTTGGTTTCGGCAAGAACAAGGATTCGCAATTCGCGTCCATGATTGAAATGGCCTGCCGTTACGACAAGCCGGTGCGAATCGGCGTGAATTGGGGCAGTCTCGATCAGGCTTTGCTGGCAAGGTTGATGGATGAAAACAACAAGCGGCATGTCCCGAAAGACCCGGCTGAAGTCATGCGGGAAGCTATGATTGCTTCCGCCCTGGAGTCCGCCGATCAAGCCGAGGTAATCGGGCTATCCGGTAACAATATCATTCTGTCCTGCAAGGTTTCCAACGCTCAGGATTTGATCCTCATCTATCAGGAACTTGCCGTCCGTTCGCGTTTCGCCCTGCATCTGGGGCTTACCGAGGCGGGCATGGGAATCAAGGGAATCGTCGCCTCAACCGCGCCGCTTGCCATCCTTTTGCAACAAGGCATTGGCGATACCATCCGCATTTCTCTCACGCCTGCGCCTGGCGCTTCCAGAACGGAAGAGGTCATCGTGGCGCGGGAGATTCTGCAAAGTCTGGGGCTACGCTCATTCATGCCGCAGGTAACGGCATGTCCCGGTTGCGGACGCGCCGCTTCAGCATCCTTTCAGGAATTGGCGCAGGCGGTAGAAACCCATATCAGGATGCGTATCCCGCTTTGGCGGGAAACTTATGAGGGGATTGAGAAATTGCGCGTTGCTGTCATGGGCTGCATTGTCAATGGCCCCGGCGAATCGCGCCATGCAAATATCGGTATTTCCCTCCCCGGCGCGAACGAAGCGCCTGCCGCGCCTGTCTACGAGGACGGAAAAAAAACCGATACCTTGAGGGGCGAACATATTCTTATGGATTTTTTGCGAATACTGGAAAATTACGTCGAGCGCACCTACCCGAAGAGGGCGACCGCATGAGCCAAAAATTACAATCCGTCCGGGGCATGAACGACATTCTGCCTGACGACGCTCTCCGCCGGGAATGGCTGGAAACTCAAGCGGCAAAATGTCTTCGCAGTTACGGCTATCTCCCTATCCAGACCCCGATTGTCGAGCCGACGCCGCTTTTTTCCCGCGCCATCGGCGAAGCTACCGACATTGTGGAAAAGGAAATGTATTCTTTCACCGACGCCTTGAACGGCGAGCCGCTTACCCTGCGTCCTGAAGGCACGGCGGGCTGCGCACGCGCCGTAATCCAGCACGGATTGGCGAACCAGCATACGCTTCGTCTCTACTACATGGGCGCGATGTTCAGACATGAACGCCCGCAAAAAGGGCGTTACCGGCAATTCCATCAAATCGGCGCGGAAGCCTTTGGCTTTCCCGGTCCGGATGTGGATGCCGAGCAGATTTTGCTGCTTGCCCGTCTCTGGAAAGAGCTGGGGGTTTCCTTGACCCTTTCCATCAACAGCTTGGGACAATCGGAGGAGCGCACGCGCCATCGCAAGGATTTGATCGCCTATCTGGAAAAACACGAGGCGTCGCTTGACGAAGACGCCCGCCGTCGTCTTTACAGCAATCCCTTGCGAATTTTCGACAGCAAGAATCAAACAACCCAGGCCATTTGCGCGGATGCGCCAGAATTACCCGCTTATCTGGGCGAGGCATCCCATGCCCATTTCGCCGACGTGACCCTGATTCTTCAAGACGAAGGCGTGCCTTTTACGGTCAACCCCCGCATGGTGCGCGGTCTGGATTACTATAACCTGACCGTATTCGAGTGGATCACAAACGATCTGGGCGCACAGGGCACTGTCGCCGCAGGCGGGCGGTACGACGGCCTTGTCGAGCAATTGGGCGGCAAGCCGACGCCCGCCTGTGGATTCGCTATCGGAGTTGAGCGTCTCCTTGAGCTTGTCGGTCAAAATAATACTGATGAAACGCCTGATATTTACGTCGTCCATCAGGGCGAAGGCGAGGGTGCGCGTACCTTGGCATTCCGGGCGGCGGAACAGTTGCGCGACGCAGGGTATCGGGTCATCCTTCACTGCGGCGGCGGCAGCTTCAAGTCGCAGATGAAAAAAGCTGACGGCAGCGGCGCAAATTACGCGATCCTGATCGGAGGAGACGAAGTTGCCGCCAAAGCCGCGCTTGTCAAACCCTTGCGGGATAAAGAACGCGAACAGGAGCTTGTAAAGCTCGCCGATCTCTCCCATCATTTCAACAATTTTACTCACAGGAAAAACTAATCATGGCTGTCTACGATCTGGAAGAACAGGAACAAATTGACAAAATCAAGGCATGGTGGAAGCAACACGGCTCTCTCCTGACTTGGTTAATCTCCGTCGTTGCCGTTGCCGTCATTGGCTGGCAAGGCTGGCAATGGCGGCAGAATACGCTGTCCGCCCAGGCGGGCGCGGTTTTCTTTGCCTTGCATAATGCTGTTGCCAACGAAAACACGCCGCAGGTCAAGCTGTTGGCCGGCGAGTTGACCGATAAATTCGGGGGAACTTCCTTTGCGCCTCAAGGCGCGCTGCTTGCCGCCAAATACTCCATCATGATTGACGATCAAGAGACCGCTCGTATTCAACTTGCCTGGGTTGTCAAGAATGGCGGTAACGAAATATCCGACATTGCCCGCCTGCGTTTGGCGGGGCTGTTGCTCGACGCCGAGGAATTCGATCTCGCCTTGAGCGAGCTTGGGCATAAGCCCGCTCCCGCCTTTACCGCCCTCTACGCCGAAATGAGAGGCGATATTCATGTGGCGGCAGGCAGGCTTCCCGAGGCGAAAACCGCTTACAGGGAAGCGATTGCTCTTCGGGAAGCCAGTGAAAATGATGCGGTTTCGCCCTTGTTGCTGCAAAAACTGAACGCTCTGGGAGAAGCATCCGATGCGTAGGACATTTGTATCCTTGGTGGCGGCAACAGGTTTTCTTGTCGGCTGTTCGGCTTTGGATTTCCTTAATCCTTTTTCCGGTAGCGGCAAAGTCAAAATGGCGGAATTGCCCGCCTTTCAGGAAAAAGCGCGTCCTCATTCCCTGTGGCGTTATTCTATCGGCAAGGCGGATGGCGCGGTGTTTTATCCGGCTATTGTCGGGAACGCCGTTTTTGTCGCGGCCGCAAACGGTAGCATCGCGCGCCTGGAGGACGGGGCGGAGATATGGCGGATCAGAGCGGACAAGCCTCTTTCCGCCGGGGTTGGCAGCGATGGCGAACAGGTCGTTGTCGGCACTCGTCAGGGTGAAATACTTGCCTTTTCCGCACGCGACGGCTCACCCTTGTGGCAGGCGAGAACCAGCAGCGCAATTCTCGCCCCGCCGCTCGTCGACGCGGACATGGTAGTCGTTCGCGGAGGTGATGACCGAATCAGCGCCTTTGATCCGACGGGCAGGCTGAAATGGTTTTACCAGCGTCCTGTCCCCAATCTTTCGCTACGCAACACCGCGCCGATGGTATTTGCAGGCCAGTTCATCCTGACCGGCTTTCCCGGCGGCAAGCTGCTTGCCCTCTCCGAGCAAAATGGCGCGCCAATATGGGAAGGCACGGTCTCGCTTCCCAGAGGAGCCACCGAACTTGAGCGAATTTCCGATGTCGTATCAATGCCTGCGGCAGCCGGAAACATCGGTTGCGCCGTCGCCTTTCAGGGACGGGTGACCTGCTTTGATTTTTCACAGGGCGGTAACTCCGTGTGGTCGCGCGATATTTCTTCCTGGGCCGGGCTTTCTGTTGACCGCAACAGCGTTTTCGTAACCGACGACGAAAGCGCCTTGCACGCGCTTGACATTGCTTCCGGCAGCAGCCGTTGGAAAATGGAACTCCTTTTGCGCCGCAATCTTACCGCGCCGCAAATTGTCGGCAACAATTATCTCGCGGCGGGCGATGTGGAAGGATATACACATATTTTCGAGCGCGGCAGCGGCCTTTTGGTCGGACGCGCCAGAATTGACTCCTCGCCCATTCTTGCCATGCCCATGCGCCTTGGCAACGATCAGATTCTGGTTCAATCCAGGGATGGCGCTGTCGAGGCGCTGGAAATCCGATAGCCGTCCATGAAGCCTGTCGTCGCGTTAATCGGTCGTCCCAATGTCGGCAAATCCACGCTGTTCAACCGCCTGACCCGCAGTCGGGACGCGCTGGTCGCCAACTTTCCCGGCCTGACCCGCGATCGTCATTATGGGCATGGGAGTATTGGCGACAAGGATTTTCTGGTAGTAGACACCGGCGGTTTTGAGCCGTTGGTCAAGGAAGGCATTGTGTCCGCTATGGCGCGACAGACTGAGGAAGCCATTATCGAGGCCGACGCGATCATTCTGGTTGTAGACGGGCGAAGCGGCGTAACGCCGCAGGATCATGACATTGCCGCCAGACTGCGAAGGCTCGTATGTCCCATTGTGGTGGCTGTCAACAAAGCGGAAGGTATGCGTAGCGATATGGTTACCGCCGAGTTTCATGAGCTTGGCCTGGGCAAACCGGAAGCCATTTCCGCCGCGCATGGCGAAGGCGTCCATATCATGATTGAGCGCGCGCTTCAGGGTTTTACTGTTGATGAAAAGGCGGATGAGGAAGGCCAACCCGCGCTCAAAATCGCCATTGCCGGTCGCCCCAATGTTGGTAAATCAACCCTTATCAACACGTTGGTCGGGGAAGAGCGGGTAATTGCCTTTGACCAGCCGGGTACGACCCGCGATGCCATTGACGTTGATTTTGAGCGCAACGGCAAGCTCTACCGTCTGGTTGATACTGCCGGGCTACGCAAAAAGGGCAAGGTGTTCGAGGCGGTGGAAAAGTTTTCCGTCATCAAAACCCTGCAAGCCATTGAAGGCGCGCAAGTGACGATTCTCATGCTGGATGCACGGCAGGACATCTCCGACCAGGACGCGCATATCGCCGATTTCATTGTGCAAAGCGGGCGGGCGCTGGTCGTGGCCATCAACAAATGGGATGGCTTGAATGCGTACAAAAAAGAGCAGATTCGGGAGACTGTCGCCTACAAGCTGAAATTTCTCGATTTTGCCCGCTTTCATTTCATCTCGGCAGAAGAAAATACCGGCATTGACAGACTTTTTGCCTCGGTTGATCGGGCGTATGCAGCTGCTACCGCGAAGCTCTCGACGCCGAGGCTGACCCGCGTCCTCCAGAATGCCGTTGCCCGTCAGGCTCCGCCTCGCCGCGGCGTATCCCGTCCCAAGATGCGTTACGCGCATCAGGGGGGTATGAATCCTCCGGTCATTGTCATTCACGGCAATGCTCTGGAGCGCATTCCGGAAAGTTATTGCCGGTATCTGGAAAATACTTTTCGGGAGGCTTTTCGCCTTACCGGCACGCCGCTACGCCTGCGATTCAACACGAGCAGCAATCCCTACGCCGACAAGTAGACCTGGCAGGATGAGAGACATCTATGGGTAGCTTGTAATATTTGTTTCATCAAGTTGCTAAATAATCCTGATGGGTATAATCCGACCGGACAGAGGCTGTCGCCAGCTACCACATCCCGGCGGAACAATGAGGAGGTGATCATGTTGCAGCCATTTCAGAAAACTGGCAACCAGAACATCGCGCCGGAAACGCAGCAGGAAGCGGGATATGTCTGGCAACGCCATGTCGGAGCCGTCCCCAGAGAAAAGCGGATTTTCAAGCTGAAACCGGAAAAAATGCCGCTTCTGCTACGTAATCAGCTATCGTGCCGGGTTGTGGAGCGGACATTTTCTCTGGATAAACTGGAAAATATTTACTGGGACTGTAAAGTACGCCAGCAAAACGATAATTTCTGCCAGTCCGCCTTGAACGCCATGGGGATAACATACAAGGCTTCAGGCAGTGAAATTTCCAAAATTCCCCAGGAAGGGTCGGTCGTGGTCGTGGCGAATCATCCCTTCGGAGGCATAGAAGGTCTCGCTCTGGGCGCGTTTTTGACCACGATTCGCCCCGATGTCAAAATCATGGCAAATTATATTCTGGGCTGCATCCCCGAAATGAGAGACATGCTGATCCTTGTTGATCCTTTCTGGAGCAAGGATTCGGCAAAGAAAAACCTGCGTCCGCTCATGCAGTGTATGAAATGGCTGCAAGCGGATAAAGGCGTACTTGGGGTTTTCCCGTCCGGCGAAGTATCCAGTATTGATCTAAAAACAAGAACAATACGCGATCCCGCGTGGAATCCCGCAGTAGCCGGGATGATCCGCAAGGCAAAAGCAACAGTATTGCCGATCTATTTTGACGGCCATAACGGTCTATTGTTCCAGATGATGGGGTTGATTCATCCCGCATTTCGCACCATGATGCTGCCGCGCATGTTGGAAAAGCGCTGCAACAGCACTATATATCTGCATGTTGGAACACCTTTGTCATGGAATGATCTGGAAAAATACGAGACCGACGAAGAGCTTGTCAACTATCTTCGCCTGCGCGCATATGCCCTTAAAGGGCGTGACGGTCAGGAACACGCCGCATCATGGTGGAAAAAGAAAAAGCCCGCGCTTCTTACAGAACCGATTATCGACCCCGTCAACCCCGATGTTATCGCCGCAGAAATTGCCCAGTTGCCTGAAAACGCAAAACTGCTTGCAAGCGGTGCCATGGATGTCTACATTGCTCCTGCGGAATTGCTACCCGGCACACTGCGCGAAATAGGACGGTTGCGTGAATACACATTTCGCAGAGTAAACGGAGGAACAGGACGCTCCATTGACCTGGATACGTTCGACCAGTACTACCACCATATGTTTTTATGGAACCGCGAGAAAAAAGAAATTGTAGGAGCATATCGGCTGGGTCTGGCTGATCAGATCATCAGGCAACACGGTATCAAAGGACTATACACACACACATTGTTCAAATTTGATCAACGGCTTATTGATCAGTTGCAGCCGTGCGTGGAAATGGGGCGCTCATTCGTGCGCCCTGAATATCAACGCTCCTTCTCCTCATTGCTGTTGCTGTGGAAGGGAATAGGAGCATTTATTTCCCGCAATCTTCATTACACAACGCTCTTCGGCCCCGTCAGCATTTCCAATGAGTATCGTGACCACTCGCGCCATATGATTTTACGATCGCTCTCGCTCTCCAATTTCGCGAATGATCTGGCGCATCTGGTCAAGCCGCGCAACCCACTCAAAAAGAAGCTCAAGGCGGAATGGAATCAGGATACCTTCAATCCTTACATCAGCGATGTGGATAATGTCTCGGCGATCATTCAGGATATTGAAGACAAAGGCATTCCGGTTCTGTTGCGGCAATATCTGAAACTCGGCGGACGCCTGCTTGCCTTCAATCTGGACGCAGAATTCAGTTCTGTGGTGGACGGACTGATTGCAGTTGATTTACGAAACACCGACCTGCGTACCCGCATCAAGTATATGGGCGAAGAGACTGACGCAGCATTTTGCAAACATCACGGCTTGCTATGACCAATTACCGACTGGTATACCCGGTCAGTAACTCCAGCAATTCGTCTTCGTTATAAGGCTTGCCCAGATAATGATTTGCGCCGATTTCCTTCGCCAAATTGCGATGCTTGTCGGCAGTACGCGACGTAATCATGATGACGGGAACCTTGTTCAAACGCTGATCCGCGCGAATATTGCGAACCAGATCAAATCCGTCCATGCGCGGCATCTCGATGTCGGACAAAATAACGTCCGGCACAAAGTCAAGCAGTTGCTCAAGCGCATCCACCCCATCCTTGGCAAGCACAACCTGATAGCCTTCACGCGCCAGAAGCCGACTGGTAATCTTGCGCACGGTGAGCGAATCATCAACTACCATTATCGCAGGCTGCCGGCTGCTTTCCGCCACAGTCTTCACAATATCGGCAGACTCTGCCGGAATCTGCTCGCCCACGCCTGCCATCCGATTGGCAAGGGCTACCGGGTTCAGAATCAGCACCACCTTGCCGTCGCCAAGAACGGAAGCCCCGGCAATTCCGACAACCCGCGCCATTTGCGGCCCGACATTTTTCACCACAATTTCCTGATTGCCGAACATCTCGTCAATCAGCACCGAAACCCTTTGATTACCTGAGCGAAGCAGCACCACCCAATACAAGCGACGAGGCTCCTGCATACTTTCGTTGTCGCCCAAAAGGCGCGGCAGATAGTGGAACGGATAGTGACGCCCCTGCCAAACAACTTCGCTCTTTGTCCTAATGTCATTGATGACTCGCTCCTTGACTTCCATGACCTGCTCAATCATGGCAGAAGGAATAGCAAACAATTTGCCCGCCACCTGAATCAAAACAACCTGGGTAACTGCCAGGGTAAGCGGCAGGTAGAGCCGGAAGGTCGCGCCCTGACCGGGATTGTTGATTATCTCGATCCGCCCGCCGAGCGCGGAAATTTCGGTCTTGACCACATCCATGCCCACGCCGCGCCCTGCGATTTGGGACACATCGGACGCCGTGGAAAAACCAGAGGCAAAGATGAAATTCAGTAGTTCCTGGTCACTGATTTGCTGCTCCGGTTTCAGTAATCCGGCACTTTCAGCCTTGGCGCGAATCTTGGGAACATCCATCCCGCCGCCGTCGTCGGACAAAGTCAAAATGACTTCGTTGCCCTCTTGGACAAGCGACAGGACAACCTCTCCCGTTTCCGGCTTGCCAGCCGCAAGCCGCTTTTCCTGTGCTTCCAGGCCATGAGCGATCGCATTACGCAGCATGTGCTCCAAGGGCGAGAGGATTTTTTCCAGAACCGAACGATCCATCTCAACCTGTCCGCCATGAATGTCGAGATTGGCGCGCTTGCCAAGCTCTTTGGCCGTCTGCCGAACCAGCCGGTAAAGGCGCTCGTTCTGGCTATAAAACGGCACCATCCGCACACTCATCAGAGATTGCTGCAAATGGCGGTTCAGCCGTGCCTGGGCAATGATGGCGGCATCGGCGGCATCCAGGTTTTTCAAAAGGTTTTGCTGCACCGTCGCCACGTCATTGACCGATTCGGCCATCATCCGGGTCAATTCCTGGAAGCGGGTGAACCGGTCAAGCTCCAGCGGGTCGAACTCGGCTTTGGCATCCATGCCGGTACGCGACTGAATCTGGGTTTCCGCCTGAATCTCGATTTCCCGCAACTGGCGGCGCAGACGAATAACGTTTTCAGTCAGATCAATCAGCGAGCTTTTCAGTTCGCGCATTTCACCTTCAATTCGGGCGCGCGCGATGGAAAGCTCGCCCGCTTCGTTTACCAACTGGTCAATCAAATCAGCGCGAACGCGCATCTGGGCACGAGCGCCTTCCGCTTCCGGCGTCGTTTTGGGCGCGGGTTTTGCCGGTTCAACCCGATCCGGCGCAGCCGTGACCGGCATATCCTCCGCCGTAACATCCTCTGTCGGAACGCCAAGCGCAGATTCTGTCGGCGTCGGTGTTTCAGGCATTGGCATAACGACCACCGCGCTAAAATCGCCCGAGCTATACCGCTCAACCGTCTCGGCAAGCGTGTCTATGACCGAGGCGATTTCATCCAGATCAGCATCGCTTCCTCCGCCGACATGCACCAGTTCGCCAACCCTCGTTTCCGTAACATGGGTCAACTCGCCTAAATTCATCGCCCCCGCCATCCGCGCTCCGCCCTTGAAGGTATGAAGCAAACGAGCCAGCGATTGAGGCGCTGCTTCGTCCTGACGGTTAGCGCGCCAAGCGGCAATTTCCCTCTGGAAGCCGGAAAGTAAATCTACCGCTTCTTCCAGAAACACCGGCATCAGTTGATCGTCAAATTCGTCCTTTAAAGTCGGTAAAAAAAAATCCGTCTTTTCGCTTACCGATACCGAAGGTCCAACATACGGCTCGGAAAACTCCGCCACTTCCTGAAGAACTTCAGGCCCGGCAAACGCTTCAACAGGCGCATCCTGAACAATCCCCGGCTCAACAATCGCTTCCGCTGCTTCCTCGCTTTCAAGCGCCAGTTCAGGCAAAGTGGCAACTACCTGATCGCTCTCCTGTTCTTCGGAAGACAGCACGGCAAAAGCAGAAAAGGCACCAAGAGCCGAATCCGGCAAATCAGACAGCAACGGATCGCTCTCCTGTTCTTCCAAAGCCACAACCGGCACGGCATAGAGAGCTGGATCATCAGGAGTTGAGTCCGGCAAGTCATACTTTGATATGTCAAACTGATTGCTTTCCTGTGCTTCGGCAGACACAACTGGTATGGCAAAGCGAGAGAAGTCCTCAAGAGACGAATCCGGAAGATCAGACAGCAACAGATCTCTCTCCTGTTCTTCCAAAGGCACAACTGGCACTGCAGAGAGAGAGGGATCATCAGGAATTGAGTCCGGCAAGTCATACTTTGATATGTCAAACTGATTGCTTTCCTGTGCTTCGGCAGACGCAGCGGGTACGACAAGACGAGAGAAGTCCTCAAGAGACGAATCCGGAAGATCGGTCTGCGGCATGTCGAATTGTTCGCTTTCCTGCGCTTCTTCAGACTTGATAAAGGGTTCGTCAGGAATAGCATCAGGCAGAACGAAAACGCCTGCCTGGACGTCATCACTCATCTGCGCCAATATGGCATAAGCCGCATCTACATCTTCCTCTTCAATAGATTCAAATACAATCGGCTCTTCTTCTTGCAGACCCGTTCTAAGCTCCTCCTCCACGGCTGGCGGATACAATGCGTTTAACATTTTGATCAGCTTGTTTTTTGCTTCCGGCATTCTGCCCTCAGCAAGACCGGTCTGCATCGCAGCCAGCGTCTCAATGGTCTGCCCAAGGATTTCCATGCCTTCCAATGACGCGCGCCGATCGCTCTCGTTGCGACGCAGGAGCGCCATTTCCAGTTCATACGCCAGCGTATTGATCGGCATGATTCCGACTGCGCCGGCAATACCCGCAAGTGTATGCGCGGCGCGTCCGGCTTCGTAAGGCGTATCCATGCTTGACGATTCCTCAAGCGCGACCATGAAATTTCGCAGGGTGTTCAGATGCCCGGTTGATTCATCCCTGAAAATCTCATAAAGCTGCGGCGAAATGGAAAGCTCGCCAATGATGATATTTTTTTCTTCCCCTCTATTTTCCAGCTCCAAAGCGGCGGGGTAGTCAGATAACTCGGGAGCGACGATAGGGTTTTCCGGCGAAATCATTTCCGCTTCAAGCGGCGGCACTTCAGCCGCTTCCCCGATATCAAGCAAATCCGCAAGGTTTTCCAACTGATCTTCTTCAACGGTTCGTTCCGAGGCAAACGGGTCAATATCCGCAAAAATCTGCGACGCCGACATGTCAATATCCGCACCCTCCACTTGTGAAGCGGACATAACATCGGGGATGGCATCCGCTTCAGGCTCTTCTTCTGCGATCGGCGCTGCCAAAACAGTCGCCCCGCTATCGCCGCGCAGGGAGTTTGCATGCGCGATCAACGCGGAGCTATCCGGGATAGAAGCATAATCACGCGCGGAAAGCGCATTCACCCAAGCAAAGAAAACCTGATGCGCCTCACGGATCATATCCAGCAATTCGGGCGTGACCCGCATTTCCTGCCGCAGCCATATATTAAGGGTTTGTTCCACCTCCCACGCTGCATCGCCCAAGTCTTTCAGACCCACCATGCGACCGCTGCCCTTCAGGGTATGAACGGAACGCCGAATGACTGTCAGGTTCTCAACATCATTCAGCTGCTGGCAAAGAACATCAAGATTTTCATTGATGGTAGCCAACACTTCCTGAGCTTCTTCCAAAAAGATTTCGAGCAGCTCGGCATCCAGTTCTTCCTCGCCCGCTGCCACCAGATGCATGGTTTCAGCCGAAGGTTGAGTAACCACAGGCGGCGCGCTGATCGGCGCCAGGGCTTCCGCAACTTCCTCGACCTCTACGCTTTCCTTCGTTTTCTTCAATGCTTTAAGCGCGGCCTTGGCTTGCGACAGCAGAGCCTCGTCGGCAACCAGGTCAGCATCTTTTTGCAACTCTTCCAGACATGCCGCCAGTTGGCTACGCAGCGTCGCATTCTCCGGTTCGGCTTGCAGGGCACTCAGGAGATGTTTGGTTTTTGCCTTCAACTCTTCCAACTGCGATTCAACGCTGTCAGTCGCTTCTATTTCCTCTTCCGCCTCTTCGTCTGGCGATTCATCAGGAGAAACCGCGCGCACTTCAAATTTGCGCATGAATTCGCCAAAACTGAGCTCGCCGCCCGCAAGCGTATCCACGAAAAATCCCAGCGTGGAAATTTCCCGCGCGACTTCTTCACAAGCAACGCTATCCACAGCGTAATCAGGCTTGGCAAAAGCCAATACCCGACCCTCGCTGGCTCTGAGATAGGCAACCGCTTCTTCCTGACCCAAAATGGAGAGTGCGCCCGCAATCTGGTTTATCAGAGTTGCCAGTTCCGATGCCTGCGGACGCTTGCTGTTGTCGCGGAAAAAGGCATCCAGCACTTGTTCAATCTCACCAAGATTAGCCTGAATCTCTCTTGCCACCTGAGTCATCAGCATCTTTTCCTGGGCGCGACGGGTCATCTCGTCTAGAATCGGCGCGTCAGCATCATCCAGAGCCTGTCCGGCGCGGCAACTCGCCAGCCGTTCCACTACCAGCGCCGCTTGCGCCGGGAAGGTTTCGCCAAGATGCGTATAATTTTCCAGCGCGTACTGAAACAGGATGAGAGCGGTAGCAACTTCCATTGCCAGCGTATCCGTCTGCCTTGACACATCCGCTGCCAGCCAGACTGCCGTGGAAACCAGACCCTCGGACAACGGTTTTAATTCTTCTCCCAGTACGGCAACATGCTTGGGCACATCCTTGGTTTGTTCCACAAAAACAGCAATCGCAGGCGCGCTGCCGGAACAAAATCTGTTCCACTGCTCACTGGCGATAGCAATAATTTCTTTTAACGAGTGCAACGCGCTTGCCTGCGCCATATTGATTTCTTGCAGCGCCTGACTTTTCTTGGGAATCAGACGCTTCAACTGATAGACGCCCTGAATTTCCTTCAGCAAAGGATCAGCCTTTTCCGGCATGTTCGCCACATAGTAGAGGCAATCTCGCAGGAGGCGCTCGGCGATACCGGGATTACCCTCCTGCAACCGGCGAATCTGCTGGTCAATACGGGCACAGAGGGAACGCGCGTCACCGATTTTGTCGCCCCCGTTCAAAAGCGCCGTCATCAGCCCCAACGCCGACCACCAGAACGCGCGCACAGAAGGCGAAGTCTGCGTCACCTCA
The DNA here is from genome assembly GCA_009777245.1 of Betaproteobacteria bacterium. Taxonomy (GTDB): domain Bacteria; phylum Pseudomonadota; class Gammaproteobacteria; order Burkholderiales; family Rhodocyclaceae; genus Azovibrio. Next base: position 94,191 of record WRMF01000004.1, read on the forward strand.
ATGCGGGCAAGAGCGGCGCGCATCTTGGAAAGCCCGTCGTTGGCCTGATCCTTGTCCCTGGCGCGCAGCCAGATCAACAAGCCTTTCTGAAACAGAACCCGCTCGGCATGGATAAGTTTTTTGCGCTCCGCCGGGGAACGTCTCGCTGCCTTGGCCTTGCGTTTGGGCGGACGCTGGGAAAGATCAGGAAAGAACAGATCAACCGGATTGACCCTCTGTTTGCCAGAGACAGTAACAATTTCCTTATAGATCGGTAAAAGACGCAAGGGCTGATGCAATTCTCCGACAAGCAAATCGCCCAAATATTGGCGCAGGATGGAAAACCCTCGCTCAACAATTGAAATTGCGGCTGTAGTGTCGGAAATTGCCTCGCTTTCCACCTGTGCAAGAAGGGTATCCAGCGCCTCGGTAACCTGAGTTACACCGTCAATGCCGACCATGGTCAACGCGCCGTGCGCCTGTTGCAAATGGGTACGGGCAAATTTGACGTGAGTGCCGTCGCGCTCAGCGAGATATTGCCTCAACGCGCCAAGAGCCGCCTCCAGCGCAACATCAATTTCCCCCTTGACCCAGCTCAAGGGAGCAATGTCAAAATTTTCCGTAATGGCGCTCATAGCAAAGCTCTTAGCTGACCTTGAAACCTGCAACCGATCCCTTCAATTCCGAAGCAAGGGCATTCAACTCATCTACCGCTCTGGCAGTATGATTGGTGCTGACTGTGGTTTGTCGGGTGATGTGCAAAATATCCTGCATCAGTTTGGCGACCTGAGTCGCCGAATGCGATTGTTCCTGAGTCGCGGCAGAGATGTTTTCAATCAGCGCGGCAAGGTCACGCGACACCTGACCGATTTCCGCCAGCGCCTGGCCTGCTGCGTCAGAACGCTTCGCGCCTTCAACAACGCCCTGGGTTGATTGTTCCATTGCGGATACAGCATCCTGAGTGTCGGTCTGAATTGCCTTCACCAGCGCGGAAATCTGTTTGGTAGCCTCAGCGGAACGTTCCGCCAGCCGCTGCACTTCTTCCGCAACCACGGTGAAGCCACGTCCGGCCTCGCCAGCCGAAGCAGCCTGAATAGCGGCATTCAAGGCCAACACGTTCGTCTGCTCGGTAATATCGGAAATCAGTTCCACAATCTCGCCGATCTCCTGCGAGGATTCGCCCAATCGTTTGATACGCTTGGCAGTATCCTGAATCTGCTCCCGAATCTCGTTCATGCTGCGAATGGAATCCTGAACGGCTGCCGTGCCCTTGTCCGCCGCATCCAGAGAAGAACGCGCCACCTGCGCGGATTGAGCCGCATGACCCGAAACGGCCTGCATGGAATCAGCCATCGTCAGCGCCGAATTGCCCGCCATGTTGATTTCTTCACCCTGCTTCGCGGCCGCTGTCAGAAGTTCGGTGGATGTTTTCCGCGCGACTTCGGTCGCTTGCGTCACACGGGTTGCCGCATCGTTAATCCGGCCTACCAGAACGCGCAACTCTTCAATCGTGTAGTTAATGGAGTCGGCAATCGCGCCGGTAATGTCTTCCGACACCGTCGCGGTCACAGTCAGGTCGCCGTCAGCCAAGTCGCCCAATTCGTTCATCAGGCGCAGGATGGCTTCCTGATTCTGACGATTGGTGGATTCAGACGCCTGCCGCTGCAGCTCCGCCTCTTCCGCTCGACCACGGGTATCCTGCACATAAATCTTCCCCATCCACACCAACAAACCCAACATAGCCAAGGACATGATGGCAATGGCATAAACAACCCAGCCGCTCGTATCCAGATTTTTCTGGTAGGCGTTATATAGATTGTCCGCTTCCCTATACAGCGCGTCGCTCTCCAGGAAAATATTGGCTCCTGCCTGCTTGGCCTGCTCCAGATGGTGAAGGGATGCCATGATGCCGCTGATCGCCTCCTGATTGGCAGAAAACACTCTGCCAAGGTCGCGCGTAACAGCCCTTGATTCAGCGTTGCCAATATTTCCCATGTCAGCCAGCAAACTTTCAAAATCAGTCATGTTGTTGAAGAGCGCAAGCGATGTGTCGGGTCGGATAACATCGCTTCCCAGAAGATGATTGACATTTTTGGATATGCTCTGGGTCAACATCCACAACTGGCTGGCCATCGCCGAAGCCCTGCCGGTATCACTGTTATTGAGGGCAGCCAACCGCGCCCCCAGTTCCTGAAAGGACGCATCGTTTTCATTGACGGTGCCGGTATTCTTTTTGAACGCAGCCAATGCCGCTTCTTGTTGGGTCAATAGCGCCACCGATCTTCTCAAGGGATCCCACTGGGTAATGAGGGAATTGAGCGGCTCAAGCACATCGTCCGGCGAAGCGGGAACACTTATCGAGCCGATATTCCCGCCCTGCTTCAAAACACGCAGAAGGCTGGAAAAATTATCGCTCGCCTGCCCCAAGTGCCTGACAGAATCGGCGTCTCCCTGCACGGTCATGGCAGAGCTTTTTGCCAGACGCTGGGAGAGCATCCTGAGATCGCTGGCAGCAGACACATAGGCCATGCCCTGTCTATAACTCTGGTTATTATAGAATACCAACGCCGAGGTGCAGAGGAAAAGCAGGAGCAATAAAAAGACCATGCCCTGGAAACGCTGAGCCATGTTTTGATCATCGCTCGCGCTCCTGCCTTTTCTTTTTTTCCTTTTGCTAGCGACAGGACGCGTAGGCGAAAGGGTGAGCGCGCTATCCAGAAAGCGATCTTTTTTGCCAAATGAGGGAAGTCTGAAGGCCATAGTAAGTCTCCGTAGTCAGGCCATAATATTCATGAATTCGGGATCAGCAAGCAGCGCCGCCAGATCCAGGCGATACCATTTGCCACCATCATTGTCAATAAACAGCCCTGTATTCCATGTTTTTTCACTGGAAGCAGGCTCCACCGTAAAATCTGTCGGCTTTTTCAGTCCCAATAAACCGGACACCAAAATAGCCACGTTATTGCCGAGACGAGTTCCGACAAGCAACAATCGAATGCTGGAACCATGCAGCGATACCGGTTCTTCACCGATAAACGCCGGAAAATCGGTGACGGCATGCAGGTTGCCCCGGATATTCGCCAGACCAAGGAACGATGATTTGGTCAAAGGAACCGGCGTCAACGTAGGCAGGGTAGAAATCACTTCGCCGGAAGCCGACAGATCCAGCAGCCAGCGCGACCTTCCCGCCTGAACGCCCAACAGGGACGCCGGGCGACCGCCGGAAACAGCGCCGACAAGCCTTTGGGAGAGATACTCCTGGAATTCACGCAGACTGACACGCCGAGACATAATTCTGCTCTCCGCCTATGGTAATGCCGCGATTGCCGCCAACAATTCCTGCTCTTTTACCGGCTTGGTCAGATAATTATCCGCTCCTTGCCGCAGACCCCAGATCTTGTCGGTTTCCTGATTCTTGGAAGTGCAGATGATGACAGGGATATTCTTGGCGGCGGCATCACGTTTCAGGTTGCGGGTCGCCTGATAGCCATTCGTGCCCGGCATGATGACATCCATGATAACCAGGTCAGGCTGTTCGGCCTTGGCCTTGGCAATGCCTTCTTCGCCACTCTCTGCGACCAGTGTCAGATAACCGTGCTTACTCAGCATTTCTGTCATTACAAATCGCTCAGTAGGCGAATCGTCTACCACCAAAACTTTTTTGATTGCCATTGCTTGTTTCTCCTTTAAATTCATTTATTTTGCCGCAGCATCCGGTCTGTGGGCGAACTCCACTACCGTCTGCAACAATGTATCCTTGGTAAACGGTTTGGTCAAATACTGGTTGGAGCCGACCAAACGCCCCTTGGCACGGTCGAACAGACCATCCTTGGATGACAACATGACAACAGGGGTTTCCTTGAAGTGCTGGCTTTTCTTGATGATGGCGCAGGTCTGGTAGCCGTCAAGCCGCGGCATCATGATGTCGCAGAAAATGATGTCCGGACGGTTATTGGCAATTTTGGACAGCGCGTCAAAACCGTCTTCGGCCAGGATGACTTCGCAGCCAACCTGGAGCAGGAAAATCTCGGCGCTGCGACGGATGGTTCGGCTGTCGTCAATGACCATCACCTTCGTGCCTTTCATATTCGCGATGTCTGCCAAAACTGTACTCCTAAAATTCTCTGCCTCTAGCGCCGCTCCCTGAAAGGAGTGTCTGCATGACAGAACAAACTAATATTGTACACCCGAAACCGTCTTAGCTCATATTTTACAATGCGCTGTCCCTGTTTCCGGGCATGAAATGCAACAACTGAGGTAAAATCATATCCTATCTTACTCCAATCATCTCCTGCCGCGCCAGACTTTTACAAGCGAAATTCATAAAAGTCCGGCGAAATTTGCCTTGATGTCACCAAAACCGCCCGCAGCGCTTGTCTTCGCCGCCAGTGATCCTGTATGCGGCGCCGGCATTCAAGCTGACATTCTAACTCTTTCCGCCCTTGGCTGCCAGCCGCTCACTGTGGTTACTGCCCTGACCGCGCAGGATACAACAGGCGTTCACACCCTCCTTCCGGTATCGGCGGATTTTGTCCGGCGGCAGGCTTCTTCCCTGATCGAGGACATTCCCATTGCCGCCATCAAGATCGGACTGTTGGGATGCGCCGACCATGCGCGTATTGCGGCAGGCGTCGCAATGCAGCTCAATGTGCCGTTGGTTCTTGACCCGGTTCTTGCCTCCGGGCGGGGAGACATGCTGGCGGATGATTCCTTGCGAGAAGCCTTGCTTGACGCCTTGTTGCCGCATACTGATCTCGTCACGCCCAACATACCGGAAGCCCATGCCCTGTTCCCGGAAATGCCGCCGGATGCGCCCCTGCCACAATTAGCGCAGCGCATGATCGAACGGGGGGCGCGGCATGTGTTGATTACGGGCGCACATGCCTCGATCCCGGAAGTTATCAACACCCTGTATGGCGCAGAAGGCAAAATCCGCGCTGATCATTGGCCGCGCTTGTCAAATTCCTATCATGGTTCAGGATGCACTCTGGCTTCCGCCGTCGCCGCTTTTTTGGCGCGGGGATACAGCATGGAAGCCGCAGTATACGAAGCGCAATGTTATGTCTCGCAAACTTTACGCCATGCCCATCATCCCGGACGGGGACAGGCGATTCCAAACCGCCTCTTCGCCCTAAAAGATCATCTGCCATGAACTCATCCCATCCGCCCTTGTTCGGCCTGTATGCCGTAACGCCGGACGAGCCGGATACGGATAAGCTGCGGGAATCGGTTGCCGCGATTCTGGCAGGCGGCTGTCGTTTGGTGCAGTATCGCAACAAAATGGCGGATGCCCTCCTGCGACGATCCCAGGCCAAAGCCTTGAACGACCTTTGCCGGACGCATGGCGCTGCTTTTATAGTCAACGACGATATCCGCCTAGCCAGGGAAATCGGCGCGGCGGGCGCGCATCTGGGAAAAGATGATACGAATCCAGCCGATGCGCGTAAAATACTGGGGGATGCGGCAATCATCGGCATATCCTGCTATCAGGATTTTATCCGCGCGGAAAATTTCACCCACGCTTGTCATGCCGAGGATGGCTTCCAACGCGCATATCTGGCTTTTGGCGCAGCCTACCCTTCCCCCAGCAAACCGAACGCTCCATTGGCATCAACAGAAATTTTCCGTCGCGCCTCTCATCTTGCGCTTCCTGTTTGCGCTATCGGCGGCATTACCCTGGAAAATGCCGCGCCGCTCATTCGGATGGGAGTTATGATGATAGCCGTCATCCACGATATTTTTTCCCGCCCCGCCGCCGCAATCACGGCGCGGGTGGAAGCCTACCAAAAACTTTTTGAGGAATCGCTCCATGTCTCTTAACGCCGCTCTGTTTGCCAAAGCCCAACGTTTTATCCCCGGCGGGGTCAATTCGCCGGTACGCGCCTTTCGCTCGGTGGGCGGGGCGCCGCGCTTCTTCGCCAAAGGATCGGGCGCAAGATTTCAGGATGTGGAAGGACGGGAATATCTTGATTACGTAGGTTCGTGGGGGCCGTTGATTCTCGGACACGCCCACCCGGAAGTTGTTGCCGCAGTGCAGGAAGCCGCCGAACGGGGGCTTTCCTTCGGCGCTCCAACCGAGGCGGAAATAGAATTGGCTGAACTCCTCTGTCGGCTTGTGCCTTCAATGGAGATGGTGCGCCTCGTATCTTCCGGCACGGAAGCCACCATGAGCGCCATTCGTCTGGCGCGAGGCTACAGCGGACGCGACCTGCTGGTGAAATTCGAGGGCTGTTATCACGGACATAGCGACAGTCTCCTGGTCAAGGCAGGCTCAGGTCTCCTCACTTTCGGCAATCCATCCTCCGGCGGCGTTCCGGCGGACATTGCGCGGCATACGCTGGTGCTGCCCTACAATGATCCCGAGGCGCTGACCGATGCTTTCGCCCGCCACCCTGATGCCATTGCAGCCGTGATTCTGGAGCCGGTTGCCGGCAATATGAATCTTATAATGCCGCGCCCGGAATTTCTTGACGCCTGCCGCGAGCTTACCGCCCGTCATGGCGCAACCCTGATTTTCGATGAAGTCATGACCGGCTTCCGGGTAGGGCTAGGCTCAGCGCAAGGTCTCTATGGCATCACGCCTGATCTTTCCACTTTCGGCAAGGTTATCGGCGGCGGAATGCCGCTTGCGGCCTTTGGCGGCAAGCGGGAGATCATGGAAAAAATCTCTCCCCTGGGGCCGGTCTATCAGGCAGGCACATTGTCAGGCAATCCGCTTGCGGTGGCGGCGGGGCTTGCGACCTTGCGTCTGGTAGAGGCGGACGGGTTTTATGAAACCTTGTCTGCCCGCGCCCGCCGCTTATGCGAAGGCTTGTGTCAGGCAGCAGAGAAACATGATGCGCCTTTCTCCGCGCAAAGCGTAGGCGGCATGTTCGGACTTTATTTCGCGCCGACTCCGCCTGCCTCTTTCGCGGAAGTCATGGCATCCGACGCTGCCGCCTTCAATCGCTTTTTCCACGCCATGCTGGATGCCGGACATTATTTCGCCCCTTCCGCGTTCGAGGCGGGTTTTGTTTGCTCCGCGCACAGCGAGGAAGACATCAACGCAACCGTAGAAGCTGGCGAACAATTTTTCGCGGCGTTGTGAGCGGCATACTGACCGCGCAATCATTTAATATCCGCTTTTTCGCAAGGAGACATCTGTCATGAATTCGGAGATGAAACGCAACAGGCACACCCCACGCAGCACGGAATACGGCGCGTTCTATATGAGCGGCTGGCTAGCGCTTTTTTTCTATATAGTCATTGCTGTCATTACATGCTTGTTCGCTTTGACAGCAGTCGCAGGAGCGCTACCATTGGGACGCATGGTCATAGTCTCTGTCATCGGCGGCTTATTACTTTTCGCGTTGCGCGGCTTTGTGATTCTCGAACCGAATATCGCCGTCGTACTCACCTTTTTCGGTCGTTATGCCGGAAGTTTCAGCCATGCCGGATTTTCCTGGTACAACCCGTTCTGCCAGCGGCAAAAAATCTCGCTGCGTGTTTATAACCTGAATTCACCGACATTGAAGGTCAACGACAAATCCGGCAACCCGATTGAAGTGGCGGCGGTAATTGCCTGGCGTGTGCGCGATACCGCGCGCGCCGTGTTCGATGTGGAAGACTACAGGTATTTCATTGCCGTCCAGAGTGAATCGGCGCTCCGCCAGGTCGTAAGTTCGCGTTGTTATGATGGCGGCGAAGACAGCGCCGACTCGTTGCGCGGCGATCTTGACTCCGTGGCGCAGTTATTGTCCTCAACCATTCAGGCGCATGTCGAATTGGCCGGCATCGAAATCATCGAAGCGAAAATCTCGCACCTTGCCTATGCGCCGGAAATTGCCAGCGCAATGCTGCGACGGCAGCAGGCTGCCGCCGTGATTGCCGCGCGCGCAGAGATTGTCAAGGGAGCGGTAACGATGGTGCAAATGGCGTTGCAGCATCTGGAACAGGAAAATATCGTTTCACTCAACGATGCCGACAAGGTGCAACTGGTCACTAATCTGATGACGGTGTTGGTATCTGAAAACGACACGCAACCAGTGCTGTCAATGTCGAAACAGAACACAGGGGAACGCGCATGACGAATGCCGACGTTCGCAGCGTCGGCAAGCTATTATGCGCTGAAACTATGCTATGTGGCAATAATATGATCGCTGTCCTTCCAAAAAATTACCGAACAATCTCCGGTTGTCTTAATGGATAAGAGTGTGTCCGTAGGCCGGGAGAGGGCTATGTTTCAGACTGAAATTTCCGCTTCCTGAATCTGTAACCCTTAAACCCTCTCCCCCAACCCCTCTCCCATAAATGAGAGAGGGGAGACAACCCGCTCTGCCTGCCGTTCTCTCCTCTCCCGCGCCCAATCACTCGTCATTCCCGCTTCTCATCATACTAAACATCAGTCACAAATTTTGATGCAATACTGGATTCCCGCCTTCGCGGGAATGACGGAAGAGTTGGAGCATGCGCAGGAATAACAGATGGCATAATTCCCCTCTCCAATTTGTTCCGCTTGTGGCGCAGCCAAAGACCGGAAGAGAGCAAAGGATTTTTCTCCCCTCTCCCGCAAGCGGGAGAGTGTGGCCGAAGGCTGGGAGAGGGCAAAGGTTCAGATTGAAATTTACGCCTCCTGAATCTGCAACCCTTAAACCCTCTCCCCCAACCCCTCTCCCACTCGCGGCGCAGCCACAAGCGGGAGAGGGGAGCAAAACCTCTGAAGCCGCGCTATTTACAGAACGCATATACCTTGTACGTTGGACAGTTTAAGCGTTTGAATCAAATGCTTGCTTTTCCATAAGCAATAGTAAAATCTCGTCTTTCCGTTTTTTCGGACGTTGCATGACGACCGCCGTAAAACCCTGCTTTCAACAAATCATCCTTACGCTCCAAGAGTTCTGGAGCAGGCAGGGCTGCGCCCTGTTGCAGCCTTACGACATGGAAGTCGGCGCAGGCACGAGCCATACCGCCACTTTTTTACGCGCCATCGGGCCGGAACCTTGGCGCGCCGCCTATGTGCAGCCTTCGCGCCGCCCGAAGGACGGGCGTTACGGCGAAAACCCCAACCGGATGCAGCATTACTACCAGTACCAAGTGGTGCTTAAACCTTCGCCGACCGATATTATTGACCTTTACCTCGCCTCGCTCGAAGCGTTGGGGTTTGATCTCAAAAAGAACGACGCGCGTTTTGTCGAGGACGACTGGGAAAATCCCACCCTGGGCGCGTGGGGATTGGGCTGGGAAGTGTGGATGAACGGCATGGAAGTAACGCAGTTCACCTATTTCCAGCAGGTCGGCGGCATTGACTGCAAGCCCATTACCGGCGAGATTACCTATGGCCTGGAACGTCTGGCAATGTACCTGCAAGGCGTGGAAAACGTCTATGATCTCATCTGGACGGATGGCGCAGCTCCCTTGGGTGGCAGAGAATCCCGCGCAGCGGGTGAGCGTGGGGGTCGCCTTACCATTAAGGTTAAAGATATCAGGATAGCTGAATCCCGCGCAGCGGGTGAGCGTGGGGGTCGCCTTACCTATGGCGACGTGTACCACCAGAACGAAGTCGAGCAGTCGGCCTACAATTTCGAGTATTCGGACGCCGCTTTTCTGTTTGACGCATTCACTGCCCATGAGAAGCAGGCGCAGAATCTGATGACCGCGCAACTGGCGCTGCCCGCTTATGAACAAGTGCTGAAAGCCGCGCACACCTTCAATTTGCTCGACGCTCGCGGCGCGATTTCCGTAACCGAACGCGCCGCCTACATTGGTCGCATCCGCAATCTGGCGCGCAGCGTCGCGCAAAGCTATCTGGATTCCCGCGCCCGCCTTGGTTTTCCGATGGCGCAAAAGGAACGAGCCGAGGAAGCTCTGGCCCAAATCGCACGGAGCGCCGCCCGCCCATGACTGCTCAAAATCTACTCGTCGAAATCGTTGTCGAAGAACTCCCGCCCAAGGCGTTGAAGACTTTGGGCGAGAGTTTCGCCGCCCTGCTGGCAGCTTCCCTCAAACAGGACGGACTGACTCAAAATGACGCAACCGTCACCGCTTACGCCACGCCGCGCCGCCTGGCCGCGCACATTACCGGGGCGCTTGCCGTCGCTCCCGACAAGGCGGTATCGAAGAAACTGATGCCGGTATCCGTCGGATTGGATCAAGCAGGCGCGCCCACGCCCGCATTGCTCAAAAAACTTACCGCCTTGGGCGCGGAGCCGTTCGCCGTCGAGAAACTGCGCCGGGAGAACGACGGCAAGGTTGATACCCTGTTCTACGACAGCGCCGTCAAGGGGGCGACACTTGCCGAAGGTCTGCAAAGGGCGATTGAATCCGCGCTCGCCGCGTTGCCGATTCCGAAGATGATGAGCTACCAACTGGCCGATGGCTGGACGAGCGTCAATTTCGCGCGTCCCGCGCATTCGCTTCTGGCTCTCCACGGCGCGGCAGTCGTGCCGGTTACTGCGCTTGGCCTATCTTCCGGCAATGTTACAAATGGGCATCGCTTTGAGGCGAGCGTCGACCCCATTCCCATTGAACACGCCGATGCTTACGCCAAAACCCTGCTCGACAAGGGCGCGGTCATTGCTTCCTTTGCCGAGCGCCGCGCTGAAATTGTCCGCCAATTGGCGGCGGCTGCGAAAAAGGCGGGGGGCGGTCTTCGTCCGGTGGAAGACGATGCGCTGCTTGACGAAGTGACCGCGCTTACTGAACGCCCAAATGTCCTCATTGGTGAGTTCGAGCCGGAATTTCTGGAAGTGCCGCAGGAATGCCTGATTCTGACGATGAAGGCAAACCAGAAGTATTTTCCGCTGCTGGACGCAACCGGAAAACTTACCCACCGCTTCCTGATCGTCAGCAACCTCACTCCCCTCGATCCTTCCGCCATCGTAAGCGGCAATGAGCGCGTCGTGCGTCCTCGCCTGGCCGACGCCAAATTCTTTTTCGATCAGGATCGCAAAAAAACTCTTGCTTCCCGTATTCCGGCGCTGGCAAAGGTTGTCTATCACAATAAACTCGGCAGCCAGTCAGAGCGTAGCGAACGGGTGTCCGCCATTGCCTGCGCCATCGTAAACAAGCTGCCGGAAGGTTTTATTTCCGCAGAGATGGTCGTACAAGCCGCAGAACTTGCCAAAGCCGATCTGCTCACGGACATGGTAGGCGAATTTCCCGAATTGCAAGGCGTTATGGGGCGCTATTACGCCTTATACGATGGTTTACCCGCAGACGTTGCCGACGCTATCGCAGACCACTATAAACCACGTTTTGCGGGCGGTACCCTGCCGCGCGGCAGGGTCGGCATGGTCGTTGCGCTGGCGGACAAGCTGGAGACGCTTGCGGGAATGTTCAGCATTGGGCAAACGCCCACTGGCGACAAAGACCCTTTCGCGCTACGGCGTCATGCGTTAGGCGTGATTCGGATTTTGACGGAAGGCGCTCTGGATGCGCCCCTCTCCGATCTTATTGACCTTGCTGCGGCTCATTTCAGCGGAACGGGGGTCGAAAAACAACTGGCGGAATTCATCTTTGATCGCCTTGCCGTCAACCTGCGCGAACAAGGATATACAGCGCAGGAAGTCGACGCGGTGCTTTCCCTCTCCCCGCAGTTGCTCTCCGATATCAATAAGCGTCTGACCGCCGTGCGCGTCTTCGTAACCTTGCCGGAAGCTCCTGCGCTTGCCGCCGCCAACAAGCGAGTCGGCAATATCCTGAAAAAAGCCGAAGAAGCCGCGACAGCGAGGCTTGATCCCGCCCTGTTGCAAGAACCCGCCGAGATCGCATTGTCCAACGCGCTGAACAGCGTCGCGCCTCTGGCGAATGCGGCCTTCGAGGCGGGTGATTACACCAGCTCGCTGCAAACGCTCGCGGCTCTGCGTGATCCCGTGGATGCTTTTTTCGATAAAGTTATGGTCAATGTCGAAGACCGGAAATTACGCGCCAATCGCTTCGCGTTACTTGCCCGACTCTTTGACGCGATGAACAGGGTCGCCGATCTATCAAGGCTGTCGGCCTGAATTTTCCGGGAGGATTTTCGCCATGAACCTCGTCATTCTTGATCGCGACGGCGTTATCAACCACGACTCCGATCAATTCATCAAGTCGCCCGACGAATGGCGGCCTATCCCCGGTTCGTTGGAAGCCATTGCGCGCCTTACCCAATCCGGCTACACGGTCGTTGTCGCCACCAATCAGTCCGGCATAGGACGCGGCCTGTTCGACATGGACGCCATGAACGCCATCCACGAAAAAATGCTGAAAGCCGTATCCGCCGCAGGCGGGCATATTGACGCTTTTTTTTATTGTCCTCACACGGCGGATTCCGATTGTCGGTGTCGCAAACCCAAGCCCGGCATGTTTCATGACATCTCCGAGCGTTTTAACATTGATCTTCCTGGCGCGCCCGCCATCGGCGATTCTTTGCGCGATCTTGAAGCCGCCGCCGCCGCAGGTTGTCGCCCCATGCTGGCGCTCACCGGCAAGGGAAAACAAACCCGCGCGGCAAGCAATTTGCCGCCCGGCACATTGGTATTCGCCAGCCTTGCCGCTGCCGTCAGCCACATTCTTGATGGGACGCAAGCATGATGCGTTGCTGCCTGTTTTGGCTACTCATCTCTCTTGTCACGATTCTGACGGGCTTTCTGCTTTGCTGCCTGATTCCCTTTTCCGACGCGGCGCGTTTTTCCGTAGCCAGACTCTGGCTCAAGGCTTTTATGGGGCTTGCCGACTTGATTCTCGGCCTGAAAATGGAAGTAAGGGGCAGGGAGAACATTCCCGACACACCCACGCTGGTTCTTGCCAAGCATGAATCCGCCTGGGAGACTGTGGGCTTGCAAAGCATCTTCAACCCTTCTGTATTTGTGCTGAAGAAGGAACTGCTGAAAATTCCCTTCTTTGGCTGGGGTCTCTTTGCCTTGAGGATGATCGCCATTGACCGCGACGCAGGGCGAAAAGCCTTGCGGCAGATGCTGGAGCAGGGAAAGGAGCGGCTGAAGTCCGGCATCTGGATCGTTGTTTTTCCCGAAGGCACTCGCGTCCTGCCTGGTGAAAGAATGCGCTACAAGCCGGGCGCGGTCTATCTTGCCCTGAAGACCGGCGTGCCGGTTTTGCCTGTCGCGCACAATGGCGCGGATTGCTGGCCCAGGAAGTCGCTCCTTATTCGTCCCGGCACGATCACTGTCAGCATTGGGCCTGTCATTTCGACCATTGGCAGGAAAGACGCCGAAATTAACGCCGCTGCGGAAGAATGGATTGAAAAGGAGATGCGTATCATCGCCCCGCATCGTTATCAAGCCTAGGCATACCCGCCCTCTCCCCACGCTTTTATGACCATGCCCGCAGATAATTTCCACTAAGCGCGAGATGCGGGAAAAGTTCAAAATCGGACACGACACTCAACTTGAAATCGGAACGGGCATCACCGTCATTCTTGCGGAAGATGCCGCAACCGCTGGGGTCAGCACAAGCGACGCGGCACCCGCAACAAGGGAAACGGATTTATTGCGGAACAGCAAGAGCATCCGGCATATTCATTCCGTTACGGGGGTACATTTTTTGCGCTCGCCTCCGGCGAAAACAGGAAGTCGGCCTGACGCCCTTTGTCGGCCTTATAGCGCCCCTGGCAGCCAAGGTCATTCAGTCCGCTATTTGATGGCGCGTCGGTCAATTATGGCAATGGCCTGGGTACGGCTGGAAACTCCAAGCCGCTTGAAAATGGCGGAGAGATGGATTTTGACCGTGCCTTCAGACAAACCCAACCGCTCGGCGATTTCACGGTTGGAATGACCATTCACCATCAGAGAGAAAACCTCGCCCTGCCGCCCTGTCAAGCCATATTGCGTTAATCTGGCCTTCCTTCTTTCCAGCGGGATGGTCAGTATCTCGCTACTTTTCGGCAATTTATGCGCGTCGTCAGGGCGAAAAATTTTCCCGTTCAACACATACATTATGGCGCGCACCAGCTTGTCGCCGGAATAATGTTTGGGGATAAACCCTGACGCGCCCTCGGCAAACACGCGCTTGATCGTTTCAGGGTAAGAAAAGGCGGAGAGGATCACGACAGGAATATGCGGGCAAATCTGCCTGAACTGCTTCAAGCAAGCAAAGCCGTCCATTCCGGGCAACGCCAAATCCAGAAGAATCAGGTCAAAGTCCGTGCTGTCGCGCAGCATTGCCAGCGCCTGCGTGCCGTTGGCGGCTTCTTCGACACGTAATTCCTCAAGGGCGCGCAGTACGTGCGCCAGAGCTTCCCGTACCAAAGCATGGTCTTCGACGATTAATATCTTGGGCATAATGGGGAATTGTAGCATCCGCAATCGCACCGATGGCAAATTTCAAGCCGCCTTGCCATACAGCCTTTAACCGCTTGCCAGTTTTTGCCGCAACAACTCCGTCACCTGTTGAGGGTTCGCCTTGCCCTTGGCGGCTTTCATCACCTGCCCCACCAGCGCGTTGAATGCCTTTTCCTTGCCCGCCTTATATTCGGAAACACTGACAGGATTAGCCGACAACGCTTCATCCACCAATCCCTCAATCGCGCCGCTGTCGGTTATCTGTCGCAAACCATGCTTCTCGATAATTTCATCCGCATCGCTCCCCTCGCCTGCCCACAGCGCGTCAAAAACCTTCTTGCCAATGGCGTTGGAAATCGTGCCGTCCATAATACGCATGACCAGTCCGCCCAACTGCGTAGCATTCACCGCAGCCTCCGAAATTTCCCGATCTTCCCGCTTCAATCGCGCCGCAAGGTCAACCATGACCCAGTTGGCGCACAGTTTCGCCGCGGCAGGAATGGAGGCGCGAACGGCAGCCTCGAAATAATCCGCCATCTCCAATGACGCCGTAAGAATCGCGGCATCATAGGCGGAAAGACCGTAGTCGCTTATAAAACGCTGGCGTTTGGCGGCGGGCAGTTCCGGCAACGCCGTTTGCTCGCGTTCGATCCAGTCCGCTGAAACAAGGAGCGGCAACAAGTCTGGATCAGGGAAATAACGATAATCATGCGCGTCCTCTTTCGAGCGCATGGCGCGGGTTTCTCCCGTCGCAGGGTCAAACAGAACCGTCGCCTGCTCAAATTGACCGCCGTCTTCCAGCGTTTCAATCTGCCAGCGGGTCTCAAATTCAATAGCCTCTTTCAAATAACGAAAGGAATTCAGATTCTTGATTTCCCGCCGTGTTCCCAGAGGCGCGCCGGGACGGCGCACGGAAACATTGGCGTCGCAGCGAAACGATCCTTCCTGCATGTTGCCGTCGCAAATGCCGATCCAGCGCACAAGCGTATGCAAGGCTTTGGCATAGGCGACAGCCTCCTCGGCAGAACGCATGTCCGGCTCGGAGACGATCTCCAGAAGCGCCGTTCCGGCGCGATTAAGGTCAATGCCGCTCTTGCCGTGAAAATCCTCATGCAGCGATTTGCCCGCGTCCTCTTCCAGATGGGCGCGGGTAAGTCTAATCCGCTTTTCATAGCTTTTCTCGCCCTGGCCTACCATGATGTCAAGATGCCCGCCCTGCACAATCGGCGATTCCAGCTGGCTGATCTGGTAACCTTTGGGCAGATCGGGATAAAAATAATGTTTTCGCGCAAAAGCGGATTTTTCCGCAACTGTAGCTTCAACAGCCAGGCCGAAACGAATCGCGCATTCCACAGCGCCTTTATTGAGCACTGGCAAAACGCCGGGCAACGCCAGGTCTATAAGCGAAGCCTGGGTATTTGCCGCCGCGCCGAAGGCAGTAGAGGCGCCGGAGAAAATTTTTGACTTTGTGGCCAGTTGCGTATGCGTCTCAAGGCCGATGACGATTTCCCAGGTCATGTCACAATCCCCCGCGATCAAAAGCCTTGCGGACGGCGGGTATGCCAGTCCGTCGCCTGCTGATATAGGTGCGCGACATTCAACAGCCGCGCTTCGTCAAAATAATTGCCGATCAACTGTAGGCCGATGGGCAAACCCTGCCCGTCAAAACCAGAGGGAATGGAAAGTCCCGGCAAGCCCGCAAGGTTGACCGCAATGGTGTAGATGTCGGAAAGGTACAACGCCACCAGGTCAGAGGTTCTTTCGCCGATATTGAATGCCGTGGTAGGACTGGTCGGCCCCAGAATAACATCGCACTCCCGAAACGCTTTCCTGAAATCATCGGCAATCAGGCGGCGCACCCGCTGCGCCTTCAGGTAGTAGGCATCGTAATAACCATGTGAAAGCACGTAAGTTCCGATCATGATACGGCGTTTGACCTCCGCGCCAAACCCCTCCGCGCGGCTTTTCGTATACGCCTCGCTCAAATCGTTGCAATCGGGAGCGCGGTAGCCGTAACGCAGACCGTCGAAACGAGAGAGGTTGGAACTTGCCTCTGCCGGAGCGATCACGTAATAGACAGGGACGGAAAGATGGGAATTAGGCAAGGCCACGTCCACGATTTTCGCGCCCAGACGCTTGTATTCCTCCACGACCAGGAGCACTGCGGACACGACCTCAGCGTTCGCGCCCTCGCCGAAAAATTCTTTCGGCAGGCCGATTTTCAAGCCATCCAATGGCTGCCCCAGCAGGCGGCTGTAATCTTCGGCGGGACGCTCAAGGCTTGTTGAATCCCGCTCGTCAAAGCCCGCCATCGCGGAAAGGACAAGAGCGCAATCTTCCGCGGAATGGGCAATGACTCCCCCCTGATCAAGCGACGAGGCGAAGGCGACCATGCCGTAGCGGGAAACGATGCCGTAGGTCGGCTTGATGCCGGAAAGCCCGCAAAACGCGGCAGGCTGCCGGATTGAGCCGCCCGAATCCGTGCCTGTGGCGACAGGCGCTAGATAAGCCGCGACCGCCGCCGCCGATCCGCCGGAAGAGCCGCCCGGCACACAGGTCTTGTCCCAGGGATTTTTCACCGCGCCAAACCAGGATGTCTCATTTGAAGAACCCATAGCGAACTCATCCATATTCACCTTGCCGAGGGATACCATGCCCGCCTCTCGTTCGAGCTTCGTCACCACAGCGGCGTCGTAAGGCGAGACGAAATTTTGCAGCATCTTTGAGCCGCAGGTGGTCAGCCAGCCTTCGGCGCAGAAAAGGTCTTTCTCCGCCAGGGGAATTCCGGTGAGCATTCCCGCTGATCCGGCAGCCAGACGCTGATCGGCGGCTTTTGCTGCGGCAATGGTCTTTTCCTCGTCCACCGTGATAAAGGCGTTCAATTCAGGATTCAGGCGAGTTACGCGATCAAGAAAAAGACGGGCAAGCTCAACGCTGGAAATTCGCTTTTCATGCAGAGCGCGGCTCAAGGTCTTGAGGTCGGAATAAATCATGTCTGGGAACTCATTCAATTACTTTTGGCACAAGGTACAGCCCGTTTTCCGCATCCGGCGCGATAGATTGAAGCAGGTCACGCACCGCTCCGTCCTCGTCCCGGTAGGTTACTTCATCCGCGCGTAATCGCTGCCAGGCGTCATGAACGTGCGTCTTCGGCTCAATGCCTGCCGTATCAACAGCCTGTAGAGCCTCGATCAGGGAAAAAATCCCGTTTAACTGCCAACACGCTGTTTCGACTTCCGCTGGCGTAATCTCAAGACGCGCCAGACGGGCAATATGCTCAATTTCCAAAAGGGTAAGCGACATGAAAACAACCTTGACCGACGAAAAAATCCTGATTAAAAATAAGGGAAATGCCCTTGTGCCCGTATTATAAGGTATCATTATGGTTTTATCTTTTTCTTCGCGTTTTGCACACAGGAACTTTAGCATGTTCGGTCTTTTCCGTAACTATTTCTCCAGTGATTTCGCCGTCGACCTGGGCACGGCCAACACCTTGATTTACGCGCGCGGACGCGGCATCGTCCTTGACGAGCCTTCCGTCGTCGCCATTCGCACCGAAGGCGGCCCCTCTGCCAAGAAAGTCATTCAGGCTGTGGGAAAAGACGCCAAGGAAATGCTGGGCAAGGCTCCCGGCACGATTCAGGTCACACGCCCCATGAAAGACGGGGTCATCGCCGATTTTGACATCACCGAACACATGCTTAAGCAGTTCATCAAAATGGCGCGCGAGACCCGGTTCCCTCCTTCTTCGCCGCGCATCATCATTTGCGTCCCTTCCGGCTCAACCCAGGTTGAGCGGCGCGCCATCCGTGAGTCGGCAATCAACGCGGGCGCAAAACATGTCCTCCTGATCCCTGAGACAATGGCTGCGGCCATCGGCGCGGGACTGCCGGTAGGCGACGCGGTAGGATCAATGGTAATAGACATCGGCGGCGGCACCACCGAAGTCGGAGTCATCTCCCTGGGCGGCCTTGTCTATTCCGGATCGGTCAGGGTTGGCGGCGACAAGTTCGATGAATCCATCATCAACTACATCAGTCGCAACTACGGGATGCAAATCGGGGAAAACACCGCCGAGAACACCAAGAAAGCTATCGGCTCCGCTTTTCCAGGCACGGAAGTGCGGGAGATGGAAATATCCGGCATCAACAAGGCGGAAGGCATCCCGCGCAAATTCACCATCTCTTCCAATGAAATTCTGGAAGCATTGGCTGAACCGCTGAATCAGGTTATTTCCGCCGTCAAATCCGCGTTGGAAAGAACTCCGCCTGAACTGGGGGCGGACATTGCCGAAAAAGGCATGGTACTGACCGGCGGCGGGGCGCTCCTGCGCGATCTGGATCGTCTGCTGATGGAAGAAACCGGCCTGCCGGTCATCATCGCCGACGACCCCTTGACCTGTGTCGCGCGCGGTTGCGGCATGGCTCTGGAGAAGATGGACAAGCTGGATTCCATCTTCACGTCCGAATAACGCGGGATCAAACGGCTTGCCGTGGTCGAAGGCAGCGCTGCACCGCCTCTTTTCCGGCGCGGCCCCACGCCGCTGGCCATACTCGGTTTTTATATAATGCTTTCCGCTTCGCTGTTCGTGCTGGACATGCGTTTTGGCGCTCTGGAATTTCTCCGCCAGGGCATTTCCGTAGTCTCCGACCCCTTGCAATACGCGGCGCAAACCCCGATGCGCCTTGCCGTTGAAGGCCATGCCTACCTTCGCGCTCTGGAAGAGGCGGAAGATGAAATAGAGCGCCTGAAAACCGACAAACTCGCCATTGCGCCTGAGTTGAACCGCCTGCAACATCTGGAGAGCGAAAACGCCGAACTGCGCGAGATTCTGGCTCTCAATCAGCGCGAAACCATAAGCGGACAGGCGGCAAACGTGCTGCGAGCCGCCCGCGACCCTTTTGTGCGTCGAGTGTATGTCGACAAGGGGCTGAAAGACGGCATTACCGCCGGACAGCCGGTCATTGACGAAAAAGGCGTGGTAGGGCAAATCACCCGCGCCTTTCTTCTTTCCTCTGAACTAACCCTATTGACCGACAAAAATCTGGCCGTTCCGGTGCAGATTCAGCGTACCGGTCAGCGTTCCGTAGCTTTCGGATTGGGTAACGGACAAATGGAACTCCGTTACATGCCGACCAGCGCCGATATTGTTGTCGGAGATATTCTCCATACATCCGGTCTTGACGATGTTTATCCCGCAGGTTTTCAGGTTGCCGAAGTAACGCTGGTGACAGGGGACAGCTCCAACGCTTTTGCCCATATAATCGCCGAACCGCTCGCCAGCGCGGAAAGCAGAAGCGTCGTCATGATCCTGAATGTCAAGAAAAGCCTGCCGCTGGAAGAAGAAGCGGATAACCCGGACAGCCGCTAGGAAGCACGCCATGCAAACTCCCAGCAACTACTCCAGACGCATTCTGCGCCCCGCGCATCCTTGGTTCATCGCGCTTAGTTTATTCATCGCGCTGCTCCTTAACATGCTCTCTACCGGGCAATGGTTATTCATGCCTGACTGGGTAATGCTGACCCTCTGTTTCTGGAATATGCGGGAAGGGCGGACGATGAAAATGAGAAGCTCATTTTTTCTGGGGCTTGTCATGGATGTGGCGAATGGCGCGGCGTTGGGGCAGCACGCATTGGCCTACGTGCTTGTCGGTTACACGGCCGGCAGCATTTCCAGAAGAATGTTCTGGTTTTCTCTAACCCGGCAGACGCTTCTCATGCTCCCGCTTTTCCTCTCTGTCACGGCCTTGCAGATTTTCATCCGCCTCATGGCGGGCGAGACTTTTCCCGGCTGGGGACTGTTCATCTCCCCGGTCATTACGGCTCTACTCTGGCCTCCGGCTAGCCTGCTGCTGCTCCTGCCGCAATACCAACCTGAAGAACGGGACGAAAACCGCCCCATTCTATGATAGATGAACGATTTTCAGCACGCCCAGCTTGAACTGAAACATTTTCACCGCCGCTTGTCGGTGGCTGCTTCTGTCATGCTTCTGTTCTTTTGCCTGCTGTTCGCCAATCTTTTCTATCTACAGGTGACAAGGCATGATTATTACACCACCCTGGCTGAAGGCAACCGAATTTCCCTGGTTCCGATCGCCCCAAATCGCGGCAATATCGCCGACCGAAACGGCGTCGTCCTGGCGCGTAATTATTCGGCGTTTACCCTGGAAATCGCCCCCGCCCAGATTCACAACCTTGAGGAGACCATTGACCGTCTGGCCGAGATCGTCACAATCGAGCACAAGGATCGGCGCCGCTTTTACCGGCTGTTGCAGGAATCCAGAAATTTCGAGTCCATACCCATTCGCACCAAGCTCTCCGACGAGGAAGTCGCCCGTTTTGCCGCCCGTCGTTATCTCTTTCCGGGCGTCGACATCAAGGCTCGCCTGTTTCGCCAATATCCAGAAGGCGCGCTTGCCGCGCACGCCATCGGCTACATCAGCCGGATCAACAA
Source organism: Betaproteobacteria bacterium (assembly GCA_009777245.1). Classification (GTDB taxonomy): domain Bacteria; phylum Pseudomonadota; class Gammaproteobacteria; order Burkholderiales; family Rhodocyclaceae; genus Azovibrio. Next base: position 114,879 of record WRMF01000004.1, read on the forward strand.
CAGAGACGAAGCATGGATCAGGCAGTCCAGAGAGGAAGAGAACTACAAAGGCACCGAGCACATCGGTAAAATCGGAGTGGAGCGGAATTATGAATTTGAACTGCACGGCATCAGCGGTTACGAGCAACTGGAAGTCAACGCGCACGGGCAAACCGTGCAAGTGCTTGACCGGACTTCGCCCATACCCGGCAATGACCTGCGGCTAACATTGGACAGCGCCTTGCAAAGAGTAGCGGAAGAATCATTCGCGGGGAAAAGAGGCGCGCTGGTCGCGCTTGACCCGCGTAACGGCGCGATTCTGGCTCTGGTTTCCGCGCCGACCTTCGACCCCAACCTGTTCGTCGACGGTATCCGTTTCGACGACTGGGACGAACTCAACAACAACCCCGACAAACCCATGCTGAACCGGGCTACCAACAGCGCCTACCCGCCCGGCTCCACGTTCAAGCCTTTGATGGCGATGGCAGCCCTGGCTCAAGGCAGGCGTCGCCCGGAACATGCATTCAACGACCCTGGCTCTTTTACCCTGGGCAACCACAACTTCATGGACAACAAGGCGGGCGGGCATGGCTTCGTCGACATGGCGCGTTCCATTATTGTCTCCTGCAACACTTACTATTATCAGCTTGCCGCCGACATGGGAATTGACAATATCGCCCGCTTCATGGGGCAACTTGGGCTGGGACGGCGCACCGACATTGACATGCCCAGCGAGAGCAGCGGCGTCCTCCCGTCGCCGGAATGGAAAAGGCAGCGTTTTTCCAAACCTGAGCAACAAAGATGGTATGCCGGCGAGACCATCTCCGTCGGCATCGGGCAAGGGGATAACGCCTATACCATGTTACAAATGGCACATGCCTACGCCAATCTCCTGAACTATGGTCGCGTCTTTCGTCCGCATCTGGTCGACTCCGTCGTCAACCCGACCACAGGCACGATACGAAAGATCGAGAGCCAGCCGGTACGCGAAATTTCGCTTAACCCAAAGCATGTTAATTTCATCAAAAACGCGATGGCCAGAACTATCAGGGAAGGCGGCGTATCCAGAGTGTTTGCGGGCGCGTCTTATGAATCCGGCGGCAAAACCGGCACTGCCCAGGTCTTCAGTCTGCGCGGGCAAAGGTATATTGCCGGTCGCCTCCGGGAGCATCTGCGCGATCATGCCCTGTTCATCGCTTTCGCTCCGGTCGAGGAGCCGCAAATTGTGATCGCGGTACTGGTGGAAAACAGCGGTTTTGGCTCGCAATTCGCCGCGCCCATTGCCAGGCGGGTTTTCGATTATCATTTCCTGGGCACAGAGGACAATACGCCCATCAAGGCTATGGAACAACATGACGAACCGGAAGGAGAAGCGGATGATCCTTAGCGCCAGGCATTGGTTCACAAAAATTCGCGCCCATATTGATTTGCCGCTCCTCTTAATCGTGCTGATTCTGATGGCGGCTGGTCTCGTTACGCTCTATTCCGCCACTTATTCCGATGACGGAAGTCGCTTGAGCAGTCAGGCAATCAATATGATCCTCTCCTTGCTGGTCATGCTCGCCGCCGCTCAGGTGGCTCCGCAACATCTGCTGCGCTTCGCCTTGCCGCTTTATCTCCTTGGTCTTACCCTCTTGATTGGAGTGGCCTTTTTCGGAATTGTCGTCAATGGTTCCAGACGCTGGCTTTCTCTGGGCGTTGTCCGCATTCAACCTTCGGAAATCATGAAAATCGCCATACCCATGATGCTGGCATGGTATTTTCATAAACAGGAAGCCGTAATCAACGCAAAAACCTTTGCCGGAGCCGCGCTGATTTTGCTCGTTCCGGTTCTGTTCATCCTGAAGCAGCCCGATCTTGGCACTGCTCTTCTGGTGGGCGCGGCTGGTTTTTTCGTCATTTTCTTTGCCGGTCTGCCCTGGAAAGCCATGCTCGGCCTTACCGTCGCGGCGGGAGCGGCTTTTCCTTTCCTTTGGGATGTGCTGCACGATCACCAGCGCCGCCGAATACTGACCCTGTTTGATCCCGCCGCCGATCCCCTGGGCGCGGGGTATCACATCATTCAGTCAACCATCGCCGTCGGCTCCGGCGGCCTGTTCGGCAAGGGCTGGCTGAACGGAACCCAGACCCACCTCAAATTCATTCCGGAAAAACATACGGATTTCATCTTCACCGTATTCGCCGAGGAATGGGGGCTTGTCGGCTCCGCTGTTCTCATCTTGCTCTTCATTTGCCTTATCGGTCGCGGCCTGATGATCGCCGCTGCCGCACCCAACCTCTTTTCCCGCCTGCTTGCCGCTTCCATTGCGATGGGTTTTTTTGCCTACGCCTTCGTTAATATAGGCATGGTCTCCGGTATACTGCCCGTGGTAGGGATACCTCTCCCGCTCGTCAGTTACGGCGGCACGGCATTGATTACAATGATGCTCGGTATTGGTATCCTTATGAGTATTCATACCCACCGTGTGCTGATCAAAAAATGAGCCGATTTGCCCTGCCTTTCTCCTTCGCTCTGGCTGTTTTGCTGACGCTTCCCGCCTGTTCCATCCTGCGTACTGCCTCTAATGTAATAAAGCCTGCGCCAGCCACAGGCAGTCAGAAAGGCGGCGGCTATTACAAGGACGACGGTCCGGGCGACGCAATTCCGGCCAACCTCGATCTGATCCCTAATGCCGTGCCGCGCGTCGAGCCGTTGCACAAGGGCGCAACCCGCCCCTACACGCTGTTTGGCAAAAGCTACGTGCCGCAAACCAAAATCCAGACGTTTCGCCAGGAAGGAATTGCCAGTTGGTACGGGAAAAAATTTCACGGGAGAACAACCTCCATTGGCGAAACTTACGACATGTTCGCCATGACCGCAGCCCATCCTACTCTTGCCCTGCCCTCTTACGCCCGTGTAACCAATCCAAAGACCAGGCAAAGCATCGTTGTCCGGGTCAATGACCGGGGGCCATTTCACGCCGGACGAATCATTGATCTCTCCTATACTGCCGCCTACAAGCTGGGTTACATTGAAAAGGGCAGCGGGCCTGTCATCGTGGAATCAATCGTTCCCGGAACTCCCCTTTTCGCCGCGCTCGCCGCCAAGCCCGCTACGGTCGCGGCTTCTTCTCCCGCCCCCGCCCCTGCCGCTACTCCTGCCCTTGCTCCTGCTCCTGCTCCGGCTCCGGCTCCTGCTCCTGCCCCTGCTCCTGTTCCGGCTCCGGCTCCTGCCCCCGCCCCTGCTCCGACTCCCGCTGACAGTCAGGCGCTTGACGCTCTGGCGCAGCGTCTCTCGACAGATGATGCCCCGACGGACGCGCCTGTCGCTGCCGAACACGCACATGGCTTTTTCCTGCAATTAGGCGCTTTTTCCCTGCCGGAAAATGCGGAAAATCTGAAGAACCACCTGCTTAGCGAACTCGATTGGCTGTCCGATCCGGTTTTCATCCGCCGTGACGACAACCTCTATCGCCTGCAAACCGGCCCTTACCCCACCCGCGCCGCCGCTCTGGAAGTCGCCGAACGCATCCGCGCCACCTTCGGTCAATCTCCTACTCTGGTCATTCGCTGAATACTGGTCTCGCACAATCTCTGCCATTTTTTATTGCGGAGGTTGCGCGAGACAAAACGTGACGGCTACTCTGATTGTGCCGGGTAATCCCATGCCTTCAGGCAGGTACCTTGTCTCCAAGAGAATCGCATTACAGACACAGTATTGCGGCAAGTTCCAATTGAATGTTATGATACAGCCTGATATAACTTTGGATATATGTTTCCTTGGAGTAATACCATGAAGACTAGAGACTGGAAAATCTGGATACGCCTGACGGCGGCCATTTGGCTGATCCTGGTAGTCAGTTGGGCTGGCGTGATTGCCTGGGAAGGGAAAAAGACCTTTGAAATGGCGATTGAGCAGGCAAAGGATTTTTCCGCCAACATCCATGAAATAACCATGGCAGGGCTTACCGGCATGATGATTACCGGAACGAGCAGCCAGCGCGAAGTTTTTCTTGATCAGATCCAATATCTTTCCATCATCAAGGATTTGGTAGTAGCGCGAAGCGATGCCGTAACCAAGATCTACGGCCCGGACACCAAGGCCATGCGCGAGCTTGATGAAATCGAACAGAAGGTGCTGGAGACCGGAGAGCCGTATGTCGCAGTTGTGAATAACAAGGGACAATACGAACTGCGCGTAGTCAATCCTACTTTGGCTGCCAAGGACTATCTCGGCAAGGATTGCATCATCTGCCACATGGTTCCGGAAAATACCGTGCTCGGCATAGTGAGTATGCGGGTTTCGCTTGATGATGCGAAGAGAGCCGTAGATACCATGCGTTACGAGATTGCCAGCATCGCTTTCCTCGTCTGTCTCCTCTTGCTTGCGAGCATTTATTTCATTACCAACCGGGTTGTCACCCGGCCTCTTGACCATCTGCGCCACCGTTTGACCGAGATCGCGCACGGAGACGCCGACCTGACCCATCGTCTGGAAATCACGGGCGAGGATGAAATCGGCCAGACTTCCGGGGCGTTTAACATAATGATGGAGAATTTCGCCACCCTCGTGCGCCAGGTCAATTCTTCGGCGGCGGATGTATCCAGCAAGGCAAACGAGCTTCTGGAAGGGGCCAATCATGTGCGGAGCGGCTCGCGCATGCAGGATGAAAAATCAGCCAATGCAGCGAGCGTCATAGAAGAGCTTGTCTGTTCCATTGCCTCGGTGGCGCAAAATGTCGAGAATGTTCAGCGCCAGTCGGACGAATCCGGCGCGCACGCCATGACGGGCAATCAACGTCTGGAAGTCCTGCTGGCCGATATGGAAAAGGTCAAAAATACCTTCTCCCAGATGGCGGAAACAGTTAGCGCCTTCGTGCACAGCACCGAGACCATCACCGCCATGACCAGAGAAGTGAAAGACATTGCCGAGCAGACCAATCTTCTGGCGTTGAACGCCGCTATTGAAGCGGCGCGGGCAGGCGAGCACGGGCGCGGTTTTGCGGTGGTTTCCGACGAGGTAAGGAAACTTGCCGAGAAATCCGCGCGGGCGGCGACTACCATTGATGGCGCGACCAGCCAGTTGGAGACGCAATCTGTCGCTGTCAATAAAGCAATCACCGCCAGCATGGGAAATATCACCCACAGCAATGAGTCCGTTCTGGCAGTCGCTGAGATTTTGCGGCATACCAGTGAATCGGTGTTGGGATTGCGCGACAGTCTTGTCCGCATCACCGAGGCGACCGAACAGCAAAATACCGCCTCTGGCGAGGTCAGCGCCAGCATTGAAACCATTGCCGCCATGTCCAGAGAAAACTATGAAGCCATTGATCAGACAGTTGCCACGGTCGAGCATTTGAAACACCTCGCGGATAGCCTGCACAACACGGTCGGGCAGTTCAAGACCTGATTGCCGCAACTCCCGTTATTCCGCATCAGTCTTGTTCGGCTTCTGCCAATCCGGCAGCGCGACCTGAGCGCGCTCTTTCATTATTGTCAGGGATTCGGCGGGCGCGTTCCGGCGTAGCGTTGTGCCCGCGCCGATGGTAGCGCCCTCTCCAACCGTCACCGGCGCGACAAGCTGGCAATCCGAGCCGATGAACGCGCGATCCTGAATGATGGTTGTATGCTTGTTCGCGCCGTCGTAATTGCAGGTTATAACGCCCGCGCCGACATTGACTGCCGCGCCGATTTCAGCATCGCCAAGATAGGAGAGATGATTGGCCTTGCTGCCTTCGCCCAGCCGTGTATTCTTTATCTCGACAAAATTGCCGACATGGGCGCATGACCCGATGACGGTGCCGGGACGAAGACGCGCATAAGGGCCGATTACACTTTCCGCCCCAATTCTCGCGCCGTCAATATGGGTGAAAGCGGCGATTTTCGCCCCCGCTTCAATCAGGGCATTCCTGATGACGCAATAAGGGCCGATAGAAACATTGTCCCCCAAGGCAACTTCTCCTGCAAAGACGCAGCCCACATCAATGCTGACACTCTGCCCGCATACAAGGCTTCCGCGCACATCCAGACGGGCAGGATCAAAAAGATGAACGCCCGCCACGAGCAGGGCATTGGCTTGACGAAGCTGGTAATAGCGCTCAAGCGCCGCTAACTGCGCCTTGTCGTTCGCTCCCTCGGTCTCCTGAAACTCTCCGGGTTGCATCGCGTATACCGGCACTCCGGCTTGATTAGCCGCAGCTACCAAGTCAGTCAGGTAATACTCGCCTTGTGCGTTATCATCCTTCAGTCCCCATAGCCATGTTTTGGCATGGCTCGCAGGAATCAGCATGATGCCGGTATTGATTTCACGAATGCCGCGCTCTATTTCGGTTGCGTCTTTTTCCTCAATAATGGCTTTGATTTTGCCTTCCCCGTCGCGCGCGACGCGCCCATAGCCGCGAGGATTGGCAGCCTCTGCCGTAAGCAAGCCCAAAGATTCCTGATCTCTTTCGCGCACAAGATTTTCCAAGGTTTCCCTGCGAATCAGGGGAACATCGCCATAGAGCACAAGAATGGGGAATCGCTCGTCAAGAGAGGGCAGAGCCTCCTTGACGGCATGTCCTGTTCCCAGTTGCTTATCCTGCAAAACCCAGTCAATATCCTCGCCCGGAATCGCCTGTCGCACGGCCTTGCCCCCATGACCGTAGACGACAACAAGACGGACGGGAGAAAGCTGTCGCGCAGTCTCCACGACATGTTGCAACATGGGCTTACCCGCAATAGGGTTAAGAACCTTGGGCAGCACGGAGTGCATCCTTTTCCCCTGCCCGGCGGCAAGGATGACGACATTACATTGATTCATAAGGCGATTGGCGACATAAGTATGCTGATAACTATGCCATAAAAACAGCTGCTATGGCGATAATCAAATATATAGTTATTTATGGACGGTCGAGGAGCGCGCCTTGCTCCCCTATCCCATTCATGGCTACGTCGTGAGTAACCGCCCTCTCCCGCATCTAATCATAAGTCATTCCCGCGAAGGCGGGAATCCAGACAAACCTTTCCGTTCCTATGGCGTTTCCATAGTGTCCATATGGTAATATCGCTCCTGTCCTGTTCTGGAAAGTTGTTGTTGCCGCCACGCAGTACTGGATTCCCGCCTTCGCGGGAATGACGGTTGGGCAAGCGGGAGAGGGGACAAATCCACCTTTCCCATTCATGTCTATGCTGCAAACGGAATGTGGGAGAAACTGTGCGGGCGACCGGGGACGGCCGCCCCTACGGCGGCGACGCGGCATTGGTTTTAGCCCCCTTTGGGCTTCTCCGCAAGTCAAAGGGGACGCCCCGAAGGAACGGGAGAGGGCAAAGGTTCGAGTTGAACACTTACGCTTCCTGAATCTGCAACCCTTAAACCCTCTCCCCCAGACCCTCTCCCACTCGCGGCGCAGCCACAAGTGGGAGAGGGGAGACAACCCCGCTCCGCCTGCCGTTCTCCCATGCATGGGAAAAAGAGTTCGGCTGTTCCACTTTCACCATCGTTTTCCACAATGTGAAATCCGTGGACGTGTGCGTCGTGCCACGACATGTCCTCAAAATCGTCCGTAGTCCAGCGATACGTCATTGCCGTACAGGAGAAAAAAGCGGGTATCCATGATACCCGCTGTTGTTCAGTCTACAAACCCAACAGGGTCTTGGTATGGTGCGCGATCATCCATTCCTCGTTGGTTGGAATGACCAAGACATCCACGGCGCTGTCCGGCGCACTTATGCGGATGTCACGGCGGGCATTGGCCTCCTGGTCAATCTTGACGCCCATCCAGCCGATCAGGTTGGTAACGCGGCGACGAATTTCCGCCGCGTTTTCGCCGATCCCGCCGGTAAAGACAAAGACATCAAGCCCCCCTGCTGCCGCCGCCAGCGAGCCGGTTTCCCGCGCAATCCGGTAGCAGAAAAGATCCAAAGCCTCCTTTGCCTCCGGTTTGTCGCTGGCAAGCAGGTCGCGCATATCCTGACTGACGCCGGAAACGCCCAGCAAGCCTGATTCCTTATAGAGCAGATTGGTAAGCGCCTTGGCGTCCATACCCTTGTTCTCCATCAGATACAGGAGCACGCCGGGGTCGACGCTGCCACAGCGCGTTCCCATGACCAAGCCTTCCACAGCGGTAAATCCCATTGTGGTGGCGACGCCCTGTCGGCTGACCATTGCCGCCATGCTCGCGCCGTTACCCAAATGGGCAACGACGACCCTGCCATCAGCGCGCTCGGAATGCTCCGGCAGGACGCGGGCAATGTATTCGTATGAAAGGCCATGAAAACCATAGCGCCGCACTCCTTCCTCCGTAATTTGGCGGGGCAGACCAAAAATCTGCGCCTCTTTGGGCTGGGTGCGGTGAAAGGCCGTATCCAGACAACCTACTTGCGGCACATTTGGCATCAAGGCGCGAATGGCTTTGATGCCCGCCAGATTATGCGGCTGATGCAACGGCGCAAGCGTGATGAAATTACTCAGCGCGTCTATGGTATCCGCCTCCAGACGCACAGGCCTGGAAAAGACCTGCCCGCCATGTACGACGCGATGCCCGACCGCTGTTATTTCCCAGTCCGCCGCCTTCACTGTAAACCAGGAAAGCAGATGGTCAAAAGCCTGTTGGTGATTGGGATTGGCTACCGGCAGAGCTTCGTTCGCGATTTTTTCGCCGCCTTCATCCTTGGCGACAAGCTGCGCGCTCGGCGTTCCGATGCCGTCAATCTGCCCGGAAATGACCGGCTTTTCAGCCAATGCGGCGCTCACGAGGGGAAAGAGCGCAAACTTGATTGAAGACGAGCCTGCGTTGATAGTAAGAATGGATTGAGTCATCTGGGTTCTCCCTTAGTTATTTTTGCGGTTGGCGTGCGCGAACATGGCGGCGATGACGCAGGACGCCGTGCGCGTTTCGGCGCTGTCGGCGCGCGAGGTAAGGATGACCGGAACCTTGGCTCCCAGCACCACGCCGGCAGTCAAGGCGAAGGAGAGATATTCCAGTTGCTTGAAGAGCATGTTGCCCGATTCCAGTTCCGGCACAAGGAAAATATCCGCCTGTCCGGCAACGGGAGATTTGATTCCCTTGATCCGGGCGGCTTCGGCGGAAACCGCGTTATCGAAAGCCAGGGGGCCGTCAAGCAAAGCTCCCTTGATTTGCCCGCGATCCGCCATTTTGCAAAGGGCGGCGGCTTCCAGAGTGGAAGGCATTTTGGGATTCACGGTTTCCACAGCGGCGAGAATCGCAACCTTCGGCTCGGGAATGCCAAGCGCGTGCGCAAGATAGATGGCATTCTGGAGAATATCCACCTTCTCTTCCAGAGTCGGCTTGATGTTGACGGCAGCGTCGGTTATCAGCATCGGACGCGGATATGTAGGCACATCCATGACGAACACATGGCTTATGCGGCGCGGCGTGCGTAGATTATTGGCGCGGGAAACTATTGTGCCCATCAATTCGTCCGTATGCAGGGAACCTTTCATCAGGGCTTCCGCCTCGCCCGCGTGAACGAGCTTGACGGCTTCGTCGCAGGCGGCGTGGCTGTCCGGCACATCCACAATCCGGTAATTGGCCAGATTGAAGCCGAATTCACCGGCCAAAGCGCGAATTTGTCCGGCGGGTCCTACCAGAATCGGCTCAATCACGCCTGCTTCCGCAGCCATGATCGGCCCTCGCAAAGATTCCTTGTCGCACGGATAAACGACGGCTACCGGAACCTTGGGCAAATCCCTGACCTTGGCGATCAGGCGATTCAGGCGTTCTTCCTTGCTGGTGATAACAGTTTCTGTCATGGTGTGTCTCCTCTTTTATCAAGTAATGCCGAGCCGCCCCAGCCCTGGGGCGGCTCAACACTAATTAGAGAGCCTTCGGCTCCAACAACTGTTCAGCTCACCTCGCCATGAATGGCAAGAATTGCGCTCAACAAATGTCTAATAATATCACCCAATGATGTTGTAACCACCGTCAATGTGAATGGTGCCGCCAGTTATCGTTTTGGCGATATCGCTGCACAGAAAGGCGGACAACGCGCCGATGTCCTCGATGGAAACCAGCTTATGCAGCGGCGAGCGGGAAATGGCTTGTTCCATCAGTTCGTCAAAAGCCTTGATCCCGGACGCGGCGCGGGTTTTCAGGGGGCCGGGGGAAATCGCGTGCACCCGAATGCCGCGCGGCCCAAGTTCCGCCGCCAGATAACGGGAAACGGACTGAAGCGCGGCCTTGACCGGCCCCATAATGCCATAATTATTGACAACTTCGTCCGCTCCCATGTAACTCATCGTCAACATGCAGCCGCCGTCCTTCATCAGCGGCTCGGCAAGCCTCGCCATTCGCACGAACGAGTGGCAGGAAACGTCCATTGAGCGGAGAAAGCCGTCGCGGCTGGAATCAATGACGCGCCCATGCAGGTCTTCCTTGGGCGCAAAGGCAATGGAGTGAAGGATGAAATCCAGCCGCCCCCATTTTTCCTCAATGATTTTGAACACGGCCTCCATTTCACCCGGCTGCTCCACATCCATTTGCTCAATGATGGAAACTCCCAAAATTTCGGCAAGCGGACGGACGTACTGTTCGGCCTTGGCGTTCATGTAAGTGACCGCAAGGTCTGCGCCGCAAAGCTCAAAGGATTTGGCGCAGCCGTAAGCGATACTCTGGTTATTGGCGACCCCGACGATCAGCCCTTTTTTTCCGTACAGATTAAACACCTATGCCCTCCTTTGGATTAAAGAAGGGCACAGTATAAATTCTTTTTTGCGGCGCAGCAAAAAATCAGAAAAAACTCTCTGAAATTCAGCGTCTGCGTTGTATATCAAGCGTTTTCTTGATTCCGCACTGCATCAACGGTATACCAGAACCGGAATTTTGGAATGGGAAAGCACCTTGTTGGTTTGGCTCCCCAGAAGCAGGCCGCTGATACCCCTGCGACCGTGCGAAGCCATGAAAATCAGATCGCAGCCGCACTCTTCCGCAGTCGCAACGATTGCCTCGTAAGGCACATCGGAAGTTTTGCTGATTGCCTCGCATGGCACGCCCGCCTTGGCGCATTCGGACTTGACGTAATCCAGCACTGCCACCGACTGCTGCTCGGTCATTTCCGCGAATTTTGTCGGCGTAGTCGGATCAACCAACGCCCCTTCGCCGAAATACGTCATCGGATATTCATCCTTGGCAAAAAACGCGGTAATGGAAGCGCCGATTTCCCTGGCAAACTCCACTACCTTTTTCACCATTTCCTCTGAAAGCTGCGAGCCATCGGTCGGCACAAGAATGTGTTTGAACATGGCGTATCTCCTTTGCTAATAAACAGATTCGTTCATGTCGTCGGCCAGGCTTCCCGTGCTTTCCTCCAGAGCGTCAAGCATAATGGCAGCGACATCCTGGAGCGAGCTGTCAGCTTTCCAGGGGGGCGGGGGCAGGTGGCGCAGATAATCCGCCAGGACTGTGGCTTGTTGTTCCGTCAAAGTTACGGTAATTGTGACGTCAGTCATTGTCGTTCTCCCTTTGTATGCCGGGACGAAAATTCGCCCCGGCGCGTCAATTGTACAAAAATCAGGAATGCCACGCTATAACCAGCGGCACAATCAAAAGCGCAACAATGTTGATGATCTTGATTAGCGGGTTGATTGCGGGGCCTGCGGTATCCTTGTAAGGATCGCCTACGGTATCTCCGGTAACTGCCGCCTTGTGGGCCTCGGAACCCTTGCCGCCAAAGTTGCCGTCCTCGATGTACTTCTTCGCGTTATCCCAGGCGCCGCCGCCTGCCGTCATGGAAATAGCCACAAAAATTCCGGTGACGATGGTTCCCATCAGAACGCCGCCCAAAGCCACAGGCCCCAGCAGAAGACCAACGGCGACCGGAACCAGCACCGGGAGCAGCGAGGGGATGATCATTTCCTTGATCGCCGCCTGAGTCAGCATATCCACCGCGCGGGAATAATCCGGTTTGGCAGTTCCTTCCATGATGCCCTTGACTTCCCGGAACTGGCGGCGCACTTCTTCCACCACCGCGCCTGCCGCGCGCCCTACCGCTTCCATCGCCATCGCGCCGAAGAGGTAGGGAATCATGCCGCCTATGAAGAGGCCGATGATGACCATGTGGTCGGAAAGGTCAAAGGCAAAGCTCCTTCCCGCCGCTTCCAGAGCATGGGTATAGTCGGCAAAAAGCACCAGAGCCGCAAGACCGGCGGAGCCGATGGCGTATCCTTTGGTAACTGCCTTGGTCGTATTGCCGACCGCATCCAGAGGATCGGTTACGGCGCGGACGCTATCGGGAAGTTCGGACATTTCCGCAATGCCGCCCGCGTTGTCGGTAATCGGGCCGTAGGCATCCAGCGCAACGATAATTCCGGTCATGGAAAGCATGGAAGTGGCGGCAATGGCGATTCCGTAAAGACCGGCAAGCGTGTAGGCAACGAGAATGGCAAGGCAGACGCAAATCACCGGCCAGGCTGTCGCCTTCATCGAAACGCCAAGACCGGCGATTATGTTAGTGGCGTGTCCAGTCTGGGAAGCCGAAGCGACTTTCTTCACCGGGTCATACTGCGTGCCCGTGTAATACTCGGTAATCCAGACCAAAAGAGCGGTGAGGATGAGACCTACGACTGCCGCGCCGAACAGGGCTGTGGAAGAAAGCGTCTCGCCGTCGGACAGCAGAACGCCCTCGCCCAGAATGCACGTTGTAATCGGGTAGAAGGCCATGATGGCAAGCACGCCCGCGACCGCCAGGCCGCGATAGAGGGCATTCATGATCTTGCCGCCTTCGGCAGCCTTCACGAAGAAGCAGCCTATGATCGAGGCGATGATGGAAACTCCGCCAAGCGCCAACGGATAGATCACCAGCGCGTCACTCGCTTTTGCCATCAGCGCGCCCAGCACCATGGTCGCCACTACCGTGACGGCGTAAGTCTCGAACAGGTCGGCAGCCATGCCGGCGCAATCGCCCACATTGTCCCCCACGTTATCGGCGATGACTGCGGGATTGCGCGGGTCGTCTTCGGGAATTCCGGCTTCCACCTTGCCAACCAAATCCGCGCCCACGTCCGCGCCCTTGGTGAAAATCCCGCCGCCAAGTCGGGCAAAAATTGAAATCAGCGAGCCGCCAAAAGCCAGCCCGACCAATGGATGCACCAGGTCGTATGTAGTAGCGCCCTCGCCTGCCATTGCTTGCAGAATGGCGTAATAACCGGCGACTCCCAGAAGCCCCAGGCCGACGACCAGCATTCCGGTAATTGCGCCCCCGCGAAAAGAAACGGAAAGTGCGGCGGCCAGACCCTGCCTTGCCGCTTCCGCCGTGCGGACATTGGCGCGGACGGAAATGTTCATGCCGATGTACCCGGCCGCGCCGGAGAGCACCGCGCCGATCAGAAAACCAATCGCGGTCGCCCACGGCAGGGCGAAGCCTACGAGAAAGAAAAGCGCGATCCCGACAAATCCAATCGTGATGTATTGCCGGTTAAGATAGGCGGAAGCGCCCTGCTGAATGGCGCGTGCGATTTCCTGCATCCGCTCGTTGCCGGCAGGCAGGGAAAGAATCCATTTGCTGGAAATAGCGCCGTAAAGCACGGCAATAATTGAGCAGACAAGCGCCAGAATGAGACCAAAAGACATACAAACTCCTTGTGCAGAATGAGCGACGGCGTATCGCCGCCGGAAAAGTTAAAAAATCAGAGGGTAAATTCCTTCAACTTCCTTGCCACAGAACTATTTTGCAGGCGGGTATAGTGTGGCAAGCCGTGTGTAAAGGGCGGAAAATCCTCGCCTTCGATAAGGGGGGCAAGGTAGCGGCGACCAGGGTCGGTGATGTGAAAACCGTCCGGCGTTATGAATTCGCGCGGCATCTTCTTCTCCTGATTGGCGACTTCGGAGAGCGGGGCAAAGGTGATTTCCCAGCGATAAGGCACATCGCTTGTCCGGGTGATGGCGGGCATTACCGCGTTTTTTCCGCTTATGGCCGCTTCCACGGCGGCGCGTCCCACGGCGTAAGCATGTTCAACATCGGTTTTGGATGCGATGTGGCGGGCGGAGCGTTGCAGATAATCCGCAAGCGCCCAATGATATTTGTAGCCCAGCCGATCCTTTATCAACTGCGCGATAACCTGCCCTACCCCGCCCAATTGGGCATGTCCGAAGGCATCCTTGCCGCCCATTTCCGCAATCAAACGCCCGGAAGCGTCGGATAATCCTTCAGAAACAGCAATCGCGCAGAATCCATGCGTTTTGACATTTTCGTCGACGCGAAGAAGAAACGGCTCCGGCGCGAACGGAATTTCAGGAAACAGCAGAATGTGCGGCGGCTCGCCCGACTGTTTGGCGGCCAGTCCGCAGGCGGCGGTAATCCAGCCCGCGTGCCGCCCCATGACTTCGAGGACAAAAATTTTCGTCGAGGTGCGCGCCATTGAAGCCACATCCAGTCCGGCCTCAAGCATGGAAGTAGCGACATACTTGGCGACCGAGCCGAATCCGGGAGAACAATCGGTTGCCGCAAGGTCATTATCCACCGTTTTGGGAATGCCTATCGAGATAAGCGGAAAATCAAGACGGCTTGCCAGTTCCGCTACCTTCCAGGCGGTATCCATCGAATCGTTGCCGCCGTTATAAAAAAAGTAGCCGATGTCGTGCGCGCGGAAAACCTCAATCAGCCGTTCGTATTGGGCGCGTTGTTCGTCAAAGGATTTCAGCTTGTAGCGGCAGGAGCCGAAAGCGCCGCCCGGCGTATGTTTCAGACCGGCGATGGCAGCGTCCGATTCCAGGGATGTGTCAATCAGGTCTTCGGTCAGCGCGCCGATGATTCCGTCCCGCCCTGCATACACCTTGCCGATTTTGTCGGGATACCGGCGCGCGGTTTCGATTACCCCGCAGGCGGAAGCGTTGATGACGGCGGTAACTCCGCCGGACTGGGCATAAAATGCGTTCTTTGGTTTCATTTCAAAACTCAGGAAAGCGCGGCGAAAACCCGCGCGGTGACAGTCTCCAGCTCTCCAATGCCGGAAATGTTCCTGACCGAAGGAGCGTTCTTGTCGCCTGTTTGTTCCCATGCCGTATAAAAGGCAACTAACGGCGCGGTCTGCGCGTGATAGACCGCCAGACGGTCTTTTACCGTTTCTGCCCGGTCGTCATCTCGCTGAATCAGGGCTTCGCCGGTAATGTCATCCAGATCGGCAACCTTGGGCGGATTGAATTTCACATGATAATTTCGCCCTGATGCCGGATGCACCCTGCGTCCGGCTATGCGCTCCACGATGTCGGCGTCCGACGCCTCTATTTCCAGCACGAAGTCCAGCGCCACGTCCGCGGCCTTCATCGCTTCCGCTTGCGGAATCGTGCGCGGAAAGCCGTCGAACAGATAACCGTTCGCGCAATCGGGGGCGGTCAGGCGTTGTTTCACCATTCCGATGATGACCTCATCAGAAACCAGCGCGCCTTGATCCATATATTTTTTCGCTTCCAGACCGAGCGGAGTTCCGTTCTTGACCTCGCTACGCAACATATCTCCCGTGGAAATTTTCGGGATGGCAAATTTTTCAGCGATGAATTCCGCCTGGGTTCCCTTGCCCGCGCCTGGCGCGCCCAGCAAGACAATACGCATAGCTACTCCTTCTTCCGGTAGTGCCTTAAAGAAAAACTGGTATTTTAACGTTTATCCGCGATTGCGTCACCCCCTCATGGAATGGCGGCAGTATCTCATTTTGAACATGTGTCGAGGAATCCCCGGCCTTCAGGCCGGGGTGACTCAACATAGTGTGTTTCAGCAGTAGGCGCGGTTTATCGCACGCCCCCTCTGACTTCGCCGCTAGTGGACAAGCGCTTTTGGACTTGCGCGGAGTCAGGCGTTGGTCGCAAGCTGGCCTTTGTTCGTGTGGTGGAGATGGTTGGCAGAGCGTGGTAAGAGCGGTATGCTGCACGGGAAAATTATTTAAAAAGTTGTAGACATATCATGTTGAGATACGTAGACTGCGCCGCTTCTTGATAGTGAGCGAATCTCATGAAAGAATTGTACGCAATACTCATAATTCTTGGTCCGATCACCCTATGGCTGGCGTTGACCTGTCTGGCGCTGGTTTATCTGTTCAGGAGGCTTTGGCTTTGTATCAGAAAAAAACCGGGAGCGGAATGGAACGCCAGAACGATTGCCTTTACGTTCATTGCCTTTGTCGGGGCAGCGGCCTCCTTCTGGTACAGCGGCGGGGTAAAGCTCTACTATGACGCTGAAGTGAACCGCTTGTGCGCCATTGACGGCGGCGTCAAGGTGTATGAAACGGTAGAGCTGCCGCCAGAAAAATACAACGAGTGGGTAAAGAATTTCTACAGGGCTATTCATAGCGAGGATATGCTGGGGCAGGAGTACCAATACAAGGAAGAGATAATCTATTACAGGAATGGTGATCCGAACATAAGAAAAATTCATACTCAAATTTTAAGAAAATCCGACATGAAGCTCTTGGGTGAAGAAACGGTCTATGATCGTGGTGGTGGAGATTTCATATTTGGAGTTGCGTCGGCATCAGTATTTAGGTGTCCTGAGATCACCCAATTTGATGCGCTTGGATTGATGGGCAAGGTATTCACAAACTGAAAGGAACATGACAATGACCACAATTGAAAAATATTTCGCGCAGGCGGAATTGGCTCAAGCAGCGTATGGAACTTACTCCAACGGTACCAGCTGGCTTACCGGCGACGCTGTAAAAATGACCCCTGCCCAAGCTGCCAAGTTTGCCAGCGAGTGGACAGTAGTTAATCAACTGCCTGACACCTTGAGCGGTTTTTCCGGTACGCTGTTCAGAGGCAAAGATGGTCAGTATGCCTTGGCTCTGCGTGGCACGGCAGGAGCTACTGACCTGATGGCTGATGCGGGAGACATATTGTTGGACGGCATTGCGCTTGACCAGATTGTGGACATGGTCAATTATCAGATGCTTTGGAGAATGGCGTCATGATGGGGCTCTTGGTGCTAGCGGCGATGGGATTGTACCTGTTGTTTTCGGTGGTTGCAGTGCTATTGGCGATTCGTTTTGCCAAAAAGCATGGGAAAAGCAATAAACGCTGGGGTTGGGGGGCAGTCTTGGTGATGTATCTGATTCCCTTTTGGGACTGGTTACCTACCGTTGCCGTGCATCAATACTACTGTGCTACTGAATCGGGATTCTGGGTCTACAAGACGCTGGGGCAGTGGAAAGAAGAAAATCCTGGGGAGGTAGAGAAGCTTATATCATACAACAAAAATCCGAGTGGGCATGGGTATGCTATTCTTTGGCCATCGCAGTACGAACTGTATAGTAGCGGTCACAAGAAAATAACTACATACCAAATGAATAGACGCTTTAACAGGGTTACAGAAAAACAAGACATATTAGAAATTTTACCAGTTATGCGAACAGAAGAAACGCTCATCGATATAGAAAAAAACGAGGTAATCGCTCGTTACATTGGTTTTAGCACTGGGCATTCAGTAGCAGGACGTTATGATCCTTCTAACCCATGGAAGGCTTGGCTTCGCTCTTCAAGTTGTCGTGATGGCAAAAAACATGATGCCGAGTCCTGGAAATTTTCTCTTCAATTTAAAGGAACAGAAAACAGTATGGACAAAAAATTGACATACGATCTGGACATGCCATTTCAAGAGGATTAGACGTGTCATTTTTTTACAAGAAACCAGCCTTGGAGAGCGGAAGTGAGCAAGCAATGACTGGCCTTATGCAAAACGAAACATCTATGACCTCTTTTTGTTGGATGACCACTCTCGACTGCCTTTACGGTAGTTGCGGACAATGATGAAACAAGGATAATGACATGATGGGTCTGTATTACTTGGTTGTAATCGCCATATGGATAGCGCTGACCTATCTGATCTTGAGGCTTTGGCGCGGCTCCCGAAAAAAATCGGGCGCGAAATGGGTCTCCACTGATACCATTTTTGCATTTGTTGTCCTTGTCTGGCTGGTCGCTTCCTTCTGGTACGGAGGAGGACGGAAGTATTATTATGATGCCGAAGTGAACCGCCTATGCGCTATTGACGGAGGGGTCAAGGTGTATGAAACGGTAGAGCTGCCGCCAGAAAAATTCAATGAGTGGGGGCAGGTGAATTTCTACGAACCTATGCAAGGCGAAAATGCTTTAGGGTCGGAGTACGTTTATTTAAGAGAGTACCATTACTTTAAAAGAGGAAACCCTGATCTATTCCGCATAGGAACTAAGATTATTCGTCGTTCTGATGAAATGCTCCTTGGAGAATCAGCTGTTTACATACGTAGAGATGGCGATTTCCCTGGTCCTATGCACCCCTCATCGTTCATGTGTCCTGAATCAAGCATTGAGAGAGATGTTCTTCGACAAGTCTTCCAAATTTTCAAGGAGTAATGGCATGAATTCTGTTACTGGTTACTTTTCTCAAGCTGAACTTGCATTGGCCGCTTATGCAAGTCTAAAACCTGGTGTCGACCCGAAACCTGAGTTGGAGCAAGTTAGCATGACCAAAACCCAAGCTGCCAAGTTTGCCAGCGAGTGGACAGTAGTTAATCAACTGCCTGACACCTCGAGCGGTTTTTCCGGTACGCTGTTCAGAGACAAGGATGGTCAGCATGCCTTTGCTCTGCGCGGCACAGCAGGAGCTACTGACCCAAATTTCAAGGAGTAATGGGATGTCGCAGACGGCTCATCTTGCAAGGATAATTGCATGTTAGGACTTATGGTTTTTGGAACTATAACCCTATGGATGGCGCTGAGCTGCCTTATGATGACTTATTTGTTCATGAGGATTTGGCGTGGCATCCGAAACAAACAGGGAACAGGATGGCACGTCAAAACTGCTGTTTTTGGTTTTTTTGTTCTTGCTTGGCTGACAGGTTCTTTCTGGTACAGCGGCGGTCGGAATTATTACTACGACGCTGAAGTAAATCGCCTATGCAATATTGATGGTGGCATCAAAGTGTATGAGATAGTCACACTACCGCCAGAAAAATTCAACGAGTGGGGGCAGGTGAATTTCTACGAACCTACGCAAGGTGAAAACGCCCTTGGGTCGGAATACTCTTACAAATGGGAGCAAACCTATCTCAAGAAGGGCAACCCAAAACTTTACCAATACCATATTGAAGTAGTTCGCCGAGTCGACAGTAAAAAACTTGGCGAAACAACGCTTTATTCAAGGGTCGGTGGCAATTTGCCCTTCATGGGATCTAATTATAGATGTCCGCCCCTATCTGAATCAGGTGAAGGAATGCTTTTCAAACGAATTTTCATCAACTCAACCACACAAAAGGAGTAAATCATGAATATCGAAGCACTTTATTCTCAGGCAGCACTTGCACAGGCAGCATATGCAGAAGACCTCTTCTTCGGGCATCCAGAAGGAAATAAGTTGACTGCAGACGCTTGCAAAATGACCCAAGCCCAAGCCGAAGCCTTTGCCAAAGAATGGCTCGTCATAGACCAATACACCGCTCCTTCTTTTTTGGGAATGACGGGGAGCGGCTTTTCCGCGACGGTATTTCAGAATATTAAAACAAAGGAATAAAATGGGCGGATGTCATGAATGAATTGTTAGCAATACTCATAATCCTTGGCCCGATCACCCTATGGCTGGTGTTGACCTGTCTGGCGCTGGTTTATCTGTTCAGGAGGCTTTGGCTTTGTATCAGAAAAAAACCGGGAGCGGAATGGAACACCAGAACGATTGCTTTTACGTTCATTGCCTTTGTCGGGGTAGCGGCCTCCTTCTGGTACGGCGGCGGGGTAAAGCTCTACTATGACGCTGAAGTGAACCGCTTGTGCGCCATTGACGGCGGTGTCAAGGTGTATGAAACGGTTACGTTGCCGCCAGAGAAATTTAATGAGTGGGGAAATATAGATATATCATCGGTAGGCTGATGAACTGTAATCCCGGCTTCAAGCCAAAGGTATATAGCGCTTTCCGTAAATATAGTGCTTTCTGCAAATAACGAGACGGTTGGGGCGTGCGCTTGATTTGCGGGAGCGACTATAAAAAACGCCCGTGTTTCTTTTCAGAACACGGGCGTTTATGTAGGAGTCTGGCAGTGACCTACTTTCGCGGGCGTGCTGCCCACTATCATTGGCGCTCTCCCGTTTCACTGTCCTGTTCGGGATGGGAAGGAGTGGTTCCAGGAGGCCATGGCCGCCAGACATTGACTGGTTGGTCCGCACGGGATAAAACCCACGCAAACTTAAAAAAACAGCAAGAAGGAAGTGTTGGAAAGGGATTGCGTTTGAACATTGTCGGTTCATAAAAATCTTGCCTGCTCGCAAGTTTTTACAACCTTGCTTTTTTTTTGCAAGTTTGCAAGTTTGTACGAACCTCGCTCTTCGCAAGATTATCTCGCTTGCGTCGCGCAGGATTATTTCATAAACCTTGCGTCGCAAGTTCATTTTACAACCTTGCCTTATGCAAGGTTATGGGATCAAGCCGCACGGGTAATTAGTACCGGTTAGCTTAACGCGTTGCCACGCTTCCACACCCGGCCTATCAACGTCCTGGTCTCGGACGACCCTTCAGGGGGACTGGCTCTATGCCAGCTCATCTTTCGCAGTTATTGAATGCCAGTCTTCGCCCGACAAGCATTCATTTCTACAGAACAAGCATAGAGCCAATCCCCGGGGATATCTCATCTTGAGGCAAGTTTCCCGCTTAGATGCTTTCAGCGGTTATCTCTTCCAAACTTGGCTACCCGGCAATGCGACTGGCGTCACAACCGGTACACCAGAGGTTTGTCTGCTCCGGTCCTCTCGTACTAGGAACAGCCCCTCTCAAATATCCAACGCCCACGGCAGATAGGGACCAAACTGTCTCACGACGTTTTAAACCCAGCTCGCGTACCACTTTAAATGGCGAACAGCCATACCCTTGGGACCGACTACAGCCCCAGGATGTGATGAGCCGACATCGAGGTGCCAAACTCCGCCGTCGATATGAACTCTTGGGCGGAATCAGCCTGTTATCCCCAGAGTACCTTTTATCCGTTGAGCGATGGCCCTTCCATTCAGAACCACCGGATCACTATGACCTGCTTTCGCACCTGCTCGACTTGTACGTCTCGCAGTCAAGCCTCCTTTTGCCATTGCGCTATCAGTACGATGTCCGACCGTACCTAGGAGACCTTCGCACTCCTCCGTTACCTTTTGGGAGGAGACCGCCCCAGTCAAACTGCCTGCCATGCACGGTCCCCGACCCGGATATACGGGCCAAGGTTAGAACCCCAAACAAACCAGGGTGGTATTTCAACGTCGGCTCCGCGAGAACTGGCGTCCACGCTTCAAAGCCTCCCACCTATCCTACACAGATCGGTTCAAAGTCCAATGCAAAGCTACAGTAAAGGTTCATGGGGTCTTTCCGTCTTGCCGCGGGTAGATTGCATCTTCACAACCATTTCAACTTCGCTG
>WRMF01000005.1 GCA_009777245.1 Betaproteobacteria bacterium
ATAATCATTCTCGGAAATCAGGTTGGCGCGAACCAGACAAAGGTCGTCGTAATAGGAAGTCGCGCCCTCAAAGAACCAGAGTAGCCGTGTGTAATTTTCGCGCTGCCATTCGTTTTGCGCGAGAGCCAGAGGGCGAATGCGTTTAACATTCCAGCGATGAAAATACTCATGACTGGCGAGGGCAAGAAAATTGGCATAGGCTTCCAGCGCGGCCTCGTCGTCGGGCAGGCGCGGGGAAGGCAGGCTATCGCGCTCGACAAGCAGAACGCTGGAATTTTTGTGCTCCAATCCCCCGTAGCCGGAATCCGCCGCCATGACGAGGAAGGTGTAAGTATCGGGAATTTCCGGCGCGCCAAACAGGTTCATTTGCCAGGCGCAGATTTTTCCCAGGTCACGGGCGATTCGCTCATGGTTGCAGTCAGTCGCGCCGGCCAAGACAAGGCGATGTGAAATGCCATGCGCGGTGAACGGAATTTCGGTCAGGCGTCCCATCAATACCGGATGATCAAGCAGTTCGGCGTAATTTTCCGCCCGATAAAGGCCGAATGAACCGTTGCCGTGTCGCGCCCCAAGGCGGGGCAGTGATGTGGCGACTTCCCACCCGGCGCGGCCTTCTTCTGGCGGCAGTAACTCAACCTGGCAGGGAGCCTCCTCTTGCCCACGCGGATATAAAAATACGCTGCTGGAGTTGAAAAAGGCAAAATTCTTATCGAGAAAGGCGGCGCGAACCGAGAGTTCGCCCGCATGGACTTCGTAATAGAGAGTGAGCGGTTTTGCCGTGGGCGCGGCCTTCCAGGTGGATTTGTCGGTCTTTTCCAGGCGCAGCGGGCGACCTTCTGATTCGGCGCGAATCTCGACGATATGACGGGCAAAATCACGGATCAGATAACTACCCGGAATCCATGCTGGCAGGGAAAAATATTGCCCCGCCGGATCGGGCGTATCTACCCGACAGGTGATGACAAAGCGACGATTGACAGGTCGGCGAGGGCAGAGGGTGTAAAGGGGCATGGCGGTATGCGGTTATTTCAAAATGCAAGGACTACGCTTAGCTTCATCCATGCCTGCGGTGCTTTTGGGGCAGCGAGGATGGTATCATGAGAGACCTTTTTATAAGGAGAAACTGCGATGAAAAAGACTATTCTAATATCATCAATCGTAATTAGCGCATCACTGTTGCAGGGCTGCTCAGAATTAATCACACTTGTTGATAACTGCCCTATCCCCTCAAAAGACCAAGCGCAAGACGAATTTTTGCTGCTTCAGGATGGCATCACATTAAAATGCCAAATAAAAAAATACACACTCACGCCTTGTATTGACATCAGAGATTCAGAAGGGACTGAGGGGTTGGTATGCCGCGATGGCGAAAGACAGGTTCTGCTTTTGTTTGATGATAAAGGGATACTGAAAGGACAAGCGACGGTCAAGTGATGTGCGGGAGAGACAAAATACTCGCAGTAATCTCACTACTGGCATGCTGCTTTATGGAACTTCAACAGCGCGATAGAGACGTTATCGCCCTTGCCTGCCGCGCGCACCCGCGCCATCTGTATAAGTTTGCCCGACACCTCTTGCGCGCTGCCTTCCATTATTATCCTTCCCAGTTCGTCGCTTGCAAAATACTCCCACAGACCATCCGAACAAAGCAGGAAGGCATCGCCGTCTTCCAGCTTTTCCACCACGCCAAAATCTACCTGCGGATCGTCCACGCCGCCAAGCGAAGTCATCAGGATGTTTCTGTGGGGATGATGATCCGCTACTTCCTTCGACATTCGTCCCTGCTGCACCATGAATTCAATCCAGGAATGATCCCGCGTATGGCTGTGCATCGCGTCGCCTTGAAAGAAGTACATCCGGCTGTCGCCGCAATGCCCAAAAAATACGCTGGGCGGCTTCAGGATCAGCGCCACTACTGTGCTGTGCGGGTCTTTTTCATTGATGAATCGCGAAGTCTTTATCATGGCATGGGCTTCCATGAAACTTTCATTCAGAATGCCGTGCGGGTCTTCGCCGTGCCACTGGCGAAAATTGTTTATAAGGGTGTGCACCACCTGCTCCGCCGCCAATGCGCCCCCTGTATGCCCGCCCATGCCGTCCGCCACCGCCGCCAGGGCAACCCCGGAAAGTCGCGGATGCCCCAGCAGGGTCAGCCGATCCTGCTGCTCCTGGCGATCTCCTTGATGCTGCGCGATACAAGCGTCAAGTCTTAGTTTCATCTTTATACCTCAGGTTATCTTAAAGGTCTTGCCAATACATCCTAAAAGAGATAAGTATATAGCAAAGAACGCTTTGGCTACATATAGTAAAACGCTTCAACTCCAATAAAGGATGATTTCATGGTCAACCGTCTTTCCCGCATCATCACCCGCACCGGCGACAAGGGCGCAACCGGCCTGGCGAACGGCGAGCGCGCCAGTAAAAACAGCCCGCGCATCCACGTCATCGGCGAGATTGACGAACTCAATTCCGTGCTGGGTCTGTTGCGCGCGGAACATCTGCCGGAAACTCTGCGCCGGATGCTCCTGACCATCCAGAACGATCTTTTCGATCTGGGAGGAGAAATCTCCTTGCCCGGCGCAAAGCTGATCAAGAAACGTCAGGTCGAATTTCTGGAAGAGCAAGCAGCGACCTTGAACGCAAACCTTCCCATGCTGAAGGAGTTTATCCTGCCCGGTGGAGGTCGCGCTGCCTCGCTTGCCCATCTTGCCCGCTCGGTTTGCCGCCGCGCGGAACGCGCGCTGGTTGCCTTGGCTGAGAGCGAAAACGGTCAGGAAAGAGCATGTCAACCGGAGAGCCTTCGCTATTTGAACCGGCTCTCCGATTTTCTTTTCATCCTCGCCCGCGCCTTGAACCTTGAGGTCGGAGAAAAGGATGTGTTCTGGCAAAAGCCGATGCCTGACAAGCCGTAGCACGTTAGGGTTGCCTGGATTTTTCTTCGGGCAAAGAGTGATTTTCCTGGTGTTGGCTGGATTTTCGCCTTCGCGGGAATGAGGTGTGGGCTGAGGGTGTGTGGGATTGGAATGGGGGGCAAGGCGGAGCGGGGTTAGCCCACTTTATAAAATGGGGCTAAAACCAGTCTGCCAACCTGCAATCTGCCAACTTACCAACCCGCCTGCGGTTCTGCCCTCTCCCCGATCACTCTCCCGTTTGCTGCGTAGGGGTTAAAAATTTTTAACCCCTACAGCGGCGTGGTTATAGTAGCTCTAATAGCTAAGTGGACATCGAATTTGTGTAGCGTTTTCTGCAAATAACGCGACTGTCATGGAGAACACGCTTTGTTCCCCTCTCCTGCTTGTGGCTACGCCGCGAGTGGCATCAAAACGAGTGGTAGAGGGGCGGCGTATGGGCGACCGGCAGGTCGCCCATACAGTTTCTCCCATCTTCCGTTTGCGGGATAGTGTGGTCGAAGGTCGGGAGAGGTCTCTTAAAATGTACTCACTCTAACCGAAACATCTTTAGCCTGCGTTTGACGTTCCCGTCTGGAAACTAAATCTGGAAACGAAAAACTGAAGCATCATTAAACAACAATCTTGACTTTCTGATGAGCCTGGCTTACCGTCTTTCCCCATTTTCCGCCTGCCTTGACATCCAATGAAACATTCTGCTGGTCTGGTAGCGCCCCAGTCGGCTGATTTTGCCGAAGCTCTTACGCTGAAAAGCGGAGTGCGCCTGCCGGGCTTTTCCCTGACTTTTGAGACCTACGGAGAGCTGAACGCCGCGAAAAGTAACGCGGTGCTGGTCTGTCATGCCCTCTCCGGCAGCCATCATGTCGCGGGTTTCTACGACCCGAAGCGCAAAAAGGAAACCCAGGGCTGGTGGGACAATCTGGTAGGTCCCGGCAAACCATTGGATACCCGCCGCTTTTTCGTGGTAGGAGTCAATAATCTGGGCGGATGTCATGGCTCGACCGGGCCGGTATCGCCCAACCCCGAAACAGGCCGACCTTACGGCGCGGATTTTCCGCTCGTGACGATAGAAGACTGGGTGGCGGCGCAGGCGCGGCTTTCCGACTTTCTGGGGATTGATACCTGGGCGGCGGTCATCGGCGGATCGTTGGGCGGGATGCAGGCATTGGAATGGACATTGGCCTACCCGGAACGGGTGCGGCACGGGATCGTCATTGCCTCGACCCCCCGCCTTTCGGCGCAGAATATCGCGTTCAACGAGGTGGCGCGCCAGGCCATACTCTCCGACCCTGATTTTCACGGCGGAAATTATTACGAACAGGGCGACGACGGACAGGGCGTCATTCCCCGCAAGGGCCTGCGCCTGGCAAGGATGGTAGGACACATCACCTACCTTTCCGACGACCAGATGGCGGAAAAATTTGGTCGCCGGACACGGAATCACAAGCGCAGCTTCAATTACGACGTGGAGTTTGAAATCGAATCATATCTGCGCTACCAGGGCGACAAATTCGCCGAAATTTTTGACGCCAACACCTATTTGCTGACGACCCGCGCCCTGGATTATTTTGATCCGGCGCTGGATTATGACGGAGATTTGCAACGGGCGTTCAGGCGGGCAAAGGCGGATTTTTTTGTGGCGTCCTTTACGACCGACTGGCGTTTCGCGCCGGAAAAAAGCCGCGAGATCGTATATGCTTTGCTGCATAACGGCCTTAATGTGAGTTACGCGGAAATTGACTGTCCCGCCGGACACGACTCATTCCTGCTCGACGACCAGCACTATCACGCCGCACTGGACGCTTATCTGCAAGGCATCAAACTATGAAGAACGCATTGGCTCGAATATACGGGCGTTTCGACTTTATCCATGTTGCCCGCTGGATCGGCGAAGGGGAGCGAGTGCTTGACCTGGGCTGCGGCGACGGCGCGTTGCTCTTGATGCTGCAAAAGGAAAAGAAGGCGCGAGGCTACGGAGTGGAACTCGAACCGGCCAATGTCGCGGCATGTCTCAAAAATGGCGTTAATGTCCTGCAATTCGACCTTGAGCGCGGCCTTTTGGGGTTCGAGGACGATTCTTTTGATCGCGTAATCATGTTGCTTGCCCTGCAAACCATTCGCCAGACCGTGCCTATCCTGAAAGAAATGCTGCGAGTCGGGCGGGAGGCGGTGGTTTCCTTTCCCAATTTCTGCTATCGCCCGCATCGGGAAGCGATTGCAGCCGGACGGATGCCGGTTTCCCGCCATTTGCCCTATCAGTGGTTTGAGACCCCCAATGTGCGCTTTTTCACGATTACCGATTTTGAGGCGTTATGCGCCGATGAGGGCATTGTCATTCATGAGCGGGTGGCGTTCGCGGAAGGAGCGCCGGTTACGGATGATCCCAACCTGAATGCGGAATTGGCGCTTTACCGATTGGGGCGCATGTCCTGACGTGCTATCATTCCAAACTTACCGCTTTGATTTTTCCACTCCCGGATAACCGCCGTGACAACCAAACGAATCATTCCCTGCCTTGACGTAAACGCCGGTCGCGTGGTCAAAGGCATCAATTTTGTCGGCCTGCGCGATGCGGGCGACCCGGTTGAAATCGCCCGCCGCTATGACGAACAGGGCGCGGATGAAGTCGCCTTTCTGGACATTACCGCGACGAGCGACGAGCGCGACATCATTCTGCATGTGATTGAAGCGTGCGCGAAGGAGATTTTCATTCCGCTTACCGTAGGCGGCGGCGTTCGCAAGGTCGAGGATGTGCGTCGGCTCCTTGGCGCGGGCGCAGACAAGGTTTCCATCAATACCGCCGCCGTGCAGAATCCCGATCTGGTGGCGGAAGCCGTCGGCAAGGTCGGCTCCCAATGCGTTGTGGTCGCCATTGACGCAAAATTGGTAACTCCCGGTCGCTGGCATGTCTTCACGCATGGAGGGCGCAAGGACATGGGCATGGACGCTGTGGAATGGGCGAAGAAGGTAGAGACGTTGGGCGCGGGCGAGATTCTCCTGACCAGCATGGATCGGGACGGCACGAAAGACGGCTTTGATCTGGCGCTTACCCGCGCGGTTGCGGATGCGGTTTCCATTCCGGTCATTGCCTCCGGCGGAGCAGGCAACCTGACGCATCTGGTCGAAGGGGTGACGGAAGGCCGCGCCGATGCGGTTCTGGCGGCTTCCATCTTCCACTTCTGTGAATATACGATACGCGAAGCCAAGGAATTCATGGCGGCGCGAGGCATTGAAGTACGGTTATGAGCCACCCCCTTGATCTTTCTCTGCCCTGGCTGGACGCGCTCCAATGGAATGCGGACGGACTGATTCCCGCTATCGTGCAGGACGCGCAAAACGGCAAGTTATTGATGTTCGCCTACATGAACCGCGAATCGCTTCTGGAAACAATCCGCACGGGAACTGCCGTGTATTGGTCGCGTTCGAGAAAAAGTTTCTGGAAAAAGGGCGAGGAATCCAGACATTTCCAGAAAATACACAGCATTCGCGCGGATTGCGACGGCGATGCGCTATTGCTTTCTGTCGAGCAGATAGGCTGCATTTCCTGCCACACCGGACGGCAAAGTTGTTTTTTCCATGAACTCTCGGATAATCGCTGGCAGATAGTCGAGCCTGTGCTTAGAGACCCGAAAGAAATTTACCGGAAAGAAGTTTACCGATGAGTGCGGACATTTTTGAGCGTCTTTGTGACGCCATTGCGGCGCGTAAACATGCCGATCCGTCGGCTTCCTATACTGCCGCCCTGTTCGCAAAAGGGCAGGACGCGATCCTGAAAAAAATCGGTGAAGAAGCCACCGAACTCGTCCTGGCGGGCAAGGATGGCAAGCCTTCCGCAATCGTTCATGAAGCGTCTGATCTTGTGTTCCATGTCCTGATGTTGCTCTCCCTGCATAGCCTTTCCGTGGACGACATCAAACGCGAGCTGGAGCGGCGGGAAGGCGTGTCGGGAATCGAGGAAAAGGCTTCCCGAACGCGCTGAAAATCCGCAAACTTCGGCCTTTTTATTCTCCATAAGCGAGGCGCATCATGACCGACTGTATTTTCTGCAAGATCATCAGGGGCGAGATTCCTTCCAAGAAGGTATTCGAGGATGATCTGGTGTATGCTTTCCACGACATTCATCCGCTTTGCCAGACGCACATTCTGGTGATTCCCAGGCGACATATCGC
Organism: Betaproteobacteria bacterium; assembly: GCA_009777245.1. Classification (GTDB taxonomy): domain Bacteria; phylum Pseudomonadota; class Gammaproteobacteria; order Burkholderiales; family Rhodocyclaceae; genus Azovibrio. The sequence goes on from WRMF01000005.1 coordinate 7,079, forward strand.
CTCGTTAGCCGAGGTCGGAGCGGCAGACGAGCCGGTGTTGGGAAGGATGTTGTCCGTCGCGCATAAATTGGCGGAAGAAAATGGCAGTTCCGGCGGTTTTCGTGCCATTATCAATACCGGAAGGATCGGCGGACAGGAAGTGGCGCACTTGCATTTGCATGTGCTTGGCGGATCAAAGCCGGTCGGAACAATGGTCAGCCAGCAGGGCTGACAGCTTTTCAAGGGAGCAAATCATGGGTTTCAGCATTTGGCAATGGATAATCGTCCTGATTATCGTCGTCCTGATATTCGGCACGAAAAAACTTCGCAACATCGGCGAGGATTTGGGCGGCGCGGTCAAGGGGTTCAAGAAAGGCTTGCAGGAAGGAGATAATGACGCAGGCAAGGACGCGGCGCCCCGCCAGGTTGACGCCAAGGAGGCAGGCGGCGAGACGATTGACGCGGTCGCAGAGAAAGAGAACGCCTGACCGAAGCAGGCGGCGAATCTTTGGGCGATGTTTGACATCAGCTTTTCCGAACTTCTGGTTATCGCTCTTGTGGCGCTGATCGTCATCGGCCCGGAACGCCTGCCGCGTGTGGCGCGGGTCGCCGGACTGATGGTAGGGCGTATTCGCCGCTACGCGCAGGATTTCAAGCAGGAAATAAACCGCGAAATAGAACTGGACGAGCTAAAGCGTCTGCAAGAGGAAGTAGTCAGTTCGGCTCGTGAGCTGGAAGCGTCGGTGCGATCAGAAATGGAATCGGCGCGAGATATGCTGGACGACGCCATGCGGGAAGTTAGCGCTCCGCTCCTGAAAGATGATCCTGTTTCCGCTATCGAATCCGCAACGCCGCCTGACCAGGAACCAAAGGCTACCACGACATGAGCGTGCCCGATAATGAATCCGGGATGGCGGAAGAATCCATCTTCTCCCATCTGATCGAATTAAGGGCGCGGCTTATTCGCGCCGTGCTGGCGATATTGATTGCGCTCCTTTGTCTTTTGCCCTGGGCGCGCGAGCTTTATGCGCTTCTTGCCCTGCCGCTCGTTAGCGCCCTGCCCGAAGGCTACGCGGGCAGCATGGTATCAACCGATGTCGTGGGTGGATTCGTCGTGCCGCTCAAGGTTGCATTGATGACGGCTTTCCTGATCGTGTTGCCTTATGTGCTTTATCAGGCATGGGCTTTTGTCGCGCCGGGGTTGTACCGGCATGAAAAACGCTTTGCGCTCCCCGTGCTGGTTGCCAGCGTGGTTTTGTTTTTTGTAGGGATGGCTTTTGCTTACTATCTGGTTTTTCCGGCGGTTTTTCGCTTCATGGTCGCGGTCATGCCGGAAGGCGTCACCTGGATGACGGATATTGATAAATACTTGTCTTTTGTGTTGACTATATTTCTTGCTTTTGGCATTGCCTTTGAAGTGCCGGTGATAGTCATCCTGCTGGTCAAGGCAGGCGTGGTCGACATCGCCTGGCTGAAGGAAGCGCGGCCTTATGCCATTGTCGGCTCTTTCGCCATTGCGGCCATCATAACTCCGCCCGATGTTATCTCCCAGATCATGCTGGCTATTCCCATGTGCCTGTTGTACGAAGCCGGTATTGTCGTGGCGCGTTGGCTGGTGAAACCGTCCGCTGCCCAGGATGAAGCCTTGATGAGCGAGGCGGAATTGGAAGCCGCGCTTGCCGCTGCGGAAAAAGGCAAGAAACAGGAATAAAGGGGCTGGCATATGCGGATTCTGATCGTCGAAGATAACCGGGATATTCTCGCCAACATGCTGGAATATCTTGGCGGGAAGGGCTATATCGTGGACTGCGCGATGGATGGTCTGTCCGGCCTGCATCTGGCGGCGACGGAGCGTTTTGACCTCATTGTGCTTGATCTCATGCTGCCCGGCATTGATGGCCTTGAGCTTTGCAGGCGTCTGCGTGAAGACGGGAGAAACGCGGTGCCGATCATCATGTTGACTGCGCGCGATACGCTGGATGACCGCTTGCGTGGTTTTGCCACCGGCGCGGATGATTACCTAGTCAAACCGTTCGCGCTCTCTGAACTGAACGCGCGGATTAAAGCCGTGCTGCGGCGTTCTCAAGGCGCGGTCAGGCGCGTGCTTGAAGTCGGCGATCTTTGTTATGACCTGGATTCTATGGAAGTCAGCCGCGGAGGGCGTTTGCTGCAACTGACCCCGACCTGCCGCAAGCTGCTGGAGGAGTTGATGCTGAAAAGCCCTGCGATGGTATCCAGGGAAAAACTGGAAGAGATACTCTGGCGCGATGAGCCGCCTGACGGCGACGTGTTGAGAAGCCACATTCACCAGTTGCGTCAGGCCATTGACAAACCGTTTCCGGTTCGGCTGTTGAATACCGTGCCCAAGTTGGGATTCCGGCTTATGGATGGTTCTGTCAAGGACAAAGCGAATATCAGGGACGATTCATGAAGCCTCAAACCCTGGCGAACCGTATCGTGCTGGCGTTTACCCTGATGACTCTGGTGGTAGGCGGCGCGCTTTCGCTAGGGATAGTCCGCTCCGTACATTATGCCGAGAAAACCATTCTTTCCCACGCCTTCAAAGAGACCGTCGCTCGTGTTGCGGAGGATTTGCGTCAGGGCAGGGAGCCGTATCTGTACGAGGGGATGCGGATTTTCATTCAGGGTTATTCCGATCATGACATCCCACTGGCCTTCAGAAATGCCAAACCGGGATTCAGCGAAATGAAAGATGAGGGACGCTATTACTGGGTTTATACGCGCCATGACAGGGAAAGCGGGAAGCTCTATCTGATCGTGCAGGATCAGCATGACTTTGAGGTGCGGGAACAGATTTTGGGCGTCATCCTGTGGGTGAGCTTGCTGGCGACCATTTTGGGCGCGTTTATACTGGGACGATTGATGGCGCGGCGGGTCATGTCGCCAGTCACTCGGCTCTCGCAACAGGTGCGTGACTTGTCTATTGCCAGGCCGATCATGCCGTTGGCGAAAGACTATGCGGACGATGAGGTTGGACAACTGGCGCGCGCCTTTGATGAGGTTTTCGCGCGTCTCAGGTTTTCCATGGACAAAGAGCGTCTCTTTACCAGCGATGTCAGCCACGAACTGCGTACTCCGTTGATGATTATTTCAACATCCTGCGAGTTGTTGTTGACTACCGATTTGTCCTCGCAGGAGCGGGAACAGGTCAGGCGAATTGCGGGCGCTGCCGGGGAAATGCTTGCATTGACCGAAACTTTTCTTGCGCTTGCTCGGGCGGAGTTCGGCAAGGCAATGGTGTGGAGCGACCTGGAAGGCATTACTTTGGGGGAGCTTGCAAAAGCAAAAAGCAAACAGTGGGCGGATGCAGCGGCGGCGAAGGGTTTGGCTTTTGAATTGCATAAAGACGGGGAAGATACAGGTCGTTATCATGCGGTTCTCTTGCGAACCGTCATGGACAATCTGCTTCGGAATGCGCTTTATTACACGGAGAAAGGCTGGGTTCGGTTGACATTGGAAGATGGCGGATTCAGGGTTGAAGACAGCGGCATTGGCATTCCTGATTCTGAAAAAGAAGATATATTTCAATCATTTACGCATGGAACACAGGCGCGTGGAGAAGGGCATGGATTGGGCCTGTCGCTCGTGCGACGGATTGCGACTCAGGAAGGCTGGCAAATTTCGCTGGAGAGTTTGCCTGACGGCGGGAGCCGGTTTACGGTGCGGCTGGGAAATGGGCGCGAGGTGATCGAATGATTTGTTCTGGCTAAGCTGCATGGTTCAGGGCGATTGGGCACATTCATTGTCAAAGCAAGTGACAACTACCCGACAAACCCCGGCGGCTCCATTGCCACACCCTTTTGCTTCGCCGCGAGTCAAAAGGGGGCTTAAAACCTTCTCTCCCTTGAAGTCGCCACATTGCACGAAACGTGAGAAGGGGATCTGTCTCCCCGATGAATAGCGCATACTTTGCCTCGTTGGCTGTCAACGCTCACTACTGACAGCATCAGAATATTCCTTGTCGTGTGCTATCAGGTCAATCACCACGATTTCCGGGCGTCCTGTGGTGCGTATCCGCGCTCCCCAGCTTCCGGCTCCGGCAGTGACCCGGTAATGCGTCTGACCGCGCCTGTAGTATCCGTGGGCATGTTCAAAGATCGACGGCACTACGAAATTGATGGGGAAAAATTGCCCGTTATGCGTATGTCCCGACAACTGCAAAAATACCCCCGCTTCTTCGGCCTCTTCCAGCTTGTAAGGCTGGTGATCGAGCAGGATTTTCAGAGCGTCTTTGGGAGCGTCCTTGATTACTTCCGGTATGGGCAATCGCCCTGCATGGCGATCATGACGATCATTACGCCCTATCAACAGGATTTTCCCGCCGTCTCCTTGCCCTTCATTCACCTCCAGTTCCGCCCACTGGTCAATGAGGATGCGAATGCCCATCTGGTCAAATAGCTGCTTGTTCCGCTTTGAGTCGCCAATGTATTCATGATTGCCCATCACGCCCCATATACCGAGTCGGGGCTTCAGCCGTTGCAGTAAGGCAGCCAGCGCGTCCCCTTCCGAGTAGTCAAGGTCATATTCGAGAATGTCTCCGACAAAAAACACAATGTCGGGCGACAACGGCTCAATTTTGTCGACTATCCCTGCAAGATAATTAACCGAAGCCAAACGCCCGAGATGAAGGTCGGATAGCAGGACGATCCGTAATGGGGTAATCCCTTCGGGCGCGTAAATTTTTTCTTCGCGCACGACTATGAATTGCGCGTTGATCCAGCCTGCTACACATACAAAAAACGCCGCGCCGATAATCCCCATACTAAAGCGATAACGCCAACGCGCCCTGTTTTCATTTGTCACGACAAGCCAGCGAAAAGGCCGGTTAAAAAGCCAGAACACGCCGACCAGTACCCATGCCATTATGGCGTGGAGCATGAACGCAGACCAGAAAGTCCCGAAGAATGTCATGGCTTTCAGCCAGAAACTGTTGCCTTCGATCATCCGGGCAAAGATGAAAGCCAGCGACAGCAAAACGGCAACGAGACAGACCCCTATCCGCGCGGCAAGCGAAAAGCCAACGCCGCGCAGGACAACGCAGAAATGGACGACAATCCCGATGCAAACGGAAATGAAAGCCGCCCTGATGAAGAGGAAAATTATGTAAGTGTCAACCATGCTAAAATAGCGAAACAAAAGGGTTGAATGATAGATTATAATGCGCCTGTGCTGTCACAAGCGGCGAGATATTATATCGTCATTGACGATGCCGTCATGGCAAGACACAGAGGGCATTCGCCCTGATAGCTCACAGGGCGCTGCCTTGCTTTGGCGAATCTGCCTGTCCGGATGGTCGACAAGGCGAGCGGTCAGTTATCACCGGTTGCTTCAGCCAGTCCCTTATGCTGCTGTTCAATCAGCCGTGTCGCCTCATTTATCCGCTCCACAGCGAGTTCCTTTTGCTTCAGAGCTTCTTCCGCAGCCGTCGCTTCCAGCTCCATGACATGCCCGGTCGTAACCGCCACATCAACGCCGCACGCGCCCAGAAACAAAAGCGCAGAGAACGCGCACAAAATACTCAATCGCATGATGCTATCCCCTTTGGAAAACTGTGATTGTACCGCAAACCCGCCGGATAGGATGCGGACAAACGCGGTCAGGGCGCAAGCGCATTCCCCGTAAAATCCGGCAACCCGCAGGAGCCAAAATTGCGGTAGAATTTTGCCATGTTTCCTGGGGAAGTAGCTCAGCCGGGAGAGCGCCGCGTTCGCAATGCGGAGGTCGGGGGTTCGATCCCCCTCTTCTCCATTTTTTACCTGAATTGGCCGGAAAGGCCCCTGTTCCAGCCTGCTGCCAAAATCAGGTATCCCGTGCAGGCTCTTCCGTCGACGCGAGTTTTTGCAGGCGGACGGTCTTTACGCTCTTGTCCTGGGTTTGCAGGACTTCCACTGCCACATCACCTATCCTCAAGCTGACACGCGCTTCCGGAATCTCTTCCAGCCAATCAAGAATAAGTCCGTTCAGGGTTTTTGGCCCGTCAAGCGGAAATGAAAGCCCCAACTTGCGATTCAAATCCCGCAATGTCATGGAGCCATTCACAATAACGCTGCCTTCCGAATCCCAGGCAAGCGTGCGAGGCGCTCCGGGCAGCGAAGTGGTAAATTCGCCGACGATTTCTTCCACGATGTCTTCCAGCGTCACCATCCCCAGAATCTCGCCGTATTCGTCGACCACAAAGCCAAAACGCTGATGGTTTTCCTGAAAGAAACCAAGTTGCGCGACAAGCGATGTTCCGGCAGGAATGTAATAAGGCGGCTGCAACAGGGAGCGCAGGTCTTCCCCGGAAAAATCCTCATCATGCAGCGAAGGCAGCGCCTGTCGCACCGAAAGCACGCCCAGAAGTTGATCCAGAGTTTCATGACAGACAGGCAGGCGGCGATGCCGACTGGAAACCAGGCGTTTTTTGTTTTCTTCCCAATCGGCGGAAATGTCGAGGAATTTAAGCGCGCCGCGCGGGGTCATTACTTCTTCCACGGCAATCCGTTCCAGATCAAACAGATTGAGCAGCAAATTGCCATGTTTGGCGGGAATAAGTTCGCGGCTTTCCATGACCATAGTGCGAAGTTCAGCCGGGGTCAGTTTGGGCGAATCCGCCGCCGGACGAAGCGACAGGCCGAAAAGCCGGAGCAATCCGCCCGAAAACAGGTTGACGAACCAGATAGCCGGATAGCAAATACGAGCCAGCAGCGTCAGAATAAAAGCCAGCCATTGGCTCAAGGTATCGGCATAGGTAGCGCCGATGATTTTCGGGGTAATCTCGGAAAATACCAGAATCAAAAAAGTAATCAGAATGGTCGCAATGCCGAGCGCCCATTCGCTTTGACCAAAAAATTTCAGGCTGATGAAGCCGACCAGCGCGGCGGCGGCGGTATTCACAAGATTGTTGCCCAGAAGAATGACGCCCAGCAGGCGATCAGGACGCGCAAGCAGCGCCAGCGCCAGACGCGCGCCCATCTTGCCGTTCTCCGCCAGATGCTTCAACTTGTAGCGATTGGCCGCCATCATCGCCACTTCACTCAGGGAAAAAAAGGCGGAAAGCGCCAAAAGCGCGACCAATATAAAAAAAAGCAGCGAGAGGGGGAGGGTATCCAGGATCAAGATTGAAAGCGCCGCAAGGCGGAAAGTCAAACGTCGTCAGACACGTCCCAAAATAACTTCCAGGACAAACTGTTTGCCCATATAAGCCAGAAGGAGCGCGGAGAATCCGGCGAGCGTCCAGTTTAGCGCCCGCCGTCCCCGCCAGCCGTAAATGCGGCGACCCGCCAGCAAAATGGCAAAAATCAACCAGGACAGAATACCGAATACCGTCCTGTGATCGAAAGTCAAGGCTCTGCCGAAAAGCTCGTCGGAATACACAAACCCGCTCCCCAAGGCCAGAGTCAAAATGACAAAAGATATATTGAGAATGCGAAACAGCAAGGCTTCAAGGGCAAGCAGAGGCGGCATGTTGCCGATCATCCGGGAGGATATGCGGGACGGAGAATGCAGGACTCTTTCCAGCACGCCCATAAAAATCGCATGTGCCGTCGCCAGCGCAAAGAAACCGCAAGCTAGCATGACAACAAGGAAATGGAAGCGAAAGATCGCTGAGCCGACATGCACAACAGCGGACGTGCTCGGAAAAATGAGCGGCACAAAGGCGGACAACGCAGCCGACAGGAGCACAATTGGCTGAATGCCATCCAGCCTGACCTGAAAACTCTCCAGCCAGTAAATCAATGCTGCCAGCCAGCCCATCAAACAGAAAGCCAGCGCGAAGGAAAATCGCATCTCGCCCTGTCCGAACAGCAAACCCTGCAAGGCGGTGGCATGTACAATCAGCGCCACGCCGATCAGGAATTTCTCCACCCGAACCGCCCGGACGGACAATGAAAGCGAGGCGCTCTTCGACCACCGGCTTTTCCAGAAATGCGCGCCGAGCGCGCAATAAAGCGCTCCGGCAAAGGCAAGGAAGAAAAGCGAGAGCTGATTTACAATAAGCATCCTTTTATTTTACCCGAAGCTGCCATGCTTGATAACCTGACGCAACGTCTCTCCAAAATCGTAAAAAACCTGCGCGGGGAAGCGCGCCTGACCGAAGCCAACATCAGCGAGGCTTTGCGAGAGATTCGCATGGCTCTCCTTGAGGCCGATGTAGCCTTGCCGGTCGTCAAGGATTTTATCGCCATCGTAAAGGAAAAGGCCGTCGGCGAGGAAGTGATCGGTTCGCTTACCCCCGGTCAGGCTCTTGTCGGCGTAGTGTATCGGGAATTGGTGGCGTTGATGGGCGGAGAGCGCGCTTCCCTCAATCTTGCGGCGCGCCCGCCCGCCGTCATACTGATGGCGGGCTTGCAGGGCGCGGGAAAAACCACAACCGTCGGCAAGCTAGGTAAATACCTGAAAGAGCAGAAGAAAAAAACGCTCGCAGTTTCGGTGGATGTCTACCGACCGGCAGCCATCGAGCAATTAAAAACCGTCGCCCAAAACGCCGGTATCGAATGCTTTCCCTCGACGCGAGACGAAAAGCCGGAAGCCATTGCCCGCGCCGCCGTTGATTGGGCCAGGCGACATTATTTTGACGTGCTGATAGTTGATACCGCCGGGCGCTTGAGCATTGACGAAGCGATGATGGCGGAAATCAGAATGCTGCACGCGGAGCTGTCCCCGATTGAAACCCTGTTCGTGGTGGATGCCATGCTGGGGCAGGACGCGGTCAATACCGCCCGCGCCTTCAATGAGGCGTTGCCTCTGACCGGCATTGTGCTGACCAAGCTGGACGGCGATGCGCGGGGCGGAGCGGCGCTGTCCGTGCGCCATGTCACCGGCAAGCCCATAAAATTTTCCGGAGTGGGCGAAAAGTTGACCGGACTTGAAGCCTTCCATCCTGAGCGCATGGCTTCGCGCATTCTCGGCATGGGCGATGTCCTCTCATTGATCGAGGAAGTCCAGAAAGGCGTAGACGAAGAAGAAGCTCTGGCTCTGGCCAAAAAGCTGAAGTCCGGCAAGGGCTTTGACCTGGAGGACTTCAAGAGCCAGATCGGTCAGATGCGTAAAATGGGGGGCATGGCGGCGCTGATGGACAAGCTTCCTGCCCAACTGGCGCAAGCCGCCGGACAAATGCAGGGCGGCATGGAAGACAAGATGATTCGTCGGGTCGAAGGCATAATCAATTCCATGACGCCGGAGGAACGCAAAAAACCTGATATCCTTAAAGCCAGCCGCAAACGCCGTATCGCCGCCGGTTCGGGAGTCGAAGTGCAAGAAATAAACCGGCTTCTGAAACAGTTTGAACAAACCCAAAAGATGATGAAACACTTTGGCAAAGGCGGCATCGGCAAGCTGATGCGCGGTATGAAAGGCATGTTGCCATTCTGATTGTTCGTCCATTATTTCTTGCCATGTTCCCGCGCTTTTTCCTCTTCTCTCCTTCGTCTGGAATTTTAATGTTCTCTCGCCTTCCCGCGTTCCTCTCCGCTGTTCTTGTCATAACTGCCGCCCTCTTTTATCTGCCTGTCAGGAGCAAGGAGCCAAGCATCGCCGAACTACCCGCCGCGCAAGCCTTTGCACGGGAAATGCGTGAACGGCACGGCTTCGATGAAGCCGACCTGCTTCGCCGCTTCGCCAGATTGGCGCCCAATCAGCGCGTCCTGAAACTCATCGCCCCGCCCGCTCCCGCTGCCGTTTCGCAGCGTTCCTGGCAGCGTTACCGCAGCCGCTTTATTGACCAGAAACGCATCCGGCAGGGGATTGATTTTCGACAACGACATGCCGCCGCTCTGAAACGCGCGGAGGATATTTACGGCGTTCCGGCGGAGATCATCGTCGCCATCATAGGGGTCGAAACCTTCTACGGGCAAAATACCGGCTCCTTCAACACCTTTTCAACCCTTGCCACCCTTGCCTTTTACGACCCCAAACGCCATGAATTTTTCCGGCGGCAGCTTGAACAATTGCTGCTCCTTGCCCGCGAAAATAGCCGGAACCCGGAAAGCTATAGCGGCTCTTATGCGGGTGCGCTTGGCATTCCCCAATTTCTTCCCGGAAGCCTGCGCCGTTATGCGGTGGATTTCGACAACAACGGCGTCATTGATCTTTCCGACAGCGTAGCCGATTCCATCGGCAGCGTCGCCAATTTTTTGGTCGAGCATGGCTGGCAAAAAGACGCGCCCATCGCCATTCCTGTCCGTCTGCCTGCTAATTTGCCGTCGGAAACTCTCGCTGCCTGGCTGGAAGCCGGTATTCGCCCTGCTCTCCCCGCAACCGGACTTTTGGCAGCCGGAGTTGCCGCCGAGCCTTTTGAAGCCGCTAACCTTGACGTCACCCTGATTGAGCTTGTCACCCCGGATGCCCCGACTGAATACTGGCTTGGCTTTGAAAACTTCTACGTCATAACGCGCTACAACCGCTCCAGCTTTTACGCCATGTCGGTATTTCAGCTTGCAGAGGAAATCGCGCTGGCGCAGTAATTATCAGGGATCAGGGTGCAGGTATCAGAGGGGGGTTGTAAGTGTGAGCGGTTTGCCTCCCAACGTTGCAGCGCCGTAGGCTGGGATGGAATGAAATGGAATCCCGGCTCCAAGCATCAAATGCCGTTAGTCTACGACATAGTTCTATCCCAACCGGCGGGCTGCTCCGTTGGGGTTCGTGTTGCGCTCATTACCATCTATAAACCCCCAACTTACTCGTCATTCCCGCGCAGGCGGGAATCCAGTGCTTATAATTCGGGGGGAGCGGAATGCGAACCCCCACATTGCCCCGCTAGCGCATGGGAACATCGTTCCTGTTCTGGAAACCTGTCGTAGCTTTAAGCGCCGTACTGGATTCCCGCCTACGCGGGAATGACGAGTAAATTAGTGTATGCTCGGGAATACGGAAATGTTGAGGGGAGCAAACCGCTCACCCCAACCTACGGAACTCATTTGTGGCGAGGAAGCCCCAACCTTCAGGTTGGGGCGACTCACTCAATTCACAACGCTCGCCTGCTGTGCCGCTGCTGCTTTGGCATCATTATCAGATTCATCGGAAAAGCAGTTGAAAATTTCAACAAATTTATCCTCTTCGGCCAGGAAAGCATCGACTACGTCAGGGTCAAAATGCCGCATACGCCCTTCTATGATAGTGTCACGCACAACCTCATGCGGTATGCCGGGCTTGTAGACGCGCCTGCAGATCATGGCGTCGTAAACATCGGCAAGCGCCATCAAACGGGCGGAAACAGGAATAGCATCACCGGACAAACCTTGCGGATAGCCGCTGCCATCCCATTTTTCATGGTGCGATAGGGATATTTCCTTGGCGCAAACGAGAAAATCCGCCGCGTGTCCCAAAAGACGCTCGGCGCGCGCAATGCTGTCATGACCAAGCGACGCGTGGGTTTTCATTACTTCAAATTCTTCATAGGTCAGCTTGCCGGGCTTCAAGAGAATACTGTCCGGGATGCCCACCTTGCCGATGTCGTGCAGAGGCGCTGATTTGAAGAGCGTTTCAATCATGTTGTTCTGTTGCAGATAAGATGCAAAGCGCGGATGATCTGCCAGACGCTTGGCAAGAACGCGGACATAATGTTGGGTGCGGCAAATGTGATTGCCGGTTTCGTTGTCCCTTGTTTCGGCAAGCGACGCCATCGCCTGAATGGTAACGTCCTGTATGGCCTGAACCTGCTCAATCCGTCGGGCGACTTCGGCGGCCAGATAGGCTGATTTGTCGCGCAGGAAATCGGCGCTGGCTTTCAGTTGCAGATGAGTCGCAACGCGGGCGCGAACAATACCCGGCGTAACCGGCTTGGTGATGTAATCAACCGCGCCCAACGCAAGCCCATGCTCTTCGTCTTCGCTCAATGTGGAGGCCGTGAGAAAAATTACCGGAATATCGCGCGTCGCGGGATTTTTCTTGAGACTGTCGCAAACCTGATAACCGTCCATGTCCGGCATGATGAGATCAAGCAAAATAAGATCGGGCAGGGTAGCGCCGACAATCTCCAGCGCCTTCTTCCCGCTGGTCGCAACCTTGACGCGATAGGTATCCTTCAGGAGACCGCTCATCAGGGCAAGATTGTCCGGCATGTCATCAACAATCAGAACGGTGGGGCGATTTTCAGAGAACGCCTTGGGAGAAATGAATTCCGAAGTCATCATAACCTCTGCCTGAAATGTTCACTTGGAAAAACTTTGGATAAGCGGACGCAAGATCGCCTCTGCTCCTTCAAAATCAAAGACATCCAGCGCGGCGCCAAGCGCCGCGAATTGCTCCTTGCCCAGCGCCGACCTGAGATTGTGCCGTAAACCTGTAATCATATCAACAGCCGCCGCGTCATTGTCCCCAATCAAGCGTAACAAATGCTTCAACACGGCAACCGTTTCAGCCGTGAGTTCAGAAGGAGCGGACAATTCCTCTTCCTCATCGCCCGTCAGCCGCCGGAAAAAATCTTCCAGCCCCGAAAGCAGGGGATTCAAAACCGCGTCCAGGAGAGCAAGCGGTTCCGGCCAGTCTTTTGAGCGTTCCCGCATCAGGCCTTCCATGCTCCTTGCCCGATCCGCAACAACGGTAGCGCCGATAGTATCCGCAACGCCTTTCAAGGTGTGCATGAGCCGAAGCGCCTCGTTCCAGCCTTCTTCACTTGGCTCGGCAACAAGAATATCGCGCAATCTTGCGGATACTCCTTTCTGTCCGGTCAGGAATTTTTGCAGGATATCCCGGTAGACAGCGCGTTTGCCCAAAACTCGCGGCAAGCCGATTTCCATATTCAAGCCCGGAATGTGCCCGGGTAAAGAGTTCTCGTCCATGATTTCTCCTGACGCATTGCTAGTTTCGGTTGTCTGCATACTTTCCGGCACAGGCTTGATCCAACGCAGCAATACTTTGCTTAATTGTTCAGGCTCGATAGGTTTCGTCACGTAGTCATTCATGCCGACTTCCAGGCACTTTTCCCGGTCGCCGGGCATGGCATTGGCGGTCATGGCAATGATCGGGCATGTTTCGCCCCGACCGCGAAGCCGTCGGGTAGCTTCCAACCCGTCCATGACCGGCATCTGCATATCCATGAAGATCAGATCGTAAGGCTCTTCCTTCTGCGTTTCCTCCAGCGCGACCTCGCCATTATCCGCCACGTTGACGATAAAGCCAACATCCTGAAGTATCTCACGCGCAACCTGCTGATTCAACTCGTTGTCTTCAACCAGAAGAATGCGCGCACCCTTGATCGAAGCCAGGCCGGTCATTATGGAAGCCATAGCTGGTATCGCATGTTCATCAGGGTCGGGCATTTTGTCGCTCAAAACGCACATTATCTCCTCAAAGAGCGTTGAAGCGGAAAGCGGCTTGATAAGCACATTCGGTATGCCTGCGCGCCTGGCCGACCGCAGGGCTTCTTCCCCGCCATAGGCAGTCATCATGACCAGGCGCGGACTGTCTTCCCCCAGCATCTCACGCACCTGTCGCGCAGTCTCGATCCCGTCCATGCCCGGCATCAACCAGTCCAACAACGCCACATGGAACGGTTCGTTCGCCTGATGCGCCGACAAAATCGCCTCCAGAGCCTCCTTGCCGCTGGAAGCTCCACTGACCGTCAGTCGCATTGCCTGCAACATCTCGCTTATTGCCTGACGTGAACTGTCGTTGTCATCAACCACCAAAACGCGATGGCCGGAAAGCCCGCTGCCCATGATTCGGGAGTATTGCGTTTGACGGCCTCGCCCGAAGCGCGCGGTAAACCAGAACGCCGAACCTTTGCCATATTCAGATTCAACGCCTGCCTCGCCGCCCATCAATCCAGACAATTTTCTGCAAATGGCAAGCCCCAGCCCTGTGCCGCCGTACCTGCGAGTCATTGAAGAATCAGCCTGGCTGAAACTCTGGAACAGAGATGGTATCTGATCGGGCGCAATCCCAATCCCGGTATCGCGCACGACAAAGTAAAGGAGCAGGGATTCCTGGCTCTCCTCGCGCGCGGAAATTTCGATGTTGATTTCCCCGCGCTCGGTAAATTTCAGCGCGTTATGCGCGTAATTGATCAAAACTTGTTGCAGGCGCAGAGGATCGCCCACAAGAGAGCGAGGCACTGCCTCATCTACCCGAAATATCAGTTCAAGCCCCTTGGCGTTGGTTTTTTCCGACATCAAGTCGCGCAGTTGCGACAGAACCTGCTCAAGATCAAAATCCACCAGCTCCAGCTTCATTTTACCCGCTTCTATCTTGGAAAAATCAAGAATGCTGTTCAAGAGTTCAAGCAAATGCTGGCTTGAATCGCGGATTTTCGTCACATAATCCAGTTGCTTATGGTTCAGGGCGGTTCTAAGCGTCAGGCGCGCCATGCCGATAATCGCATTCATCGGAGTACGGATTTCATGGCTCATGTTGGCAAGAAATTCAGACTTGGCCTTTAACGCTTCTTCCGCCAATCGCTTTGCCTGCTCCTGCGCGGATATATCCACCATTGTGCCGATCATGCCGCCGGGAAGTCCGCTGGACAGTTTGAAGCCGCTTGCCAAATAGAGCATCCGCAGCGTCCTGCCGTCAGACAACGGAATATCCTCCTCCCTGCTTATACTGTCTGAATCGGCAATCAACGCCAGCGCTTCCGAGTGATAATTCTGCCTGGCATCCTCGGTCAGATAATCGGCATCCAACGCTGTTTTCCCGATCAGATCGGCGCGATTGATGGAAAACAATTGTTCATAGGCTCGGTTGCAGCCCGCAAACCGGCAATCCGCCGTCATGAAAAAGGCCGGATTAGGCAAGGTATCCATCAACCCTTCCTGAAACAGAATATGGTCTTTCAGGCTCTCAAGCGCCTTATGCTGCAATGTCACGTCCTGCCAATATCCATTCCAGCAATACCATCCGTTCTTCGTCATCAGCCTCTCGGCGCATGTCTCCACCCAGCGCGGCTCCTGCCCCGGAATGTCGATCCGCTTCAGAATGCGCCCCATATTTTCCAGCGTCTTGCTGTTTTCCAGAAGGCTGCGAGCAACCGGAATATCCTCCGCGCGCACATAGCGCCAGCGTGATTCAGGGTTCGCGCTGATTTCTTCCCGGCTGACGCCAAGCACTTCCAAAACCTTGTTGCTAAGGAAAGTAAAATGCCCTTCGTCATGTCCCCGCTCCTCAAAGCGGAACACCGCGCAGGGCAAGGCATCCGCCATCTCCGTCATGCGCCGACGCGCACTCTCGGCGGCGTCGCGGCTCTCTTCCAGTTCGAATGTGCGCTCACGCACCCGCGCTTCCAAAGCAAGATTGGCTTCCTGTAATTTCCGGCTGGCTTCCAAGAGTTCGCCGCGCATCCTCTCCTGCGCCGCTATCAGAAGCTGGAACTCCCGCCAGGGCGCGTCATCAACCACTACAGGACTTGCCAGTTCCAGATTGCCGAGCCGCGCGCTTTCACGCGCCAGTTGCACTACCGGTTTGGCGAATCGGTTGCCCAAATGTATTGCAACGGCGAAAGCCATGCCAAACGCTATCAGGCAAACCAGCATGAAAACCATGATTTCCGCCTTGCCGCCAGGCAGAAAATCCGCGCTGCGCGCAAAAATACCAAGCCAGAGGCCAGGCCGATTTTCCTGGTGTGAAGGTTGAAAATAGGCAAACCATTCATTTCCTTCAAATTTATAACGAATCAACTGTCGCGGCAGGCGCGCCGTTTTCCAGGCGGAAAAACCGGCGGTCAAAGGAGCTATCCCCATTTCATCCGGTGTGCGTAAAACTTCTGAAACGGCGTTTTCAGATATGACTCCGGGGATGCTGGACAATCCCAAAACCAGGTCTTGCTGATCGGAAAGCATTACCGCAAACCCTGTGTCGACTATCTGGCGTTCGTTCGCAAACGTGGAAAGCATCTCCATGTTAACGCCATAAGTAAGCGCGTAACGAACGCCGTCGGGGTCAGTCCAGCGTCTGGCAACCGAAAAGCCCGGCACTTTGTTGGAAAATAAAACGAAAGGGCTTGGCCAGCATTCCCTCTCTTCGCAGCCCGGAGCGTCCATGGCTTCCCGAAACCACTCTCGTCTACGAACGTCATAACCCAGATTCAGCGCCTCGACTTTCCTGATGCCGCCTGTGCTTTCCCAATGGAGCACGTACACCAGACTGCCCCAATGTTCAGGATTGCTGACGATAGTTCGAAATTCTCCTTCAATGTCACGGTAGAGGATTATGGCAAGCCCATTTTCATCCCCTACTGCTATCCCGTCATTCTCAGGATGGCTCTTCAGTATGGGGAAGGCTATGCTATGGAAATCACCCAGATTATTCGGGCGCAGTTCGCCGGAACGCAGATAGTGATAACCTGTATTAAGGGTAATTTCAGACAGGCGCAAAAAACGCTGAAAACGCGCTTCAATCTGGCTGGAAGCCAGCGCCATCTGCGCCTCGGCCACTCTCCGAATTCCGGGTTGCGCCAGAAAAAGCCAAGCGACCACTGCGAACAATGTCAGGGTGGTCATCGTCACAAAAAAAGCGCGCAAAACGATACTTGCACGGATGCTTGGCTGTCGAGGCATGGCTATATTCGCCAACTATGAGACAGTAATAGTCTAACCTTTTTCCCTCGTTTTTATCATTTTGTTACTTTTTATTTTTTCCCGGCTCTGCCTTTTCCTGTTCTGCCGCCCCTCTCCCGCTTGTTCCGCTAGAGCGTGTCGTCAATAGCTTGTATATTCTGAATTTTTGGCAAACAGGAGAGCATCTTATGGAACAGGCAGACAGACGGCACGACATATCCGATACAGTCTGGCAGCAGTGCATATAGTCATTCTCGTAAATAATTGTGTTTTTTCGCGTAATGTGCTGGATAGGGAGAACATTGCTCCCACGCCAAATTATTCGTCATTCCCGCGCAGGCGGGAATCCAGCACGGCGTTGAAAGCCGCGACAAGTTTCCAGAACAGGAACGACATTCCCATACCGCGAGAGGAGTGGCATTCCCGCTTCGCGTCATACTGAACAGAAGTCACAGATTTTGACGCAGCTCTGGATTCCCGCCTGCGCGGGAATGACGAGTAGTTTAGCGCGGAAGGCTTGCCTTAAAACATGTCTCAAAGTTTCATGAATGTTTATCATGAACATATCGCACGAACTCGACGAATCAAGTCGGCGCAGAAGGACATACCTTCTTTGCCATTGCACAGCAACGCTTACAAGGCAATCACGATTTTTTATCCCGGACAGCAGTGCGCGAAGGCGGTAATCCACAACGAATGTATCCGCCTAAACCGAAGCCGCTCTAATCGCCGGGTAGCCGGTATACGCCGCACCCGCCAAGAGTAATGACAGTTCGGCTATGCCACAGCCAACTGGTTTATTACCTCAAAAAGCCGTACTCGTACACCTTCGGCTCGATTTTCCTTGCCAGCTTTTTCAAAGCCGAGCGCAAGTTGCCGATGAGTGCGGTATAGGTTGGGTCGTCGGACTTGTTGTTCATTTTGCCCTTGTCGTTACGTCCTTGGAAATGCTCTCGAATATCGTACAAGCTCGCATTTACATTGCATTTTGTCTGGGCGTGATAGTAGCGCCAAAGGCTTTTACCCGCCTCAAATACTGCCTGGGCTTCGGCTGAAAACCTCAAGGCTGTTTTTCGGTTTTTCTGCCGGACGCCCGGAAACAAATTTCCGTTTGTCCCTGCTTGAATTCCCTTTTTCCCATGTTCGATTTTGCCCGCTATAAAATCTGTCATAAAACGGCTGGCGAATTTGTCACGCGAGTTAACATCGTTTTCGGTAAATGGTATCCAATGATTCGCGCCGTATTTCGATTGGATATTGTTGTTAAACAACGTGTAGGCAAGGCAATCGTTCTGAAACTCATCGTCGGTTTTCCAGCCGTCATTGGGATAAAGAAACTGGTCGCGATCGTTGAGCCAAGTGGCTTCAATGCAATGGCGGACAGAATAATAGATTGACGCTTCAATGATATTTTTATCAGTAACCCAACTTCCTCGTGGATGAGGCAACAAATTTTTATCATTAAGAATGAAAATAAAATTAGTGTTTTGAAAATCACTACCTTTACATGAAATAAAGCCTATATTCATTTCGCTAATTATATTTCTGGTTGAAATTATCCAATCGTTTATTGACTTTAAGCCTTCATAAGACGAAAAAGATTTCGTGCTTGTAAAATTTCCTTCGGAATTATAGACATCTGCTATTATTTCAGCAAAATCTTCTTGGTTATTAGTATCCCAAATAAAAAATCCAATGGGAAACTTGCCCTTTACATTGTCGAAAGTGTTGGCAGGAACAACAAACATTTTTTTCAGCATTGGCTTGAAAAATGATCTGAATTGTTCAAATGCGGGGCCTTGCAGAATTTTGAGTTTTGAAAATTCCGCAATAACGCAGCCATCAATTTCATGATATATTCTGGTTAGAAACTGAGAATAAACCTCTCTCCCCGCTGTCCCAAGCTGTGATGTATATTTCGCATGAATATTAGACTGGTTTACGCCTGCCTTCCCACCGCCAATGGTAGAAACTTCCGCATATGGCGGATTGATATAGATAACCAGTTTTTTGCGTTTTTCCGGGTCGTTGATAATATCCTGCAAGCCTTGCGGAAGTTTCGTAAAATCATCGTTCAAAAAATCGAATTGAAATACATGGGCATCCAAAAGGTTTGCGCCGTTATGTATCCGGTCTTTCATTACCTCCACATCAGCCTTGTCGAGCGTCGAAGCCCAGATGTTGTACTTGTTGGTCAGCCCGGCAAGCAGGTTGCCCGTTCCTGCGGCGCAATCCCAAACGTAATACTCGTCCTGCCAGTCCTTGCCCAGCGCGTCGGCAATATATTTTTGCGAAAGCTCCACCCAGATTCTGGGCGTAAAGAACGAGCCTTTGCGCTCGCGCACATCTTGCGGCACAAGCAAATCACGGCGTTCGATGATGTAATCCCAATATTCTTCCAGGGGCGGACGTTCATATTTCGCCCAAAACTGCGCGTGCGCCTTTTGACTGTCCTTGAATTGCGCGTTTTTGCTGCTGAAAAACCCCGCGCTGTCAACTACCCTGTCCAATTCGTAATGATTGGATTTCAGAAGCACAAATAATTTTTCCTTTAGCGTTTCATTTTCTCTTGAAAGTAAATCCGCAAGATAAAAATCGCCGTCCAAAATTCCGTTCTTCTTGGCAATATCCCAATCCACCGCAATGGTCGGCTTTACTGTTTCTAACCATTTGTTGTAAATGATAATGAAATTGTTTTTGTCAATATGGGTTTTTGTGGTTTGCAATTTGCCAACGACAAAATTTGCGCTGATGAATTGTTTAAGCTCCTTTTCGTCTTTGCCAAAATCGAAAAGATAAGTCTCGCCAGATGCGCCTTCATCAATAATTTTCTTTATCTGCGCATAAATCTGCCTGAATTCTCTGGTGTCATGATCGGATGGCGCGACTTTCCAGTTAAAATCGCTTTGGTAGAAAATATCCTGAATATCGGCATAAGGCACAAAGGCGATTTTCTCGCAATCAAAACAGCCGAGAAAAGGCGGCGGCAGAATATTATCAAACGCGCGTGCTTTGCCGATAGTAAGCACGAGTTGCGCGAGCATCGCCGCAATATCGGTAGGCTTTATTTTGGCTTCCGCCCACAGCAAGTATTCGTCTTGAAAGTCAAGAGCATTCCTGGCTCGCTTGAGTTTGACGGCAAAATCTATGGAGCCGACAATTCTGTCACAATCAAATTTCTCAAAAAAATCTGTTGCGACAGTATTCTTTAACTCTTCTTCACGCATGTTGGAATATCTCATGCCATTATCTTCCTCTCAAAAAGTTCGCCATGTTCACTGCCTGCCCAGCAGCAAAAATTCCATCAGCGCCTTTTGCGCGTGCAGGCGGTTTTCCGCCTCTTCCCAAGCGACCGATTGCGGGCCGTCAAGAACGCTCGACGTGACTTCCTCGCCCCGGTGCGCTGGCAGGCAGTGCATGAATATGGCGTCCTTGTCGGCAATGGCCATCATTTCATCATCCACCCGCCAGTCGGCAAAGGCTTTCATTCTTGCCGCGTTTTCCTCCTCAAAACCCATTGAAGTCCACACATCGGTTGTCACCAGATGCGCGCCGCGCGCCGCCTCCATCGGGTCGGCAAACAGGCTGACACGCGTATTGCCCGCCATGAATTCCGGCTTGATTCCATAACCTTCCGGCGACGAGACACGCACCTGAAAATCCAGAATTTCGGAAGCCTGCAACCAGGTATTGCACATATTGTTGGCATCTCCAACCCAGGTCACGGTCTTGCCCTGAATCGATCCCTTATGCTCGATGAAGGTGAAAATATCCGCCAGAACCTGACAGGGATGATATTCGTTGGTCAGCCCATTGATTACGGGAACGCGGGAATGGGCGGCAAAACGATCCACAATTTCCTGCCCGAAGGTGCGAATCATCACAATGTCGCTCATTCTGGAAATGACTTCCGCCGAGTCCTCGATAGGCTCGCCCCGCCCCAGTTGCGAGTCCTGGGTATTTAGGTAGATCGGCGAGCCGCCCAACTGCTTGAAGCCCGCTTCAAAAGAAAGACGGGTGCGAGTGCTGGCCTTCTCGAAAATCATGACCAGGGTACGATCAAACAGGACATGATGCGGCTCATAACGCTTGAACTTTTCCTTGATAACACGCGCCCGTTCAAACAGGTAATCAAAGTCGTCGCGTACAAAGTCCTTGAACTGGAGATAATGTCGCAAAGTCATGATGATTCAGCCTTTCAGAAAATTTCGGATCAGGGGAACAAGTTTCCCGACCAATTCACGCGCCTCGACTTCGGAAAAGATCAAGGGCGGCAAAAGACGGATTACTGTATCACGAGTAACATTGATTAGCAGCCCCGCTTCCAATGCCTTGACCACCAACTCCGAACAGGGACGATCCAGTTCTATCCCCAGCATCAATCCACGTCCGCGAATCTCCCTGACCCCGGTCACGCTAGCCAGCGCAGCCGTCAATTCGCGTTTCAGCCAGTCGCCCATCTGAGTAGCATTCACCAGCAAGCCTTCCGCTTCGATGGTCTCGATTGTCGCAAGCGCCGCGACAGAAGCAAGGGGATTGCCGCCAAAGGTGGAGCCATGATTGCCGGGGCCGAACAGTCCGGCAGCACGTCCACCCGCCAGACAAGCGCCGACCGGCACGCCGGAACCCAGTCCCTTGGCAAGTGTCATGATGTCCGGCAGGATTCCGGCATGTTGGAAACCAAACCATTTGCCGGTGCGTCCCATGCCGCACTGCACTTCGTCAACCGCAAAAAGCCAGTCATGTTCATCGCACAGGGTTCGCAAGGCTATCAAGTATTCATCGCTTGCGAGGTTGATTCCGCCCTCGCCCTGGATAATTTCCAGCATCACCGCCACCACATCGCGGTTATGTGAAGCTATCTCGCGCACTGCGTCCATATCCCCATATGGAACCCGGATAAATCCCGGAACCAGCGGCTCGAAACCGGCCTGTATCTTGCCGTTGCCGGTGGCCGAGAGGGTTGCCAGCGTGCGCCCGTGAAAGGCGTGCTCCATTACGATGATTGACGGCAGCGTAATGCCTTTTTTGTGTCCGTAAAAACGCGCGAGCTTGATCGCAGCCTCGTTGGCCTCACAGCCGGAATTGCAGACGAATACTTCGGAAAGCCCGGAAATTCCTGCCAGTCTCTCCGCAAGCGCCTCCTGCTCCGGTATCCGATAGATGTTGGAAACATGCAGCAATCTACCGGCTTGCCGATTCAACGCATTCAGCAGCGACGGATGCGCGTGTCCCAGGGTATTGACCGCGATTCCCGCCAGCGCGTCCAGATAGACCTTGCCTTCGGTATCCGTCAGATAACAGCCCTTGCCCTCGACAAAGGCTACCGGCTGGCGATTGTAGGTATTCATCAGGTGAGACATGATTTGCCTTTTACACAAGATTGACGCAGCGATCCGGCGACCGACGCGCTGCTAATGGAAAGTCCCTGATTTTAATGGAAGGCTAACGCCTTGTACATGCGGGCGGTTGCACGCGCCTATCCCCGCCTTGCCGTCAAAACGCCGTTGATGTCGTGAATCAAGCCCAGGCTGCGTTTCAACTGGGACAGGTTTTTTACTTCCACGGTGAAGCCCATTTTGGCCTTGCCCTGTTTGGACTGGGTATGAACGCCGATCACGTTGATTTTTTCCCTGGCGAAAATTTCCGAGATGTCGCGCAGCAAGCCCTGCCGGTCATGGGCATCTACGACAATATCGGTCGCAAAAAAACTCTCCGCCTCGGCGCTGCCCCATTCGGTCTCGATTACCCGTTCAGGATGCAATGCGGCAAGGTGCTGAAAGTTGGCGCAATCCACGCGATGAATGGAAACTCCCTTGCCTCTGGTTACGAAACCTTCAATCGCATCCGGCGGCGCGGGCTTGCAGCATCGGGCAAGCTGGGATAGAAGCTGATCCACTCCCACAATGAGAATACCGCTGGCGGTTTTCGTAGCGCGTCGCAGGGGAACAACCAGTTGATCGGCCTCATCTTCCGTCTTTTTGTCGTTGCGGACAGTATTCTGAAACTGACGCCAATTAAGCTCGTTACGCGCTGCGGCAGCGAACAATTCTTCGTTTTTGGCAAATCCCAGGCTGCGCGCGATTTCCTCGACGTTCGCCCCGCTTTGCCCCAGACGTTGCAATTCGCGGGCAACAAGAGCGCCGCCTTCGCTGATGGTTTCTTCCAGAGCGCGGCTGGCAAACCACTGCCGCGCCTTGACCCGTGCGCCCTTGGTATGAATATAGCCCTGCGAGATATTGAGCCAGTCGCGCGACGGCCCACCCTGCTTTGCCGCAATGATTTCGATTCTCTGCCCGGTCTTCAATTCCGTATTGAGCGGAGTCAACACTCCGTCGACCCGCGCCCCCCGGCAACGATGACCAAGATCGGTATGCACCCGGTAGGCAAAGTCAATTGGTGTCGCTCCACGCGGCAGATCAATCACCCGTCCCTGCGGCGTCAACACATAAATGGTTTCATCCAAGGCAGCGTGCTTGTAGTGACGCAGCCAATCTGTTCCGTCCGAGACCTCGTCCTTCCAGGTCAACAACTGACGCAGCCAGGCTATTTTCGCGTCGTAATCGTCGCCCGCCGTTTTGCTGCCTTCCTTGTAGCGCCAATGGGCGGCAACGCCCAGTTCGGCATGGCGGTGCATCTCCTGCGTGCGAATCTGCACTTCCAATGAACGCCCGTCAGGACAGCGCACGGCAGTATGGAGCGAACGATAGAAATTGCCCTTGGGGTTGGAGATGTAATCGTCAAATTCCTTGGGGATCGGCGTCCAGACGTTATGCACAATGCCCAACGCTGTGTAGCACTCCTTGACGTTTTCGACGATGACCCGAAGCGCCCGGATGTCGTACAGCTCGGAAAATTCCAGGCTCTTCTTCCGCATCTTGTTCCAGATGCTGTAAATATGCTTTGGTCGCCCGTAGACTTCCGCCTGAATGTTGAGTGCCGAGAGTTCGTTTTTCAAACGTCCGGTTGCTTCCTCTATGAAGCTCTCCCGCTCAAGGCGCGTCTCATCCAGCATCTGCGCGATTTTTTTGTATGTCTCGGTATGCAGGAAACGAAAAGACAAATCCTCCAGTTCCCATTTCAATTCCCAAACTCCCAACCTGTCGGCGAGCGGAGAATAGACTTCAAGCGTTTCCCGCGCCACTTCGAGGCGCAGTTCATCTGGATTGGCCGCATAATAGCGCAAGGTCTGGGCGCGCGAAGCCAGACGCAGCAAGACGACGCGAATATCCTCCACCATCGCCAGCAGCATTTTGCGTAGAATTTCTATCTGGGAACGGGTTTCCTGCGGATTTTTGCCCCCGTTTACCGCGAAATCCCGCGTGATCGGGCGCAATTGATACAAACGGGAAGCGCCCTGCACAAGTTGGGCGACATCGCGTCCGAATTCTTTTTCCAGCCGATTGATCGCGTTTTCGTCGTGGGCAGGCAGGGTAGATAGCAAGGCAGCCTGCCGGGAAGGCGCGTCCAGCTTCAGCCCGGCGATTATCAGCGCCATGCCGACCGCATGATCGAACTCTCCTTCCCCGCTTTCCAGCGCCGCCTCTTTGTAAGCGCTGCGGGCGCACAAAAACGCCTCCGCGACTTGTTCGGCGGCATTAGCCTCCAGTCCGGCGGCAAGGATTTCCAGAAAGCGCTGATCGCCGCTTTGCGCGGCAACTGAATGTGTCACGTGAACCATGGCGCGGAATTATACGGTAGATGTCATACGGAGAGTAGACGATTTTTCACCTGTCACCGATTTTTCGCGGCGCCTTGCCATGTGGGCTTGGTATTTCGTTTGACCGGCGTTCAGTATGTGTGGGGTTCATGGGCAGATTGCGCCTCCCCAACAACTACCGCGTAACGTTCGCTCTGCCGGAAATAGGAATCGAACCTACGACCTTCGCATTACGAATGCGCTGCTCTACCGACTGAGCTATTCCGGCAAGGACGGGATTATAGCCCGGAGACCGGAATATAGCCACCCTTGAGGCTTGTCCATCCGGTAGACAATCAAACTTGAGGCAGCAACGCCGATGGAATCCGCAAATTACGACCATCGTCACTAAAAAACTCTTGACTGGACAAAATGCCTCGAAATGATGCAAACTTGTAGCCATGATGAAGAAAAAATCCTCCTCCAAAAAAACTGCCGATGATTTCAACCAGACCCGTCTGCTCGTGTTGCATGGCCCCAACCTCAATCTGTTGAGCGAACGCGAACCGCAACACTACGGAATAGTGACGCTGGAAGAAATCAATCTGGCGTTGGCCAGACGCGCGGAAGCGGCGGACGTGCATCTGGAGTCTTTTCAGACCAACCACGAAGGCGCGCTGATTGAGCGTATCCACGCCGCAAAAAAAGAAGGCGTGCGTTACATCATCATCAATCCCGCAGCCTGGACTCATACCAGCATCATGCTCAGGGACGCGCTGATAGCGACTGCCATCCCCTTTGTTGAAGTGCATCTTTCCAACATCCACGCCCGCGAGAAATTTCGCCAGCATTCCTATTTTTCCGATCTGGCGCTCGGAGTCATCACAGGTCTCGGACATCGCGGGTATCTGCTCGCTCTTGAATACCTGCTGAACAAGATAAACACGGACTAACGCCGCAAGCGTTTCTGCAATCCGGTCAAAAAATTTCAAGGAGATAAATCATGGATTTGCGTAAACTCAAAAAACTGATAGATTTGGTGCAAGAATCCGGCATTTCCGAACTGGAAATTACCGAAGGCGAAGAAAAAGTACGGATCGCCAAATTCGCTCCGGCAGGCGCGGCTACCTTCGCGCCTCTGCCTGTTAACGCCGCTGTCGCGCTTCCTGCCGCCCCGCTTCCCACCGTATCATCCGAGGGCGATGAGAAAAAAGTCGAAGGGCATGAAGTCACATCCCCGATGGTCGGAACCTTCTACCGCTCCCCCTCGCCCGGAGCCAACGCTTTCGTGGAAGTGGGACAAACCGTAAAGCAAGGGGATACCCTGTGCATCATCGAAGCCATGAAACTCTTGAATGAAATCGAAGCTGACGCTTCCGGCGTCATCAAGGCTATTCTGGTCGAAAACGGGCAGCCGGTAGAATTCGGCGAAACATTGTTCATCATCGGCTAACATGCCGCGAAAAGACACTAAAATGTTCAAAAAAATCCTTATCGCCAACCGGGGGGAAATTGCCCTTCGAGTGCAACGCGCCTGTCGGGAAATGGGTGTCAAGACCGTAGTCGTCCATTCCGAAGCCGACCGCGAGGCAAAATACGTCAGGCTTGCCGATGAATCAGTCTGCATCGGCCCTGCGCCTTCGGCGCAAAGCTATCTCAATGTTCCGGCAATTATTTCGGCGGCGGAAGTAACCGACGCGGAAGCCATCCATCCGGGCTACGGCTTTCTCTCCGAAAATGCCGATTTTGCCGAACGGGTGGAATCCTCCGGCTTTGTGTTCATCGGCCCCAGGGCGGAGACAATCCGCATGATGGGCGACAAGGTTTCCGCCAAGGATGCGATGAAGGCGGCAAATGTTCCTTGCGTCCCCGGCTCTGACGGGGCGCTTTCCGAAGATAGCGAGGAAATAACGGAAACAGCGCGTAAAATCGGCTATCCGGTCATCATCAAGGCGGCGGGCGGCGGCGGCGGGCGGGGAATGCGCGTCGTCCATACTGAAGCGGCGCTCTTGAATTCCGTGGTCATGACCCGTGCGGAAGCGGAAACTGCCTTCGGCAATCCGAACGTGTATATGGAGAAATTTCTGGAAAAGCCCCGCCATATAGAAATACAGGTATTGTCCGATCAGCATGGGAACGCAATGTATCTGGGGGAGCGCGACTGCTCGATGCAGCGCCGCCACCAGAAAATCATCGAGGAAGCGCCCGCGCCCATGATACTGCCTCGTCTGATTGCCCGTATCGGCAGACGCTGCGCCGATGCTTGCCGCAAAATCGGCTATCGGGGCGCGGGAACCTTTGAGTTTCTCTACGAAGACGGCGAGTTCTACTTTATCGAAATGAACACCCGTGTTCAGGTCGAGCATCCGGTAACGGAAGCCATAACAGGCATTGACATTGTGCAAGCCCAGATGCGCGTCGCGGCGGGAGAAAAGCTGGAGCTTCGCCAGCGCGACATCCAATCTCGCGGACATGCTATTGAATGCCGCATAAACGCCGAAGATCCCTACACGTTCACTCCTTTTCCCGGCAAGATCAGCTTTTATCACCCGCCGGGCGGACCGGGTATCCGGGTGGATTCGCATATCTATCAAGGGTATACCGTGCCGCCTCACTACGATTCCATGATCGCCAAGGTTATCGCCTATGGCGACACCCGTGAACAGGCCATTCGCCGGATGCAGGTAGCCTTGTCCGAAATGAGCGTGGAAGGCATCAAAACCAATATCCCGCTGCATCAGGAATTGATGCTGGATGCCAACTTCATCAAAGGCGGCACCAGCATTCACTATCTTGAGCACAAGCTGGCTGACCGGGGTGAAGCCAAAGAGCATGGCGTGGATTGACGCCTCATTTACTGCCCTGCTTGCCGAAGACTGGTGTGACGCCCTGCTGGCGGCGGGCGCGATTTCCGCCAGCATTGAGGATGCGGATGCGGGAACCCCGGCAGAGACGCCGCAATTCGGCGAGCCGGGCATGGCAAATACTCCGCTCTGGCAACATGCGCGAATCAGCGCCCTGTTTTCCGAAGATACGGACATTGCCGCGTGTCTTGCCGCCATTGCCGCAAACCTTCGGCAACCTTTGCCGGAACCGACCTTGAAACGAGTAGAAGAAGAAGATTGGGTACGACTGACCCAGGCGCAATTTGACCCTATCCGCATTTCCGATCGGTTGTGGATCGTGCCATCCTGGCATGAAGCTCCCGACCCTGCGGCTCTGAACATCGTGCTTGACCCCGGCATGGCATTTGGCACAGGTTCCCACCCGACTACCCGGCTTTGTCTTGAATGGCTGGAACGGGAAGCGCGCCCCAAAATGAGCTTCCTTGATTACGGCTCCGGCTCCGGCATTCTTGCCATTGCGGCTGCCAGGCTGGGCGCTCTTCCGGTTGATGGTTTTGATATTGATCCGCAAGCGGTTTTAGCCGCGCGCGCCAATGCCGAAAATAACCGGGTTGATGTTCGTTTTACGCAAACGCCGGAATCGCTGCTGCCAAAATACGATCTGGTTGTCGCCAATATCCTTGCCAATCCTCTGCGCCTGCTTGCTCCGGCTTTGGCAGGGCGCGTCCGCCCCGGCGGCAAGATTGCCCTTTCCGGCCTGCTGGTTGAGCAGGCTGAAGATATTGCCAGCCTGTACGCCCGATGGTTCAAATTCGATCAGGCCGATGAGCGGGAAGGCTGGGCTTGTCTTTCTGGTATCATGGTTTAGCCTAAAGCAGACGAAGCGTTTTATAGCGCTTTCCGCAGAAACGACGAAAAAATCCTTGCTTGCCTACGATCTGATATCCGATCTTGTATTACTCTGGATACTAACGCCGCTGGTTGGGGCTGGTATATTGATCCTACGCCGCTGGACAACACAGACAACTATTTGCCCACGGCTGACCCCAACATCTGGAAGGCGAAGCCGGGGAGCGGAGCGGAGGGCAGGATGGACATGCTCCCCGTCCTGCAGCCTATAGTAATTACCGTAAATAATTGTACTTTTCGCAGAGCGTGCAGGAGATAGTTTTTGCTCCCACGCCCAATTACTAGAAATAAACGCGAAGGCGGGAATCCAGCAAATCCTTTCCGTTCCTCCGGCGTTTCCATATGGGAATATCGCTCCCGCACTGTTCTGTAAACCGGTCGTTGCCGCACGCCGTACTGGATTTCAGCCTTCGCTGGAATGACTTTGGGTTATAGTCCGCACGAGATAATAACTGCATCTTACCGTCGCGTTATTTACAGAAACCGTTGCATCTCAAAAACTTTTGCACTAAACGGTAGACATTCCAAATTAAAGTTGCTACCATTCCATTCCCTTTTGCCCACAAGGCTACTCAACAATTTTTCTTTCCAACACAACTTTTGGAGATTTTTATGAACACTGCCAAATCCGAACAAATCGCCGCTGCCAACAGAGCCAACGCTGAAGCCCTGCTCGCCCTGATGCGCAGCACCATGGACAACATCGAAAAGTTCGCCAACCTGAACTTCAGCGCCCTGCGCGAAAATCTTCAGGCAGGCGCTAAGAATACCGACGCGCTTTTGTCGGTCAAAGACCCCAAGCAGGCCATCGCCATGCAAAGCGCAATCGCCGAGCCTACTCTGGAAAGCGCGCGCGCCTACTACCATAGCCTGTATGAACTGGTGCTGGGAATGCAGAAAGACATTACCAATGTCATGGAAGGCCATTACAAGTCTCTTTCCGAAAATGCCGAAAGCGCAATCGAAGAAACCAAGAAGCAAATGCCGGCCGGCGGCGACATTTTCGCCAGCGCGATGAAGTCAATGCTGCAAGCCAATTCTGAGGCTTTCGACCGGATGAACTTCATGGCTCAACAAATCGCCAGCATTACCGACAGCAACATCAAGGCTCTGTCCAGCATCAGCACTCCCGCCGCTGCTGCGCGTCCTTCCGCCACCAAGGCGGCTGCCGGAACTGCCGCGAAAAAACCCGCCGCCAAATAATAAGCGGGGGAAAATCCCATAACGAACGGAAGCCTCGGCTTCCGTTTCTTTATGCGCTCCGACCGCGCGGCAGAGATACCGCCGGTTTTTTATGGCGCTTTCTGTAAATATAACGCTTTTCGCAAATAAAACGACTATCAGATGCAGTCATTCTTTCGCACAGACTATAATCCACTAGTCATTCCCGCGAAGGCGGGAATGACGAATAATTTGGCGTGGGAGCAAGGTTCTCCCTCTCCCGCTTGCGGGAGAGGGTGGTCGTAGGCGGGGAGAGGGTAAAGGGTCAGGTTGAAATTTACGCTCCCTGATTCTTCAGCTTCCTCACACTCTCCCCCAACCCCTCTCCCACTTGCGGCGTAGCCGCAAGTGGGAGAGGGGAGCAAAACGCCTCCTCTGATAGTCGCGTTATTCGCGGAAAGCGCTACAAATGCATTCACTTACCGAAAACGCTATAGAAGCCGCGCTGCGCGGCCTGTTTCGCGTCTGTCCAAGCGAGTACGGGAAAGATGGCAAGTTGCAAACAGTGCCTCATGTCCGGTCTTTCTTCTTTTTCTGGCGCAGGCGCAACTTCTCCAGAAAACGCGCCGTTATTGCGCCTTCAGGCGAGGCATCCAGATAAATACCAAGCAGAAACATGATCTCGGCCTCGGATAAAACCTGCGTATGGCGCACAAATTGTTCCATGTCTTTGACCCGATCACGTTCTGGAAACCAGATGCCGCGCATTTTCTCAAGGTCAATCAGACGCGCCTTGACGCCTTCCGGCCTCTCGCGTATGAACACATGACGAGGATAAAAGCAATTGGATATAAGTCCCGCGCCATGCAGCGCGCGCGCCAATTCGCCGCATGCCGAAAGAATGCCATGCCGCACAGCTTCCGTTAATGTCGCCCAGCCTGATATCCAGCCTTACAGACTCAACCAGCCCTCGCTTGCGTCAAGCGCATGGGTCAGCAAAATGGCTCGCCATTCGTTTGCGCCTTCATTATTTCGCCCGCAGCGTTCGCCATGAAAAGCCGCTTCCACGACTGGAACGCCCCGCTCCTTGCAGCGCGTGATATTCCTGAACTCGCGGGCAAAGGTAGGCTCGCCCAGGGGACGATAAAAACTCCGGGTAAGGTGATTGACCTGCCGCTTCAAATAATAAGCGCCGCCC
The DNA here is from genome assembly GCA_009777245.1 of Betaproteobacteria bacterium. GTDB lineage: Bacteria > Pseudomonadota > Gammaproteobacteria > Burkholderiales > Rhodocyclaceae > Azovibrio. The sequence goes on from WRMF01000005.1 coordinate 37,304, forward strand.
GGCAATTCCAGACGACAGACAGAACTCCAGCCGCCGCGATCCACATTGGGTTCATCCACCGTTTCCAGAGAAAGATTCCAAAGCGCCTCGAAATTATCCAGACCGGCATCGGCAAGCACGGCGCGATTGGCAAAAAAATCGGACTGGATCACTGTATATAACATCCCTGAAAAATATCCAGTGACGGATCAAACAGGCTCGTTCTGATTTGCATAAGCCCGATAACGGAATGAAAGATATGGTCATGCAGAAAAGGCGCATTGTCTGCCTTTTTCTTCATGCAGGCATAATCTATCCGCTTTTGCGCCGCGTCCGACAACCACAGTAAAACCGGAATATGCGTTTGCTCCCGTGGAGCAATGGCATAGGGCAGGCCATGCAGATACGCGCCGTTTTCTCCCAGCGATTGACCATGATCCGAGGCATAGAGAATACTGACTTCCCTGTCGTCAAATTTTTTGGCAATATCAATGACAGAGGAAAGGATATAATCCGTGTAAAGGATCGTATTGTCATAAGTATTGACGATCTCCTCGCGCGAGCATTTCTGGATGCTTGACGTATCGCAGGTCGGCGTAAATTTTCTGAAGGCTTGCGGATAACGCTGATAATAAGACGGGCCGTGACTGCCCATCATATGCAGGACAATAACCATATTTTTGTCCTGATTGTTTATCTTCTCCTCCAGCCTTGGCAACATAACTTCGTCACGGCAATAATTCCTCTCGCAGTGTATCGTATCTCCTGATTTGACCACATTCTCCGTCGGCACGCGCGCGCATACTCCCTTGCAGCCGCCGTCATTTTCAAACCAGAAAATATCATGACCCGCGACAGACAAAATATCCAGCAAATTTTGCGTATGCCTTGCCTCGTCAACATCGAATTCCTTGCGCCTCTTGTGGGAAAACATGCAGGGGACGGATACTGCGGTTGCCGTGCCGCATGAAGCCGCATCCCTGAAATTGACGATGTTTTGCCCGGCCAGCAAGGGGTTGGTTTCACGACTATACCCATTCAGGGAGAAATTCATGGCGCGCGCGGCTTCCCCAACTACGAGAATCAGCAGGTTTTTTGCCTCGTCCGGCGCGTCAGACATCGCCTCCCGATCCAGCCAGATAAATTCCCGCTTTGCAAGCGACACCCGCTGATAGTATCGCATAAGTGAATGTATATAATTAAAAGTATTCAAATTCTTCCTTGCCTTGTTATGATTACGCAAGAATGAGGCATATTCCTTGCCCGCTGTCGCATAAAACCCGCCGAGCATGACCGCGCCGACAAGGACAAATACGGTTCTGATCAGCAATTCTTTCTTGCGCGATTGATATTCGATTTTGCAGAGGATAAGTAAAATCGCGGGCACTATTCCTGTCAGCGCCACCCAGCATATACTGGTTAACGTTATAAAATCTGATGCTTCCCGCAAATCCGTTTCAAACACATTACGGATCATTTCCGAATCAATCACAATGCCCAGATTCCAGATGGCGCAATTTGCCGCGCTGGAGACAAGCAACAAACCAATAATGATCGGTTTACCCAGAACCGGAATTACCAGGATGCTGAACAGCCAGACGAACAATACCATCACCAGCAAAGGCATAGAAACCGCAAACAGAATGCCGTAGGCGCCATCAATTCGTTCGGCCACAAATCGCCAGAATCCAAGATTCAGGACAAAGGCGAAATAAAACGCCAGAATCAGAATCAGCCAGTGGCTTTTGACCGCGCGAAAGCCGCGAAACAAGCCGCGAAACAAGCCGATTGCCATTGACTTACTTTTTAAGGACATAAATCCTCCACATAGCGTAGCCCGGAAGAAAATCAACCTGACCCGTTATATCAAACCCGGCCTGGCGAAATTCAGACTCTATTGTTTGCCTCTCTATAACGAAACGGTTTTGATAATCTCCACAGCCTCGTCTGGCTTCCAGTCTTTTGCGCCTCCACGCCTTGAAACTGCCATCCACCCACAGGGAAATCACCAGCGACTTTCTCGCCACCCGATAAAATTCGCGCAGCATGACCTGCCGATGAGCAGAATCGCCGATGTGATGCAGAAGCCGCATACAAAACACGCTATCTACCGCGCCATCCGGCAAATCAATCGCAAAGGCGGAAGTCTTGAGCGTTTGCATACGCAAAACCTGACCATGAGCCTGATATTTCAGCGCAATATCCAGCATATCCTGCGAATTATCCGCCGCTATCAGATGACGATCAGGATTCTCCAGTAGCATTGGCCAGAAACGTCCCGCGCCGCAAGGCAAATCAAGCGCCGACAGAGGATCACCCGCCAACATCAGGGCGCGTCGAGCGATACGGATTTCCCGCCAGTTGGAAAGACGCCGCGCTAGACCGTCCTGGTGTTTGAAAAAATATTCCTCGGCATGACTCTCGTCGTACTTGCGCGAAAATTCCAGGTCAATTTGTTCTGAAGCGTCAGACAAGGCAGAGCTTCCAGAATGCATTTCATTTGCCATGAGGGTGATATGGGCTATCAAACTGTCCGGCAGTCTATTTTTCCTCCGGTAGAAAAACCGTCGGCAAAGAGTGAATTTTTTGTCAAAGCCCGTTTTGCAAACCGCGCCCTGTACGCCAGTCTCTACACCTCACTCGCCCAACATTCATCTATAGTCATTCTCGTAATTGGAGCGGTTTTGATTTATGGACGCGCTGATTTATTCCTTGCCACAGCTTGCTATACATATGGTATAATTGAGTGATCGTCCATAAGCATATTTGTTGAGTTTGTCTGACATCTACCAATGCAAAGTTGATACTGCCTTTTCAAAGGGAGTGATCCCGTTCTGATAGTAGCGTTATTTGCGGAAAGCACTCTAACCCCAACGCTGCTTTGCCTCCACAAGCCCGCTTTTGGGCAGATACGCAGGTTCGCCCCTACGGGCTTGTGAAAGCAGACCCGCGTTTTTCAGCCGTCTTCGCCGCCTTCATCCGGGGAATCTTCCCCAACAACATGTTGTTCTTCTTCGGTGGCCTTGTCCGTAAGACTTTCCGCTTCCGGCAGGGTCTCGACCGCTTTCAGCCTTTTTGAGACGGCGCGGGTGCGGACTTCGGCCTTGTCAATGCTGTTTGTCGCTTCCTGCAATTTTTTCTTGGTGTGCGCTAACGCCTCGCCAAAACGGGCAAACTCGCCCTTGACCGCGCCCAAAACCGCCCAGACCTCCGCCGAGCGTCGCTCTATCGCCAGGGTGCGAAAACCCATCTGCAAACTGTTCAACAGCGCCGCCAGAGTGGAAGGCCCTGCCAGATTGATGCGCCATTCGCGTTGCAGGACATCCGCCAGACCCGGACGACGAAGCGCCTCGGCATACAAGCCTTCAATGGGCAAATAAAGAATTGCGAAATCCGTCGTATCCGGCGGAGCTACGTATTTTTCCCGAATGCGCCGCGCTTCCAGCTTGAGACGCGCTTCCAGCCTTCGCCCCGCTTCTTCCGCAGCCGCCGCCTCTCCCGCCTCCTGCGCTTCCAGCAAACGCTGGTAATCCTCCAGCGGAAATTTGGCGTCAATGGGAAGCCAAACCGGACTGTCAGCCGTCTTGCCGGGCAGGCGAATCGCAAATTCCACCCGCTCATTGCTACCGGGAATGGTAATGACATTGGCCGAATATTGTCCCGCCGTCAACATCTGTTCCAACAGGTTCGCCAGTTGCACTTCACCCCATGAGCCGCGAGTTTTCACATTGGCAAACACCCGCTTCAAATCTCCGACTCCGGCAGCCAGTCCCTGCATTTCGCCAAGCCCTCGATGCACCAGTTCCAGGCGTTCGCTCACCAGTTTGAAAGATTCGCCCAACCTTTGTTCCAGAGTGGCGTGCAGCTTCTCATCAACAGTACGGCGCATTTCGTCGAGTTTGCCCGCGTTCTCCGCCTGCAAGGCTTGCAGGCGCGTTTCCACCGCGCCCCGCAACTGCTCAAACCGCGTATCCAAAGCGCCGGATACGCGGGTAAACTCTTGGGAAAACGCGCCCAACCGCTCATTCTGCCCCTGCCCAAGCTGGCCGATGGATTGGGTAAGCGTTTGACTCAAATCCTGAAAAAAACGGCTTTGCGCCTGTCCGCGCTCTTCCCGCTCCCGCGCCGCCTGTTCCAGGGCTTCCCGTCGGATTGAAGCCAGATTGTCGCTCAACAGCCGCTCCAGACGCTCAAGGCGCGCGCCAATGTCCTCACGCGCCGCTGCCCATACGTCTTTCTCCCTCCCCTTTTGCAAACGCCAACAGAGGAAAAGCACGCCTGCAAGCAGCAACGCCTGCACGACAAAGAGAGAAACAAGAAATATGGATGACAAGGTATAGAGAAGCAAGATTCAAAATCGGATGCCAGCGTAGCATGAATCAGCAAAACTGTTTGGACTTCTCCATAACGCCCATGAACAAGCATCAAGCGCAATCCTCGAAATGAATGGCGAGGTGAGCGAGATAGTTGTTTTGTGGAGCCGAGGGCTTCTCTAATCTGTGTTGAGGAATCCCCTACCTTCAGGCCGGGGTGACTCAAAGAAAAAATCTGTCATCAGTCGCTCATTCACCCCATCACAGGCTATCATATGAGATTCCGCAACGGCTGACTCCCGACCATGATTTTCGATATTGACAACGAAACGCTCCCCCGTGAGGAGCTAAAAGACCTGCAACTGCGCCGCCTTCAGGAAATGGTGGCGCGTTGCTACGAGACGGTGAAGTTCTACCGCGAAGGCATGGACGAACTGGAAGTCAAGCCGCACCACATCCAGACGCTTGCCGACGCCAGGCTCCTGCCGTTTACCAAGAAAGAACAACTGCGCGACAACTACCCCTACAGCATGTTCGCCGTGCCGCGCGATCAGGTAGTCCGGCTGCATGCTTCTTCCGGCACGTCCGGCAAGCCCGTGATGGTCGGGCATACGCGGCGCGACCTCGCCAACTGGGGTCAAGCGGTCGCCCGCTGCCTTGCCGCCGCAGGGCTTCAACCTGGCGATCGCCTGCATAACGCCTATGGCTATGGTCTCTTTACCGGCGGCTTGGGCCTGCATGGCGGGGCCGAGACCCTTGGCATAACGGTCATTCCGATGTCCGGCGGGCAGACGCAAAAACAGGTAATGCTCCTGCAAGACCTTGCCCCGGATGCCTTGTGCTGCACCCCTTCCTACGCTCTCAACATTGTGGAAGAAGCGGAAAAACTGGGCATTGATGTCCGTAAATTGCCGCTACGGGTCGGTTTGTTCGGAGCCGAGCCGTGGAGCGAGGAAATGCGCTATGAACTCGAATCGCGCATGGGCATTGACGCGCTCGATATTTACGGACTGACCGAACTCATGGGGCCGGGGGTCGGCATCGAATGCCTTGCGGCCAAAAAGGGACTGCATATTTGGGAAGACCATTTCCTTGTCGAATGCGTTGATGTTGATACCGGCGAGCCGCTTCCGCCCGGAGAAAAGGGCGAGATCGTCATTACCTCGCTTACCCGCGAAGCCTTCCCGATGCTGCGTTTTCGCTCCCGCGACATTGCGGTGCTTGACCCCGCGCCCTGCAAATGCGGGCGCACCCATGTACGCATGAGCCGCATTTCCGGTCGCTCCGACGACATGCTCATCATTCGCGGCGTCAACGTCTTCCCCACCCAGGTTGAAGCCATCCTGATGCGTACCGAAACGCTATCGCCATTCTATCAGCTTGAGGTTTTCCGCGAAGGCCATCTCAATTCCCTGCGTATCAATGTCGAAGCCAGCCCGCCTTTGTACGCCAAGGGTCAGGAGTACATGAATCGCGTATCTTCCAAGGTGCAAAAAGACATAAAGGATTTCATCGGCATTTCCTGCGAGGTTAAAATCCACCCCACCGGATCGGTTGAACGCTCAATGGGCAAGGCCATCCGGGTCATTGACCACCGGCAGGAGAAGAAATAAAAGCGTAAAAGCCGTCCTGGCTTTGCCGTAAAATGGGCGGCGGCGCTTGCGACCGCAGTTCAGGCGTTTTCTTCCAGATAAGGAAGGTCAATAAGGTCGGATGCAGGGCAAGGACGGGAATAAAGAAAACCCTGCAAAAGATCGCAATTCAGACCGACCAGAACCCTCCTCTGCGCTTCGGTTTCCACGCCTTCCGCGACTACTGCCATCTTCAGGGCATGAGCCAGGGCAATAATTGCCTGCACGACAGAAAGAGCATCCTTGTCCACGTCCACATGGTCAATGAAACTCTTGTCAATCTTGATAACGTCAACCGGATAACGGGAAAGATAAGAAAGCGAGGAATAACCTGTGCCGAAATCGTCAATGGCAATCCGAATGCCCGCTTGCCGCAACTTCGAGAAAATACCGAACACTCGCTCAGGATCATCCAACATCGAAGATTCGGTCAGCTCAATTTCCAGACCGGAAGGCGGCATTCCGGTCTCCCGCACAACTTTCAGCACTTTTTCCGAAAAATCAGGATCGCGCAACTGGCGCGCGGCGACATTTACCGCAACACGCTCCACATGAATGCCCTTTTCCTGCCATTCGACGAACTGCCGACAGGCGGTTTCCAGACACCAATCCCCCAGCATGTCAATGTAGCCGCTCTTCTCCGCAAGCGGTATAAATACGCCCGGTGCCAGCAATCCGCGTGTGGAATGCTGCCAGCGCACAAGCGCCTCCACCCCATGAATCATCCCGCTGTGGATGTCAATCTGGGGCTGATAATGAAGGCGCAATTCGTCGCGCTCGACAGAATGGCGCAGATCGGCTTCAAGCTCCAACTGATCCAGAGAATAGGCGCTGTCGCTATCCGAAAAGAAGCGAAAACACGCCCTGCCCGCGTTTTTGGCGTTGTGGAGAGCAATGTCGGCATTTTTCATCAGCGCTTCCTTGCTGTCTCCATCAGACGGATATACCGCAATCCCGATACTGGTGGTCACAAACAATTCGCGTCCATCAATCTCAAAAGGGCTGGAAAATTCACGCAACATGTTGCTGGCCAGAGTGGCGGCATCGGCATGGGAGGTAATCTCCGGCAGCAATAACGCGAATTCATCGCCGGAAATGCGCGCCAGCGTGTCTCCCTCAAGCAGCAGGCCGGAAATCCGCTCAGCCGCCGCGGAAATAAGCACATCGCCCTGCTTGTGGCCTAGCGAATCGTTAATGGCCTTGAAGTGATCAAGGTCAAAGTGGAGAACAGCCAGCGGACGCTGAGCGCGGTGCCGGTGCGTCTGGCGCAAGGCGTTCCGCAAACGATCGCTGAAAAGCAGGCGATTGGCCAACCCGGTAAGCGGATCATAATAGGCAAGCCGATTGATGTAGGCTTCAGTATTTTTCTGCTCGGAAAGATCGGAGAACAAAGCTATGTATTGGACAATATTGCCGGATTCATTTCTGACTACGGTAATGGACAACCATTCAGGATAATTTTCTCCGCTCTTCCTGCGATTGATGATTTCTCCCTGCCAGTGTCCTTCTTCCGCGAGTTGTTTCCACATCTGCCGATAGAACTTTTTGTCATGCAGGCCGGAGGCCAGGATTTTACCCGGATTCTGCCCAATCGCTTCCTGCTCGGTGTAGCCGGTGATTTTGGTAAAGGCGGCGTTAACGGACTGGATGACAACTTCGTGATCGGTGATGGTTATCGCCTCGGATATGTTGTCAAAGACGCGGGCGGCAGTACGAAGACGCGCTTCAGCCTGCCGCTGGAAGGTTAGATCCCTGAAGGAAGTGACATAACCGGCAGCCTTGGCGCTATCGGTCTTTGGCAGCGGGCCCCCCAGGAAAACAGCGGGGAATCGTTCGCCGTCGGCGCGTTGCAGCCACTCTTCGCCCTCATATGGCTTGCTGGCCTTCAGGGAAGCGCGAAACGCGGAGCGCACAACGTTATTCTTGGGCCAGATATCAACGGCGTCCGTACCCAGAAGTTCCGTTTCAGAACGACCCAGCATGATCTCGGCGCGTTGATTCATGAAATTCAGGACGCCGCGCGCGTCAAAACTCAAAATGCCTTCGCTCATATTGTCGGCAATGTTGTCCAGAATGGCGTGGCTCTTTTCCAGCTCGCGCGCGGTCTGTTGCAGGCGCAACACAATAATCACCACGCTGGCGACCATCAAAAGCGAGAACAGCGCCATCATCCGGCGATATTTTTCGGCGCTGGCAAGCAGCGCGCTGTAGGCATTCATGTAACCGTTATAGGCATAGGAAATATCCTGCTGGAAAGTATTGCGGGAGATTCCCTGTATCTGCTGTTGCACCGGCAAATAGTTGTTGATTATCTGCTTTCCGTGCGCGGCGAGTAGTCGCGCCTGCATGGCATTCGCGCCCAGGTTGGCGCTGTATTTTTCCAGATCGTTCAACTCCTCCAGAATGGCAAACGCTTCCCCAGCGTCATTATCATTGATGAAAACCAGCACATCGCGGGTAACGGAGGCGACTATGTCTTTCGGCCTGCCGACCAGCGAAGCGTGCAACTGCCGGGAAAGATTGACGAAATGAGAGAGCGAGTTGGTAAGCACAGTATTCTGCCGCCGGAAATCGTCCAGCAAAACATTTTTTTTCCGCCAGGATTCATGGCTGCTATTCAGCGCGTCAGGAAGATCAATCTGCCTGAAAGATTGCCGTAGTTCTATAAGCAGATTATCTATTTGCCTGGAAGACGCGCTCAAGGAATCGTAAATCAGCAGTTGCCGATAGTGCAGACGCAAAATGTCGAAATTGATCCTGGTATCCAGCGTCTCGATCTGACGGATTCCCTGTTCAACCCGGTTGCGCTCGCCTTCGCTCAAGGAACCGCTAAGAATATTGAGGACAAGCAAAATACTGCCCAGAACCGCCAGCAAAAGCCACGGCAAAAAAGCGTGGAAAATCGGGCGAAGTTTCCTGACCTTGTCCATTTTATAGCCGCTCCCCTGTCAAGGTTGTCAGAAAGAGCGTGATAAGCTGGACTTCTTCGGCGGGCAAATCCACTCCGAGTTGGTGGCGTCCCATTATGGCCACGGCCTCAGGCAAGGTTTGCGCCGCAGCGTCATGGAAATAAGGCGCGGTCAGGGCAACATTGCGAAGACTGGGAACCTTGAATACATGCTTGTCTTCCTCGCGTCCCGTGACGTTGAAGCGCCCAAGGTCAGCCTTGGTAATCGGCCTGTCGGCGAAATAATCCAGCATCACTCCAAACTTCTGAAAAATGTTGCCGCCCACATTCACACCCTGATGGCAGGCGATGCAGCCATGCCGTTTGAAAAGACGATAACCTTCAAGCTCCTGAGCGGAAAGCGCCTTGTCATCCCCTTTCAGCCAGCGGTCAAAGCGGGAAGGAGTTACCAGCGAACGCTCGAATTCGGCAATTACTTCCTTCACCCTGGCCGGAGTCGCAGACCCGTTATAGATGGCGCGGAAACGGTCTCTGATCCGCGAATCATCTTCCAGAATTGGAATTATCTGTTCCCAGCTCGATGCCATTTCCACCGGATTCGTGATTGGGCCTTCCACCTGTTCTTCCAGCGTGTCTGCCCGACCATCCCAGAATTGCCTGAAATTAAGGCCGGAATTATAAACTGTCGGCGCGTTGATATCGCCTTCCGCGCCGCCTACGCCCCTTGAGCGGGGAAGACGATCCACCCCGCCGCGAAGCAGGTCATGGCAGGACGCGCAACTGACTGTGTTATCCCTGGAAAGCCGGGTGTCGCGAAAGAGAAGCTGCCCCAGCGCCACTTTTTGCGTATCAAGCCCGGTAGGAGCGGTAATCGGCAATATAGGCTCGTCGGGACGGGCAAGGTCTGATTGCCGCGCCCTTTCGTCGGCGGCTTCGTTCAAATCGCCGTCGGTACCCCAGGAGTAGAAAAAATAGACAATGGAGCCAGCCGCAAAAACCATCAGGACTGCAAGGCCGCGCAAAAAGACCTTTCTCCACATTATTGCCGTATCGGCGTCTGAACGGTGAACCTGACGAAGAGACATAAATTATCCTTGGGCAGCGCGTTGTTCGCATAGAGGCGGTTGCCTTGACATCCAGACCTAACTTGAACCGGCAACCATGTATTCCACGGCGCTCATGATTTCCTCATCGGTAAAGGAACTGTTACCGCCTTTTGCGGGCATCGCATTCTTGCCGTTCAGCGAGGACTGATAGAGCGCTTCCATGCCGGTGGCGATGCGAGGCGACCAAGCCGCCTTGTCGCCCATTTTCGGCGCGCCGGCAACGCCGAACTCATGACAAGTTCTGCAATTTTGCGCGTAGACCGTAACGCTGTCTCTTTGCCCGGATGTTGTCACCGGGGCTGCCGTCGGCTCGACTGCTTCCGCTTCGACGGATTCGGCAGCTTCAACGGCTTCGCCTGCTTCGGCAGCTTCAACGGCTTCGGCGGCTTCGCTTGTTTCGACGGCTTCAGCGGCTGGAGCTTCTGTTCCGGCGGGGACTTCCATCTCGAAACGGGCAACAGGCTTGATGCGTTCTTCCGCGCCGGGCGCGGTCGTATCGGAACAGCCTATGATCATGGCGGCTAAAAAAAGAGCCGCAACCGGACGGAAAACACGGAACGTGGTTTGAATGTTGGCAGACATGGCAATTTCCTCACGATTGGAAGCGCACATTATAAAGATTTTTCCGATATGAAAAGCATAATCTCCGAATTTCATGCAGATCCTCCCCCAATTTTTTGGATTACACTCATATAAGGCCGGAGCGCGGCGGGAATGGCCATACTGCCCTGTGCCCGGAAAAACCGGTTCATGTCAATTTCTCCAGAAGAATATCAGTCTGCAATGGGTTTCTTTCCCGACAGAGACAGACGCGGACTTGATCATCCTGACTGCGGCAATATCTGTCATGATTACCAGATTAGAAGATCATGATTGCACACCCGTTCGCTTTTTTTCGGGGATGGCTCAGGGTAGGCTCAACGCCGCTTGCCTTGTCCGCATCTTCGCGAGCGGGCGCTTGCGCTAGCGGGTATACTGCTCTTTTTCCGCGCTTTACCCATGAACGATGTTTCCCTTCTATCCGCGCCGGATATGTTTGCCGAAGCCGAACGCCGCCTCTTGACCCCTTACGGGCTTGCCATGCCTGATCTGGAACGCGCCCTGGCGGGCATTATGGCCCAAGGCGCGGACGACGCTGATTTGTATTTCCAGTATTCCCGCGCCGAATCGTGGAGCCTTGATGAAGGCATCGTCAAGGCCGGGAGTTTCGGCATTGACCAAGGCTTTGGCGCAAGGGCGGTAAGCGGCGAAAAGACCGCTTACGCCTATTCGGACGATATTGGGCAGGCGGCGCTGGAATCAGTATCCGCCCATGTTCGCGCCATTACTTCAGCAGGTGGGGACGCTTGCCTTCCGGTTTGCCTTGCCGCTTCTCCCTTGCCGCTGCCCCTTTATGGCTCGCTTGATCCCATCGCCTCGCTTGCCGCTGCGGAAAAGGTGCGCCTCCTGGAACGGCTGGAAGCCTTTGCCCGCGCGGAAGATACACGGGTGTTGCAGGTCATGGCTTCGCTTGCAGGAGAATGGGAGACGATTTTGATCGCGCGCGCCGATGGGCATCTGGCGGCGGATATTCGCCCGCTTGCGCGCGTCTCCGTCATGGTGGTTGTTGAGGCGGACGGCAGGCGGGAACAAGGCTCGGCAGGCGGCGGCGGTCGTTTCGGGTATGAATACTTTGATGACGAACGTCTGCGTGAATACGCCCGTCATGCGGTGCGCCAGGCAATCCTGAATCTGGAAGGCCGCCCCGCGCCAGCGGGGAAAATGACTGTGGTGTTAGGCTCCGGCTGGCCGGGCATTCTGCTCCATGAAGCGGTAGGGCACGGTCTGGAAGGCGATTTCAACCGCAAGGGAAGTTCCGCTTTCACCGGACGAATTGGGGAGAGGGTTGCGGCTTCCGGCGTCACCGTCATTGATAACGGCAATTTGCCCAACCGGCGCGGCTCGCTTACGGTTGACGACGAAGGCACGCCCACGAATGAAACGGTATTGATCGAGGACGGCATTCTGAAAGGCTATTTGCAGGATCGTCTGAATGCGCGTCTTATGGGGACAAAGAGCACAGGCAACGGACGGCGTGAATCCTTTGCCGCGCCGCCCCTGCCTCGCATGACGAATACCTACATGCTGGCGGGTCGGCATGAACCGGAAGAAATTTTGCGCTCGGTGAAGAAGGGTATTTATGCGGTAAATTTTGGCGGCGGGCAGGTGGATATTACGAGCGGCAAGTTTGTTTTTTCGATGAGCGAAGCCTATCTCATTGAGGATGGTCGTCCTACCGCGCCGATAAAAGGCGCGACCCTGATCGGCAATGGGCCTGATGTCTTGCTGCGGATTGCCATGATCGGCAACGACCTTGCCCTTGATCCGGGGGTTGGCTCCTGCGGCAAGGAGGGGCAGAGCGTTCCGGTCGGGGTTGGTCAGCCCACTTTGCGGCTGGATGGAATTACCGTCGGCGGCAATGAGCTTATGGCATAATCGCGTCTGGACTTCAAACGGAAGATTGTCATGCGCTCAAGATGGCAAAGATGGCAGCGGTGGTGGGACGATTTTTGGTATGAGCTGATTCTGGAGATCAAGCGGATCATCCGGGTTTTCATGCGCCCGATGACCTGGATCGTCATTGTCGCGCTGACTGCCTTTCTGATAGAGCTTTATTTCGGCATGATCGTCGCGCTTCGCTACGACGGTCTCATGCACCTGTTTGGCCTGCGAACGACCAGATGTCGGATACTGGAAAACTGGCAATATCTCATTATCATTTATTCGCTGTTTGCTTCCGGTGTTTTGCTGCTGTATTGCATGGGTAATTTTGTGAATTGGCTGCGGGCGCGGGCGCGCCGGTATAAAGAGGAAGCCAGACGCCTTGCGTGGAAAACCCTGGCTTCTGCCATCGGGGTGGAATTGATCGGCGGCCTGACCATCTGGATGCTGCTGGACTGGTGTTGATACCAAGGTTATAACGCTTTCCGCAAATAACGCGACTATAAGGGGACTAACCAAGCCGCTGTAGGGGTTAAAAATTTTTAACCCCGCCTCCGTGCTGGCAGCCAATGCGCCCTGGACAGAGCACAGAATGCAGAAGTCTGGAACACCGCCTGACTTCCGACCCCTGTGCCCCGGTTTCTGACTCAGACCGGATGCAATTCTTCTGACACTGGCGTTGCGGTCAGGCGTAGTCCCAAGGCATTGCAGAGCCGATAAATCGTATCGAATTGCGGGTTCCCGTTTTCCGACAGGGATTTGTACAGGCTTGCGCGGGTCACGCCCGCTTTCCTGGCTAATTCCGACATGCCGCGCGCGCGCGCCGCCGTGCCGAGCGCATGAATGAAATCTTGAGCATCCCCTTCGCGCAAGGTTTCCGCCAGAAATTCGGCGATGTCCGCATCAGTTTCAAGGTGCTGGGCAATGTCAAAACGTGAAGTTTTCAAAGGCATGTTTTTAATCCTCCGGTTCATCTTCATCCAGTTTGGTCAACATGACGTCGGCGCGGGCAATGTCTGCCTTTTGCGTGGATTTGTCCCCGCCTGTCAGCAGTAAAACAATGGTGTTTTCCCGCAAGGTGTAATACATCCGCAACCCACCGCCAAAGAGACAACGCAGTTCAAACAGACGGGGAGCCAATGCCTTGTGGTCGCCAAAGTTGCCATTTTCCACCCGCGCCAGTCGGGAAAGAACACGATTCTTGATAGTCCTGTCGAGCTTGGCAAGCCAAAGGTCGAATTCATCGCTGGAGTCGAGTTCGTATTTCATGGTGTCATTGTATCCTACGGGAAACACAATGTATTGACCCAGGTCAAGTCAGAGCACAGAATACAGAAGTCAGGAACACCGCCTGCTTACGACCCCTGTGCTCTGATTTCTGACATCTGTTAACTGGATTCTGTGCAGAAAGCACTATAACGCTTGAGCCGAAACTGTCCTGACGCCAGATTTGGCGCGGCGTTGCATGGATGTTGCATGGGAGCTACGCCATTTACGTTCGTATCGTGTATAAACTCCTGAACGCTTGTTGCGGCTTATTCCGCCGCTATTTCCATGACAGCTTCCGCTCCGCCTTCCGGGTGATTCCCGAAACGCGCCTCGCCGCCGTGCAAGTCTGCGACTTCGCGCACGAACGGCAATCCAAGTCCGGTGCTTTTGCGCTCGGTGGCGGGACGGGGCAACGAATAAAAGCGGTCGAAGATGTGCGGCAGTGCGTATTCGGGCGCGCCTTCGCCATGATCGCGGACTTTCAGAATCAGCCTGTCGGAAGTTTTTGCCAGCGTAATCTCAATCACTTTGCCCGCCGGGGAGAAATCAATGGCATTGTCAAGCAGGTTGGCAATGGCCTGTTGCAGCAGGAAAGCATCGCCACGGCAGGAAACTCTGTTTTCGGCCTTGATATTCACGGCAAGGTTTCGCTTTTGCAGCGCGGTTTGACGCGCCTCGACAGCTTGTCTGACGAGATCCGCCATATCAAGCGCCTGATTGTCTTCCAATCGTTGCAATTGTTCGACCTTTGCCAGTTGCAACATGCGCTCGATCACCAGATAGAGGCGGTTGGCCTCTTCCTGAATGAGCGCGGTAAAGCGTTGGCGTTCCGCCTCCGGCATATCGCCTTCAAGCAGTTCTGTGGCTGAAACAATGGCAGTGAGCGGGCTTTTCATCTCATGGGCAAGATTCTGGACGTAATTTTCCACGTACTGCTTGCCTTCCAGGCGCTCCCGCATTGCCGCAAGCGCAAACGCGAGTTCGGAAAACTGGCTGCCTCCATCGGTGGGCGGGGACGCCTTGTGTCCGGCGCTGACATTACGCGCGTAGCGAATCAAGCGGTTGATAGACCAGATAAGCCAGGCTGAAAACAGCGCCCCGACCACAAGTGAAATCATCAGCATGACAAGCCCGCTGGAACGAATGCGCCCGATCATGCGCTCGACGTAAGGGTTGAGCGTTGCGTTGGGCTTGGCAAAGGAGAGTACGCCGATACGCTCCCCTTCCCGAATGATTGGCGCGGCGACATACATCCATGAGCTTGTCTGGTCTTCAAGGTCATCCCTTGAGGTGCGCGCGCCGTATTCTCCCCGCAGGGCGCGGACAACATCGTTCCAGCGGGAGAAATCATGCCCTGCATACAAACCTTCGGAATCAAAGACGACAATGCCGTTGGCGTCGGTGACATAGACGCGAAAATCAATCGTGTCCTTCATGATGCCGAATATCTCCGCGCCGGGGTTTTGCTCTTTGACTCTTCGCAGGGCTTGATCAAAATGTCCGTCGGCAATGTGTCCGCTCGCAAGGTCGGGAGCGACCAGTTCCGCAAGCAGATAGGCGATGTCGACCAGTGTTTCTTCACGCGCCTGACGCAGACCCGGCCCGATTTCGTCGGTGACGGTATTGAGCACGAACCAGGCCGCAAGGCCAAGCACGAAAAAATAACCGAGGAAAAAGCGGACGGAGATATTCAAGGGTCAACAGGTCAAGATAGGATAACTATGCGCCGGAATTTTGCTTGTCGCGGCTGGGCATTTTTCTTTTGGCTATGAAATAGCCGATCAGCGCGGCCAAAATAGAAATACCGACCCAGAGGTTCAATGTCAGCGACCTGCTGAAACCATAGTAAAGCATGACTACGGAGATAATCAAAAACAGTCCGCCGGAAATCAGAACCAGAGGAGCGGGACGTGGATACTCCCTGCGCTTGAAACATACCCAGAACAGCGAAAATACCGTTAACGCGGAAAACAGCGTCAGGATTGCGCCGACGCTCGATAGCGCCTCCTGTAGTTGATAGACGAGCACCAAAAGCAGGGCAATCGCCCCTTGCAACAGCACCGCACCAACCGGCGGTTGTCCCTCTTTTCCTTTCAACGCCCTTGGCAGAAAGCCATCCTGTGCCATTGCCGCATAAACCCTTGGCCCAAGAAACGTCATGGCGCTGGCCGAGGATATAAACGCGATAATCGCAAAAATGGACATGCACGCCGCGCCCGTATCGCCCAGAACGTTCTGCATGATGAGATGACCCAGGGTGATGCGATCAGTTTCATAAGTAAAAACGATCCTGGCCTGCTCCGGAGTCAGATTGGCGACAAAAATCCAGTTGATAAAAAGATAGAGGACGCCGACGACAAGGCAGCCCAGAAGCATCGCGCGCGGAACGTCGCGCTTTGGATTTTTGAATTCGGAAGCAGCGTAGATCGCGGCATTCCAACCGCTGAAAGCAAAGGCTATGTAAAACAGATTCATCATGAAAGAGCCAATCGGAAACCCTTCCGAAGTATTCGGCGGTGTCCATTCAGGCCAGGCGTTATTGCCGAAGATCAACCCCGCGATAATGAATCCCGCGACAAGAATTACTTTCACCGCCACCAGCGCATTCTGTGCCGTAATTGATATACGCATTCCTATGGCGTGAGCCGCCGTAAGCGCCAGAATCACCAGCACGGCAATCAAAGTCGTATTGACTCCGGCGTGCAAAGTACCGGCGAAGGCTCCCGCCGCCATGGCAGAAATCGCTATGGGCGCGGAAAACCCGATCAACAGGGACGCCCATCCGGCAAAGTATCCAAGCGCGGGATGAATCAGCGCGGAAAGAAAACGATACTCGCCTCCGGACTGCGGGACAAGCTGCACGATGCCGGAATAAGCCTTCGCTCCGGTCATGGCAATCAGCATTCCGACAAACCAGGCAAGCAGAATCTGCCCCGGAGTCATATCCTGAGCCATAAAGCCGGTGCTCAGAAAAACGCCCGCGCCAATCATGTTGGCGATCACCATCCCCATTCCGGAAAACATGCCCAGCCTGGTCATATTCGGCATTCCCTTATAGCGGTTTTGGTTTAAAAGTATGCACGCTTGGTTTTTCCAAGCGTAAAGCACACAGTCGACCCTCTCCCCCGCCCCCTCTCCCATAAATGGGAGAGGGGAGTAAAGCGCATCCCCTCTCCCGCTTGCGGGAGAGGGTGGCCGAAGGCCGGAAGAGGGTAGCTAAAGGCAGGGAGAGGGTATGTAAAACATATCCACCTGAACCGAAAATGCCTTAACGGGTAGCTGTCCAGGAGCTGCCTCCGTCATAAGTGCCGGAAATTGTGCCGCCGCTTACTGTGCCGACATATTCCCTGCCCCCGGCGTTAAAGCTGATCCTGTCTCCGTCCAGTTTGCCGGTTAGCTCCATGATTTCTCCGCCAATGGTCATGGTTCCGGCGACATTCTGAAAAGTCTGAACGAAGCTGATTTGCCCGTCGTCAAGTTTCCAGGTTCCATCCACTTTAGCCGGAACAATCCAGAGGTGGGCGGTATGCCAGGCTGACGGCTCTTCCAGAGTCTTGGTCTGATCAGGCTCCCATTCCCCCATGTCAAAGCTGTTGGAGACAACGCGCGTGCCCGGCTTCATGTCCAGGATTGTTGGCCTCAGTTGCAGATTGAGACTCGACAGCAAAAACAAGGTGATAACGGTCGCCTGGGAAAAATCGCTTTCGAAAATGTCGGCCTTTTTGAACGTGGCTCTCGCGCCAACCCCTTCTTTCATGGCTGCGCGTCTGGCAAGCTCCACCAAATCCGGATTGTATTCAATCCCCAACGCCGTCGCGCCGCGCTTGGCTGCGGTAATCACCAGGCGGCCATCGCCGGAGCCAAGATCAATCACATAATCGGATGAAGTCACCTTCGCCATATCAAGCATTGAATCCACAAGCGCCTGCGGAGTCGGAACCCATACAACATCCTTGCCGGGCTGTCCTACTTCTGGCGCGTATTCCTCGTCTGAATGCCCTGCATCCGGCGTGTATTCCTCGTCGGCTTCTTCGACATCCGGCTCGTAATTCTCGACAGGTTGCCCGACCTCAGGCATATTGTTCTCGACAGCCTCGCTGACCTCCGGCGCGTGATTCTCGGCCTGGGTGCATCCGGCTGCAAACAACAAGCATAACGCAAGCGCAAACCCGCGAATAAAATGGAAATGTTTCATTTCAAACTCCTTCGTTAAGGTACTTCGTTCTCGTCAGGTTCAGCCATATTTCGCTGCCGTAAATGGGCAGAACTTGACGATGATAAGCCATGAATCCACGGCAGCGCCGGGGAGAGACATGACCGCCAAAATCCGCTTCGTTGCCGGTCGCCAACTTTGCGGCTATAAAAAATGCAAGCCATTATCGCAGCTTGCGGGTTATCGCTATTCCACTGCCATCCATGTGCACGAAATGGGTTTCCAAATCGGGATTTGTGGTAATCGCTCGAATGAAGGCAGGATCGGGGCGCGGCGATCTCGCGTTGTGCGTGACGATAAGACCGCCGACATTCAGCTTGGGCAGGAGTTGTTCGAGATAGTGGACATAGCCGGATGGATCGGCGTCAAGAAACAACAGGTCAATCGGGCCTTGCACACGGGCGATCTCCACATGGGCGTCTCCGGTAACGACGGTGATAATATCCGCCAGTCCCGCCTGTTTGAAGCGTCCCCGCGCCTCTTCGGCATTTTTGGCATTAATCTCAAAGGTCGTCAAACTACCGCCGGTTCGCAACAGGCCGAGACCAAGCCATAAGCCGGAATAGCCCCGGAACGTGCCGATCTCGACGACATGACGCGCGTTGTTTTCCTCAACGAGTTGGCGGAGCAGTTCGCCGTCGGCGCGCGGCACGCTCATGTCGCCCCACCGCGCGCGCTCAAAGGCGCTGATTGCTTCTAACACCAGCCCCTCCCGCTCTTTGCCCTCCTCCGCCGCAGCGATAGTTCCGATAATGGCGAAGACGAACATGCAGGCAATCAGGCTTATACGGCTCATTGGAACACGCTGAAGTAATCGGATTTTTGTTGAATGGCTCCAGAGGAGCGAAGCGTTTTTTGGCATATGCATGAAAGAAGCGGGAAATCGCCTTGCAGCGCCCTCCAAATCCCGCAGAACGTAACAAATGACATTGTAGCTATATCCAAACAATGCGTCAAATGCCGGAGCAAAAATAGTTCGCGCGAAGCGATTGTAAGGTGCGGTCGCTCTTTCGCGTCTAACTATCTGTAATTTTGTAGAGGTTAAAAAATTTTAACCCCTAAAGCGGCGGGCAGTAGCAATTTTGTGTTGCTACTGATCGAAAAATACTCATCAAAACAATCAGTTAAACACATTGCTGCAATGCAAAGTTGATACTGCCTTTACAAAGGGAGCTTGCAGACGGCAACCGGGGGCGGGGGAGAGGGTTCTGTCTGCCGTAGGGGCGAATAATTATTCGCCCCTACCAAGGACAATAGCAAAGCAAGAAGTTAGTTTTACGATGCAGCGTCACTTGCTTGAAGCGTCACTTGTTCTGTTCCGACTCCATAAATTTATCCACTGCGCCGACAATCAAATCGAAATCGCTGTGCAGCAAATGTCCGGAGATTTTGAGCAGCAGTTCCTGGGCGGATGGCAACCACGGCTTTTCCCTTAGCTGCGCCATCGCCTCATTCGCGGTTTTTTCGTCGTATTCCTTACATGCCGCTTGCACTGCAAGCAGTTTTTCACGCAGATACGACCGGTCTTCATTCGTTGGTTCGTCGTTTGTCGCTTTTGGCGTAAAATCCGCGACAGCCTCCCGCAGCGCGTCAATAAACGTCGAGGTTTCAGACGTAATTATTTCCGCGCCCTCAGCCTGCACCGACAGCTCCAATTCGTGCGCGGCGGCGGAAAGCTCCATTTTGCCTACGTTCGCAAGCGCGCTTTTCATTCCGTGCACGTAGATTTCATACGTATGCCTGTCCTCGTCGTCGTGCGGCTCATATTTATTGATTATCGCTTCCAGCATCGCAATGGCCTTGTTGGCGTCACGCACGAAAGACTCGGCAATCCGCGCATTAACCGACACATCCTGCTCTGCATTGCCTGCGGCTGACGCCGCCGCTATTTCAGCGGGAGAATGCTTGTCGCGGATGAGCTTGTTCAGCACGGTATTCAGCAGGCGTATATCAATCGGCTTGGGGATAAAATCGTCAAAACCGTTATTGAGAAACATGCTCGCCTGCCCCACCACGGCATTTGCGGTCAATGCGACTATGGAGCCTTCATACCCCATGCCCCGTATGATTTTCGTCGCCTCCATGCCGTCCATTTTCGGCATCATGTGATCCATGAAAATAATGTCATACACATTGCCGTTTTCAATTTTCTCGACCGCCGCAAACCCGCTGTCGGCAGCCTCAATCTTCAGTCCGTATGGAGCCAGAAGCCCGATGGCGACGTATATATTCGACTCCACATCATCAACAATCAGAACCTTGCCGTATGGCATCGGGTCGCGCGTGATTCGCGCCCTTTTCATCTGCGCCCTGTTGTTTGTGCGAAGCTGGCACAGGTTGTCAGCCGACTCCCTGCCCAGTATGCCTGCGGAATCAACCTTGCCTTGCGGCAAACGCACAGTAAAGGTGGTGCCTTTGCCAAGAAGACTCTGCACGGAAATATCGCCGTTCATCAACTGCGTGAGGCTCTTTGTGATGCTCATGCCAAGGCCGGTGCCTTCGACTGCGCGGTTGGCATCTTGGGTAAACCTGGTGAATTTGTCGAACATTATCTCCAATTGCCCCTGCGTCATACCAGGGCCGGTATCGCTTACCCTGAAAACCAGCATCAAATTGTCGTCGTTGTCGTTTTCCACGAAAACAGACAGTCTGACCTTGCCGACTATCGTATATTTGAATGCGTTGGAAAGCAGATTGTTCAAAATCTGCTTGATGCGAAGCTCATCGCCCGCCAAAAGAGCCGGCATGTTTTCATCCACATGCAATTCAAACTCGATCGGTTTGCTGCCGACCCGCATTATATTCAGTTGTATTGTATCGCTGATCAGACTAGCTATTTCATAATCCTTGATCGCCAATTCCATCTTGCCCGCGTCTATTTTGGAGAGATCAAGGATGTCATTGATGATTCCGAGCAGCAAGTCGCCCGCGACGTAAATTTTATTGAATATCTCCCTCATGTTGTGGTCGAGCTTTTCATTCTGAAGCTGCATTTCGGTGACGCCCAGAATCACGTTCATCGGCGTGCGAATTTCATGGCTCATGGCGCTCAGGAAGTCGCTTTTTGCCCTGTTGGCCGCTTCCGCATGTTCAAGCGCAAATTCCAGCTCAATGGATGTGTCTCTGAGATCGGTTAGCATTTTGTTCCTGAGCCATGCGCCTATAAACAGCGAACTGATGGATTGCAGGATGGATTCTTCCGCGTCTGTAAACACCCTTTCGTGGCAACAGTTATCGAAACCGATTTGCCCCCAAAACTGATCTTCCACAAATACCGGCACCGACAAAAATGATAAAACTCCATGCGCGGAGAGTTGCGCCTGCGCTTCCGGCGCCATATTCCGCGTCAGATCATTAATGTGCTTTCCGCTTGATAATATTTCCTCCCATCCGGGTAATTGTTCGCTATACGACACATCGGTTATGAGTTTTTTGTCATACAGAGTCGTCAGACTTTCAGGCCATATGAACGTCATTGAGCAGTAAAGCCTCCCTTCAACCCTGCTGTTTTTCCAGATGGTCATACGGTGGATCGCTACTGCTTCAGTCAATATCTTCATGCTTTTGGATAAAGCATCCGCAAAGGTTTCTACATTTGAATTGAGCAATATATATGCCGAACGGTTCACTGCATACAGCATTTTTTGATTGTTTTCAAGTGTCTCCTGCATTTGCTTGATGTCAGTCAAATCAATGCGATACTGGATGTGTACCTTTTTGCCGTTAGGCCAGTCAATGTATCTATCAGTCATTCTGTAATGACATTTCGTTACATCGTTATATTGTTCCCAGACGACTGCCTTGTCCGGCTCCTTGTCAAGCTGGTTACAAGGACACCAATCGCATCTCCTGTTTACGCCAGGGTTAAAAATGTCATAACAGCGTTGCCCGATCGCATCGCCCGCAACCCTGAAATGCCGCCTCGTATAATCGTTTATAAACAATATTTCATTGGTATCCTTATCGGTTACATGAATCATCATGTCGGAGCTGTTCAGCATGCTTGACATGATATTCTCATTTTTTAGCGATTCCTGGAAGGCGTCATTCAACGCTTCTGTCATTTGCTTCCATTCGCTTATATCCTTCAACACGCCTGCGGTTTGAACAGCATTTCCGTCTCCATCGCGTATGGTTGCGCCGGCGGCGTGATAATGCCCATACTCGCCGTCTTTCTTCATCAGCCGATATTCTATGTCATAAGGAGTTTTGCCGCTTGCGTCAAGCAAATGCTGTTTGAAAGCGTCAAGAGTCCGCCCTTTGTCTTCGGGGTGCAGTTGGTCGCTCCAACTGCTTAACATATTCGGGAAATCATCTTCGTTTGAAAATCCGAGTATATGCCTTAATTCATTCGACCAATTGAAAATGTTTGCAGGGTTGATCGGATCGTCTTTCACGACGCGCATATCCCACAAACCCATTTTGCCACCCTTGATCGCAAGGGTTAATTTGGCCAACTGAAGCTCGTTGTTCAGTAACGCATTTTTCGCTTCCGTTATATCCATCAAAGCGCCTGAGAAAAGAATGGCGTTTCCGTTCTCGTCGCGCAAGGTTTTGCCATAGGCGTGAAAATGCCCATATTCACCGTCTTTCTTCAGCAGCCGATACTCTGCGTCGTAAGGAGTTTTGCTGGTTTTGTCAAGCAAGTGATTTTCCACGTAAGCAAGAGCGTGAGCCTTGTCTTCTGGATGCAGACGATCCATCCAACTGCCAAACACATTGGGGAAATCACTCTCGTCTGAAAACCCAAGCATATGCCTGAATTCGTTCGACCAAACAAAAGCGTTTGCCGGGTTGGCCGGATCATCGTGCACCATCTTCATTTCCCACAGCCCGATTTTAGTGGCTTGAACCACCAGCTTTAATTTGGCCAACTGAAGCTCGTTGTTCAATGACGCATTTTTCGCTTCCGTTATATCCATAAAAGCGCCAGAGAAAAGGACGGCGTTCCCGTGCTCGTCGCGCAAGGTCTCGCCATAGGCGTGAAAATGCCCATATTCTCCGTCTTTCTTCATCAGCCGATACTGAGCGTCGTAAGGAGTTTTGCCGGTTTTGTCAAGCAAGTGGTTTTCCACGTAAGCAAGAGCGTAAGCCTTGTCTTCTGGGTGCAGACGATCCATCCAACTGCCGAGCACATTGGGGAAATCACTCTCGTCCGAAAACCCCAGCATATGCCTGAATTCGTTCGACCAATTAAAAGCGTTTGCCGGGTTGGCCGGATCATCGTGCACTATCTTCATTTCCCACAGCCCGATTTTAGTGGCTTTAATCACCAGATTCAATTTGGTTAACTGAAGCTCGTTGTCTATTGCCGCGTTTTTCGCTTCAGTTATATCCATCATCGCGCCTGAGATAAGGATGGGGTTCCCGTGCTCGTCGCGCAAGGTCTCGCCATAAGAGCTAAAATGCCCATATTCTCCGTCTTTCTTCATCAGCCGATACTGAGCGTCGTAAGGAATTTTGCCGGTTTTGTCAAGCAAATGTTTCACAGCATAATCAAGAGTTTGGTCCTTGTCATCAGGGTGCAATCGATCACTCCAGCTGCCAAGCACATTGGGGAAATCACTCTCGTCCGAAAACCCCAGCATATGCCTGAATTCGTTCGACCAATTAAAAGCGTTTGTCGGATTGGTCAGATCATCGCTCATTATCACCTTTTCCCACAGACCGATTTTAGCGGCCTTAATCACCATGTTCAATTTGGTAAGCTGAAGGTCGCTTTGTTCTTTCGCGGTGATGAGTTCCTGTTCACGAGAGCGGGATTGCTCAAGCGCCGCTTCCAACTCTTGTTCCATTCGATACTTTTCGGTTATATCGCGCGAAATACCTACAAGACCGACTATAGCGCCGTCTTGCATAATCGGAGCTTTGCTTGTTTCATAATACCGCAAAAGACCGTCCGGACTTGGAATCCAACTGTCATACACGACTTTATTCTCTCCCGCGTAAATTCTTTCGTCTGAAGAACGCATCGTTTTTATTACCTCATCGGGAAAGCCCAGTTCGACATCGTTTTTCCCGACAATAAGACTCATATCAGCGTTCAAAAAATCAGCGCAGGCTGTGTTGAAGAGCGTATAGTGAAAGTTGGAATCCTTACAAAACACAAGATCCGGAATGGAGTTAATAATACCCTGCAAAGTGCTTCTTTGCACTTCCAATTCGGATGTCTGCTTATTGATTTTATCCATCAAGCTGTAGTGTTCGCGCAAATCTCTTGCGTATCCGAGTATGGCATAATCCTCCATATTTTCGGATCGGATAAGGACAACTTCCGCAGGCATTAACGAGCCGTCAAGGAGCTTGTAAGTCCAGTTGAAGCAACTCCTGCCTTCATCCAAGGCTCGCTTTAAATATATCGCGGCCTTTTCTTCAGAACTCTGCCCGTCGGGTTGATATTCTGGATAAAGCTCAAAATATCTTGCCAAATATTCATTTTTGTCATTGAAACCGAAAAGCCGGACAGCCTCTTCATTACAGCCAATTTTGTTGAAATTGCTATCCCATGCCTGGCAGGCCAGCGGGGTCTTGTCCAATAAAACCTGCGCGCGCTTATTCGCTTCGCGGATTGTCGCGCTCAAACTGATCCGATTTATCGCGTATGCCAGCATATAGCTTGCGGAACGCAAGATGCCGACCTCGTCTTCCGTAAAGTTGCGGGAATAGAGGCTATCGTCAATGCAGCAGATGCCCCAGAACTGGTGTTGCATTTTTATCGGTACAACCAGAATGCTTTTTAACTTAAAGGGACTTAAAAACTCCTGATCTTCCCTCGACAGACCGGAAACCGGTCCCTGTATATTTTCTCCCCTTGATAATCTGCTTTCCCATTCGGGCGCGGCGCTGTACGGGAAACTTAAAACAGGGTAATCAGGGCCTATTTCGCGCGCTATCTCGCTTTGCCAATAATGCTTCAGGACGGCGTGAAGCTCTCCGTCCCTCATTTCGTTCTGCCAGATTTCAACATGATCCGCATCCACGCTGCGGCCTATAATTTCCATGCTTTCCAGGATCTGCCGCGAATCGGAAGCTTCGTTATCATCCAGCGCGAGCAGTATACCAGCGGCATTGTTTACCGCGTGGCGCAGGTTGTGTCGCAGTTCGCGCGCTCTATCATGCAATTTCCTTTCGGTTATATCTACAGCATAAACAACAATGGCATAGTTGTCCTTATAGGTAATTCTCCTGAACTCTACCCTTAAATCCAGTTTTTCGCCGTCAAGCAATAATTCCGTTTCAAACTCGACAAAACCTTCTTTCATCGCGGTCATAAACCTTTCGGTTATCGGGATGGAAGCCCGCCCGTCCGGCTGGAACGCCGGTATGCTCGCAACCATGCGTTCCGCAAATCCGGCGATGATTTCCTCTTTTGTCTCAAACCTCAAAAACTTTAATGCCGCGGGGTTGCAGTCAATCAATTCATAGCTGTCGTTAAACAGGAGAATCGTGTTCGGACTTGCGCTGAACATGCTCTGCAAACGCTCATATTCCTCGCGCAATTTCGCCAGGGATGCAGTCTGGTTGCTGTCTGAATGCAATTTTTGCGTTTCAATGCTCTCGTTCATGTTTTTTTACCTCCGGCAAATTCATTTCTGGTCGCGGGTCAATTTGGTTTTACCGCCTTGAATTTATTACTGACTGAGTAAAACAAATCCGCGATGAAGGGATCAAACTGCGTGCCCGCCCCTTCCACGATGATGTTTACTGCTTCCTCATGCGAAAGCGCCTTTTTGTATGGTCTTTCGGAAACCAGCGCGTCATATACGTCTGCAAACGACATGATCCGCCCCTGAAGCGGAATACTTGCGCCTTTCAACCCGTGCGGATAACCCTTGCCGTCCCAGCGTTCATGGTGATAGCCCGCGAAAAATCTGGCATTTTTCAAAAATTCCTCATCTCCCACACGGGAAATGATTTGACCGATAATCCGCTCTCCTTCCGCAGCGTGGGTTTTCATGATTTCGAATTCTTCGTCCGTCAACTTGCCAGGCTTGTTCAGGATAACGTCCGAAATAGATATTTTGCCCACATCATGCAAACGCGCGGAAGACACGAACATCTCAATGTCAAGATCGTAAACCTCGTCAACATAAACACCCCGCTCCAGCATGGCATCCAGCAATATTTTTATATATAACGTCGTGCGCTCAATATGGCCGCCCGTCACGTAGTCGCGGCTTTCGACCATATCCGCCAGAACAAACACTATGCCGTTCTGCAAATGCTGAAGCTGCTCCGTTCGCTCTCTAAGCGCCTGCGTCTGTTCATGGATAAGCGCGTCAATATCCAAATGGGTTTTTATGCGGTTCAAAAGCACAGGCGCGGAAAACGGCTTTATGATAAAATCAATCGCGCCCAGTTGAAAACCGCGCACTTCCGCAGTAACGTCAGCCATGCTTGTCAGAAATATAACCGGAATATCCGCCTGGGCAACATTGGCCTTCAAACGGCGCAACGCCGCAAAACCGTCAATCTCCGGCATTTTGATGTCCAACAAAATCAAGTCTGGCGTAACCCTGCCGTTTTCAATGAGATTGAACATCTTTGCCGCCGAGGGCAAGGTCATAACCCGATAATGTTCCTTCAGCGCATCTCTCGCCATAGACAGGTTTGTATCATTGTCATCCACTACAAAAATCGTTTTCTGCACGTCTGTTCTCCCTATATTTGCCTTGAACCAACGCTGCGGTTGTAAGCCGCCCCGAAAGTCGGGGCTTCCTCGCCGCTGGTGCTGCGGTGGCGAACCGCCCGAGAGGTCGGGGCTTACTCGCCGCTGATGAGGGGAGCCTCAATCTCCATTATCAACTGAAGCATCAAAGCGAGTCTCACTCACCCTGCCTTGCAGGGCTTCCTCGAGGCGCATGGTCAAAATACTCACTCACTTGGGACAAAATCAATCCGTTATTGTACATCTTCCAGTACGTAAAAACAAGCGTTTGTAAAGGTCGACAGCAGGTCAGTCTGACAGCAGGCTCGCGCGATGGCGCAGCGCATTGCGTTCCGCAAATAATGCGGTTATCAGGGAGAGCGTTATTTGCGGAAAACACTACAAAATGGGGCTAACCGCGCCGCTGTAGGGGTTATAAATTTTTAACCCCTTACGCCGCAAGCAGCAAAGCATGGGCAATCTCACCGCTCCCTGCCGTGGTTTCGGGCGGAAATTTCATCATGCTGCTTCTGCTCCAGCTTCAGCTCCTTCTTCTCCTCCGCCCGCACATGGCGAATCGCCAACGTATCAATGGCCTTCAGGCGAGTATTCTGCTCCTTCCAGTGTTTCTGACCGCTTGCCGTATTTCGCGCGGAAGTCTCAACCTCGCCCGTCTGCAAACGGATAGCCTCGTCAAGCTGTCCCAGAAATTCCTGATAATTATGCCAGCTCTGCAAGGTCAACCCGTCATTCTGGGCAGACCGAAAACCGGCAAGGTATTCCTCCCGATAATCGGTCAACAGTCGCAGCCGCCCCCGCGCGCTCTGCTCGGCGGCTATCAGTTGCCCCAATCTGCGCGTGGCTTCGTCAGTCCGCTCACGCATCAAATCCAGCAAGGGTTGCAGGGAAAAACGCGCCATTAAATTCTCGTAATTAAAAAATCATGCGCTGCCTGCAAACCCCCGCCCTTGCGAGCGACTCCTTGCAAACCCCCGGCGCAACAAGCCACACCCTTGCAAACCCCCGCCGCTTCGCTGCACCCCCTTTGTAAAGGGGGCAAGGCGGAGGCTTGGCGGCAAAGCAGCGTCGGGGTTAACCTGGCTTCGCCGGGAGAGGGTTCGTAAAATGCGCTCACTTGAATCGAAACCGCTCCAAACTCACTCTTCCTCCACAGCAAAGAGATTTTCCAGATCGCTCAGGCTGTTGTCGAATCGGGCGGACTGATTAAAATCCTGCTGCAAATAATTTTCCATCACCGGATACATGCGGACAGCTTCATCAAGCACCGGGTCGGAACCCGGCACATAAGCCCCCACCGCTATCAAATCGCGCGAACGCTGGTAACGCGAAAAAAGCGACTTGAAACGGCGAACCCGATTCAAATGTTCAGGAGAGATGAGATTGACCATAGCGCGGCTGATGGACTGCTCAATATCAATGGCCGGATAGTGTCCGGCGTCGCCCAGGGCGCGGGTCAACACGATATGCCCATCCAGAATGGCGCGCGCGGAGTCTGCAATCGGGTCTTGCTGGTCGTCGCCCTCGACAAGCACCGTGTAAAAGGCCGTGATGGAGCCTCCGCCTTCCTGCCCGTTGCCCGCCCGCTCGACAAGCTGCGGCAGACGGGCGAAAACAGACGGCGGATAACCGCGGGTGGCGGGCGGCTCGCCAATGGAGAGCGCGACTTCCCGCTGCGCCATCGCATAACGGGTCAGCGAATCCATAATGAGAAGAACATGCTTGCCCTGATCGCGGAAATATTCGGCCAGCGTGGTAGCGTAAGCCGCGCTCTGCAAGCGCATGAGCGGGCCGGTGTCGGCAGGCGCGGCAACCACAACGGCGCGCTTCAATCCCGGCTCGCCCAAAATCTGATCAATGAACTCCTTGACCTCCCGCCCCCGCTCGCCAACCAGAGCGACCACAATGACTTCCGCGTCGGTATAGCGCGCCATCATGCCAAGCAGCATGGACTTGCCGATGCCGGAACCCGCAAACAAACCCATCCGTTGCCCGCGCCCGACCGTAAGCATTCCGTTTATCGCGCGCACCCCGACATCCAGCACGTGCTCAATCGGGGCGCGTCCCATCGGGTTATAGGGACGGCTTTGCAAGGAACGCTGCGTTTCCGCTCGAACCGTCCCCTTGCCGTCCAACGGACGCCCGACGCCATCAAGCACGCGCCCCAAAAGGGATTCGCCCACCGGAGCCTGCTTGGCTCGATCAAGGGAACGGCGGCGGCGCGACACGCCCTGCCCGACACGGGGCGGCGGCACGACAGGCTCCAGCATTTCAACCATAGCGCCGGGCGCAAGACCGTAGACATCGTCAGACGGCATGAGAAACAGCTTCTCGCCGCTGAAACCAACCACTTCCGCCTCAACAGAACGCCCGGAAGAAGGACGCACCGAACAATTGCTCCCCAGCGGCAACTTGAGACCGGATGCTTCCATGACCAGTCCGTTGATTCGGGTCAAACGCCCGGTCACCAGAAAAGGCTCGACCTGCTGCGCGGCGGAACCTGCCTGTTCCAAAAGATTACGCCAACGGGAAACGCGAACACGCGCCGTCTCCGGCATACTGTCCATGCTCCCCGCCGCCTTCCTCACAGCTTCTTCTCCAGCCATTCAGGAGAAAGGCCAATCCCTTCCAATACGCGCCGCCAGCGAGTCTCCATGCGGGCGTCAACTTCGCTGGCTCCGGAATATATCCGGCAATCGCCCTGTTGCAACGTATCGTCTTCCTGAATCGCCCAGCCTTCCTGGGTAAATTGACTCTCCAGATGCTCGCGCACCAGCGCCGCGTCCGCCTGCGACAAAAACAACGTTACCGGGCCATGATGCATCGGCAGGGCGGCAAGCGCCTCCTGAATGATCGGCAGCAACATTTCCGGCTGAACCCGCAGCGTCGTCCGCGCCAGTTGCCCTGCCACCTCCAGCGCGCAAGCCAGCGCCGATTCGGCAACCTCCTGGTCAAACACCGCCATCGCGCTCTGCAATCCTTGACAGAGACGGTGAATCTCCACTTCATAATTTTCCGCTGCCGATGCGCCATCCCGAAATCCGGCTTTCCGCCCGGAATCGAAACCATCCTGATAGCCGTCCGCATGTCCCGCCCGCAAGCCTTCTTCGTAGCCCGCCGTCCGCCCCTCCCCAAAGCCGATCCGATAACCGTTCTGCCGCGCCTCCTCGTGAATATGCTCGATGTCTTCCGCCGTGGGAAGCGACAACCCCATTTGCGACAAGGCGACGTGACTTACCTCGACCTCGCCTGGCGACTTGTCAGACATTGAACCGGACTCGACCGGTCGCAGCGCATGGGCGCTTTTCTGACCCGGCGCGGGACGACCGGAAAAATCCTCCGCCTGCCAGCGGGTGTAATCCGCCAGTTCCTCGCCACGAATCACATCGCCGGTCATGACGCTCAAACCATCTGCTCGCCGCCCACGCCGCCAAGGACAATCTGTCCTTCGTCAGCCAGACGACGCACCACTTTGAGAATTTCCTTCTGCTCGGCTTCCACTTCGGAAATACGCACCGGGCCGCGCGTTTCCAGGTCTTCGCGCAACATCTCCGCCGCCCGCTGCGACATGTTCTTGAATACCTTTTCCCGAAGCTGCTCGGAAGCTCCCTTCAAAGCCAAAACCAGAGAATCGGACTGAATTTCCCGCAGCAGCATCTGCACCGAACGATCATCAATATCAAGCAGATTTTCAAACACAAACATTTCATCCAGAATTTTCTGCGCCAATTCCGGGTCGTATTCCTTGATTGCCTCAATCACCGAGGTTTCTTCCGCCGTGCCGCTGAAGTTCAGAATTTCCGCCACAGTGCGCGTCCCGCCCATCGCTGTTTTCTTGGTGGCCGCCGAACCCGCCAACAGTTGCAGCATGACCTGATTCAACTCTTGCAGGGCATTAGGCTGGATGCCTTCAAGCGTCGCTATCCTTAACACCACGTCGTTACGCAGACGCTCGGTAAAACACGCCAGAATTTCACTCACATGGTCATGCTCAAGGTGCACAAGAATAGTGGCGATAATTTGCGGATGTTCGTTCTTGATAAGATCAGCCACCGTGACCGCGTCCATCCACTTCAGCCCCTCAATCCCGTTGGTATCGCCGCCGTGCAGGATGCGGGCTATGAGATTGGAAGCCTTGTCGTCACCCAACGCCTTGGTCAATACGGAGCGGACGTAATTATCGGCATCCACATGCACCGAAGCCTGCTCTTCCGTCATGTTGATGAATTCGTTAAGCACAGCCTCCACCTTGGAGCGCGGCACGGATTTCAGGGTAGCCATGGCATGACCGAGCTTCTGAACCTCGCGCGGCCCCAAAAGTTTCAAGACTTCAGCCGCGTAATCCTCGCCCAGATTGACAAGCAGGATGGCGCTTTTCTCAATGCTTTCGTCAGGGAGTATTATTCCTGCCACGATTCATCTCCTTAATTTGCCTGTTCCCTCAATTATGAGGCATTAGCGCCCAACCAGTCATTGATCGTGTTGGCGACTATTTTCGGATCGGTCGCGGCAATTTCCCGCGCTCTTTCCAGCTTGGCCGTAAAGTTGTCAATTTCCGCGCGCGACGCTTCTTCTTCGTCATCCCATTCCGCAGACTCCGACCTCGTCTCTTTCGTCGGCTTTGGCAGCAACTGGGACATCGCTCGTAACGCGGGACGAATCATCACAAAATAAATCGCGAAGATGATGCCTGCAATCACAAGATATTGCATGATTTTCAGACCTAAAGTCACGTTTTCCGGCTCTTTCCAGAACGCCCTCTCTTCCGTCCTGCCGACTTCCGGCGTGAAAGGCGCGTTGGCTACGGAGAGCGAATCGCCGCGCTCGCCATTGTATCCCATCGCCTCACGCACCAGATTTTCGATTTGCCGCAATTCGTTTTCCGGAAACGGCTCCATTCTTTCCTCGCCCGTCCTCGGATTTTTGCTTGGCCGGTAATTGACCACAACCGCCGCCGTCAGCCGCCGCACCGCGCCCGGCGCCTGCCGGACATAACGGATGATTTCGTCCAGCTCGTAATTGGTCGTGGTGTCGCGGGTGGCTCCAACCGGCGGCGTTATAGGACTCATAGGCGTATCAATGCCACTCGATACAATGCGCCCCGGATAGGGATTATTGGGATCGAAGGCTCCTTGCGCCGCGACCTCTTCCGCGCCCGCTTCGCCAGGCGGCACAGGAACCGGCGGCTGCGTTATCGGCGCAATGGCAGGCACAGGCGGCTGATTGGTCAATGCGCCGGGTACTCCTTCCTTGGGGGCTGCGGGCGCGTTCACAGTCTCCGACTGCTGCACGCTTCTGGGGTGCGGGGTCGTGTTGGGGCTGAATGTTCTGGCCGTCTGCTCGATGTGGGAGAAATCCAGATCAGCCGCCACCTGAACGCGGTAATTGCCCTCGCCCATCAACGGATGCAGGATGTCGCGAATACGCTCTATGACGGCCTTTTCCGCTTCGCGCACAAGCATCAACTGGGTAGGGTCAAGCCCTGCATTGGCCTGCTTGTCCTTCGGCTGGGAAAGCAATGCGCCGTGCTGGTCAACGATATTGACATTGGCTATCGGCATCTGCGGCACGCTGGAGGCGACCAAGTGGGCGACGCCCGCAAGCTGCCTGTTATCAAGGGTCGTGCCCGGATAAAGATGCAGCAGCACGGAAGCGGTCGGCCTTTGCTCTTCGCGCACAAATACGCTGGGTCTTGGAATCGCCAGATGCACCCGCGCCGAATCAACTGCGGAAATGGATTGGATGGTGCGCGCAAGCTCGCCTTCCAGCGCCCGCTGATAATTGACCTGCTCGATAAACTGACTGACCCCGAAACGCTGATTTTCCATCAGCTCAAAACCCACCGAGCCGCCGCGCGGCAAACCCTGGCTTGCCAGACGCAAACGCGTGTCATGCACCATCCCCGACGGGACGAGAATCGCGGCGCCGCCCGGGGAATAACGGTACGGCACATTGGCCTGATCCAGCGCGGCGATGATCGCGCCGCCGTCCTTCTCGGAAAAATTTGCGAACAATACCCCGTAATCCGGCTGCCGGTTCCATAGCCAGAAACCGACAAGCACCGCGATAATCGCGGCCACCGCCGCCAAAAGCATGATTTTCCGCTGCATCGGCAGGCTGTTGAACGCCGCCAGCAGTCTCGCTTGAGGTGAAAGAGCCTCTGGCGCTATTGTCGCCCTGTCCGCTTCATCAGCCGTGATTTCAGGATTTACCGCCATGTGTCAAAAAATATGCCTTGGTTTTTGATTGACCTGTAGTCAATAAAATAGCTTATTCTACCCCTAGCTGTTTCAATTTGCTTTGCTGATTTGCCTTTTCTTGATTCATTTCCATGCAATCCGCTCCTGACTCTCCTGCCATTCTGTCTTCCGCGCCTTCAGGCGACCTGGAAAAACAGGAAAAAACCGAAGAATTGCAACGGGCGTTCAGCCTTTTCAATCAGGTTTCCGCTGAACTTACCCAGGCTTACGCCACCTTGCAGCAGAAGGCCGCTTCCCTGACCGAGGAATTGGCGATTGCCAATGGCGAGTTGCGCCGTCAATATCTGGAAAAAGAGGCGCTTTCCGAACGGCTGGCATTGCTGCTCAACGCGCTTCCCGCCGGAGTCGTGGTGCTGGACGGAAAAGCGCGGGTGACGGAAGCCAACCCCGTAGCCAGAGCATTTCTCGGCGAACAACTTGAAGGCGAGCATTGGGGCGAAATCGCCAGCGCCTCCCTTGAACCGGCGGTAACGCCCGGCGAATGGCAACTGGGCGACAAACGCTTGAGCCTTGCGGAAAGTCCGCTGGACTCTTCCGGCGGAAAATTGTTGTTATTGCACGACATTTCCGCCGCGCACCAGATGAAATCAGAGCTGGAACGCAATCAGCGTCTGGTCGCAATGGGAGAAATGGCCGCTTCGCTCGCGCATCAGCTTCGCACTCCGCTGGCAACCGCCCTCCTCTACGCCGGCAATCTCGGCAACCCCGACCTTGCCGCCGCTGCCCGAACGCGCTTTGCCGACAAGGCTTTGGCGCAGCTTCGCCGCCTGGAACGGCTGATTCAGGATGTCCTGTTGTTCGCGCGCGGCGAGAGCATAGGCCGCGACGTTATCGCCATTGCCGATCTCTTGCAGGAGGCGGCGCAAACCCTGGAACCGCTCCTGAAAACCATTGACGCTTCCCTTGTCGTCGCCAATAGCGCCGGAGACGAAAAAATCATCGGCGGACGAAAGGCGCTCTTTGGCGCGTTGGTAAGCCTTCTGGAAAACGCCTTGCAGGTCACGCCCCAGGGCGGAGTCATTTCCCTTGCCGCCCGCCTCAAACCCGATTCGGCGGAAATTTCAGTAACCGACCAGGGGCCTGGTATCGCGCCGGAATTGCAAAGCCGCATCTTTGAGCCGTTTTTCACCACCAGAAGCCAGGGAACCGGACTTGGTCTGTCCATTGCGCTAGGCATTGCCCGCGCCCACGGCGGAAGCCTTGAAGTCCATTCCGTACCCGGCGCGGGAGCTTCCTTTATCCTTGGCCTTCCCATGCGATCCGGTTCGTTGTAGCAGCTGTAGAGTGTAGACGCTCGCTTTGATGCCACAGAACGGTAGAGGGTAGCGGGTCAGGTTGAAACTGATGCTCCCTGAATCTTCAACTCCCCTGCCCTCTCCCCCAGACCCTCTAATAGTCGCGTTATTTGCGGAAAGCGCCATGTTATAGTCACTTCCGTAAATAATTGTACTTGTTTCGCAGAGTACACAGGAGAGTGAGAGCCTTGCTCCCGCTTCTAATTACTCGTCATTCCCGCGAAGGCGGGAATCCAGAGTAGCCTTTGTGTTCCTATGGCGTTTCCGTATGGGAATATCGCTCCTGTCCTGTCATGTTCTGGAAACGTGTCTTGACTTTCAACGCAGTACTGGATTCCCGCCTTCGCGGGAATGACGAGTAGGTTAAAATCTGTGCGAAATAATGACTACACCTGATAGTCATTTTATTTGCGGGAAGCACTATATTCACAGGACGACAGAAAGTATTTCAACAACGCTCTTCCTTCGCGGGTTGCGGGGAGTTGCGGCAGGGTAGAGGCTTCCTGCCATGATTGCCGCAAGCCCCGGCAACAGGCGGCAAAACGTCGCGCATTCGGGCGCAAGGCTTCAACCGAGTCCAACAATTTTTTAACCAGGGCGGCATCTTCCAACAAACGGCGGCCATTCCAATCGGCATGTTGGGCAATGCCGTAACAGGCGTATTTGAGATGCACGAAATCCACACCTGCGCCCAGAACGCGAAGCGCCAAAACGCCCCGCGCCACCCGTTCCGCCGGAATCGCGCCGCTACGCCGGGTAAACCGTTCGCGCACTGCTGCCAGACTGTTTCGCATGGCTTCCGGCTCGCCCCAACCCAGCCGCCTTGGCCTTCCTGCCAGAGCGTGAGTCAATTCCTTACGCAGAGATTTCAGGGCTTTCATCATCAGAGCGGTTTCGATTCAAGCACGTACACTTTTTTCCAAGTATAAAGCAGTTACGGCACGGTTAGCCCTCTCCCCCGCCCCCTCTCCCGCTTGTGGCTGCGCCGCGAGTGAGATGGTGTGGTTACTCGCGGCGTAGCCAAGGGCAGGGAGAGGGCGCGTAAATGTACTCACTTTAACCAAAACCGCTCTAATCCAACGGACAACGATTTTCTTCTTCCAGCGGAATGTCTCTGCCGGAACGGCTATGAAGGCGCATCTCCCCGATGTCGAAAAATTCCAGCCGCAATTCAATCCGGCGGCTTTCGTCCTGGCTTGCGCGCAGGGCATTATAGGAAGAGCCGCTGACAAGAAACAGGTCTCGCGCCAGCATCCGGTCGGCGGCTGAAAGCGCGGCGGGCGCGGGCGGCGCGGCAAGCAAAACGCACAACAACCGCTCGGAGCGTTGCAGGGAAAGGTTAAGATTGTAGAGATAACTGCCGCGCGCATCGGCAAAACCCTCTACCACAATACGCTTCAGCCATTTCTGACCCAGCGGATTACGGGCAAGCTCCAGAATGCGCGGCGCGATTTCCCGCAGCATGATGGTCTGATCAAGGGTAAGCTGGTGGCTGTCGGTCGCAAAGCGGGCGCGTTCGCCAAAATCTATGACCCTTCCCCGCACGGCAACGCCAGGAATATCCTCGGTAGCCTTCCGAAGCTGATTCAGGAAGGTATCTATATCGTCCAGACGCTCCACTCTTTCATCTTCGCTCTGGGAAATTTCATGGGTAATGGCAAGGAGCGCAACGCTCATGGCGACCAGAAACATTACCATCAGCGCGGTCATCAAATCGGAGAAGGAAATCCAGAACGGCTGTTCCGCCACATCGTGGTCTGCCGCGGCGGGCGGCGAGCGGCGCAAATAGAAGCTCATTTTTTCCCCGCCAGATTTTCCAGGGTGTCGCCCAGTTCCTCAATCGCGCCTTTCAGATAATCCACGGCAAGCGCCAATTCCTTGTGGAATTGGCTGTTTCCTTCCCTCAAGGTGCGCTCGACATTTTCGGCAAAGCTGGAATGCGCCTCCGCCAGCACTCGATTGACCCCTTCCAGATAATTGACCGCTTCGGTTCTGGCGGAAGCAAGCGCCCCGGCTGCCGCTTCCATCCGTCCGACCAGTTCGGCGGTAAGGCTTGCCTCACGACGGGCGTTCTCCATGACGACGCTTAATTCGGAAAGCATGGCTCTGAAAGCGTCACGGCTGTCCGCAGTATCGCGCACGACTTCGCCCGCCTGATACGCTGCTTCCGCCAATGAAGCGGAAACCGCTCGCAAGGCGTCGCTCGCGCCGGAAAAGTCCGCCGCCGCCTGCCCAACCTTCGCGCCCGCGTTGGACAAGCCCGCTGCCGCCGTGCTTACCGCGCCTTGCCCGATCGTATCCACCCGCCCGATTATCCTGGTCATTTCCGAAGCAGTTTTTTTCATTGATTCGGCGCTTTGCGCGAGCAGCTTTTCCAGCCCCGCGCCATTCTGATTCCATTGTCCTTCCATTTTCGCCATGAATTTGAGAAGCAGCGGCTCCAGACTTTGCGCGGTCGCCGCCCCCTGGCTCATGCCAGCCTTCTCTACCGCGTTCGCCACTCTAAGGAGCGGCTCGCGCAGACTATCCGCGACAGCGGACGCGATCCTGTCCGCCAGCTCCGCCTGATTGATTCCATCCCGTTTTTCGGAGAATGTCTTGTTCAATTCCGCCGCCTGCCGCGCGGAATGCTCGCTCGCCAGCACCAGACGCGCAAGATATTCTTCTTCCACGCCGCCTTCAAAGAGGCTGTCCAGACTTTCCGCCAGACGCAGCACATGGCGGGAGCACACGGAAAGCAGCGATTTTTCCAGCCAGATCGTCAACATCGCCAGCGAAATCGCGACTGCTGAAACCTTGAAGGCGTGTCCGACGCCCTGGATCAGGTTACGCAAACTTAAACGCACTACTTCGGTGTCGCTATTGACCTCGAAATCCGACAGTCCCGCGATCAATCCCGCGAAGGTCGCGATAATGCCAAGGCCAGTCAGAATGCCCGGCAAATGCCTATAGAACCCGGCCTTCAGCGGCGCTTCCACCAGAAGCGCGACCGAGAAAAAATGTCCGGCGGCGGCAGTGGCGCGAACGCGCTCGCCGCCCGCGATCTTTTGCCGATGCAGGGTGTGCGCGTATTCGTTCCAGGCGTGGGAGAGGAGCGGCGAACGCATTACTTCGTCCGTGATTTTGCCCAACGAGGGAGAATGCGGCAGGAGCTTGACCAGCGTCCGGCTTGCCCGCCGCAAGTCAAACCAGAGCATGAGCGCAGGCAGGACAAAGCGCAGCAAAAAAGCCAGCGCCATGACGACTATGATGATAAAGACGAAGCCTGTACCGCCCGGCGCGTCAAGAATTCTGGAGAACAATTCCATCGCCTGCCCAATCGCGTTTGATAACCCGATATTCTAGGGAACTCCTGCCGAATCGTCATGCCTTATCGGGAATTTTTTTGAGGGCGGTCGTAAAAGCGTGAATTTGCGGCGGCGGCTCGTTCAGCGAGAGGCTCTTGAACCGTTGGTCGGATGTTCCTTCTGGTAGAATGAATGCAACTGCAAGGCGCGTTGACCGTATCGCTTCATTTTTGGGTAGAATCGCGCCATCCAAGCTATGACCGCCCGATAGCGAGTCATTTTGTCCACTTATTGAAAGCGCATGATGAACGCACAGCACAGCACGGCAATCGTTATACCACGCAGAAGAAAAATCACGTCGAAATTGCTATGTTGGTTTGTCGGATCCATTTTTTTCGGCTTGCTTAAAGAATTTCCAAAAACGATTCGAGTGGAGTGTACGAACGCATGCAACGCGAAATGCGCGATTTGCCCACACAAGGATATGACGCGGAAAGTCGAACTCATGAGCGACTCGCTCTACGAACAGATTATCCGCGAATGTGTCGAAAATTCATGCAAGGAGATACACCTTCATAATTTTGGTGAACCGCTCATGGATAAAAAACTTGAGTCAAGGATCAGGTATGCCAAAAGCAACGGCATTCCACGAGTCAAAATTTTCAGCAATGGTTCGCTCTTGACGGAAAATCGCCGCCGTAGCCTGATCGAATCTGGCTTGGATGAAATTAAAATCAGCTTCGACGGAGCAACCCGTGAGGAATTTGAATCCATCCGCACACCGTTGAAATATGACAAAGTTGTGAAAAACATCAGGGAGCTTGTGAAATTACGCAATGAAATGCGATCCTCCATGAAGATTTTTGTGGCCTGCTGTAGCACACAAGACCGCTCGGAAACCATGAATTTGATTGCAGGCGAAGTGGATGGTTTTTCTTTTGGAAAAATTCACAATTGGGGAGGAGAGCAAGATTGTGGCTTGCGATCACGAATCCGCAAGCCTTGTGCGCGAGTCTGGAATACTTTTACGATTCTCGCCAATGGGGATGTGGCGCTATGTTGCCTTGATCATGATGGGCGGGAAATTTTGGGGCATCTGGACGGCAAGACAAGCATCCGCGATATTTTCCATAACGCCAAATACGAAAGAATCAGGAAACTTCACTCAGCAGCGCTTCAAGGAGATATCCCGCTTTGCGCGAATTGCACCAAGTCCTTCCTTTAACGCCAAGAGCAGGCCATAAAAGCAATACGAATGCGCCAAGAGATGCAATTAGCTATTGCAGATATAATCATTCCCGTAAATAATTGTGCTTTTTCCGTAGAGAGGCAGGAGAGGGAGAGCCTTGCTCCCACGCCCAATCACTCGAAATGGACACGAAGGCAGGAATCCAGCACGGCGCTGAAAGCTACGACAGATTTCCAGAACAGGAGAGACATTCCCATACAAAAGCGCGAGAGGAATGGCATTTCCGCTTTGTCCTGAATGCCAGTAAAGATTTTGATGCAATACTGGATTCCCGCTCCCCGCCTTCGCGGGGACAGACATGCGGGAATGACTATTTATTGAGCGTGGGAGCAAAGCGCCCCTCTTATAGTCTCGTTATTTGCGAAAACACTATATTTACACGGGAACGGCTATAAATTACAAATTGGCGGAATCATGTCGGGCATACGTTGGGGGATTCCTTGACATGATCCAAATCGGCAACCAGCTTCCAGAGCGGTTGACCGGACGCATGATACTTGCGCTCGAACGGGGTTAAGCCGCCATCTGCGGGAAGATGAGCAGTAACCGTCGCCGCATATCCAGCCCAGTTGATAGCGAATTCCAGCTCATCAAGATAAATTTTCCAGTTGCTTCTGCATTCCAGCCGTCCGCCCAGAGAAAGCAACGCCGGAAAAACCGGATGCCCATGCCAGCGTCGTTTCAGATGCCGCGCCTTCGGCCAGGGATTGGGATAAAGAAGGTAATGCGCGGACAGACGAATGTTCATATCGGCAAGCAAACGCCAAAAATCCACCAGATCGGCGCGGATGAAAGCCAGATTGCCCTGTTGATACTCCGATGGCTCCGATTTTTTCCGCGCCAGACGATGTGCCGATTGGTCAATGCCCAGCACAAAACAATCCGGGTGAGCGCTTGCCAGCTTGATTGTGCTCCAGCCGACCCCGCAGCCGCAATCCAGCAGCAATGGCGCATTGTCGTTCCAGTCTTGCCAGCGTCCAATCGCTTCCGCAAAGGCCGCGCGGTTGTAATCTCGAATCGGTTGGCAAAATTTGCGCGCAAAATGACGCGCCAGCGTTCCCGGCAAAGCGGGATGCGCTTCAGTCTGGCGGCTCTCGACGGAGCGCGAATTAGCAAACATCCATCATCCTTTGTCCAGCGTGTAGTAGTTCCCGTAATACAATGAACCACTTGGCTTCACTACGAGCATTGCCATAATTTTCCGGTCAGGTCGGCTGCAAAATCAGGAGATGGCGGCTTGCCGAAAGCATCGGCGTTTGCAGGGGAATAACCGCCTCCAGCCGGACATCCGTCGGCAGGGCGGCGATCTCCGCCTCCGGCTTTTTGCCTTTCATAGCCAGCCAGCGCCCGTTATTGCCCATAAGATGACGGGTCAGAGCGACAAAAAGCGGCAAATCGGCAAAGGCGCGGGAAACAATCCGGTCAAACCTTTCAGGCGCGGCAAAATCCTCAACCCTGCCATGCCATGACTCAACCATTGGCAAATCCAATTCGATTATGGCCTGCCGTTGAAAAGCGGCTTTTTTTCCGGCGGATTCAACCAAGGTAACGGCAAGCGAAGGACGGACAATGGCAAGGGGAATGCCCGGCAGGCCGCCGCCGCTACCCACATCAAGCAGGCGGACTTCCTCGCCTACCCAGGGCAGAATGGCAAGCGAATCCAGCACATGCCGGATGAGCGCCTCCTTCGGGTCTTTGACGGCGGTCAGGTTATAGACTTGATTCCATTTCATCAACAGGTCGCGATAGGCCAGCAGCTTTTCAATGGAATCGGGCGGCGCGTTGATATTCAACGCCGCCATGCCCGTTGCCAGAATCTCCAGATCATCTGCCTGGTTATGTACGCTCTTTTTATGCACGCTCTTTTTCCCGCTCCAACCGCTTCAACCAGACCAGCAAACGCGAAATGGCCGCAGGCGTAATGCCCTGAATGCGACCGGCTTGCCCCAGAGTGCGCGGACGATGACGACTAAGTTTCTGCTCCACTTCGCGGGAGAGTCCCGGCACGGCGGAAAAATCAAGGTCTTCCGGCAGGGACAAGTTTTCCAGCAGGGCGGCGCGGGCAACTTCTTCCCGCTGGCGGTCAATGTAGCCCTGATATTTGCTCATGATTTCGACCTGCTCAATCACGGCGGCATCAAGCGCGTCGGGAGACGCGCCGCCGGGCAATTCCGCCAGCGCCGCATAGCCGACTTCCGGTCTCCTTAGCAAATCGAACAGGCAATATTCCCGCTCAATCGCCCGCCCCAAAATCCGCTCCGCCGCTTCCGGCGACAACAGCGCCGGATTGACCCAGACGGATTTCAGCCGCTCGATCTCCCTTGCCACAGCTTCCCGTTTTTGTTCAAAAATTCTCCAACGCCTGTCATCCACCAGACCAAACCGCCGCCCGATTTCTGTGAGGCGACTGTCGGCGTTATCCTCACGCAATTGCAGACGATATTCGGCGCGGCTGGTAAACATCCGGTACGGCTCGGAAACACCGCGCGTGATCAGATCATCCACCATCACCCCCAGATAGGCTTCGTCCCGACGCGGAAACCAAGGCGCTTCTCCTTTCACACGCAAGGCCGCGTTGACGCCTGCCAGCAAACCTTGCGCCGCCGCTTCTTCATAGCCTGTCGTCCCGTTTATTTGTCCTGCGAAAAAAAGCCCGGAAATCGCGTTCGTCTCCAGCGCAGGCGAAAGCTGGGAAGGATCGTAAAAATCATATTCAATGGCATATCCGGGGCGCAGGATATGGCAACGCTCCAACCCCTTGATGGAGCGCGCAAAGAGAAGCTGCACATCAAACGGCAGGCTCGTTGAAATTCCATTAGGATAAATCTCACGTGTCTCCAACCCTTCAGGCTCAAGAAACACATGGTGGCTGCTCCTGTCGGCAAAGCGGTGAATCTTGTCCTCGATAGACGGGCAGTAACGCGCCCCCACGCTTTCTATAACGCCCGCATACATCGGCGAGCGGTCAAGATTGGCGCGGATAATGTCGTGCGTCGCGTTATTCGTTTCGGTTATCCAGCATGGCTGTTGCGGCGGGTGCTGTGCCGCATCCCCCAGAAATGAAAAGACCGGCAGCGGCGTGTCCGAGTATTGCGCTTCCATTACGGAAAAGTTGATTGTCCGTCCGTCAAGGCGCGGCGGCGTGCCGGTCTTCAAGCGTCCCTGCGGCAATTTCAATTCCTTTAGACGTTCCGCCAAAGCCAGGCTTGCCGCATCCCCCATCCGCCCGCCGCTGTAATTGCTTAAACCGACATGAATCAGACCGTTCAAAAACGTGCCCGCAGTAAGAATCACGGTAGCGGCCTCGAAACAGATGTCCGATTGCGTTCTTACTCCCGTGACCCGTCCGCCCGTAATCAGCAGGTCTTCGACCGGCATGGCAAAGAGGGTAAGATTGGCCTGGTTCTCCAGCCGTTGCCTGATTGCCCGCCGGTAGAGGACACGATCCACCTGGGCGCGGGTGGCTCGCACCGCAGGCCCTTTGGAACGGTTCAACATGCGAAACTGGATGCCGGCCTCATCCGTCGCTTCCGCCATCGCCCCGCCCAGCGCGTCAATCTCCTTGACCAGATGTCCTTTGCCAATCCCGCCGATGGAAGGATTGCAGCTTAACGCGCCCAACGCTTCCAGGTTGTGAGTGAGGAGCAGGGTGGAAGAACCCATGCGCGCTGCGGCAAGCGCAGCCTCTGTCCCGGCGTGACCGCCGCCAACTACAATGACATCAAAATGGACAGGAAAAAGCACGCCGCAGCTCCAAAAAAAGCAGGATTTTACGGCATTCAGGGAAATGAGGCATAATGTGCAAGGTCAAAAGAAACGTTGAGCGAAATGACAAGGCTTCAGGCAGACATGGACTTTCGGTTGTCGTTTATCGAGTTCGCCATTGAGCGGCAGGTGTTGCGTTTTGGCGAATTTGAAACCAAGGCGGGGCGGATTTCGCCTTATTTTTTCAACGCGGGGTTGTTCAATGACGGCGCGGCTCTGGCGCGGTTATGCGGCTTTTATGCCGAAGCCGCGCTGGCAGGCGGTCTTGCCTTCGATATGCTGTTCGGCAGCGCCTACAAGGGGATTCCCCTTGTGTCCGGAGTTGCGATAGAGCTTGCCGGACGAGGTTTCAATTATCCCTTTGCCTACAACCGCAAGGAAGCCAAGGATCACGGCGAAGGCGGCATGACTGTAGGCGCGCCGATAAATGGCAGGGTGTTGATCGTAGACGACGTGATTTCTGCCGGAACCGCGACACGCGAGTCGGTTGAGATGATTCGCGCGGCAGGCGGCGAGCCTGTGGGCGTTCTGATTGCGCTTGACCGCATGGAGCGCGGGCAGGGGGAGTCGTCCGCCGTGGAGGAAGTGAGGCGGGATTTCGGCCTGCCGGTAATTTCAATCGCGACACTTGACCATTTGATGAATTTCCTATATTTAAGCGATAATGCAATCGTTGCTTCCAGTAGGGAAGCTATCGCCGCTTACCGTACCCGTTACGGGAGCAATCACAATGAGAGTTGATATGTTTTCGCGAGTTTTGCCGTTTTTTGCCGGAGCTTTTGCTCTGTTGGCGTCCGGTGTCCTTCTGGCCCAGCAGCCGAAGCCGGAAATCGGGCGCAACGAAACAGCCTGCTGCAAGACCAGCTCAGGTCAGAATGCCTGCGGCGACATCATACCCTTGCAATGCAGAGGTCTGGAGATCAAGGTTTATAACCGGCAGGGCTTGCATGTTCGCACCATTCCTCCGCCCATGACACAGGCGGAAAGAGCCGCAGCGGAAAAGAAGAGGCGGGAGGAACTGGCGGCGCGGGCGCAGGCGCGGGAGCAGGCTCGTCAGGATCACGCTCTCCTTCAGACTTATACCAGTCTTGCCGATATAGACCAGAGGCAGAAGAGCGCGGAAGGAGCGGTAAACGCCGAGCTCAACAATATTCTGGCCAAGATTGGCGCTTCCAAGCAAAAGATAGGCGAGCTTAGGCAGGAGGCAAGCCTTCATTCCGCGCAAAACATACCGATGGCTCTGGCTCAATCCATCCGTGACGAGGAATTTGAAATGCAAGCGCAAAACGACCTGCTTGCCGCCAAGCGCAGGGAGCTGGATCTGATACGGGAACGTTATACAAATGACCGTTTGAGGTACATCGCCCTGACCGAGCAAAACAAACGCTGACAGGTTCGCGCAAAAATCCCCGCATATAGGCGGGTTTTTTTGGCGCCTGCGAAATCACAGGTCAGAGAGCCTCAATGCTCCACAAAACAATCTCGCCCACCTCGCCACTCATTTCGAGGGTTGCGCTTGAGGCGTGTTCAACAGGAGTAGTACATCTCGAACTCCGCCGGGTGGGTGGTCATTCTTAACCGGGTGACTTCTTCTGTTTTCAGGGCGATGTAGGCGTCAATCCAGTCGTTCGAGAACACGCCGCCCCGGGTCAGAAAATCACGATCCTTGTCCAGACATTCAAGCGCCTGTTCGAGGCTGGAGCAGACGGTCAGAATTTTCGCGTCTTCTTCCGGCGGCAGGTCATAGAGGTTTTTGTCGGCGGGATCGCCCGGATGAATCTTGTTCTGGATGCCATCCAGCCCCGCCATCAGCAGGGCGGAAAAACACAGGTAAGGATTGGCGGACGGATCCGGAAAACGCGCTTCAATCCGACGCGCCTTGCTCGAAGAAACAAAGGGGATGCGAATGGCAGCGGAGCGGTTTTTTGCGGAATAGGCGAGCTTTACCGGCGCTTCAAATCCGGGAACCAGGCGTTTGTAGGAGTTTGTTCCGGGATTTGTGATGGCGTTCAGGGCGCAGGCGTGCCTGATTATGCCGCCGATATAGTAAAGCGCGGTCTCGGACAGTCCTGCGTATCCGTTGCCGTCGAAGAGGTTTTTGCCTTCCTTCCAGATTGACTGGTGTACGTGCATCCCGGAGCCGTTGTCGCCCACTATGGGTTTGGGCATGAAAGTCGCGGTCTTGCCATATTGGTGCGCTACGTTGTGGATGACGTACTTCATGATTTGCGTCCAGTCGGCGCGACGAACCAGAGTATTGAATCTGGTTCCGATCTCATTCTGTCCGGCGGTTGCGACTTCATGATGATGGACTTCAACCTCAACGCCGCATGCTTCCAAGGCGAGGCAGATGGCGG
Source organism: Betaproteobacteria bacterium (assembly GCA_009777245.1). Lineage (GTDB taxonomy): Bacteria > Pseudomonadota > Gammaproteobacteria > Burkholderiales > Rhodocyclaceae > Azovibrio. The sequence goes on from WRMF01000005.1 coordinate 82,082, forward strand.
CGCGGATGTCGTTGAAGGAATCAACCGGCGGCACGGGGGAATAGCCGCCCTGAACGCAGGGACGGTGTCCGATGTTGCCGCCTTCGGTCTTTTTGCCGGAAGCCCACGCCGCTTCCTCTGAGTTGACTCGCGCGAAGGAGCCGGACATATCAATTCGCCATTCGACGGAATCGAAAATGAAAAATTCAGGCTCAGGGCCGAAAAAAGCAGTATCGCCTATCCCGGATGATTTCAGGTAGACTTCGGCGCGTCTGGCTATGGAGCGCGGATCGCGGTCGTATCCCTTGCCGTCGGTAGGCTCGGTGACATAGCAGGTCAGTACCAGGGTAGCGTCCTCAAAGAAGGGGTCAATGAAGGCGGTGGCGGGATCCGGTATCAGGAGCATGTCGGAAGCCTGAATGCCCTTCCAGCCCGCGAAAGACGAGCCGTCAAACGCTTGGCCGGTCTCGAATTTAGCCTCGTCCACGCATCTGGCGGGCACGCTGATATGCTGCTCCTTGCCGCGTGTATCGGTAAAACGGAAGTCAACGAATTTGACTTCATTGTCTTGCATCAGCTTCAAAACATCATGAACAGTTGTCATATTTGCATCTCCAATGCACAAAGTATCAAGGCTAATCAGGGCGCAGGCGGCGGTGTCATTCCAGCGAAGGCGCACTACTGCCAGAAATAATTTTTCATGCTAACCGGATAAAATCCAAAACGCTCTGGAAAAGTTGGCGGTTTTAAAGCCCCTTTTTGAAAGGGTGTGTCCGCCTTGGCGGGCGGGGGTTTGACACAATATGCAGCAACAAACCCCCGGCGCTACGCGCCACCCCCTTTGGTAAAGGGGGCTTAACCCAATCCATAAGCTGGCGTTCAAGAGAGAACTCCCTTTGCCTCGCAAGACTTTGACGGGAATTTCGCTTTTTTATTCCGGGCAGCAGTGCGCGAAGGCGAAAAATCCTTTTTCTCCCTTCGCGCAACCTTTGCGATTATAGTTATACTTCCGCCTCGCCATGAAGGTTTAGTGGTATTTATTTTTGCCTTGCTCACCCGGAAAGATACTCATGCAAGATGCGATATTGCCGGACAACGCCTTGTCGTTGGCTGAACACGCCTATGCGCCGGACGAACAGCCGACTTTCGGCGTCAATACACCCCCTGAAACGGTTACTGAACACCGCCTTCAGTTTGTCGGCTCCGGCAGCGAATATTTCAAAATCTGGATCGTCAACCTGTTTTTGAATATTCTGACCCTTGGCATTTATTCGGCATGGGCAAAGGTGCGGCGCGAGCAATATTTTCATCGCAACACGCTCCTTGACGGCAGTGGTTTTGACTACCACGGCGACCCGAAAGCCATACTGAAGGGGCGTGTTCTTGCCGTCGGGTTTTTTGCAACCCTGGCGCTCATCGAAAACCTTGCGCCCTTTCAGTATTACATTCTGGCCTTGCTCCTCTCCGCGCCGCTGATTCCTTGGCTTATCGTCCGTTCCTTTGTTTTCCGCTCTCGCAATACCTCGTTTCGTGGTTTGCATTTTGATTTTCGCGGAACCTACAAAGGGCTTTGCAAGGCATTTTTGGTTTACGTTCTGGCGCTTGTTGCCATTGCCTCCATGTTCGTGGCGGTGAACTACAGCCTGGAACAAGTATTAATCAACAACCAGACGACAACCGAGCAGTCCATTGCTGTCGAGGACGACGATACCTACGTCGAAGACGACGAAGCCTGTGCCGAAGGTAGCGAAGATGGGCATGTTTACTCTGAAGAGGACGCAATCTTCGCAGCTGCTATGGGCTTTCTCATATTATTCGGATTTTTGGTTATGATGCTTCTGATACCGGCTGCCGTAGGAACCTTGAAGCGCTTTCAACTCAACCACCTTGCCTTTGGCGCTTCCGGCTTTCAAACCAGATTCCGGCTTTCATCATTTTATGGCGTCTACCTGCGAGCGTCATTGCCGTTTATTGCAATTTTGTCTGCTGCGTCCATTCTTGGCGCTGTAATTGCGCTTGTCGCATTTGTTACAACGGCTGGAGAACTTAAAGAGTTCTATGAACCTGCTGTCGAAGCCCAGAGTCAGGAGTTGTCCCATGAATCTGTTGTCACGGCTGAAGAAGCTAAAGAGTCGCTACAGAAACTTTTTGCCGAAGCTATGGAACAAGGGGCGCTACCGGAAATTGTTGTCGAAGCTGAAGATCAAGAATCAAACCAGGAACCTGTCGCCGCTGCCGAAGCTCTGGAGCCTCCCAATGACGAGATAGACACGGAAGGGCTTTTAGTAGGAGTCATCATAATCTTTGTGATTTTCATGGCGATTTATCTGCCTGCTGTTCTCGTGACGCAGGGGTACTTGAGCGCCCTTACCGCCAACCTGATCTGGAATAACACCGGCCTGGAGAAACATGGTTTTGTAAGCGACCAGAAATTCTGGGGCATAACCGGCATCACCCTTTCAAACTGGCTGTTGATATTGCTGACCGCCGGTTTATATTGGCCCTGGGCCAAGGTCAGACTGGCCGCTTACCGCGCAAGGCATACCGCCGTGCTGGCAGCAGACGATCTGGATAATTTCATCGCGGGAGCGACAAGAGAAAAGAGCGCCATCGGCGAAGAAATCGCTGACATTTTCGACTTCGATATTGCGCTCTGATATGCCTTTGGAAGCCCATTACTTCGACGGTCAAAGCTCACGCCGTCGTCCCGCGCGGTTGAGCAAAAGCCATGCCGGACTGCTGATCGAAAACGAAGATGGCGGACAACGCGCCATCCCGATAGCCGACATCCGCGTTTCCGAACCGCAGGGAGCCGCGCCTCGCACCTTGCGCTTTGAAGGTGACAATGCGTTTTGCGAAGTCGCGCAAGGCGCGGGATTTGACGCATTGCTTTTGGAATTGGGCTATCGCGCCCCAACGATTGTGCACATGCAAAGCCGCTGGCGCTGGGTTTTAGCATCGCTTCTTGGCGTCATTCTGGTCTTTGTGGCGGGTTATCTCTGGGGATTGCCCTGGGGCGCGAAGGTTATCGCCCCGCATGTGCCCGTCGCCGCCATGCGCCCGATTTCCGAAGCGGCTCTTGAACAACTCGACGAATATCTCCTCAAACCATCCGCCATGCCAGAGGAACGGCGGGAAAAGCTGCAAGCCGGTTTTCTGCGGCTTGCCGCTCTCGACCCTGAACTTACCGCCTACGACGATTACATCTCCCTTAACTTTCGCTCCTCGCCCGGAATCGGCCCCAATGCTTTCGTGTTTCCGGACGGGCAGATTGTGCTGCTGGACGAACTGGCAAACCTGCATGATGATGACGATGAAATTCTCGCTGTTCTTGCCCATGAGCTTGGGCATTTAAGAGGTCGTCACGGCGTTCGCCAACTAATTCAGAGTTCGGTGGTCGCCGCTGTCGCTGCCGCCTGGCTGGGCGACATTTCCTTTGCCGCCGTTACCCTTGGCTCCGCCCTGTTAAGTTCAGGCTATTCCCGCGACATGGAACGCGAAGCCGATGATTACGCCGCCGAATTGCTGCGCCGTCAGGGCAAATCCCCCGAATTGCTTGTCAATGCGCTGGAGAAGCTGGAAATGGCATATCGAAAGAAAATGTCCGCTTCCGACAGGGAAAAAGAAGGCAAAGAGGACAAATTCCTGGACTGGATTTCCTCGCATCCGAATACCGACGAGCGCATCCGCCGCCTGCGGTGTCTTGCAGACGGCAATTATTGACCGCGCCGCCAAGGATTGCGCTCTGTCTTGCTTCAGGTTTTATAATGCGTCTTTCAATATATCGGATACTTTCCCTTGCCTGCTGGCAAAGTGTTGTTCCCGGAGCGTTTCTTCATGGCGAATCCATCCCCACCCCGTTCGGCAGACCCTCTGCCCCATAAAGTCAGATTGTTGATACAGGAAGCGGTCTTGCTGCTCCTGTTCGTGCTGGCGTTTTTTCTGGCGCTTGCCTTGATTGGCTACAATGAGGGCGATCCCGGCTGGTCGCAGACCGGAGCCGCAATCATCAAAAATCTGGCCGGTCGGCTTGGCGCAGCAGTATCGGATCTGCTTCTTTACGTCTTTGGTTTTTCCGCCTGGTGGCTGGTAGCTTTGTGCATGATGCTCATTTGGCGGGGGTTCTGGCAAGTGATACGGTTGCGCGGCGCAGACGCCGAGCGCCTGAAAAACGTGGAGCGACGCGCTCTCCATATTGCGCTTGCTGGCTTTGTCCTGCTTTTGCTCTCCAGCGCGGCGTTGGAGTCGTTGCGTTTTCAGTCCTACGGCGTATTGCTTCCTGCAAAAGCGGGCGGGTTATTGGGGGGGATCCTGTCTTTCCGTTTTAACGATTTGTTTGGACACACCGGCGCGACCCTGCTTTTGCTTGCGTTGTTCGCGGCGGGGTGGAGTGTTTTTTCCGGTATGTCCTGGTTTTTATTCTTCGAGCGTTTGGGCGGTGTGTTGGAGCGGGGTTGTCTGGGAGTTTTCGCGCTTTATGAAACCTGGCGCGACCGGCGCATTGCCAGGAACGTTCTGGAACGACGGGAGGAAGCGATCGAAGAGGAAAAACGCCGCTCGGAACATCGTGAGCCGGTGTTGATTGAACCCCCTGAGCCGCTCTCCGTATCGCCCAAGGCGGAAAGGCGGCTGGAGCGCGAAAAATGGATAGAGGAAGAAAAAAAGAGCAGCCTGTTCCCTGAGACATGGTTAACCGCCGGATATGAATTGCCGTCCTTATCCCTTCTGGACCCTGCGCCAATGCAGGCTGAGACGATTTCCGCCGAGACATTGGAGTACACCTCCCGCCTGATTGAGCGAAAGCTCGCCGATTTCGGCGTTCAGGTCAAGGTATTGGCCGCTTTTCCGGGGCCGGTCATTACCCGTTATGAGATTGAACCGGCGATTGGGGTCAAGGGGGCGCAGATCGTCAATCTTGCCCGTGATTTGGCGCGCGCTCTCTCGATGGTTTCCATCCGGGTGGTGGAAACCGTGCCGGGGAAATCCTGCATGGCGCTGGAGTTGCCCAATCCCCGCAGGCAGACGGTCAAGCTCTCCGAGATCATTGCCAGCAAGCCCTGGAATGACATGACAAGCCCGCTCACCGTGACTCTGGGCAAAGACATTGGCGGACAATCGGTAGTGGCCGACCTTGCCAGGATGCCGCATCTATTGGTGGCGGGCACTACGGGTTCCGGCAAGTCTGTGGGCGTGAACGCCATGATCCTGTCGCTCCTCTATAAATCGTCCCCAGAAGATGTGCGGCTGATTTTGATTGACCCGAAGATGCTGGAGCTTTCGATTTACGAGGGCATTCCCCATTTGCTGACGCCGGTCGTGACCGATATGCGGCAGGCTGCCAATGCCTTGAACTGGTGCGTAGCCGAGATGGAAAAGCGTTTCAAGCTGATGAGCGCCTTGGGAGTACGCAATCTTGCCGGATTCAACGGCAAATTGCGCGAAGCGAAAAAGCGGGACGAGCCGATAGCCAATCCCTTCAGCCTTAACCCGGAAACGCCGGAGCCGCTGGAAACGATGCCGCATATCGTGGTCATAATTGACGAGTTGGCGGATTTGATGATGGTAGTCGGCAAGAAGGTGGAGGAATTGATTGCGCGGCTGGCGCAGAAAGCGCGCGCCGCCGGTCTGCATCTGGTGTTGGCTACCCAGCGTCCCAGCGTGGATGTGATAACCGGACTTATCAAGGCCAACATTCCGACCCGCATTTCCTTTCAGGTCTCCAGCAAGGTGGATTCCCGCACTATCCTTGACCAGATGGGCGCGGAAAACCTGTTGGGGCAGGGGGATATGCTTTATCTTGCGCCCGGAACAGGACATCCCATGCGGGTGCATGGCGCGTTTGTGAGCGACGAGGAAGTGCATCGCGTAGTCGAACGCTTGAAGTTGAGCGGCGCGCCGGATTATGTCGCCGAAGTTCTTTCGGGCAGCGACGGCAACGGGGAAAACGGTTCGGACGCTGATGACGGCGAAGGCGACCCGGAAAGCGACCCGCTCTACGATCAGGCGGTGGAGGTTGTGTTGCGGAACAAACGCGCTTCCATTTCGCTCGTGCAGCGGCATTTGCGGATTGGCTACAATCGGGCGGCGCGATTGATCGAGGCGATGGAACATGCCGGTCTGGTATCCCAGATGGACAGTCGCGGCGGACGGGAAGTGCTGGCGAATCCCAAGAATGACGAGGAGGCATGGTAATCATGAGATATTGGCGAAACCTTGGCTGTCTGATTCTGCTTCTGGCAAGCATGTCCGCCCATGCGGGCGCGGTGGAGCATTTGCGTCGTTTTCTGAAGGATACGCACAGTCTGGAAGCTGAATTTACGCAGACCATCGTCCAGACAGAGGGCGTCCAAGGCAGAAGAAGCGTGCGTTCAGCCAATGGGACAATGGCTTATCAAAAGCCGGGGCGTTTCCGCTGGAGCGTTGAGCATGTGCTGATTGTGGGCGATGGGCAAAAAGTCTGGCTGTTCGATCAGGATTTGGAACAGGTGACGGTGAGAAGGATGGATCGGGCGCTTGGCGCGACACCGGCGGCGTTGCTGGCGGGGAGCGACAATCTTGAGGCGTTCCTGCTGCTGGATGAAGGCGAGGCAAACGGACTTTTCTGGGCGAGCGTTGAACCGAAGGATAAGGAAGCTCCTTTTGCGAGGATGCGGATGGGCTTTACTGCCAGGGGCGAATTGAAAACCATTGAATTGCTTGATCCGTTCAATCAGGTCATAGCCTTTACTCTGGACAAGGTAAGACGCAATCCGAAACTGCCTGCTTCCAGCTTCATCTTCACTCCGCCTGCCGGTGTGGATGTGCTGGAGGAGTAACGTGAGTAACGACGACTGGATGCGGCGCAGCCTGAAAGCTGTTTGGCATCCCTGTACGCAGATGCGGCATCATGAGGGCGGCGGGACGCTGCCGCCGCTGCCGCTGCTTCCCGTTCTCAGGGGAGAAGGCGCGTGGCTTTACGATTTTGAAGGCAGGCGTTATCTCGACGGCATTAGTTCATGGTGGACAAATCTTTTTGGTCATGCCAATCCGCGCATCAATGCCGCGCTGCGTGAGCAACTGGAGCGGTTGGAGCATGTAATGCTGGCGGGCTTTACCCATCGGGGCGCGATAGAGCTTGCCGAGCGTTTGTCCGCCTTGACGGATGGTGCGTTGGGACATGCGTTCTATGCTTCCGATGGCGCGTCCGCAGTAGAAATCGCCCTCAAGATGAGTTGTCATTACTGGCGAAATTTGGGCGAGCCGGAGAAGAATCGTTTTTTGTGTCTGGAGGGGAGCTATCACGGCGAGACGGTGGGGGCGCTTGCCGTGACGGACATTGCTTTATACCGGGACGCTTACGCGCCCCTTGTCCGGCAGGCGGATATTGCGCCGTCGCCTGATGCGCGCAAGGCTGTATCGGGAGAGTCCGCCGTTGATGTGGCTCGCCGCGCCGCTTTCGGACTGGAAGAGAAATTACGCGCGGAAGCAGGGCGGGTTGCCGCGTTGATTGTCGAGCCGTTGGTGCAGGGCGCAAGCGGCATGGCGATGCACGACCCGGAATATCTGCGGCTTGTCCGCGCCCTGTGCGACCGCTATGGGGCGCATTTGATATGCGATGAGATTGCGGTGGGCTTCGGGCGCGCCGGAACTTTTTTCGCGCATGAAGAAGCAGGGATTCGCCCGGATTTGCTCTGTCTTTCCAAGGGTATTTCCGGGGGTTATCTGCCGCTATCGGTCGTGCTTTGCCGTGACGGGATTTATAAGGCTTTTTATGCTGAAGACACAGGGCGCGGCTTTCTCCATTCCCATTCCTATACCGGCAATGCGCTGGCTTGCAGCGCCGCGCTTGCGACCCTGGATATTTTTGTCGAGGACGACGTGATTAACGCCAATCGCGTGAAGGCGGAGAAACTTTTCGCAAGCATATCTTCATTATCCGCGCATCCCGCTGTTTCCAACTTACGCGCGCGGGGCATGATTTGCGCGTTTGACGTGACTTGCGCTGATCCGGATTTTTCGCGCAGGTTTTATCGCGCCGCGCTGGAGCGGGAAGTTTTGCTGCGCCCCATCGGCAATACGGTGTACCTTATGCCGCCTTATATCGTGAGCGATGATGAAATCGGGCAACTGGGAAGTGTGGCAAAAGAAGCGCTGGCAGAAGCATTGGCGGCAGGATAGAATGGCAGGTTATTTGACAACATTGTGATTGGAAAGGAATTGTCATGAAACGCATCTTTTTTGCAGCTGCCCTGCTGTTTGGCATTGCGTTGCCCATAGCTCATGCGGAGGAGCTGGACTACAGCGCCTTGTCCCTGCCTGAATTGACGCAAATGGCGGAAGCAGGGGATGTCCGCGCCCAGACCGATCTGGGGTTCATGTATGCCGAGGGGCAAGGCGTGCCGCAGGATTTTCAGGAGGCCGCCAATTGGTTTCGCAAAGCGGCGGATAAAGGATATGTAGTCGCCCAGTTCAGTCTGGGCAGCATGTATGATAATGGAGAAGGCGTGCGCCAGGATTTGCGTCAGGCGCTAAACTGGTACCAAAAGGCGGCAGAGCAGGGTTTTCCGCCTGCCCAGTTCAACCTGGGCCTCATGTATGAAAACGGAGATGGTGTGCGGCAAGACATTGTGCTTGCCTATGCGTTCTTCAGCCTTGCGGCGGCAGGCGATGAAAATGACGCTATAGTGGCTCGTGGCATTGTTATAGAACGAATGACACCCGCACAAATCAAGGAAGGAGATGTTATCGTAAGCCAATGGCAGATCGGCAAACCCCTTCCGACCAGCAGCAAAACAGGCCGTTCCAGATAACTTGTTGCGAACCGTACTGCTCTAATTAACAGGATATGCGGCAAATATGCTACAGATTTGGCTGTTTAGCGTTCAATGCCGCCGCCGGACATTTGCGTGTGGAAGGATTCGCAGCTAGAATGCGCTCTGGCGGTTTTCGCTAAAGTCTGCCCGTTTTTTACAGGAGTGCTGTCATCGCTTTGAATCACAAGACACATCGCATCAACGAGGAAATCCATGCGCCGGAAGTCCGGTTGATTGGTGTTGATGGCGAACAATTAGGCATAGTAAGCTCCCGACAGGCCAACTACCGTGCCGAGGAAGCAGGCTTTGATCTGGTAGAAATCGCGCCACATGCGAAACCGCCGGTTTGCCGCATCATGGATTACGGCAAATTCAAGTATCAGGAGGCCAAAAAAGCGCACGAAGCCAAGATGAAACAAAAACAGGTGCAGGTCAAGGAAATCAAGCTAAGGCCCGGCACAGACGAAAACGACTACCGGATAAAACTGCGAAATATGCTGCGTTTTCTGGAGGAAGAAGACAAGGTCAAGGTGACTTTGCGCTTCAGAGGACGCGAAATGGCGCATCAGGAGTTCGGAATGCGCCAACTGGAGCGGATTCGTTCCGATCTGGAGGCGCATGCCCAGGTAGAGCAAATGCCCAAGATGGAAGGGAGGCAAATGGTGATGATCCTTGCCCCCGTGAAGAAAAAATCGGAAAAGGCCAAGGTAAATCCGGAAAGAGCGGCAACTCCGGCAAAAATGCCCGATGCAAATATGAACATGGCTTTGACTGCGGAAGCGGTTGAGGCGTAGAAGATTCGGCGGCATCCGCCGAATGCGGGGGAAACCTCGTAAAACAAGTGGTTTGAGGTTGGCAAGCGTTCCCGTCGGGAACCACCTTCAAGCCATATTAAATGGAGCAAGACATGCCCAAAATGAAGACCAAGAGTGGCGCGGCCAAGCGCTTTCGTGTGCGCCCCGGCGGCAGCATCAAATGCAGCCACGCTTACAAGCGTCACATCCTTACCAAAAAATCGTCCAAGGTAAAACGCCAGCTACGCGGCGTTTCCAGCATAAGCAAGTGCGATGTCGACATGGTTCGCGCCATGTTACCCTACGCTTGAAGGAGAACAAAAATGCCAAGAGTCAAACGTGGTGTTACGGCGCGCGCGCGCCACAAGAAAATTCTTGTCCAGGCCAAGGGTTATCGGGGCAGACGCAAGAACGTATATCGTGTTGCCAAGCAGGCGGTAATGAAGGCGGGGCAATACGCCTACCGCGACCGCCGCCAGCGCAAACGCCAGTTCCGCTCCCTGTGGATTGTCCGTATAAACGCGGCGGCGCGTGAATTCGGGCTGAAATACAGCACATTCATGAACGGTCTGAAGAAAGCCAATATCGAAATTGACCGCAAGGTGCTCTCCGATCTTGCCGTCTTCGACCGCCCTGCCTTCAACGCTCTGGCCGCCCAGGCCAAAGCAGGCCTGGGAATCTGATTTTGCCTGAATCTATCCGCATAAAAAGCGACCTTCGGGTCGCTTTTTTACGCATGAAAATCGGGATGTGTTCTGCCAACAAAAGAACGCGCAAGGCGGGCAGTATTACCAGGGAATTTCCTGCACCACAAAAAAGCGTTCGCGGGAGGCATGAGTCAGCGAGTTTGTGACTTCCCTCAATTCGTCTCCGTCTGGGCCGATCATGGTAATAAGCATCTTTTCCGTATTAATGGAAATAACCGGACAATACATGTCCGGCGCAAGGTTGCAGATAACAACCTTTCCTCTTTTGAGCAGGTTTATCAGGATTTGAGCGTCTTTCAGTTCCATGTGAATTACTTTCTTTTTTGGCAGGGATGAACATTTTAACGCAATAAGAAACGATTTTGTTGTCCGCCAATGTTTGCCAGGCCTGTGGTGGATAGCCGCAGGGTCAGTGGCGGAAATGCCGGATGCCGGTGAATGCCATTGCCAGTCCATGTTCGTCGGCGGCGGCGATTACTTCTTCGTCGCGCATGGAGCCGCCGGGTTGAATGACGGCGGTAGCTCCCGCTTTTGCGAGCACATCTATGCCGTCGCGGAAGGGAAAGAAGGCATCCGAGGCAACCACCGAGCCTTGTAACGACAGTCCGGCGTTGCCCGCCTTGATGTCGGCGATGCGGACGGAGTCGACCCGGCTCATCTGGCCTGCGCCAATACCCAAAGTCATGCCGTTGCCGCAGAAGACAATGGCGTTGGATTTAACGAACTTTACGACACGCCAGGCAAAGAGGAGATCGCGGATTTGAGCCGGGGTCGGCGCCTTTTGGGTGACTACTTTCAGGCTTTCCGGCATGACGTTGAAAGCATCCGGCGTCTGCGCGAGCAGGCCACCGCCGACACGCTTGAATTCCAGAGTGTGCAGACCGAAAGCGTGAGGAACTTCCAGAACGCGCAGGTTTTGTTTTGTTTGCAGCAATGCCTTGGCGGCGGCGGTGAAGGCAGGGGCGATCAGCACTTCGACGAAATGTTTTCTTGCGTCCATTGCTTCCACCACATCGGCATCAACCGCGCCGTTAAAGGCGATTATGCCGCCGAAGGCGGATGTGGAATCGGTCTGGAACGCTTTTTCATAGGCTTCGGACAAACCAAAAGCAATGGCAACGCCGCAGGGGTTGGCGTGCTTGACGATGACGCAGGCCGGTTCCGGGAATGCTTTGACGCATTCCCAGGCTGCGTCGGAATCGGCGATATTGTTGTATGAGAGTTCCTTGCCCTGTAATTGGCGATAGGCGGCAATGCTGCCTTCCGGCGCTTCCGGTTCACGATAGAAAGCGGCTTCCTGATGCGGGTTTTCGCCGTAGCGCAAGCTCTCCACGCGGTCAAAGGCGAGTTGCAGGCGCTCGGGAAAAAACGTCGGAGCCGGGGCAGGGTCGTTATGGGTTGCCTCAATGCCTTCGGGTGCACCGGTAAGCCAGTTGGCAATCATACTGTCATAACGGGCGGTGTGGGTGAAGGCTTTTTTGGCAAGTTCAAAGCGGGTGACAAGCTGTAACTCCCCATCGTTCGCTTCCATTTCCGCCAGAATGGGGGCGTAGTCCGCCGGATCGGTGACGATGGCGACTCCTGCGTAATTCTTGGCGGCTGAGCGCGTCATTGCGGGGCCGCCGATGTCAATGTTCTCAATGGCGGCTGCAAGCGTGACGCCGGGTTGGGCGACGGTTTCCCTGAACGGATAGAGGTTTACGCACACGAGATCAATTGTCGGAATGCCATGCGCGTTGAGGGTAGCCATGTGCTCCGGCAGATCGCGGCGGGCGAGAATGCCGCCGTGTACTTTCGGGTGCAGGGTTTTTACCCTGCCATCGAGCATTTCTGGAAAGCCGGTGTAATCGCCAATTTCGGTGACGGCAAGACCGGCATCCTTCAGAAGCCGGGCAGTGCCGCCGGTGGAGAGCAGCTTGACTCCGATAGCGACAAGTCCTTTGGCAAATTCGATAATGCCGGTTTTGTCGGAAACGGAAAGGAGGGCTTGATGAATTTTCACGCGGGAGACTCTTGAATGAGTTGGTATTCGAGCAGTTTTTTACGCAGGGTGTTGCGGTTGATCCCCAGGATTTCCGCCGCCCTGGTTTGATTGCCGCCTGCTTCTTCCAACACTCGCGTCAACATCGGCCGCTCGACGCTTTTGATGACAGTCGCGTAGACGTTGCTTGGTTTTTCGCCGTCCAGATCGCGGAAATATTTTTCCAGCGCCTGCGTAATGCAGTTTGAGATGTCATTGGTTGGTTGGTTCATGGTTGGTTCAGATTTCGGAGTATTTTTGAGGTGTTTGGCGGAAAAAATCATGAATGGCCGCTTCCTGGCTTTTTCTGTCCGGCAAGGCGTTCATTGTCTTGCGAAAGGCGGCGGAATTGGGTAGACCCCTAGTATACCAGGAAATGTGCTTGCGAGCGATACCGATGGCTGCTGCCTCGCCGTAAAATTCATACAAATCGCATAAATGTTCAGAGAGCAGGGCGTAAATTTCCGATAAATCAGGAAGTTGCAACAGTTTGCCGGTCGTCAAGAAGTGTTCGATTTCCCGAAAAATCCAGGGGCGTCCCTGGGCTGCGCGACCAATCATGACGCCGTCGGCTTTTGTGTAGTCCAGGACAAATTTTGCCTTTTCCGGCGAGTCAATATCGCCGTTGGCAATGACCGGAATGCCGACCTGGCGCTTTACTTCGGCTATGGTGTCGTATTCGGCTTCGCCGGTGTATTGGTCGGCGCGGGTGCGCCCGTGAATGGCGATTGCGCGTACGCCGCAATCCTCGGCAATACGGGCGATGACTACGGCGTTTTTGCTGGCTTGATTCCAGCCGGTTCGCATTTTCAAGGTGACGGGAGTTTCAGGCACGGCGCGAACTACGGCATCAAGGATACGGGCGACAAGCGCCTCGTCCTGCATGAGGGCGGAACCCGCCATGACATTGCAGACCTTTTTGGCCGGACAGCCCATGTTGATGTCAATTATTTCCGCGCCGCCTGCGGCGTTGTAGCGGGCGGCTTCGGCCAGCATGTTGGGGTCGGCTCCGGCGATTTGCACCGAGACAGGTTCCGGTTCTCCGGCGTGGTTGGCGCGACGGCGGGTTTTGACGCTGCCGTAGAGTAGTGAATTGGAAGTGACCATTTCGGACACGGCCATTCCCGCGCCCATTTTCCGCGCCAACCGGCGAAAAGGCCGGTCGGTCACACCCGCCATTGGCGCGAGGAAGAGATTATTACGCAGGGCAAAGCCGCAAAATTGCATGAGGGTCGAAGAAGAGGCGGGAGAGGGCGGGATTGTACTATGTGATACATGGAGAACGGACGCAAAGCATGTTTTATCTCATGTTTTATCCCATGAGCTTGTGAAGCTCAACATTTGGAACTCATGGACACGCTGAAGTAATCTAATTTTTGTCGAACCACTCCAGATAGAGTGAAGTGTTTTTTTGACATGTGCATGAAAAACGTGGAAATTGCCTTGCAGCGCCCTCAAATGAGTTCAGACCAAGGCGTTAGTGCGTTCTTCTCTCCCGGAAAGCGATCACGGCTTGTCACTTTTTTCTTTGACGCATATTCCAGTTCAGAAAAACTCGCTTGCATGTTCAATTCACAAGAATGTCGCAATCAATCAACTATACCATATGTATAGTATGTTGTAGCATGGAATAAATCAGCGCGTCCATATACGCTTTTGGTGTAAAAGTTTTGACTTGATCTGACAGTACCCGTTTTGACTGTGCCTGTTTGTAAGATCAAGTCACAACCTCTACACCTTATTTACCCATCTTATGAAGGGCGTCTTTTGCTCCCGAATGTCCCTGTTCGGCTGCTTTTCTGTGCCACTTCTCGGCTTCCGCCTCATCCTTCGGCACGCCCCGTCCCAGAGAGTAGATAAACCCAAGAGCGCCTTGCGCTTTTGCATCTCCCAGGTCGGCGGCCTTTCTGTACCACTTCGCCGCTTCCGCATTATCAATTTCAACGCCGCGCCCTGCGGCATACATACGACCCAGCGTGTACAGCGCCTCTGTATTGCCTTGTTCGCCCAGATTTTTGAGCAGATTCACCGCCTCCGGACCATGATTCTCGTCCTCCAGAACCAGATCTAGCCAATGGATCGCTTTCGCTTCATTCTTCGGCACACCCCTGCCTTCGACATACATAACCCCAAGATTGAATCGCATAGCCGCATCTCCGGCTTTTGCCGCTCGTTCATACAACTTCTCCGCTTCCGCAATATTTTTCGGCACACCACGGCCATAGGCATACATGTGACCAAGACTGAACCGCGCGGCTGCCGCATTCCAACCTACGCCTTTCGCCGCTTGTTCGTATAGCTTCACCGCTTTCGCTTCATCCTTGGCAACTCCCCTGCCCTCGGCATACATGTGCCCAAGGATAATTTTTGCCGCCGGATCTTCATATTTTTCCACCGCTTTTCTGTACCAATTCACCGCTTCCGCTTCGTTCTTTGGAACGCCACGACCCTCTGCGTACATATGCCCAAGGTAAATCAGCCCCCATCTATCCTCTTGTTCGGCAGCTTTTCTGTACCATTTCTCCGCTTCCGCATAATCCTGCGCCACGCCATGACCTTGGTCATACATCCGCCCAAGGCGGTATTGCGCCAGCGCATGTCCCTGCTCAGAAGCCTTTCTTAACCATTTCACCGCTTCCATATCATTTTTCGCAATTCCGTAGCCGTAGGCATACTTGCTTCCAAGATCCGCTTGCGCCAACATATTTCCCTGTTCCGCCGCCAATCTGTACCACTTCTCCGCTTCCGCATAATCCACCTTCGCGCCATAACCGGAGAAATACACTATCCCAAGGCTGTGTTGCGCTGGCGCGTATCCCTGTTCCGCCGCCAATCTGTACCACTTTACCGCTTCCTTGTCATTTATCCTAACGCCATAACCCTGGTCATACATCCGCCCAAGGTTGTATTGCGCCGGGGCATATCCCCGTTCAGCCGCCAATCTGTACCACCTAATGGCTTCTCTATAATTTCTCATAACGCCATGTCCCTGGCTATACACCGTTGCAACATAATTCTGCGCCACGGCGTCTCCCTGCTTTGCAGCCCGCAGGCACTGTTCCCGCGTCTTTGCGTCGTCCTTCTTGAATGCCTCCATTGCTGTTATCCGGCAGGCCAAAGACGTTGACGAAAGATCATCACCAAGAGCAAATAACGGAAAGCCCGCCAACAGACCTGCCACAGCCATCATTAACATTTTCATAGTGTTTTTCCTTGTGCAAAAACATGCCTCCGAACAAACAAGCCTGCCTGTCGCGCTTTGGTCTGGATCATAAAGATGAGAAACACTTCCCATCTTCCGGAGGGTGTCTTTCTCTCTTGATTGTCCATGCTCCGCCGCTAATTTTTGCCAATTTACCGCTTTCGCATAATAGTTTCAGGAAAACAATCAAACAACGCACTCACAACCCCCTGCCCCGCCCGTCAAACCACTCCAGATTCAATAATTTCCATTGACCGTCTACCATGACCCAACCCAGGCGCACCTGAAAGCGGTCGGCAGCATCCGGCAGTATATTTTCCGCGCCGATCAGGGCTATTTCCCCTTCACTGGTCGCGCGATCCGGCACGCTGGTGTGGATGTGGCGCTTACTCGAAAGCACCATGACCCCGACCTTTTTATGCCGATTGAACATCAATAGCATAGTGCGCCTGGCCCAGTCCCGATCATGACTGCCTACAACAAAATCAGGATGCAGAAGGTCAAGCGCCCGACCGGCATCTTTGGCTTCGATGGCAGCGACCAATTCTCTTTCGGCGCTCACAAGCGCCGCTTCCGGGTCATCCCTGCCACAACCTGCCAAACCTTGCAAAACAATGGCGCATAACAGCCATAAATGCATCCAAAATCTCTTTTGTTTCATCGTAAACCACACATATTGAAACATCTATTAAAGTTCAATGACAACCACCGGCACATATTCGATCATACACCATTATAATGTCAACCAAAACCATTCTTACAGGGCGGATTTCCATTGTTCAAACGCTATTTTTCTATTCTGGCTTGTCTTCTGTTCGGCATTCTGCCCTCGCTTGCCGCGCCTGACCCGTTTTCGCTTGAATATGGCGTCGTCGCGCCCTGCCCACAGCACGGACAAGCACAAACCCTTGATATTCCGCTGAATCTCGCGGACGTGGTTGATCTTGCGCTTTGCCACAACCCGAAAACCCGCGCGGCCTGGGCAAACGCCAAGGTGGAAGCGGCTCTGGTCGGCATCGCGCAGGCCGCCTATCTGCCTTATCTGGACGCAACGATCAGCGGCAGTCGGCAACGCACCAGAGCGGAGTATGAATCCCCCCTGACAAACACAACCCACTCAGAAACCGTCAGAACCCGCTCGCAAAGCGCCGATATATATCTCTCTTACCTGCTTTTCGATTTTGGCGGACGCGCCGCCAATCTGGAGAGCCAGCGACAGCTACTGAATGCCGCGATTGCCCAGCAGGATACAACACGACAGGCAGTATTTCTGGAAGCGGTGCAGGCGTTTTATCAGGTGCATGCCAGCGCCGCCGCCGTGGAAGCTGCCAAAACCTCTGAAACAGCGGCACAAAAAAGCCTT
Organism: Betaproteobacteria bacterium; assembly: GCA_009777245.1. GTDB lineage: Bacteria > Pseudomonadota > Gammaproteobacteria > Burkholderiales > Rhodocyclaceae > Azovibrio. The sequence goes on from WRMF01000005.1 coordinate 98,939, forward strand.
TCCGCCGCTGAATCAAGGCTGAAAGCAGGTGTCGCCACGTCGGTGGATAAACTTCAGGCGCAAACTGCCTTTTCCCAAGCCGAACTGAATCTCATCCGCATGGAAGGAATGTGGCGAAACGCGGAAGGCATACTTGCCAACACGCTCGGTCTGGGCGCGAATCATCCGGTACGGCTGGAACCAGATGAGCTTTTGTTTTCCGACACGCTTGCCGATAAGATAGCGCTTGTGGAAAATATTTCCACGCGCCTGGACGCATGGATGGAAGCCGCAAAACACGAACGCCCTGATCTGCGCGCTGCCGAAGCGTATTACCAGGCAGCCAGAGCCGCTGTTGGCGTCGCCCGCTCGCAGGGTCTGCCTACCTTGAGATTTATAGCCTCTCCCGGCTATCAAAGGCGTGACGGTTTGGACAGTCATAGCGGCAGCGTCGGTTTGACCCTCAATATTCCTCTTTTCAGCGGTTTTGCCGACAGTTACCGGATTCGCGCCGCAGAGGTGAGAGAGGAAGCGAGCGCCATCGAACTGGAACGGCTCGAACAGCAGACTTCCCTTGAAGTATGGCAGGCATGGCAGGAGCTAAGAACCGCCACCCAAAGCCTCTTGGCGACGACTACCCTGTTTGCTTCCGCCGAAGCCGCCGAACGCATGACGTTGGGACGATACCAGGCCGGCGTCGGCAACATTCTTGATCTCTTGAACGCGCAAAGCGCATTGGCTGACGCCAGATTGCAGCGGATCAACGCCGCCTATGACTGGCACATCAGCCGCGCCGCCCTCGCCCGCGCTATTGGACGGCTGGACAGACGACTGCTTGACGAATCATTTTTCTTTACAGAGCCATGAAAACACCTTCCGCACAAACCTTTATTATCGTCATTTCCATTGCCATTGTTGGCGGAATCGCGTTCTGGTATTTCCAGGGCGGCTCCGGCTCGCCTGAGCGGCAATACCAGTTCGCTACGGCTGTCAACGGCGAGATACTGCAAAGCGTCTCCGCAAACGGCACTTTGAATCCGGTAACTTTGGTCAACGTGGGAACCCAGGTTTCCGGCAGCGTCAAGGCGCTGTATGTGGACTTTAACGACCATGTAACCCAGGGACAGATTTTGGCGGAACTGGATGACGCCCTGCTTGCCGCGCAGTCGCGCCAGAGCGAGGCCAGCCTGATAAGCGCCCGCGCCTCGCTTGATCTTGCAGAATCCAACGAAAAACGGATGCGCGCCCTGTACGCGCAGGAATATGTTTCGAGCCAGGAACTTGATCATTCCGTTCAGGCGTTGCGGAGCGCGCGAGCGCAGATACAACTGGCAGTAGCGCAGGCCGACAAGGACAAGGCCAATTTAAGCTATAGCATTATCCGCTCGCCGGTCTCGGGCGTGGTCGTTGATCGTCAGGTCGACGTAGGTCAAACTGTCGCCGCCAGCTTCCAGACCCCTACCCTGTTCCAGATCGCGCAAGACCTCGCCAAAATGCAGATTGATTCTTCCTTCTCCGAAGCGGATATCGGCAATATCAAGGTCGGACAGAATGTCAGATTCACCGTCGATGCATTCCCCAACCGCTATTTTTTGGGCAAGGTGTTGCAGGTACGGCTCAATCCCACCTCCATCTCGAATGTCGTAACCTACAACGTCGTCGTGTCGGTCGACAATCCCGATCATATTCTCCTGCCCGGCATGACCGCCTATGTCACGATTGTCGTCGCCCAAAGTGAAAACACGCTCCTCGTCCCCAACGCGGCGCTGCGTTTCCGTCCGCCTGCCGCGAGCGGTCAGAGTCCAAGAGGCGCTCCCGGCGGCATTTTGAGCGGGATGCGCTCAAGCTCGGCTCCCAGACAACCGCAAGCGCAGGCACCGACAGTTCAGGGAGCCGTCTATGTACTCCGTAACGGCGAACTCGTTCCGATCAACCTGAAACTCGGCATCACGGACAACCAAAACACGGAAGTCCTGGAAGGCGAGCTGCAGGCCGGAGACAGGGTTATTACAGGCACGTATATGACAACGTCGGGTTCCGGCGGCGGCAGCGGGATGCGCTTTCGCCCGTGGTAAACAATCATAGCGGCTTCGGTTCAAGTGAGCACATTTTACGAATCTTCTCCCGACCATCGGTCACATTCTCCCGCTCGTGAGAGAGTGCTCGGAGGGGATGGCAAAATAATTGCGCGCGATACGCCAGTCATTGCCATTCGTAATCTCTACAAGGATTATCCGACTCCTGCCGGAGCCTTTCCGGCGTTGAAGGGTATAAGTCTCACCGTTTACCCGGGTGAATTCGTCGCCGTCATGGGGCCTTCCGGTTCAGGAAAGTCTACGTTCATGAATATTCTGGGCTGCCTTGACCACCCTACTTATGGTGATTATGAGCTGAACGGGAAGCTCGTCTCCAGCCTGGACGAAGAAGCAACCGCCAGGCTACGCAGGCGAACTCTGGGATTTGTCTTTCAGGGATTCAACCTTTTGCCGCGCATGACTCTTGAAGACAACGTCGCTCTGCCGCTGGTTTATTCCGGCGTGCCAAGAGAGAGGCGGCTGGCCAAAGCAAGGCGACTACTCGAAAAAGTTGGTCTTGCCCGCTACGCAAAATCTCTACCCAGCCGTATTTCCGGCGGGCAACAACAGCGTGTCGCCATTGCCCGCGCCCTCATCAATCGTCCAAAATTAATCCTTGCCGACGAGCCGACAGGCAATCTGGACAGTCGTACCAGCGAAAAAATCATGGCGCTCTTTACCAAGCTGAACCGCCGAAAGGGCATTACCATTGTTCTGGTCACGCACGAGACGGATATTGCCCTGCACGCCAGACGGCAGGTACGTTTCCTGGATGGCGTAATCGTGCAGGACGCGCCGACCAGAAAGGAAGAAGGAACCCAGCCATGACGCTGTTTCCCGGCATGTTCCATGAAGCCTGGATTGCAATGGGCGCAAACCGCTTGCGAACCACGCTCACCATGCTCGGCATGATCATCGGCGTGGCTTCGGTCGTGCTGATGGTGTCCGTCGTTCAGGGCGCACAGAGCACGGTTCAGGAAAGCATTAATTCACTGGGCAACAACACGCTCGTCATCCTTTCCGGCAGCGCGATGATGACAGGCGGCGTCAGAACCGATACCGGCAGTGCGCCAACCCTGACTATGGCAGACGCGGAAGCCATCGGCGAGTTGTCCGGCATTGCCGCTTACGCGCCTATTCATATGGGAATGGCACAACTCGTCTACGGCTCATTGAACTGGAATGGCAGGATATTTGGCGCTACCCCCGGTTATCTTGACGTACGTTTCTGGCCGCTTGTGGCGGGCGAAAATTTTACCGAATCAGATCTGCGCTCCGCCACCCGCGTCGCCCTGATCGGACAAACCACAGCGGAAAATCTTTTTGCCGGAGAAGACCCTGTCGGCAAAACCCTGCGTATTGGGCAAGCTCCTTTCCAGATTCTTGGCGTTCTCGACAGGAAAGGGCAAAGTTTTGATGGCAACGATCAGGACGATGTGCTTATTGTTCCGCTTACCACCGCGCAACGGCAAATCTTCGGCACTCCCTTTCAGGGTTCGGTACGTGCCATTCTGGTGCGTATCGAACGGGCAGAGCTTATGCCACAGATTCAAACCGCTATCGTCGATCTGCTACGCCAGCGGCACCGCCTGCGCGAAGGTCAGGAAAATGACTTTTCCTTGCGCGATCTCGCCGCCATTGCCCAATTCGCTACCGAAACCACCCGCACCCTGTCCATGCTTTTGGGCGCGATTGCCTCTGTTTCGCTTATCGTAGGTGGCATCGGCATCATGAACATCATGCTCGTATCCGTAACCGAACGCACACGTGAAATCGGTATTCGCCTGGCCATCGGCGCACGCAAGATTGATGTGCTTACCCAGTTTTTAATGGAAGCCATCCTTATTTCCATCGCAGGTTGTGTGATCGGTCTAACGCTGGGTATCGGCGGCTCGATTTTGCTTCACCTCTCAGTTGAAATTCCGATAGTCATTTCCGGAAGCTCCGTTATTGTCGCGTTTTTTGTCGCCGCAGCTACCGGCATTTTCTTTGGGTTTTATCCTGCCAGGAAAGCCGCCCGCCTTGATCCGATCGAGGCTTTGCGCTACCAGTAACGCTGCCTGCCATCTCATACCTGAATACGCCCCATATGAACGCGCTGATTTATTCCTTGCCATGCTATTCGTATAGTATAATCGGTGGATTACAATATCTTTTGGAGCCGAACATGCAAGCGAGCCTTTCTGAACTGAAGCATACGTCGAAGAAGAAAGCAACAAGCCGAGAACGCTTTCTGAGGCAGACGACTGGCAAGAACATGAAAATCGAAGAGATAGTGTCCGAAATGCCGCAGGCGCATCGCTTCTTCCGCTTCTCCCCACCCGTGGGAGAACGGTCTGGGGAGAGGATAAAATAGTTATGCGCGATACGCCAGTCATTGCCATTCGTAATCTCTACAAGGATTACCCGACTCCTGCCGGAGCCTTTCCGGCGTTGAAGGGTGTCAGCCTCACCGTTTACCCGGGTGAATTCGTCGCCGTCATGGGACCTTCCGGTTCAGGAAAGTCCACGTTCATGAACATTCTGGGCTGCCTTGACCGCCCTACTTCCGGCGATTATGAACTGAACGGGCAAAACACCGCCCATCTGGACAAGAATGCCACCGCCAAGCTGCGCGGACAAACCTTGGGCTTTGTCTTTCAGGGATTCAACCTGTTGCCGCGCATGAATCTGGAAGATAACGTATCCCTGCCGCTGGTTTATTCCGATGTGCCGAAAAGCAAGCGGCGAAAAAGAGCAAGACAGCTTCTCGAAAAAGTTGGTCTTGTCCGGTACGCCGCATCTCTACCCAGCCGTATTTCCGGCGGGCAGCAACAGCGTGTCGCCATTGCCCGCGCCCTTATCAATCGCCCGAGCTTGATCCTTGCCGATGAGCCTACCGGCAATCTGGACAGCCATACCAGCCAAGAAATCATGGCGCTCTTTACAAACCTGAACCGCGAAGGCATTACAATTATTCTGGTCACGCACGAGTCGGAGATTGCCATTCACGCCAGACGACTGGTGCGTTTCCGGGATGGCGTAATCGTGCAGGACGCTCCAACCAGACAAGCATCCGCAAAGGTCAAGCCATGATGTTTACCGGAATGTTTAACGAAGCCTGTAGCGCGATGGGCGCAAACCGCTTGCGAACCGCGCTCACCATGCTTGGTATGATCATCGGCGTGGGCGCGGTCGTGCTGATGATGTCCATAGGCCAGGGCGCGCAGATCGCTGTCAAGGAGAGCATTGATTCAATGGGCAGCAATCTGTTCGTCGTCGCCTCCGGCAGTGCGACAGCAAGCGGCGTCAGGAGCGGCAGTGGCAGTACGCCCACCTTAACAACGGCGGACGCGGAAGCCATCGGCGAATTGCCCGGCATTGCCGCTTCTTCGCCTATTCATACGGGAATGGCGCAGCTCGTCTACGGCCCATTGAACTGGAATACCAGGATATTCGGCGTCACACCCAATTATCTGGATGTGCGCTCCTGGCCGATTGCTGCGGGCGATAATTTCACCGAATCCGATCTTCGTTCCGCTACTCGCGTCGCCTTGATCGGGCAAAGCACGGCGGAAAATCTTTTTGCCGAGGAAGACCCTGTCGGCAAAACCTTGCGTATCGGGCAAGCGCCCTACCAGATTCTTGGCGTGCTTGCTCGCAAAGGACAAAGCCTGGAAGGGAGCGATCAGGACGACGTGCTCATTGTTCCGCTTACTACCGCGCAACGACAAATCTTCGGCTCTCCCTTTCAGGGTTCGATACGTTCCATTCTGGTGCGCGCCGAGCAGGCAGAAATCATGCCTCAGCTTGAAATCGCCATAGTTGACCTGCTGCGTCAGCGGCATCGTCTGCGCGAAGGTCAGGAAAACGACTTTTCCGTGCGCGATCTTACCGCCATTGCCGAATCCGCTGCCGAAACCACTCGTATCATGTCCATGCTTTTGGGCGCAATTGCCTCTGTTTCGCTTGTCGTCGGCGGCATTGGCATCATGAACATCATGCTTGTATCCGTGACCGAGCGCACTCGTGAAATCGGCATTCGCATGGCCGTCGGCGCAAGGGAGATTGATGTTCTGACCCAGTTTTTACTGGAAGCCATCCTTATTTCCATCGCGGGTTGTCTTATCGGTCTGGCGCTGGGCGTAGGTAGCGCGGTTTTGGTTCATATATACACAGCTGTGCCGGTAATCGTTTCCGGAAGCTCCGGTATTGTCGCGTTTATTGTCGCCGCAGCTATTGGCATTTTCTTCGGGTTTTATCCTGCCCAAAAGGCCGCACGCCTCGATCCGATAGAGGCTCTGCGCTATCAGTAAACCCGTGCTCCGCTGCTGCCTGCCATCTCATGCGATAGAGCAACGGGATATGTTATAGTCATTTCAGCGAAGGCGGGAATCCAGTCCATAGGTTGAGGTGAGGCGAAGGCGGCCCCCAACTTTTCGGCTAACATGCGGCGGTGATGGGTTGGTACGGTTTATGTCATTTAACAACCGCTGTTGAGGTTCGCGTTCCACTCACCCCAACCTACGCAAAAGTAGTTTTATTTAAGCGCATGACTTTAACATCTCCTCATAAACAAAACATTTCGTAATATGGTCATTAACCATGCCTGTGGCTTGCATGAATGAATAAATTATGGTTGAGCCGACAAATTCAAAGCCCATTTTTTTCAAGTCCTTGCTTATCTTGTCGGAGAGCGTGGTAGTTGCGGGTAAATCCTCAATCCTTTCCCAATGACCTGTAACAGGCGCGTAATCAACGTATCCCCATATGAATTTGTCAAAACTTCCGTATTTTTCCACAACCTCTGCAAAGAGCTTTGCGTTGGTTATGGCAGCGTTGATTTTCATGCGGTTTCTTATTATTTTCTCGTTTGCCATGAGTTCCTGAATTTTTGCGTCGCCATAAAGGGCTACTTTGGCAGGGTCAAACCCGTCAAAAGCCTTTCTGAACGCTGCTCTCTTGTTAAGCACGGTTATCCATGCAAGCCCTGCCTGCATACCTTCCAGAATGAGCATTTCAAACAGCCTGCCGTCGTCATGTTGAGGCCGCCCCCATTCGTTGTCATGGTAGTCCATGTATACGGGGATATTCCCTGCCCAGGAGCATCTGGTTTTTTCATTCATAAATCCGGTCGCGGCAAACAAGGCGGCGCTCTCGTGATCTATGAGAGGGGAGAAACAATTACCACGCTCCGCCCATTTGTTCCAGCAATCCCTGTCCGAACCCTGCGGCTGCGTTTGCGCCCAGGCGTTTGGCAAGGCGCTCCATGAAATTGTCCCTGACGGAGAAATCAAGCAGAGTTTCCGCCTTGATCTCGTCGCGGGCAACACTCCTGACAGTACCCAAGGCGTCTGCCAGTCCCATTTCCACACTTTTTTCGCCACTCCAGACCAGACCTGAAAAAATCTCCGGGGTTTCTTTTAACCTATCGCCGCGTCCTTCCCGAACAGCAGCGATAAATTGCTGGTGCAGTTCGTCAAGCAGGGTTTGCACATGCGCTTTTTGCTCTTCCTGCAGGGGCGAAAATGGGTCGAGAAAGCCTTTGTTATCGCCTGCCGTTACCAGTCGGCGCTCAACGCCTAGTTTTTCCATCGCGCCGGTAAACCCAAAACCATTCATCAATACGCCGATAGAACCAACGATGCTTGCGCGATTGACAAAAATCTTGTCCGCGCCAGAAGCAATGTAATAACCGCCTGAGGCGCAAACATCTTCCACTACTGCGTAGAGCGGGATTTCAGGATGCAGCTTTTTCAGCCGCCGTATTTCGTCGAAAATTTCCCCGGATTGCACAGGGCTTCCGCCGGGGCTGCTTATTCGCAAGATAACGCCAGCGGTATTTTTATCCTTGAAGGCTGCCGCCAGGGCGGAATTGATTTTTTCCGCGCTGACCTCGCCATCCGCCTCAATGACGCCTTGCAGACTGATTACTGCGGTATGGCGCTCGGTTCTCACCGATTCCCCGCCGGAAAACCAGTCCATCGCTATCCCAAGCAGAATGAACAAATATGCAAAAAGCAAAAATTTGAAAAACACGTTCCAGCGTCGCCGGGCGCGTTGTTCATTTAGCATGGAGAACGCAAGGGTCTCCAGAGTCTTGCGTTCCCAGGAATGTTGGGCTTCATCAGAAGTGGTCATGGTCGTTCCAAAGTTGTTTGCAAATATGGGTAAGAGAGCGCCGGTCAGACAATGCGCGTTTGCGGCTCGCCCCTTTGGCGCGGCAGAATCCTGCCGATCTGCCAGACAGTCTCCCCGCTTTGCCGCAGCGAGGCAAGCGCCGTCTCCGCGTCTTCCGCCGCTACGATGATGGTCATGCCGATGCCGCAGTTGAACACCCTGTGCATTTCCGCGTCATCAATCCGGCCTTCAGCTTGCAGCCAATCAAACAGCCTGGGGCGTTGCCAGGCGGTTGTCTCCAATACTGCCGTCACAGTATCCGGCAATACGCGCGGCAGGTTCTCCAATAGACCGCCCCCGGTAATATGCGCCATACCCTTGACCGGGACTGTTTCGAGCAGGGAAAGAACGGATTTTACGTAGATTCTGGTAGGCTCCATCACAACTTCGACCAGGGTTTTGCCCTGATCAAACGGCGCGTCGAAATTGGCAAAATCAGCAAAATCAGAAAAGGCATGTTCCAGAATCTTGCGGATCAGCGAATAGCCGTTGGAATGTGCGCCTGACGAAGCCAGTCCCAGCACAACATCGCCCGGCAGAATGCCTGATCCGTCAATGATTTTAGCCTTCTCTACCACACCGAGGGCAAATCCAGCCAGATCGTATTCCCCATCCGGGTACATCCCCGGCATTTCCGCCGTCTCGCCGCCGATAAGAGCCGCGCCTGCCAGTTCGCAACCTTTGGCGATGCCGCTTATGACTTCTGCCGCCGTTTCCACGTCCAGCTTGCCGCAGGCAAAATAATCCAGAAAAAAGAGCGGCTCCGCGCCCTGCACAAGAATGTCGTTTACGCTCATGGCGACCAGGTCTTGCCCGACGGTTTCGTGTTTGTTCAAGCGGAAGGCCAATTTCAGTTTGGTTCCTACGCCATCGGCGCCGGACACCAGCACGGGCTCCCGATAACGTTTTGGTATCTCAAACAACGCGCCGAACCCGCCGATGCCGGTCAGCACGCCCTCGCGCATGGTTTTTTTCGCCAAAGGTTTAATGCGCTCAACCAGCGCCTCGCCTCTGTCAATATCAACCCCTGCGTCCCGGTAGGAAAGAGAAGTGGATTCTGTCATGAACATCCAATCGGCTCGCTGCCTGCGCGCCATGTGCAAATCGCGCATTATACCGCATTGCGCGCTCATTTAACTTGTGCGGCACGGCTACAGGCTATTCAGCATGATGTTCCCTGCGGAATGCCTTGACAGCCGCAATGGGGCGGGCTAGAATGAGACAATTTCCCTGAAAAGGATATTGAGATGAAAGCGTCCACAAGAATGAAGGCTCTGATGGGCCTGGTCGCAATTCTCATGTTCACCCTCGCTCCGGATGCAGACGCGCGGGTTTACAAGTGCAAGTTGCCGAACGGTCAGACTGAGTACAAGGATAAGCCTTGCTCCGGCGGGAATGAGACGCAGGGAGTTTATTCCAACGATACCGTGACACAGGCGGAATATGATGCCGCCGCGCAGGTACACCAACGCTCAAAGGCGCATCTCAATCAGTTTGGAGGCCGGACTTATTCAAGCCAGTCTTCTACAGGTTCAAGGGTATCGCAAATTGGAAACCAGGGCGGGCGCACAGTACGAAGAACGTGCAAATGAAGAACTGGCGCGTTTCGATTCAAGCGCGTACCCTTTTCCCCAAGCTGAACAGTTGCTGCAAGCCCTCTCCCCCGACACCTCTTCCATGGCGCCACTTGCTGCTTCAATGCCACTCGCGGCAAACAAAGTCCGATAGGTTGCGCGCAGGGCTACTGGAATCCACGCGCAAGGCCAATTACTTCAGCCTGCTTGAAATCCAGATCAGGGTTTTCCTCCCGCATGTGCAGAATTTCCTTTTCAAGTTCAGGAAATTGCCCGCCCTTGCAATTTGATTCGTCCTCATATGCTTCGAGTATTCTCCAGAGGATTGCACAAAATGCCGGATATATAACCAGACGCCGCCGGAGCCTTTCTTTCATTGCCTGAAACTGAAAATCAAACTCCTCACATGCGGCGTTCAACGCTTCTTCCCTGACCGTTTTGGTGGCGGTTGCGTATAGCCTTATCAAGTTCTCCAAGGTTAGGCAAAACCCGTTCCAATGCTTCAATACCGCGCTTTTGGCACTGCTCTCTGTATATGCCATAATCATTTGTATCAATAATTCTCCCGCCTCCTGGAACCTTTGATGGGCTGCATCCAGGCTTCCGCTTTTAAGCAGAACGTCTACTTCCGAGAGTTTTTCGAGCGTTTTGAACGTGATCATCTAATTCACCGCAGTTGGGATAACCAGAGCGATTTTGATGCAAGTATGCACGATTTTTCTCTTGGCGGAAAGCAATCACGTAGCGACCAACCCTCTCCCCCGACCCCTCTCCCGCGAGCGGGAGAGGGATGGTCTTTAAGCATGGGCGTAATCGCCAAAAAACCCCCTCTTGCGATGGGTTTTGCTGGAACCGATCATGATACTTGCTCCGGTGAAACGTCTGACGCTTCCGCGCCGATCTCCGTATCCGGCACAGGGAAGGCTTCCACTTCCACTTCCGATTCCGATTCCGCTACCCGCACCGGCGGCGTAAGGTCATCGTTCTGTTCCTTGCGGCTGCGGTGATAAGCCAGGCCAGTGCCCGCAGGAATCAGGCGACCAACGATGACATTTTCCTTCAAGCCGCGCAACTCGTCGCACTTGCCCATGATCGCGGCTTCGGTCAAAACGCGCGTAGTCTCCTGGAAAGAAGCAGCCGAAATGAAGGAATCGGTAGAGAGCGACGCCTTGGTAATGCCCAGCAGCATCGGCTCAAACACGGCAGGACGCTTGCCTTCGGCTTCCATCCGGTCGTTTTCCGTCAGCGCCTCGGCGCGCTCGACCTGCTCGCTCTTGATGAAACGAGTGTCCCCAGGATCAGCAATGGTCACCCGCCGCAACATCTGGCGCACAATGACCTCAATATGTTTGTCATTGATTTTCACGCCTTGCAGCCGGTAGACATCCTGCACTTCGTCAGTGATATAACGCGCAAGCTCTTCTATGCCCTTCAGCCGCAAAATATCATGCGGATTCGGCTCGCCTTCGACAATGGTCTCTCCTTTCTGCACCACCTGCCCATCATGCACCAGAACATGCTTTTCCTTGGAAATCAACTCCTCATGCTGAACTCCGTCCGTATCGGTAATGATTAGACGCTGCTTGCCCTTGGTATCCTTGCCGAAAGAGGTGATTCCGGTAACTTCCGCCAGCACCGAAGCGTCCTTGGGGGCGCGAGCCTCAAACAGCTCCGCCACACGCGGCAAGCCGCCAGTAATGTCGCGGGTCTTGGCGGACTCAAGCGGAATCCGCGCCAGCACTTCGCCCTCGTGCACCTCCTGGCCTTCCATCACCGCAATGATGGAGCCGGTCTGGAAGGTAATGGAAACAGACTGCCCTGAACCTGCCATGTGGACTTCTTCCCCGGATTGATCAAGGAATTTGACCAACGGACGCTCGCTCTTGCCCTTGGAAGATTTGCTCCCGCTCCGTTTGAGATCGATCACCACCAGCGTTGACATCCCGGTAATCTCGTCAATCTGCTTGGCGACAGTAACGCCTTCCTCGACGTGCTCAAATTTGACCTTGCCGGCATATTCGGCAATGATCGGACGGGTATGCGGATCCCAATTCGCCAGCTTGACGCCAGCCTTCACCGTCGCGCCCTCATTGACGAGCAACGTCGCGCCGTAGGGGACTTTATGCCGTTCGCGCTCACGCCCGGTATCATCGGCAATAATAAGATCGCCGGAACGTGATATGACAATCTTCTCTTTCCTGGCATTGGTCACAAAGCGCACGCTGGAAGAAAAGCGCAGCGCGCCCGCCGAGCGTGATTCAATCTCGGAGACCGCCGCCGTGCGGGAAGCCGCGCCGCCAACGTGGAAAGTCCGCATGGTTAGCTGGGTTCCGGGTTCGCCGATGGACTGAGCCGCAATAACGCCTATCGCCTCGCCTACATTGACCAGATCGCCGCGCCCCAGATCGCGTCCGTAACATTTGGCGCACAAGCCATAACGGGTATCGCAGGTGAGCGGGGTACGCACCTTTACTTCGTCAATTCCCAGTTTGTCAATCATGTCGACCTTGTTTTCATCAAGCATTGCGCCCGCGAAAATCACGGTTTCCCGCGTTTCCGGGTCAGGCAGGTCTTCCGCCACGACACGCCCCAAAATCCGTTCGCGCAGCGGCTCGACCACTTCGCCGCCTTCCACAAGCGCGCGCACGGCATAGCCGTTATTCGTGCCGCAATCTTCCTCCGTGATGACCAAATCCTGCGTCACATCCACAAGGCGGCGGGTAAGATAACCGGAATTAGCCGTCTTCAAGGCAGTATCGGCAAGACCCTTGCGCGCGCCGTGCGTGGAAATGAAGTACTGGAGAACATTCAATCCCTCACGGAAATTGGTGGTAATGGGAGTCTCGATAATGGAGCCGTCCGGCTTTGCCATCAGGCCGCGCATACCGGCAAGCTGACGAATCTGCGCGGCTGAACCCCGCGCCCCCGAATCGGCCATCATGAAAATGGAATTGAAGGAATCCTGCTCTACATCCTTGCCGTGTCGGTCGACAACCTTCTCCCTGGAAAGCTGCGTCATCATCGCCCTCGCAACTTCGTCGCCAGTACGCCCCCATATGTCAACGACCTTGTTGTATCGCTCGCCGTAGGTGACGAGACCGTTCGTGTACTGATCCTCGATTTCCTTCACTTCCGCTTCGGCATTCATAATGATGTCCCGCTTCTGCGGCGGCACTTTCATGTCGTCGGAACAGAAGGAAATGCCGGCGCGGGTCGCCAGCGAATAGCCGTGCTGCATGAGCTTGTCGGCAAGAATGACCGTTTTATGCAATCCGCAACGACGGAAAGATTCATCAATCAGGCGGGAGATTTCCTTTTTCTTCAGGGGTTTGTCAATGTGCCTGAAAGCCAGCCCACGCGGCAAAATCCGGGAGAGCAGGGCGCGTCCCACGGTCGTGTCAAACCGCTCTTTTCTTTCAATCCATTCGTCATCGGTAACGCCGGAGTCGTACTGGCTCAAACGCACCGTGATCTTGCTGTGCAATTCCACCTCGCCATTGGCCAGCGCCCGCTCAAGCTCCGCCAGATCGGCAAAGGCCATGCCTTCGCCCTTGGCATTGACCCGTTCACGGGTAGCGTAATAAAGCCCCAGCACAATGTCCTGCGAAGGAACGATGATCGGCACGCCGTTCGCCGGCGAGAGCACATTGTTGGAAGCCAGCATCAAAGTGCGCGCCTCCAACTGCGCTTCTATCGAAAGCGGCACATGCACAGCCATCTGGTCGCCGTCAAAGTCGGCGTTGAAGGCCGAACAGACAAGAGGATGCAACTGGATCGCCTTGCCCTCGATCAAAACCGGCTCGAACGCCTGAATGCCCAGACGGTGCAAGGTCGGCGCGCGGTTCAGCATGACCGGATGCTCGCGGATCACCTCCTCCAGAACATCCCAGACAATGGCCTCATGGTTTTCCACCATTTTCTTGGCCTGCTTGATGTTGATGGCGTTTTCACGCAACACCAGCTTGTGAAATATGAACGGCTTGAAAAGCTCAAGCGCCATCAGCTTGGGGAGACCGCATTGATGCAGTTTCAACTGCGGACCTACCACAATGACCGAACGACCGGAATAATCAACTCTTTTGCCCAGAAGATTCTGCCTGAAACGCCCGCTCTTGCCCTTGATCATGTCGGCAAGCGATTTCAACGGACGCTTGTTCGCGCCGGTCATGGCCTTGCCGCGCCTGCCGTTATCAAGGAGCGAATCCACCGCTTCCTGCAACATCCGTTTTTCGTTACGCACGATAATGTCCGGCGCTTTCAATTCCTGCAAACGCTTCAGGCGGTTGTTGCGGTTGATGACCCTACGATAAAGATCGTTCAGATCCGAGGTCGCAAAACGTCCTCCATCCAGCGGAACCAAAGGACGCAAATCCGGCGGCAAGACCGGCAGCACCTCAAGCACCATCCATTCCGGCTTGATTCCGGACTTCTGGAAAGACTCCAGCACTTTCAGGCGCTTGGCGATTTTCTTGTACTTGCTGTCGGAAGTGACCAATTCGATCTCGGTACGCAGACTTTCAGTCTCGGCGCTGAGATCAATCCCCTTCAGGAGATCGCGTATACCTTCCGCGCCCATCAGGGCGGCAAATTCATCCGCGTGCTTCTCCCGCATTTCCAGATATTGCTCTTCCGTCAGCAGTTGCCCCCGGCTTAATTCTGGAACCATGCCCGGATTGACGACAACATGTGCTTCAAAGTACAACACCCGCTCAATATCGCGCAGGGTCATGTCGAGCACTACCCCAAGCCGACTGGGAAGCGACTTCAAAAACCAGATATGGGCAACCGGACTAGCAAGCTCTATATGCCCCATCCGCTCACGCCGCACCTTGGCGAATGTGACTTCCACGCCGCACTTCTCGCATATCACGCCGTTATGCTTCAAGCGTTTGTATTTGCCGCAGAGGCACTCGTAATCCTTGATCGGCCCGAAAATCTTGGAACAGAAGAGACCGTCGCGCTCCGGCTTGAAGGTACGGTAATTGATGGTTTCCGGCTTCCTTACCTCGCCATAGGACCAGGAACGGATTTTCTCCGGCGACGCCAGTCCGATGCTGATCGCGTCGAACTCCTCGTCTTTTTGCGTCTGCCGAAACAGATTCATGACTGACATTTGCATGATTTGACTCCCTGCCTTCAATTACGTTCAAGGTCAATGTCAATGGCCAGCGAGCGAATTTCCTTCACCAGCACATTGAAAGATTCGGGCATCCCGGCCTCAATCCGGTGCTCGCCCCTGGCGATGTTTTCGTACACCTTGGTGCGTCCGCTAACATCGTCGGACTTCACGGTCAGCATTTCCTGCAACACGTAGGACGCGCCATAGGCCTCAAGCGCCCAGACTTCCATCTCGCCGAACCGCTGTCCGCCAAACTGCGCCTTGCCGCCCAAGGGCTGCTGGGTGACAAGCGAGTAGGGGCCGGTCGAGCGGGCGTGCATCTTGTCGTCGACCAGATGGTGCAGTTTCAGGTAGTGCATGTAGCCCACGGTGACAGGACGCTCGAACGAATCACCGGTGCGCCCGTCGAAAAGCTGTACCTGCCCTGACTCCGGCAATTCAGCAAGTCGCAGCATGTACTTGATTTCTTCCTCATTCGCCCCGTCAAATACCGGGGTGGCGAACGGCACGCCATCTGTCAGATTTTCCGCCAGCGCGAGCACTTCTCCGTCCGTCAGGGAGTTCAGGTTTTCCTTCTTGCCCCTGTCGTTGTAGATTTTTTCAAGGAAGGCGCGAATTTCCCTGGCGTTGGCTGCCTGACGCAGCATCGCGCCGATTTTTTCGCCCAGACCCTTTGCCGCCCAGCCAAGGTGTACCTCAAGAATCTGTCCCACATTCATCCGCGACGGCACGCCAAGCGGATTCAGGACAATGTCTACAGTACGTCCGTCGGCCATATACGGCATGTCTTCCACCGGCACGATACGGGAAACCACGCCCTTGTTGCCGTGCCGCCCCGCCATCTTGTCGCCGGGCTGGAGCCGCCTTTTTACGGCGACATAAACCTTGACCATCTTCTGCACGCCGGGCGGCAGTTCATCGCCCTGGGTGAGTTTCTTCTTCTTCGCGTCAAAAGCCGCTTCAAATTCCTTGCGATTCAGGTCGAGACTGTCCTTGACCTGCTCCAGTTGTTTTGCTGCCTCATCATCGGCAATCCGAATCTCAAACATGTGATAGGGACTTTCCAGACAATCCAGGTATTCCTCCGTCACAACCGAACCTCTGGCGAGCCGCTCCGGGCCGCCATTGGCCTTTTGCCCGTTCAACAGGCGTCTGACTCGAGCGAAAGCGTCCCGCTCAATAATCCGCATCTGATCGGTAAGATCCTGTCTGTAAGCGCGCAGGTGCTCTTCAATGATGGATTGCGCCCGCTTGTCGCGCTCAATGCCTTCGCGAGTAAAGACCTGCACGTCAATTATCGTGCCGGAAATTCCCGCCGGAACGCGCAATGACGTGTCCTTCACATCGGAAGCCTTTTCGCCGAAAATGGCGCGCAACAGCTTCTCTTCCGGGGTCAGGGTCGTCTCGCCCTTGGGCGTGACCTTGCCGACCAGCACATCTCCCGCTTCAACTCCCGCGCCGATATAGACAATGCCGGAGTCGTCCAGACGTGAAAGCTGCGCTTCGCCAAGAGAGGCAATGTCGCGGGTGATTTCTTCCGGACCCAGCTTGGTGTCGCGCGCCACGACCGTCAGTTCCTCAATGTGAATCGAAGTGTAGCGGTCTTCCGCCACCACGCTCTCGGAAATCAGGATCGAATCTTCGTAGTTGTAGCCATTCCAGGGCATGAAGGCGATCAATACATTCTGTCCGAGCGCCAACTCGCCGTTATCGGTGGATGCGCCGTCCGCCACGACATCGCCGGGGGCGATCACGTCCCCGACCATGACAACCGGCCTCTGGTTGATGTTGGTATCCTGATTGGAGCGGGTGTATTTGATGAGGTTGTATATATCCACCCCGACCTTGCCCGCTTCGGCCTCTTCGTCGTTGACCCTCACTACGACGCGCTGGGAGTCGACATAGTCCACCACGCCGCCCCGCCGGGCGATGATGACCGTGCCGGAATCCATCGCCACAGTGCGTTCAATGCCGGTTCCGACCAACGGTTTTTCCGGACGCAGACAGGGAACGGCCTGACGCTGCATGTTCGCGCCCATCAGGGCGCGGTTCGCGTCGTCATGCTCCAGAAAGGGAATCAGGGAAGCGGCGACAGAGACAATCTGACCGGGCGCCACATCCATGTGTTGAACACGATTCGGCTCGGAAAGAATGGCCTCGCCCTTCTCCCGACAAGTGACAAGCTCGTCAATCAGCTTGCCGTCATTGTCCAGGGTCGCGTTCGCCTGGGCAATCACGTATTTGCCTTCCTCGATTGCAGACAGAAATTCGATTTGATCGGTCGCCTTGCCGTCTATCACCTTGCGGTAAGCCGTTTCAATAAATCCGTAATTATTGACTCTGGCATAAAGGGCAAGCGAGTTGATGAGGCCGATATTCGGGCCTTCCGGCGTTTCAATCGGGCAAACGCGCCCGTAGTGGGTGGGGTGCACGTCGCGCACCTCAAAGCCTGCGCGTTCGCGGGTCAAGCCGCCCGGCCCCAGCGCCGAGACTCGCCGCTTGTGGGTGATTTCGGAAAGCGGATTGGTCTGATCCATGAACTGCGACAACTGGCTGGAGCCGAAAAATTCCTTGATCGCGGCGGAAATTGGTTTGGCGTTGATCAAATCCTGCGGCATCAGGTTTTCCGTCTCCGCCTGGGAGAGCCGCTCCTTCACCGCCCGCTCGACCCTTGCCAGACCTGCGCGGAACTGATTGCCCGCCAATTCGCCCACAGAGCGGACGCGGCGGTTGCCGAGATGGTCAATATCGTCAACGTCGCCGCGACCATTCCGAAGCTCCACCAGGCACTTGATCGTCTCCACGATGTCGCGCGGGGACAGGGTATGCTGAAAAAGAACTTCCGTCCTTGCGCCATGTCTGGCGAAACGCTCCGCCAGCAGAATAGCCGTAGGCTCGTCCAGATTTTCCCCAATGGGACGGGAACCGTAAGCAAGCTGCGACACCAGATATTGAGTTCTGGTAAACATTGACGCTTTCATGGAGTCGGACGGTTGCTCGTATTCCTTCTGCAATTCCTTCAGTTGCGCTTCGACATCATTGTCCTGTACCCTGATTTCGAATATATCTTCCGGATTTTTCAGGCTAGCCAGATAGACCGCCTTGATTACCGCTCCCTTGGCAAGTTTGTTGGAGCCTTTTTCTGCCTTTTGTCCCAGAACCAACTGTCTGTACCGCATCAGCGCCTCGTGTCTGCAAAGCTCGTCCGTCAGCTTTTTCAGGACGGCTTCGGCACGGGACTGGAGACCGTTTACCACCACCTTGTACTCGACAGTCTGTTCGCGCTCCAGACGACGGTTGAACTTCATCCGCCCGACATCGGTCAGGTCGTAACGCTCATCCGCATAGAAAAGCCCGTGGAAAAGGATTTCCACCGCTTCGGGAGTAGGAGGCTCGCCCGGACGCATCATCCGGTAAATCGCCACCCGCGCCTGCTGGCGCTCCATGGAGTCATGGCTTCTTAGCGTCTGGGAAATGAACGCGCCCTGATCCAGATCGTTGGTATAGAGCACACGCAATTCGCCTATGTCCTCCTTTTTCAGCTTTTCCAGCATGTCGTCGCTAATTTCGTCATTGGCTTCCGCAAGCACTTCTCCATCCTTGCTGATGATCGTCTCATAGAGCACATGCCCGGTCACGAAATCATCCGGCACAAGATGACGTTCCAGTTTCACGCTCTCCATTTCCCGGATATGACGGGCAGTAATGCGTTTTCCCTTGGCGACGATCTGCCTGCCGTCCGGCGCGTTGAATTCAAATTGCGCCATTTCGCCCAAAAGACGCCTGGGCTGCACCGAAAGTTCGATTTGCTTCTTGCCGATGTGGAAGGTATCGAACGCGAAAAATTCCTTCAATATTTCATCCGGAGTCATACCCAACGCCATCAACAGCGCGGTGACAGGCATCTTGCGGCGACGGTCGACCCGGAAATAGAGGAGATCCTTCGAGTCAAACTCAAAATCCAGCCAGGAGCCGCGCATCGGAATCACCCGCGCGGAAAAAATCAGTTTGCCGGAGGAATGGGTTTTGCCCTTATCATGCTCGAAATAGACGCCGGGAGAGCGATGCAACTGCGACACGATAACGCGCTCGGTTCCGTTGATGACGAAGGAGCCGTTCTCGGTCATGAGCGGAATTTCGCCCATGTAGACTTCATGTTCCTTGACTTCCTTTATGGTGTCTGCGGATGCTTCCTTGTCAAGGAGAATCAGGCGCACCCGGGCGCGCAGGGAAGAAGCGTAAGTCAGGCCGCGCTGGTGGCATTCCTTCACATCAAAGGCAGGATCGGCCAGCGCGTAGGAGACGAACTCCAGCCGCGCATTGCCGGAATGAGAGCGGATCGGGAAAATAGAGGTAAAAGCAGCCTGCAACCCCTGGTTTTTCCGCGCTTCCGGCTTTACGTCAGCCTGAAGAAAATCAGAGAATGAAGACAGTTGCGTCTCCAGAAGGGAAGGCACTTTCAGCACGTCTTCCCGCCTTGCGAAGCTCTTGCGGATTCGCTTTTTATCGGTATAGGAATAGGAAGCGGACGAGAGGGTGGAAGGTTTCGAGGAACTCATGGTCTCTCCAGAGAAAAATACGACTGAACAAAAGCCGACTGGTTAGCAGACGCAAAACCTCCTCGACCGAAGGACGAGTAGGGAAGTTTTGCGTTTGCCATCACAATTCGTAAAAAACGGGAAAAGGCAGACGCCCGTGAGCGCCTGCCTGCCGCAAAATATGCGAATTACTTCATTTCGACCTTCGCGCCCGCGTCTTCCAACTGCTTCTTCAACGCTTCGGCGTCGGCCTTTGGCAAGGCTTCCTTGACCGGCTTGGGCGCGCCATCCACCAAATCCTTGGCTTCCTTCAGACCCAGTCCGGTTGCGGCGCGCACGACCTTGATGACTTCGACCTTCTTCTCGCCTGCGGCAGCCAGAATAACGGAAAATTCCGTCTGTTCTTCCTGCGCGGCGGCGTCCGCGCCCGCGCCAGCAGGCGCGGCTACGGCAAACGACGCGGCGGAAACGCCGAATTTCTCTTCAAACGCTTTCACGAGATCGTTCAGTTCCATGACCGTCATCTGACCTACGGCTTCAAGGATGTCTTCTTTGGAAATAGCCATTTATGCACTCCTGATTCAAAAATAGTTTTTGCAAAGGCAAGGCCGTCAGGCCGCTGCCGTTTCACGTTGTTTGGCGAGCGCCGCCACTGCTCCGACAAAGCCGGAAACAGGCGCCTGCATGACGCCCAGCAGTCTGGCAAGCAGCTCTTCGCGGCTTGGAATCGAAGCCAAGGCTTGCACCGCCGCCTTGTCCAGCAATTTGCCGGAATAAGAGGCGCTTCGAATGACGAGCTTGTCATTCGCCTTGGCAAAGTCGCTCAATACCTTCGCGGCGGCTATCGGATCTGCGGAAATTCCGTAGATCAAAGGCCCCGTCATCTGGTTTGCCAGTTCCGCGAACGGTGTTTCCGCCACAGCCCGACGAACCAAGGTATTTTTCAGCACACGCAGGTAAACCCCAGCCTCGCGCGCCTTTTTTCGCAACATGGTGAGATCGCTCACACCAATGCCGCGATATTCGGCCAGCACGACGGTCTTGGCATTGACCAGCTCCTCCGATACCAAAGCCACAACGGCTTTTTTGTCTGCTAGATTGAGACCCACAGGTCTTTCCTCCTTTCTGGTGAAAACATGGCGGAAAATCCGCCACACCTACGGCGACCTGAACTGATGCCTATCCGCGTTTCAGGAACGCGGCAAAATCCGTTCCGGGCACACCGTCTACGCAGGCCGGAAACTCCCAAAACGGAATCTCCATTTAAGCGTCTGGCGACGCGCCTTGCGGTCTTTGACGATCCGCGTCCCGACGTGAATCTGCCGGGATGCGTCCCAAAGTTCGTAAATATGTTATGCGCCGATGAGGGTTGCATGATCAACGCGAACGCCCGGTCCCATAGTGCTGGCCACGGCGATTTTTCTCAGATATTGCCCCTTGGAAGTAGCAGGCTTGGCCTTGACGAGCGCGTCAACCAAGGCGCGCAGGTTTTCCTCCAGCTTTTCCACCGGGAATGAAGCGCGTCCCAGGGTGGCATGCACGATGCCGCCCTTGTCGGTGCGGTACTGCACTTGGCCTGCCTTCGCGTTTTTTACCGCAACTTCCACATCGGGCGTTACGGTTCCAACCTTTGGATTGGGCATCAAGCCGCGCGGGCCGAGAATCTGACCAAGTTGACCGACAATTCGCATCGCGTCCGGCGTGGCAATCACCACATCGAAGTCGAGCTTGCCGCCTTTGACATCCGCGGCGAGATCGTCAAAGCCAACCACATCCGCGCCTGCCTCCTTGGCGGCGTCGGCCTTTTCGCCCTGGGCAAACACGGCGACGCGCACGGTTTTTCCCGTGCCCGCAGGCAGGACGACAGCGCCGCGCACCAGTTGATCGGATTTTCTCGCGTCAATTCCAAGGTTTATGGCAACGTCAATGGATTCGTCGAATTTCGCGGTAGCGGTTTCCTTGGCAAGGGCAAGGGCTTCCGCGACCGCATAGAGTTTTTGCGGTTCGATCTTGTCCGCAATCGCCTTTTGTCGTTTGGTGAGCCTGGCCATTTATACGCCCTCCACGCTGATGCCCATGCTGCGAGCGGAACCCGCGATGGTACGCACTGCCGCTTCCAGATCGGCGGCTGTCAGATCCGGCATTTTGGCGTTGGCAATTTCTTCCAGTTGGGCGCGGGTGACTTTGCCCACCTTGTCGGTATGCGGTTTGGGAGAACCCTTGTCAATCTTGGCGGCCTTTTTGATGAGGATTGTCGCGGGCGGAGTCTTCATTATGAAAGTGAAAGACTTGTCCGCAAACGCGGTAATGACTACCGGAATGGGCAGACCCGGCTCCATGCCCTGAGTCTGGGCATTGAACGCCTTGCAGAATTCCATGATGTTCAGGCCGCGCTGACCGAGCGCGGGGCCGATCGGGGGCGAGGGATTCGCCTTGCCTGCCGGCACTTGCAATTTGATGTAGCCAACTATCTTTTTGGCCATGTTGTGTTTCCTTTACTTGAAGTGAGTCATAACGCGCCGCCGCCTTTCAGCTACCTGCGCTCCTCTTGCCGGAACAATACTGCCGGGCTTCCGGTAATGCCCTTT
This sequence comes from Betaproteobacteria bacterium, assembly GCA_009777245.1. GTDB lineage: Bacteria > Pseudomonadota > Gammaproteobacteria > Burkholderiales > Rhodocyclaceae > Azovibrio. Next base: position 120,971 of record WRMF01000005.1, read on the forward strand.
GAAAATCTCTATCCTTTTTCCACCTGGGCGAATTCCAGTTCCACCGGAGTTGCGCGGCCAAAAATGCTGACCGAGACGGTGAGGCGATTTTTTTCGTAGTTGACGTCTTCCACGCTGCCCTGGAAGTCGGTAAACGGCCCGTCCTTGATCCGCACCACCTGACCGACATCAAACAAAATCTTGGGACGCGGCTTTTCAACTCCATCCTGCATCTGACGCATGACCTTATTTACTTCATCGTCAGAGAGGGCTTTCGGCTTGTTGCCGCTGCCGCCGACAAAACCTGTCACCTTGGCCGTGCTTTTTACCAAGTGCCAGGTTTCGTCATTCATGTTCATTTCCACGAAGACATAGCCGGGAAAAAACTTGCGCTCGCTGATTGCGCGCTGCCCGCTCTTCATTTCCACGACTTCTTCGACCGGAACCAGAATCTGACCGAATTCCGGCCCCATGTGGTTACGCATGATCCGGTCGCTCAACGAACGCATCACGGTTTTCTCAAAGCCGGAGTGCACATGCACGACGTACCATTTTTTCTCAATCCGGCTCATGATCTTGCCCAGCCCAGAATAATGTCATACATTACCCATTCCAGGGTTTTGTCCGTAAGGAAGAGAAACAGCGCCATAATGACCACGAAAGCGAATACCACGCCGGTCATCTGTATGGTTTCCTTGCGCGCCGGCCAGACGACCTTGCCAAGTTCCACCCATGCTTCCCGGCAGAACACCCGGAATCTTCCGCCAAGCTCCGTTGTATGCACGAACATGAGAGCGCCCGCGACGGCGCCGACTCCGATCGCCAGAACCCGCAACACCGTCGTATGACCGGAGAGCAGGTAAAATCCGAAAATACCTGCCGCGGCCAGCAAAAGCGCAAACGCTATCTTGATTCTTTCGACCGTATTAACGGAGAAGACACGGTAAAGCAGGTAAATACCTACTACGGTACCTACCGCGGAAATCAAAAGCGAAAGCGTTATCTCAATTGCTTCAAACATTGGGAACCAGATAAAAAATGGCAGGGGCAGAGGGAATCGAACCCCCAACCTTCGGTTTTGGAGACCGACGCTCTGCCAGTTGAGCTATACCCCTGCAAGACTATTCAATGACCTTTGCGACTACGCCCGCGCCGACGGTGCGCCCGCCTTCGCGGATGGCGAAACGCAAGCCTTCTTCCATCGCAATCGGGCAAATCAGCTTCACCGTAATGCTGACATTATCGCCAGGCATCACCATCTCCGTGCCCTCCGGCAAATCAACCGCGCCGGTCACATCCGTCGTGC
>WRMF01000006.1 GCA_009777245.1 Betaproteobacteria bacterium
TCCGCAATCCCGGCAAAAAAAGCAAGCTCATTCGTCAAAATACAACAAAATTACAAGCAAAATACATCAAAAACAGCAAGAAATCAGCGACAGGCATGGAGCCACCCCGGCCTTTAGGCCGGAGATTCCTCGATACAGGTCAGAGAAGCCCTCGGCTCCAAAAACAATCTCGCTCGCCTCGTCATTCATTTCAAGGACTGCGCTTGACAAGTGTTCATGCCTGTCGCTCAAAACGAAAGCGAAAGCGAAGCCGCAATAACAAAACCGGAAGAAAAAAGCGGTTTTGGAGCCTTGACTGGTCTTGCAAGGGAAAGGTCGTAAAACCAGTTGCCGCCAGCTTTCATCTGACCGCGCGCGCCGACTCCGGCTCCCTCCAAAGTAGTGCCCGCCAGCCATTTGGCAGAGGGGCCGCCTACCTTGCCGCGATCCCAGAGCGCATAGACCTGATGCCCGGACGTGTAATGCCATACAAGTTCATTGCGCCAATAATAGCCGCGTTCAGCCATCAGGGTTGTTTCGCCGTCAAAGCCGCGCACCGTATAACGATTGCCTATGGATAGCTTGTCCTGGGCAATTAGCGGCGTTTGGTTATGCTGAATATGCGCGTGTGAACTGAACGCAAAACGCTCTCCGCCAAGAAAAAAGGGCAAACCCAAAGAAATGTCGGCATTGATTAAGCGCATTCGGGAAGTTCCCTCGCCAAACTCTTCTTCCGGCGCGCGCAGGGAATCATGCAAGCCCGTGCCGCGTTTGTACCTTATGCGCGCGTGGAGAGTGGCGCTGTCAATGTGCTCCGTGTGCGCCGCTTCCATGCGCCACCCCGCAGTGCGGCGGCGCTGGATGGTCAATTCCGCGTCATCAATGTAGTTACGGCTGGCGCGAAACCAAAGCCCCGCGCCGACAGTTGTCTTGCGACTGCCGTCGCGGTAAAGAATGCGGGTCGCGGTCAAGTCATGAGTGCGGCTTGTGCCCCAATAGAGATAATCGGTAAAAAATCCCGCTACCGCCTGTTGATACTCGCTATACCCATAATTGTAGGCCAGCGTCCAATCGGCAAACGGAACGGAATAATGAAGGCCGTGCCCCTCTGTGCCCGATGCCCGCTCTTGTCCCGTCGCTTGATCCTTGCTGCGCTTTTTGTGGCCCAGGTCATGACTATAGTACCCATACAGGATGTCGGACAAACCTAGCGGATTCTCGAATGACAGCGCGACAGTTCCCTGATTCTTGCCCGTCTGCCGGGAACCGGAATCGTCCGCGCTCAAGGTAAGCCGCAAAGGAAACTTCTGCCGCCACTTGATCACGATGTCCGATTCGCCCGGGACATCGCCCGGCGCAATCTCAAACTCCGCCTCCACCGACGACAACCGACGGAAATTCTCCAAAGCCGTCTCAATATCCCGCAGATTCAACCAATCGCCTTCTTTCATCGGAAACTCGTTGCGGAAATACTGCGTCCGCTCGGCATTGCCGCGCCACTCTTCACGCGCGGCGACGCCATGAAAACGAAGATGACGGATTTTGCCGGGAATGACCAGCAAGACTATCTTTTGCTCCTCCGCAATGTTCTGCGACCGGGCAACAATGCGCGTTGTGACATAACCATCGGCAATCACCCGATCCTGCAACCGGGACATTATGAAATTGACGCCATTGCCGCCAAGGCACATGCCGGGGATAAAACCAGAATTCTCAAGAAGGCTCTCAAGAGCCGAATGGAAGCGGTCAGCGCGCTCGCCCTCAAGGGTAACCGCATTGACCGTAAAGCAGGGAGATTCAGAGACAGGAAGCCGAAAATCAGAATCTTCAGGCTCTCTGCGAGGCAAACGGACTTCTGTCTCCGGCAACACACGCTCGCGTAACTGGCGCTGCCGTTCCTGATCCCGAAGAAATTCCTCCGTGCCGACATCGGCATGGGCAGGAAACAGGCAAGCACAGAAAACAACAGCGCAAAAAAGGCGCAACATGAAATGACATATTAAAAAGTCTGGCATTCTAGCAGAAATAACCGCCTGCACAGAACGAATCATTAACGAGGAAGCATAATAAGGCCGCCATAAGGTTGACCGGCTTTCTCGCCCCTCCTATAATCTTTCGCCTCTGCGTCTTGCGCCGCAGAATTAAAATTGGGGTGATGTAGCTCAGACGGTTAGAGCGACGGACTCATAACCCGTAGGTCGGCGGTTCAACTCCGCCCATCACCACCAAATACCTGTTTTTTCCCGTCTTATCCAGTCCAGAACTCCCTAGAGAATCAAGGGTTCTGGGCTTTTTTTCGTCTATTCCCGTCCAAGCAAATGTATTTGAATCTGGGTGTATTTGGGTGTATAGTAGGGTATATACCCGTTTTTGTGGGTGTATCTTGCAAACCCGCTATTCTCTAGCCTGCGTAGGCTAGAATTCCACTTCGTTCCATACTTGGCTACGAGCCGCATATAATGCTTTCCGTTAATAAAGCGACGGTCAAGTGATGTGCGATAGGGGCAAAATACCCGCATCCCCTCTCCACCGCCCCTCTCCCATAAATGGTAGAGGGGAGTAAAGCGCGCTCCCCGACCGTGGCATAAAAACTATCCGGCAAACCCCCGGCGCTTCGCGCCACCCACTTTAAAAATGGGGCTTGGACAAAACCTGTTCGCGGCGCAGCATCTCATAAGGGGTCATAAACCCCGCGCCTCGCCGTTCCCGAACACTACCCATTTCTGGCTGGTTAGTCCTTCAAGGCCGACCGGGCCGCGCGCGTGGATTTTGTCGGTGGAAATGCCGATTTCCGCGCCCAGGCCATATTCAAAGCCGTCGGCAAAACGGGTTGAGGCATTCACCATGACCGAGCTGGAATCCACCTCCCGCAAAAAGCGCATGGCGTGACTGTGATTCTCCGTCACAATGGCGTCGGTATGACGGGAAGAATAGCGGCTGATATGGGCAATGGCTTCCCCTACATCCGATACGACTTTTACGGCAATGATCGGCGCCAGATATTCGGTCGCGTAATCTTCTTCGGTCGCCGACACGGCTTCCGGCACAATCCGGCAAGTCTCCGCGCAACCCCGAATTTCCACTCCCTTCATACGCAATCTCTCTCCTACAAGCGGCAGCAGGTTTTCTGCGACTTCCCGGTCAATCAGCAGGGATTCGGCGGCGTTGCACACGCCGTACCGCTGTGTTTTGGCGTTTTCCACGATTTTTATCGCCTTTTCCGGATCGGCGCTTGCTTCCAGATAGACATGGCAGTTACCGTCCAGATGCTGAATCATCGGCACTTTCGCATCGGCGAGCAGGCGAGCAATCAAGCCCTTGCCGCCCCGCGGCACGATGACATCCACAAACTCGCGCATGGTGATGAGTTCGCCCACAGCGGCGCGGTCTGTGGTTTCCACAACCTGAATGGCATCAAGGGGCAGTCCGGCGCTTTGCAAACCTTCCTGAATCAAGGCGGCAATGGCTCGATTGGAGCAAATGGCTTCCGAGCCGCCGCGCAGGATGGCGGCGTTGCCGGATTTGAGACACAGCGCGGCGGCATCCGCCGTAACGTTGGGACGCGCCTCGTAGATAATGCCGACCACGCCTAACGGAACTCGCATCCTTCCTACCTCTATGCCGGAAGGCCGCCTTCTTATGTCGGTCATTTCTCCTACCGGATCAGGCAGTTCCGCAATCTGAAATACTCCTGCCGCCATGTCGGCAATGCTTTTTTCGGTAAGGGTCAAGCGATCCAGCAGGGATTCTTCCAGTCCGTTTTTTCGCGCCGCTTCCAGATCAATCGCGTTGGCATTCATAAGCGCCTGCGTCTCCCGCAGAATGGCGTTGCCGATATTGACAAGCGCCGCGTTTTTTTTTCGCCGTCGGGGCGCGAAGAAGCAGGTTTGATGCTTCACGCGCCTGCCGCCCCAGAGTTTGCATGTAGGTTTTTATATCGTTCATGGCAGAGGGGAAACATAAAAAGGACAATTGTACGGCACACAGGGAAAATCGGGCAGGATCACCGGTTTTTCATGGCTTCGAGGGCGGCTTTGGCTTTCTCATGCCCTTGTGCCGCCGCCTTCAGGTACCACTTCACAGCTTCCGCGTAATCCTGCTCAACGCCGTGTCCCTCGGCATACATCCTGACCTCTCACGCCTCTCCCGGACACAACACCAATGTCCGCCAGGTCAGTCCTTCTAGGCTAACAGGGCGACGCGTAAATTTGCCGTAAATGCCGATTTTCGCGCCCAGTCCAAAAAAATTAAAAATTCCCTTGACACGAGGAAATGAGTCTGACAATATGGCAAAACATACTAATTCCATATGTTAAGTATGTCACGCACAGGAGCGATCTCAAATGAATCTGTTGGATGCCGTAGGAAAAACGCCCACCATCGCGCTGAAAAACATCGGCGCGGGGTTTGGCGGCGTGCGAATTTTTGCCAAGGCCGAATACCTGAATCCCAGCGGCTCGGTCAAGGACAGGGCGGCCAAGGCATTGATACTGGACGGTATTCGCGCGGGGCAACTGAACCGATACAAAATCATTCTCGACTCCACCAGCGGCAATACCGGGGTGGCCTATGCCATGTTCGGCGCGGCGCTTGGCTATCGCGTGACGATGCTGATGCCGTCCAACACAAGCATCGAGCGGAAAAAGGTCATCTGGGCCTACGGCGCCAAGATTATCGAGACCGACCCGCTCGAAGGCTCGGACGGCGCATATCGCGCGGCGATAGAACTGGCGCGGCAGGAGCCTGACAAATATTTCTTCCCTAATCAATACGATAACGATGAAAACCTGCGCGTTCATTATGAAACGACCGGCGTTGAACTCTATGAGCAATGTAAACCCACGCACTTCGTGGCGGGAACCGGAACATCCGGCACATTCATGGGTGTCTCCAAAAGGTTGAAGGAGTTTGACCCGACAATCCGCGTGATCTGGATGCAGCCTGACTCGCCGTTTCACGGACTGGAAGGCATGAAGCATATCAGCACGACAATCATGCCGAAGATATTTGACGAGAGCATAGTAGACGCCCAGATTGAGGTCAGAACCGAGGATGCCTATGATACGGCACGGCGGCTTGCCGCCGAGGAGGGTCTGTATGTCGGCGTAAGCTCCGGCGCAAATGTATTTGCCGCGCTGGAACTGGCAAAGACCCTGCCCGAAGGCGCGCGGGTGGCTACCATCCTGTGCGACAGCGGATACCGCTATCTCTCGGAACCTTTATGGCGGGCGGAGCCTGCTTTCAGGAGGGACTTCTGATGCTGGTTTTACCGTCCGAATGGAATGCGCTCATCCGCGCCGAAGGCGAGGCCGCATATCCCAACGAATGCTGCGGCACCCTGATAGGCGAAGCCGACGGCGCGGGAATCAAATCAGTCAAACGCATTGTGTCGATCCTTAACGCAAGGGAGGATGGCGAGCAATACCACCGTTTTCTGATTACGCCGGAGGATTTGCTGCGCGCGGAGCAAGCCGCGAGAGCGTTCGGGCTGGACGTCATCGGGTTCTACCACTCGCACCCCGATCATCCGTCGGCTCCGTCGGATTACGACCGAGATCACGCGCTGCCGTTTTATTCGTATGTAATCGTGTCCGTAGAAAAGGGAACAGCGGAAAAAATCACAAGCTGGGAACTTACGACGGACAGGGCTGAATTTTTGCCGGAAGAAATAAAGGAGAACTGAATTATGGTCAAGGTGCTTATTCCCTACGCGCTCAGGGTGTTTACCGAGCGTTGCTCCGAAGTGGAGGTTGAGGCCAATACGGCAGGCGAAGCAATCCGCGCGCTCGCAAACGAATATCCCGAACTGAAAAAACATCTGTTTACCGAGGACGGAAATTTGCGCGATTTCATAAATCTGTTCGTCGGCAGCGAAAACGTACACAACCTGCAAGGGTTGGATACTCCGGTTGCGGCGGGCGGCGAGGTGATGATCATTCCCGCCATCGCTGGCGGAAGCGGGAACGGGGCGGAAGATGTCGGACTGTCGCACGAGGAAATTGCCCGTTACAGCCGACATCTCCTCCTGCCGGATATTGCCGTGGATGGACAAAAAAAGCTGAAGGCGGCGAAAGTCCTGATTATCGGCACCGGCGGACTTGGCGCGCCGATGGCGCTCTATCTCGCGGCGGCAGGCGTCGGGACAATCGGGCTTGTGGACTTTGATTTTGTGGATGAATCCAACCTTCAGCGCCAAATCATCCACTCGACCCGCGACATAGACCGCCCCAAGGTTGCGTCGGCCAAAGACAGCTTGAAAGGCATCAATCCCTTGATTCGCGTAATCACGCACAACGCCATGCTGACCAGTCAGAACGCGCTGGAGATTATTAGGGACTACGACATTGTGGCTGACGGAACCGACAACTTTCAAACGCGCTACTTGGTAAACGACGCCTGTGTGTTTCTGGGCAAGCCGAACGTCTACGGCTCGGTGTTCCAGTTTGAGGGACAGGCGAGCGTATTCGGCGCAAAGGACGGCCCCTGCTACCGCTGCCTGTATCCGTTGCCGCCCCCGCCGGGACTTGTGCCGTCGTGCGCCGAGGGCGGAGTCATGGGGGTTCTGCCGGGAATCATCGGAACCATTCAGGCCGCCGAAATCATCAAGCTGATTGTCGGCAACGCCAAGCCTCTGGTCGGGCGATTGCTGCATTTTGACGCCTGGCGGATGGCGTTTCGGGAATTGAAACTGGCAAAAGAGCCGGATTGTCCGGTTTGCGGGGCAAATCCGAGCATTACCGAACTTATTGACTATGAGCAGTTTTGCGGCTTGAAGCCGAGTGGGACGGAAGAACCCGTCGAGACCATCACCGCTACCTATCTAAAACAACGTCTCGACAATGGCGAGCGTATCCAGTTTATTGATATTCGCGAACCGCACGAGCGCGCTATCGTCAAATTCCCGAATTCATGGGTCTGCCCGCTCGGTCAGTTAACGAGACGCGCCGATGAACTCGACCCCACCGCCGACGCGGTGTTTCTGTGCAAAATCGGTCAACGCAGCATTTTGGGCATCAAAGCTCTGCGCGAGGCCGGATATCAGGGTCGGATGCTGAATCTGGAAGACGGCCTGAACGCATGGGCAAGGGATGTTGACAAGTCCATGCCCATTTATTGATTTACACAACCCACAAAGGAATCACCCATGTCTAATGAACTGAACGCGCTGAACGCGACACAAGCCTATCAACTGACCGACATTGCCAAAACGCCGCCCCAGTTTGGCGCGATAACCCCGCGCTGGCTGACCCGATTTCTGGAATTCAAAGGTCTTGATTCGGGCATTTACCGAGTAAACAAGGTTGTCGAAGGCGACACGCCGCTTGATGTATTGTGCTCGTCCGAGAAGAAGAGAGCCGAGATTCCTGCCGGTTTTGTGGAGTATCAGACAAAGCCGAGGGAGTACATTCTCAATTCGATTTCCACCATCCTCAACGTGGACACCGCCGTGGCGGATGTTTTTTCGTCTCCGTATGACCAGACGAAGGAACAGCTCCATCTGGCGATTGAGAGCTTGAAAGAGCGTCAGGAGAGCCAGATCATCAACAACGACGACTATGGCTTGCTCAAAAATGTGGCCGACAGCCAGCGCGTCACTCCGATAAAAGGCGCGCCGATGCCGGACGATCTGGATGAACTTCTCAGCAAGGTTTGGAAAGAGCCGTCGTTCTTTCTGGCGCACCCGCGCGCAATCGCAGCGTTCGAGCGCGAATGCACCCGGCGCGGCGTGCCGCCCGTCACCGCTTCAATCTACGGCGGAACTTTTATCCTGTGGCGCGGCATTCCGCTGATTCCGACCGACAAACTGTTCGTGGATGGCCTGAAAAACCCCAAGGGCAAGGGCGGCAAGACCAACATCCTGCTCATTCGCGTGGGCGAGGCCAAGCGCGGCGTCATCGGGCTTTATCAAGCGGGCTTGCAAAACGAGCATTCACGCGGGCTTGCGGTGCGGTTCAGAGGCGTTGACGACAAGGGCGTCGCATCTTACCTGCTGTCTCTCTATTGCTCGGCTGCCATTCTTGCGGATGATGCCATCGCGGTGCTCGAAGATGTGGAAGTAGGCGACTACTATGACTACCGCTGACACTTACGGCCTGCCAAGCCCCGAAGAACTCCAGCAATGGGCGCTCCCGTACTTTCCGGAGTTTCGGGAGGCGGTCTTGCAGACGGCAATTAGATCGGTAATCTTGCAGACGGCTACCGAATTCCCGTACTTTCCGGAGTTGCGGGAGCCGTCCACATACTCCCCTGTCGTCTCGCCATACACCGGCGCGGCGGGCAGTTTCGATGTAAACCGATACCGCGCGGATTTTCCGATCCTGAACGAGACAGTCGACGGCAAGCCCCTCATCTGGCTTGACAACGGCGCGACCACGCAAAAGCCGCGCCAGGTCATAGAGCGTATCTCGTACTATTACGAGCATGAGAACTCGAATGTCCATCGAGGGGCGCATGAACTGGCCGCCCGCTCGACCGACGCGTATGAAGCGGCGCGGCAGACTGTCGCGGGCTTTTTGGGCGCGCCGTCCAAAGACAACATCATGTTTGTGCGAGGGACGACCGAGGGAATCAACCTCGTGGCGCGGGGTTACGTCAAGCCGCTGCTCGCTCCGGGTGATGAGATTGTTCTTACCTGGCTGGAACACCACGCCAATATCGTGCCGTGGCAGTTGATCGCGCAGGAGGCTGGCGCGGTAATCAAGGTCGCGCCGGTTGATGATGCGGGACAGATTATCTTGTCCGAATTTGAGCGGCTGTTTAGCCCGCGCACTCGCTTTGCGGCGGTGACGCATGTCTCGAACGCGCTGGGAACAATCACGCCGTTGCATGAGATGGTGCAAATCGCGCATCGCTACGGAGTGCGGATACTGGTGGACGGGGCGCAGTCGGTGGCGCATACGCCGGTCAATGTAAGCGCGCTGGATGCGGATTTCTTCGTGTTTTCCGGACACAAGATATTCGCCCCGACGGGAATCGGCGCGGTGTATGGCAAGGCGGACGCATTGGAAGAGGCGCGGCCTTATCAGGGCGGCGGCAACATGATTCGGGACGTGACCTTCGAGCACACAGTTTACAACCCCGCGCCGGAAAAATTCGAGGCCGGTACGGGAAGTATTGCTGACGCCGTAGGTCTGGGCGCGGCGCTGGATTATGTGACGGGCGTCGGTCTTTTGAACATCAGCGCCTATGAGCATGATCTTCTGGACTACGCCGCCCGTGAGCTTGGGCGCATAAACGGCTTAAAGCTTATCGGCGCGGCGAAGGAAAAAGCGAGCGCGCTCTCCTTTGTGCTGGATGGCGTGAGCGTTCAACATGTCGGAAAACATCTCTCCAATCACGGCATTGCCGTTCGTGCCGGTCACCATTGCGCCCAGCCAATTCTGCGTCGTTTCGGGCTTGAGGCGACCGTGCGCCCCACGATTGCGTTTTACAACACGGCGGATGAGATCGACGCGCTGGCGCGCGCGGTTTGGGAACTGGCGCGCTAGGGGAAAGACATGCGACCGATTGATGCGGAGATAGAACAGGTCTCGGAGGCGATTCTCGATTATCTGGAAAGAAATCGGGAGACGATACCCAAACAGCCGGACAAGGCAGCGATCATTGCAATGATCGGGAAGTTGCAGCATATCCTGTTCCCTACGCACTTTGAGGGCGGTCATATCCGTGGCGGTTCGCTCAAAAACCGGATTGGCGTGATGCTGGAGGAAGTGGCGCATGAGCTTGCCTTGCAGACGGGTTTTGCGCTGCGGCATGACTTCTCCTGCAAGAGTCGTCCGCAAGAGGAGGTAAATGAGGCGGCGGATGAGATAGCCTTGCAATTCATCAAGAGAATTCCGGTCATCAAGGAACATCTGGAGAGTGACGTTGAGGCTATCTATAAAGGCGACCCTTCCGCGTACAGCAAGGCGGAGATCATCATTTCGTATCCCGGCGCGTATGCCGGCATGGTTTACCGCGTCGCGCACGAGCTATACCTTTTGTCCGTGCCGCTTATTCCGAGAATCATGAGCGAATACGCGCACAGCGTCACCGGAATTGACATTCATCCCGGAGCCGCAATAGGAAAATACTTCTTTATGGATCATGGGACGGGCATCGTTATCGGCGAGACGACGGTTATCGGCGACCATGTAAAGCTGTTTCAGGGGGTTACGTTGGGGGCGTTGTCTACACAAGGCGGACAAAACCTGAAGGGCGTCAAGCGCCATCCGACGATTAACGACCATGTGACGATTTATTCGGGGGCTTCGATTTTGGGCGGTGATACGATTATCGGGCAGGGGGCGATAATCGGCGGCAATGCTTTTGTTGTGAAGTCGGTGCCGGAGAATACTCGGGTGACTGTCAAAAATCCCGAACTGCAATTCAGGAACAACCGCAACATTTCCGCGCGCGTCGAACTGGATCAGACGGAATTCTGGTTTTACGCGATATGAACACGCGTCAAGCGCAATCCTCGCCATTTATGGCGAGGTGACTCAACCGCCCTAACCCCGCGCCTCGCCGTTCCCGAACACTACCCATTTCTGGCTGGTTAGTCCTTCAAGGCCGACCGGGCCGCGCGCGTGGATTTTGTCGGTGGAAATGCCTATTTCCGCGCCCAGGCCATATTCAAAGCCATCGGCAAAACGGGTTGAGGCATTCACCATTACCGAGCTGGAATCCACCTCCCGCAAAAACCGCATGGCGTGACTGTGATTCTCCGTCACAATGGCGTCGGTATGACGGGAAGAATAGCGGTTGATATGGGCAATGGCTTCTCTTACACCCGATACGACTTTCACGGCAATAATCGGCGCCAGATATTCGGTCGCGTAATCTTCTTCGGTCGCCGACACGGCTTCCGGCACAATCCGGCAAGTCTCCGCGCAACCCCGAATTTCCACTCCCTTCATACGCAATCTCTCTCCTACAAGCGGCAGCAGGTTTTCTGCGACTTCCCGGTCAATCAGCAGGGATTCGGCGGCGTTGCACACGCCGTACCGCTGTGTTTTGGCGTTTTCCACGATTTTTATCGCCTTTTCCGGATCGGCGCTTGCTTCCAGATAGACATGGCAGTTACCGTCCAGATGCTGAATCATCGGCACTTTCGCATCGGCGAGCAGGCGAGCAATCAAGCCCTTGCCGCCCCGCGGCACGATGACATCCACAAACTCGCGCATGGTGATGAGTTCGCCCACAGCGGCGCGGTCTGTGGTTTCCACAACCTGAATGGCATCAAGGGGCAGTCCGGCGCTTTGCAAACCTTCCTGAATCAAGGCGGCAATGGCTCGATTGGAGCAAATGGCTTCCGAGCCGCCGCGCAGGATGGCGGCGTTGCCGGATTTGAGACACAGCGCGGCGGCATCCGCCGTAACGTTGGGACGCGCCTCGTAGATAATGCCGACCACGCCTAACGGAACTCGCATCCTTCCTACCTCTATGCCGGAAGGCCGCCTTCTTATGTCGGTCATTTCTCCTACCGGATCAGGCAGTTCCGCAATCTGAAATACTCCTGCCGCCATGTCGGCAATGCTTTTTTCGGTAAGGGTCAAGCGATCCAGCAGGGATTCTTCCAGTCCGTTTTTTCGCGCCGCTTCCAGATCAATCGCGTTGGCATTCATAAGCGCCTGCGTCTCCCGCAGAATGGCGTTGCCGATATTGACAAGCGCCGCGTTTTTTTTCGCCGTCGGGGCGCGAAGAAGCAGGCTTGATGCTTCACGCGCCTGCCGCCCCAAGGTTTTCATGTATGTTTGTATGTCGTTCATGGCAGAGGGGAAACATAAAAAGAACAATTGTACGGCAAGTAATCAGCGCGAAAAAGGAAAGCCGCTTCAGGTAAAATCCATCAGAATCTTATGGGATTGTCTCCATGACCGAATCCATCCTCATCAATTTCGCGCCGCAGGAAACCCGGGTCGCCATTCTCGCGCAGGGCGTGGTGCAGGAATTGCACATCGAGCGCGCCGCCAACAGGGGTCTGGTAGGCAATATCTATCTGGGACGGGTAAACCGCATCCTGCCCGGTATGCAGTCCGCGTTCATTGACATCGGGCTGGAGCGCGCGGCTTTCCTGCATGTGGCGGACATCTGGCAGCCGCGCGAAAACGGCGATGGCTCCGGCAACGGGAACGAACACGGAAACGCCCGCCCGATCAAAAGCATACTCTCGGACGGGCAGCGTCTCATGGTACAGGTCATCAAAGACCCGTTGGGGAGCAAGGGCGCGCGGCTATCCACGCAAATTTCCCTTGCGGGGCGAATGTTGGTCTATCTGCCGCAAGAGAAACATATCGGCATTTCCCAGCGGATTGAAGACGAAGCGGGGCGCGAATCCCTGCGGGCGCGTCTGGCCGCGCTCGTGCCGCCTGAAGAGGAAGGCGGCTTTATCGTGCGTACAATTGCGGAAAGCGCAAGCGACGAAGAGCTGGAAAACGACATGGCCTATCTCTGCAAGCTCTGGCGCGACATCAGGGAACGCGCCAGATGCGCGGGCGCAGCCTCGCCCCTGTATCTCGAACTTGACCTGGCGCACCGGGTATTGCGCGATTTCGTCAATCCGGAAACTTCCAGAATCGTGATTGACGCGGAGTTAAAATTGCGGCAATTACAGGAATTTGCCGCCGAATACACTCCGGCGGTCTTGCCCCTGCTTGAATACTACGGCAATCAGCGTCCTCTCTTTGATTTGCACGGCGTGGAAGAAGAAATGGAAAAGGCGCTTGCCCGCCGCGTCGACCTGAAATCGGGCGGTTATCTGATTCTCGACCAGAACGAGGCAATGACCACCATTGACGTAAATACCGGCGGCTTCGTCGGCATCAGGAATTTCGACGACACCATCTTCAAGACCAATCTGGAAGCGGCGCAGGCCATTGCCCGCCAGCTTCGGCTGCGAAACCTTGGCGGCATCATCGTCATTGACTTTATTGACATGGAAAATCCGGAGCATCGCGGCGCGGTGCTCTCCGAGTTCAACAAGGCGCTTGCCAACGACCACACCCGCATTACGGTCAATGGTTTTACCGCCCTTGGTCTGGTGGAGATGACCAGAAAGCGCACCCGCGAATCCCTCTCTCATATTCTTTGCGAGTCATGCCCGACCTGCGGCGGACGGGGCGAAGTAAAGACGGCAAGGACAATGGCGCACGAGATTTTACGCGAACTGCTGCGTGAGGCAAGGCAGTTTGATGCCCGTGAATACCGGGTGCTTGCGGGGACTGAAATCATTGATCTGCTGCAAGAAGAGGAATCGCAGGCGTTGGCTCTCATCTCCGATGAAATCGGTAAACCCGTCTCCCTGCAAGCAGAGGCAAGCTACGCCGCCGAACAATACGATATTGTTCTGATGTGACCACGTGTCTCGCGCAAATCTCGCCATTTATGGCGGGTGAGCGAGACAGTTGTTTTGTGGAGCTGAAGGCTCCCTCATCTGTGGCGAGGAAGCCCCAACCTTCAGGTTAATGGAATGGACTCCTCCTGCCCTTTTCGGCCTCGTAATGTGCCAGACTGGAGGGGTGACTCACAGCAAGCGCCATTTCAACCTGAGCGAGAGATATGGCGACTCGCGTGAATATATAACGCTTTCCGCAAATAACATTACTATCAGAGGTAGCTAACCACGCCGCCGTAGGGGTTAAAAATTTTTAACCCCTACGACCGCGCAAGCGGGAGAGGGGAGACATTCTAGCCGCCCTGCCAGCAGGCGCGTTGTTTGCTGCCTGTTTCACGCCAGGGCAGGAGGTTTTCCGTCGCCAACCTTGCGGCAAGCTCCGAGAGCGCCGCTACGCCGCCTGCCGCATCCGGCGATGGCGTCATGACGGTACGGAAAAATCGCGCCTCGTCCTCCAGCCGTCCTGTCTTTACATGCCAGACTTGCGCTTCAAGCGCAATCACGGCAAAACTTTGATCCGGCGCGGAAAAGACCTGTTCAAAGCGGGTCAGGTTAAGGACAAGCTGGCATTGATCTTCCGCGCCCTCCGGCCAGAACAGATAATGCGCCAGATGTCGGCTCAAAATTTCAGCGGGCGGGGAAATCCAGCGGGAGCGGGAATAGGTCAGAACCTCCGCCCCTCCGGCGGGCTTGACATACTCCAGCCGGTAGCGCATTGCTTCATCCGCCAGGTCGGAGCCGGAGCGCACCTCGAATTTCCAGGCGCGGCGGGAATCATCCACGGTCTCTGCCGCAGGCCCCGCGCCCAGATCAAACCGGCCAATGTCCGCCGCCGGGTCTTGCCGGATGGAGCAGGCCGACAGAAGAAAGAAGGATAAAAACAGGAAAACTTTCATGGCTATTCCGGTATTGCAAACCCGGCCTCGCCGGGTCCGGGACGCGCGGGCGGCGCCCCGAAAATAAGGCTTTGCGGGGAACGTTCGATCATTTTCAGCGTCCTGTCCAGTTGGCGCAGGGTCGTTGCAAGATCGCGGCTTACCGTGGAGATTTGCGGCATCAATTCTTCGCCCCAATCGCCTCCCTGCTTCAGCAGGCTGTTCAGACCGGCTGCCGCGTCGTCCACGCTTGCCACCATTTGCCGCGCTTCTTCCACCAACAGGGGCATTTTCTGCATGGCATCCGACATGGAGTTAACATTTTCGGCGGAAAGCATTTGCTCCATTGAGGCGAGCGCGCGATCAGCCCTGGCGCTGGCTGATTCAAATCTGGCCAGGGTGGCGCTGAAGTGGCGTCTGTTTTCCTCGTTCAACAAGGCATTGGCCTGTTTCATGAAATGCCGCGCTTCGCCAAGCAACTCCGGCAGACTGTCCTGCAACTGGTTCATCAGGCTCGCGCGAAGCGGGATGCGCGGCAACTGCCCGGAGATGGTGTGCGGCAGCGGATTTTTGCTCTCCTCGTCATCTTCAAGCATGATCTTGGCGACGCCGGTAATGCCTTGATAGGCAAGACGCGCGCCTACTTCATCGCCAAGCGGCAGGCTTTTATCCACCTGCACGTGAATCAGAATATCGCGGCGATCCTGCGAGTCGAGCCGGATATTCAGCACCTTGCCTACGTCAATTCCGCGATAACTGACCCGAGCCTGAGGCATAAGCCCGTCAATGTTTTCCCGCGAGACCACGATCAGCTCCCTGAATTCCTGATCGTCGGCTGAGCCAAACCAGTACAGGAAAAATACGGCAGCCGCCCCCAAAAAGAGCGTA
Source organism: Betaproteobacteria bacterium (assembly GCA_009777245.1). Classification (GTDB taxonomy): domain Bacteria; phylum Pseudomonadota; class Gammaproteobacteria; order Burkholderiales; family Rhodocyclaceae; genus Azovibrio. Next base: position 15,118 of record WRMF01000006.1, read on the forward strand.
AACAATCCGGCCAGAAATGCGTTGGCTTTACTTTCCATATTGATTTTCGGAATACGATGTCAGCCTACCAGAATTTCCACCAGGGGGATTTTGTCTGCTTTTTGACGGACGAGCTGGATTTTTTCGACCCGCCGGCATCTCTTTTGTGTTTGAAGAACACGCCGTATTTCGCGTCCTCGGAGAGAATATGCTTGGTCAGCCAGTTACGCAGGAATTGCAGCAACTCGAAGCTGATCGCGGCTTGTCCGCTGGCGACTTTTTGCTGCAACGCATCCACTTTTTCAAGCAGGGATTCATGGTGCTTGCAGTGTTCTTCGTATGCCGGATACTTGCCGACGCGCATCAAGGTCTGCTCCAGCGTGAAATGCACGCGGGTGTAATCCACAAGTTCCGCAAGAATGGTCTTGCAGGCGGAGCTGCCTTCATGGTTCATGATGGCCTGATGCAGCTTTTCAGCCATGGCGAACAGGTTTTTATGTTGTTCGTCAATTTCGTCAATTCCGACGCTGTACTCATCTGACCAAATAAACATATTGCTCATAGATATAACTCCTGTGCAACGGGAAAATGGTTAGGATACCGGAAGTCCGCCGCTGCGTGAACAGGAAAAACGCCAGGACGCCACCTGAAAATGGTAAACTTCGCTTCTTTCAGGAGTTCGTTTTATGTCGCTTTCTTCCCGACAAATCATCTTTGCCGGATTTTTAATCGTCACCGCCGTTTTGGGCGCGGTCATCCTGCAAAGCGACCAGCAGCTGGAACGTCTGACGGAACGGAGCCAGCACGTCAGGCAGCAGGCGTTTTTGCTTTTCACCGCATTGCAAAGCCTGGACGAACGCAGCGTCGACCTGGAACGCAGCGTCAGGCAATACCACCTGACAAGGCAAACAGCCTATCGCGCCAGTTTTGATGTGACGCTGGAGCAAGCGCTTCTTCTGATAGAGCGATTGGAGCAGCAAAAAGAGCATATTCCGGGACTGGAACCGTTGCTTGAACCTTGGCGCGCCACTCTCCACGGCCTTGCCGACAGTCTGGGCACGGAGACAGAATCTGCCTTCATTGGCGCATCCTTCTCCCATCTTGCCGAATTACGGGTCAGAATGCGGCAAGTCGGGCAACAGTGGGTAGACGAACAGGAGAATCAGATGACTTCCAGATTGAGGCTGGCTCTCCAGTTGCAAATCATGCTTCCCTTTCTTGGCTCGGTTCTGGTCGCGTTTTTCATCAGCCGTTGGCTGACCCACACCACCCGCAAGGTGAAAAATTCCATAACCCGGCTTGAGCAGGGAAATTTCGACGAGCCTATCGCCATTACCGGCCCGTCGGACATCAAGCGTCTGGGCAATCGCCTGGATCGGCTACGGACAAGACTCATGGAATCGGGCGATTTCAAGGAAGAAATCCTGCGTCATGCCGAACAGGTATTGAAGGCGCGGCTTTCTTCCCTGCAAAACAACGTTGACCTCTTGAACGAAGGAAGTTCCGGCTCCGCCGACAACAAAGTGATTGGCGTTCTCTCAAGCAATCTCGACAGCCTGAAAAAACTGGCGGATTACCTTAGCATGGTCATCAAGCTATTTTTTGAGGAGCGCGGCGTACAGAAGCGGCGCGTCGGGCTTGGCGATCTGCTCGCCCGTATCGTGGAGAGCCAGAACGAGCACCCCCGATTTTCCGAGGTCAAGGTTCGCGTGGATTGTCCGCCGGAAAAAGAGGCATGGCTGGATACGGAAAAGGTTGTCTCTGTAGCAGGCCATATTTTCAAAAACGCGCTTGATTTCGCCCCTGCGGGCGGCGAAATCAGACTCTCGGTCTATCTGGAAGGGAAAACCATCGTGCTGGAATGCCTTGATCAAGGGCCTGGCATTCTGCCTGACGATGCGCCGCACATTTTTGAACCTTTCTACCGCGACCGTTTCAATCCCTACGACAACGCGCCTGGAGGCAGGATCAACCTTGGCATTGCAAAAGAATTGGCTAAAATCATGGAAGGCGACATACAATTACTGGATGCGTCCTCCGGCGCGCGTTTTCGCGTCACTCTGCCTTATGAACCGTTTGCCTTGAACCGTTAGCCGCCTCATGAACCTTTCTCTTTTACGCCTTGGCTTGTTTCTTCTGGCTTCGTTCCTTGCCGGATGTTCCCTTTTGCCTGCCGACAAGAGCGAGGACAGAGAGCGGGTATACCCTGAGGCGGCAAGACCCGCCATAGTCGACCGGGTGGGCCATACGCCCGCTGCGCTTCTTTCCTACTATCACGCTCTTTCCTTCTTTTCGGCCAGCGAGCTGTCGCGGGAAAAGGAGCTTTTGTTTCAATCCGGCGACGCGCCGGATACCCGGCTGCGTATGGCGATGGTGATGGGACATCCGCTTCAGCCAAACCCGGAATTGAGACGCGCCGCCTTCATCCTTGCCGATCTCATGCAGGCTCGTGATTCGGTCAGCTACTATCTGCGCCCGATAACCCAGGTGCTGGCGGTTTCCTATAATGAGCGGTTGCGTCTGGAGCAACAGATAAGGAGGCAAAACGCGCAACTGGAAAAACAGCACATGCGTATTTTGGAAGCGCAGCGTCAATCCCGTGAATTAGAGGAAGCCCTGAAGGGTCTCGCCGACATCGAGCGTTCCCTGCCCAGGGCGCGCAATCGTTGAGTCATGCCTGATTTCACCATGCCCGTCCGCGTCTATTACGAGGATACCGATGCTGCCGGCGTGGTGTATTACGCGAGTTACCTGAAGTTTTTCGAGCGTTGCCGAACCGAGTGGATGCGCGCCATCGGGCAGGGGCAGCGGGAGTTTCTGGAGTCAAGCGGTCTTGTTTTTGTGGTGAGGCGAGTTGAATATGATTATCTTGCTCCTGCCAGGCTGGATGATCTTTTGTCCATTCAACTTTTCGTGGAAAAAGTGGGACGCGCCCAGGTGGTTTTGCGTCAACGCGCCTGTCTGGGGGACAGGATTCTGGTGGATGGCACGACGCAGGTTGCGTCCATAAACCTTGCAAAAATGAAAAGCGCCCCCATTCCCGACTGGTTACGCGCCGAACTCACGGCGCAAGCGGAGAACCAATGAACGTAACTCAAGACCTTTCCATCCTTCAGTTGATTCTTGATGCCAGCGCCGTCGTTCAGCTCGTCATGGCTGTTCTGGTCTGGATTTCCTTCACATCCTGTTTCTACATCTCTGTCAAGTGGTTTACGGTGCGCGACGCCAGGAGGAAGACCGAGCAATTCGAGCGTGATTTCTGGTCGGGCGGCAATCTTTCCAGTCTCTATGATCAGGCTATCAGCCGCAGCCATCGCTCCGGCAGCATGGAGCGCATATTTGAGGCGGGTTTCAGCGAATTTACCAAGCTGAAGGGACAAAAGGGGCTTGAAGCCAGCGATATAATTGGCGGCATTCGCCGCGCCATGCGGGCTACTTTCCAGCGCGAGGTGGACGCTCTTGAATCCCATCTTGCCTTTCTTGCTTCGGCGGGTTCGGTGTCTCCCTATATCGGGCTTTTCGGCACGGTCTGGGGCATCATGCATGCCTTTCTGGCTCTTGGCAATGTGGGGCAGGCCACCCTGGCTTCCGTCGCGCCCGGAATCGCCGAAGCCCTTGTCGCCACGGCTGCGGGTTTGTTCGCCGCCATTCCCGCCGTGCTTGCCTACAATCGTTTTTCGCACGATATTGACCGGCTTGCCATTCGTTACGAATCCTTCATGGAAGAGTTTTCCAACATTATCCAGCGTCAGATGAGGTAATGCTTATGGCGGCTCGCGTAAATAAAACGACTGCCAGGCATAGCCGTTCCTTCGCAGCCAATCACTCGTCATTCCCGCAGCATTGCCCTCGCCTTTGCCCCCTTTACAAAGGGGGTGCAGCGCAGCGGCGGGGGTTTGTAGACAGCGTGTAATTTTAATTACGGGAATCCACATATGCTTCGTCCGCCCCGTCGCCTGAAAAACGAGATCAATGTCGTTCCGTACATTGACGTGATGCTTGTGTTGCTTGTCATTTTCATGGTTTCCGCGCCCATGATGTATACCGGAAGCGTCAACCTGCCCAGCGTGGAGCAGGCGGATGGCGTCCCGCAGGACCCGGTGCGGATTGAAGTGGGCGAAGCGGGCGCGTTGAAATTTTCCGGCGCGGGCGAGCCTCTTCGCCCGGTTGATTGGACGGAGCTTGGGACGCTCCTCAAGGATAATCCCGACCGGGCCGTGCTTGTCGCCGCGGACAAGGATGCCAGCTATCAGACCGTTCTGAACGCGCTGGACAAGATCAAGAAATCCGGCTTTTCCGGACGGGTCGGACTGGAAACCTCGCGTCAGCCATGAACGACAACCCCGAACCCGGTCGCAAAGCCGCGCTGGCCATTTCCCTGGTCGTTCATTCGTTGCTTGTGCTGGCGCTGTTTTTCGGGCTGCAATGGAGCACTGAACACGCCCCGATTGAAGTCGAGCTTTGGGCGCCTGTTCCTGTTTCCGCCGCCAAGCCGCCTGCCGCGCCGCCGCCAGCTCCTGTTCCTGCGCCCGCTCCTGTCCCTGAGCCGGAGCCGGTCAAGCCGATTCCCAAGCCGGATATCGTTGTGAAACGCGAAGAGCCGAAGCCGGAACCCCCCAAACCAGAGCCGCCCAAACCCGCGCCGCCCCCAAAGACGGATTTCAGCCGACTTGCGGAACAGGAATTACGTGACAGGCGTCAGAGCGATCTTTTGGCCCAAGCGGATCGTGAGCTTCAGGCGGCGGGGCGCAGAGCGGCGGAAAGCGTCTGGATGGGCAAAATCCAGGCGAAAGTCCGCTCAAATGTCGTTCAGCTTCCCAACATTTCCGGCAATCCCGAGGCGGAGTTCCTTGTTCGACTTTTGCCTACGGGCGAGGTCGTCCGCGATCCTCGTCTTGTCCGATCCAGCGGCAATTCCGCTTTGGACGATATTCTGTTGCGCGCCATATTGCGGTCTACGCCCTTTCCCCTGCCGGACAATTCCACTGTTATACCGAGCGAGCTACGCGAACTGAAACTAGTCTTGCGCCCTTACGACGATTGATGCCTTTGTTATATATAATAATTTCTGTTAATACAGCGACGGTCAAGTAATGTGCGGGAAAGGCGAAATGCCTGCATCCCCTCTCCCCCTGCCCCTTTCCCAAAGGGTGTGGCGCGAAGCCGCCGGGGGTTTGCCGGATAGTTTTTATGCCGCAGTCGGGGAGTGCGCTATACTCCGCTATAATCATCCGACAACTTTTGCCGACGGAGATTTCGATGAGCTACAAAACAACCGAGGAGCTTTCCCCTGAAAGCGTGATTTGTTATCTGGAAGCTAATTCGCAATTTTTCGAGAATTACGCCGACCGGCTGGCGGAGATTTTTGTGCCTCATCCTTATGGCGGACGCGCCATTTCCTTGACCGAGCGGCAGATCATCACCTATCGGGATCGGGTGCGGGAGCTGGAGCGAAAACTCTCGGATCTTTCCGGCTTTGGCGAGGACAATGACGCGATCAGCGAAAAGATGCAGCGGCTCGCCCTTCTCCTTTTGGGCGCGGAGAATGCGGAGGCGGTGACTCATTTGACGGTGGCGCAATTAAGGGAGAGTTTTGCCGTGCCGCATGTCGATCTCCTCTGGCGTATGGTATCAGGCAAACGTTGTCCGCCGGGTTTTGCCGCCGCGGGGGATTCCCTGGACGAGATTCTGGAAAAACTGGAGACGCCTTTTTGCGGCGGCAAAGATGATTTGCCCATCCCTGCCCTTTTTGGACAGGAGGCTCGAAATATCCGCTCGCAGGCGTTGATCAGGTTGAAGGTTCCCGGCGAATTCGGCGGCATGGGCATTCTGGCGATGGGCAGCGAGGAGCCGGAACGCTTCCATGCGAAGATGGGCACGCTTTACCTGCAACGGATGGCTGAACTCGTATCCGCCGCGCTCGCCCGTTGCTTGAAGGCGGGTTGAGGTTATAAAGAGACTGTATGGAAAATGATGTTTCAGAAAGCATTACCGCCCGCAAACGGCGGCTATCCGCCAAGCTCCCGCCTTGCCCCCTTTACAAAGGGGGTGCCGCGAAGCGCCGGGGGTTTGCAAGGGGACGCCCCGAAGGTGTGGGGATTTGTAGATAGCGCATGTTTTTTAATTACGAGAATTTCCATAAAGGCCAATAATGGCTAAGCCGACGCTCCCGTCAAAATCATCCGATGCAGCCGCCGTTGCATTGCCGTCTGCAAGACCGGAGAACGCGGTCAAGGTAAAGGGTTGGCTCTCCGTGCTTGCCGAGCAGCGTCGCCAATCCCCCCTTACCGTGGAAAACTATGCCCGTGATTTGCAGCGGCTGCTTGACGCCGCAGGCGATCTCGATTTATGCGTTGTCAATGTCGCGTTCATTCGGCGTCAGGTTGCGCTTATGCACGGCGGCGGGTTGTCGGGACGTTCGCTTGCCCGGCTTCTTTCCGCCTGGCGCGGCTTTTTCCGTTATTTGCAACAGATTGGGCTAAGACGGGATAACCCTTGCGCCGACTTGCGCCCTCCGAAATCTCCGCGCCGATTGCCGGGGGCGCTGTCGGTGGAAGCATGCATGGCGCTTTTGAACGCAGGCGGAAAGGCGAGCGAAAAAGAAGACGAGCGTTTGATCAGGCGCGATCAGGCGATGTTCGAGCTTTTTTATTCATCGGGGTTGCGCCTTTCCGAACTTGCCGCGCTTGACATTACCGATCTTGCCGCGATGGTGGAAGCGGGCGAAGCAAGGGTGACGGGAAAGCGCGGGAAAACGCGGGTTGTTCCGGTCGGCAAAGAGGCAAGGCTCGCGCTTGTCGCCTGGAAAGAGGCTCGCGCCGCTCTTGCAGGGCCGGAGGAGCCTGCGCTTTTCGTCAATCAGCGCGGCGCGAGGCTGGGGGTTCGCTCAATCGAGCTTCGCCTTGCCCGCCGCGCATTGCTTGCCGATATGAGAGGAGCGGGCAGGGTGCATCCGCATATTTTGCGGCATTCGTTTGCTTCTCATGTTCTCCAATCCAGCGGCGATCTTCGCGCGGTGCAGGAAATGCTGGGGCACAGCAGCATTGCCTCGACCCAGGTTTATACTCATCTGGATTTTCAGCATTTGAGCAAGGTTTATGACAAGGCGCACCCTCGCGCCCGTTATCGAGGAGAGGGCTGACCACGCGAGGGCGGGGAGAATTTTCTCCTGAGGGTAAACTTACAGATTGGTTAAGCCCCCTTTTTAAAGAGGGTGGCGCGTTAGCGCCGGGGGTTTGCAGGGTAGCGCATGTCTGCAAGGTCGCCGTGGGTTTGTGGACTTGTTAGCAAACCCCCGCCCTTGCGGGCGCCCCCTTTGACTTGCGGCGCAGCCAAAAGGGGGCTTTAAACCAGTTCACTTTTCCAAAGCGTACTGAATTCAGGCCGGTTCACATGAACAATTTATGTAAAACGCGCACCCCTACCGTCTCGTTATTTACAGAAAACGCTATAAAATCGGAAGATTGGTCACGCATGGCACAGTAAAAACTGTGCCAAAAGTAACATTTTTTTACAGATCAGAGAGCGTTACCCTGCCCCCAAATATCCATTCTACCCACAAATACCCATTTGGAAACGCTGATTTATTCACCTTGTCAAAAAACCACCCCTTACAAAACAATGAGTTCGGTTGGTCGGTGGCTTGGTTTTCTGAATAAACCAGCGCGTCCATTTACGCTTATGGCCTGAAAATATTTATTTGCCGTCTGGCATGGTTTTTGATATATCATTCCACCAGAGGGAACAGAAGAAGTCTCTGAATTTTGAACTCACCAATTTTTTAACCGAAAGGAAACTCTCATGAAACAACAAGGCTTTACTCTCATCGAACTGATGATCGTCGTCGCCATCATTGGCGTTCTGGCCGCAATCGCCATTCCCCAGTATCAGGACTACGTCATCCGCTCCCAGGTCACCCGCGCCTTTGGCGAGGCAAACGGCGTTCGCACCGGCATTGAAGTCTGCCTGTTTGACGGTCGGGTCAATATTGCCACGACTGAAACCGACCCGACTTATTGCAAGATCGGTTATACCGCTTCCAGCATCATTCTTGGCGCGCCTCAAGATCCAAACGTTCTTGTTGTCGCTGGCTCCGGTTTCCCGTCAGTGACCGATCCGCTGGTGCCAAATGGCAACATTGTCATCACCTCCACCTTTGGCAACTCGGCGCACGTCACATTGCACACCAACAGTTTGATTCTGACCCGCGATCCTACCGGCTCCTGGGTGTGCACCAACTCTGGCATATTGCAGAAGTACCTGCCCAAAGGCTGCAACTAGGCGTAATTTCGCGCTTCGCATCCTTGCCCCAAAAACCCCGGTTTGAGCCGGGGTTTTTCTTGCGCCAATCGGAGGTGGTTAACCACGCCGCTCCAAGGGTTAAGAATTTTTAACCCCTGCGGATGGGTTGACCCCAACGCCGCGTCGCCGCCGTAGGGGCAGACCTATGTGTCTGCCCACAGGGCGAACACGCAGGTTCGCCCCTACAACCCCGCCTCGCCATGAATGGCCATGATTGCGCTTGACGCGCATTCAGGTACAATAACTACCCTTGTTTTTTGTACCGACGCCATGATCCACGGTTCCATTGTCGCGCTTGTCACCCCCATGACCACTGCCGGAGCGCTTGATTTCGCCGCGCTCAAACGGCTCGTTCTATTCCACATCCAGGAAAAAACCGACGCGATCGTCATCGTCGGCACAACCGGCGAATCCCCGGTCGTGGATATGAACGAACACCGCCAACTGATCGAAAAATGCGTGGAATACGCGGATAAAAAGATTCCGGTAATCGCCGGAACCGGCGCGAATTCCACGGCGGAAGCCATCGAACTCTCCCGCTTCGCCAAAAGCGCCGGAGCGAACGCCGCCCTCTCCGTCGTCCCCTATTACAACAAGCCCGGACAGGAAGGCATTTACCGGCATTTCGCCGCCATAGCGGAACAGGCGGACATTGACATGATCCTCTACAACGTGCCGGGACGCACCGTAGCCGACATGTCGAATGACACCACCCTCAAACTTGCCGAAATTCCCAACATCATCGGCATCAAGGACGCTACCGGCGACATCGCCAGAGCAAGCCATCTGGTTGAAGAGGTCAGAACTCTTGAGCGCCCGTTCGCGCTCTACAGCGGCGACGATATGACCGCGCTTGCCTCCTTGTTCCTGGGGTTTGACGGGGTAATCTCCGTCACCGCCAACGTCGCGCCCCATCTGATGCACAAAATGTGCGCCGCCATGCGAACCGGACATTTTGACAAAGCGCGGGAAATCAATTTCAGCCTCGCCGGACTGCACCGCAATCTGTTCGTTGAGACAAGCCCCGGCCCGGTCAAATGGGCAGTCGCTGAATTGGGACTGACCGAATACGGCATTCGTCTGCCGCTCACCAAACTCGGCGAGGATGGACAGCAAAAAGTAGCCGCCGCCATGCGTCAGGCAGGCATAAAGAAGGAGAAAACATGAGCCTAGCATTTTCGATACGTAAAGCAATCACGGAGCAACCAACCCTCTCCCCCAGACCCTCTCCCACTCGCGGCGCAGCCACAAGCGGGAGAGGGGAGCGCGCCGCAGAATGCCTCTCCCCCAATTCTTCTCCCGCAAGCGAAAGAGGGAAGCGCGCCGCAGAATGTTCCTTCAGTCCGTCCGCGATAGGGGCACTGTTTCCTCTCATTGTCCTGCTCTCGTTCGCGCTTGCCGCCTGTAGCGCCGCAATCCCGGATACAAAAAGAATTGATTACAAATCCGCCAGTCAGCGCGTCCCCACCCTGGAAATTCCGCCAGACTTGACCCAAATCACCCATGACGGTCGCTTTAGCGTGCCGGGCAGGAGCGGAACCACCCTTTCGGAACTTGAGGCCGAACGCGCCCCCAATCAGGCGCAAAATTCCAGCGTCCTGCCGGAAATTGACAACTTGAGAATTGAACGCTCCGGCAATCAACGCTGGCTGGTCGCGGCGATTCCGCCGGATCGCCTCTGGGATTCGGTCAAGGATTTCTGGCAGGAGCTGGGCTTCATCATCGCCATAGAAGCGCCAGAAGCCGGAATAATGGAAACCGATTGGGCGGAAAACCGCGCCAACATCCCCGACGATTTAATCCGCAGAACCCTGGGACGGCTGCTCGATTCGCTCTATTCCACCGGCGAGCGCGACAAATTCCGCACCCGCTTTGAACCCGGCGAGGCACTGGGCACGACAGACATTTTCATCAGCAATCGCCGCATGGAAGAGGTCTACACCACCTCCGCCAGAGACGACACCCGCTGGCAACCCGCGCCTTCCGACCCGGAACTGGAAGCGGAAATGCTGCGCCGCCTCATGGTTCGCCTGGGCAGCGATGAACGCCGCGCCGAAGCGGCAATCGCCAGCGCCCGCACGGAAGACCGCGCTCGCCTGATTTCCGGCGAGGACGGCAGCATTCTGGAAGTGGAAGAACGCTTTGACCGCGCCTGGCGGCGAGTCGGCCTCGCGCTTGATCGGACAGGATTCACCGTCGAAGACCGGGATCGCAGCCGGGGACTGTATTTCGTCCGTTACGTCGACTCGGCGGAAGCCGGAAAGAAAGAACAAGGCTGGTTCTCGCGCCTGTTCTCCTGGGGAAGCGACAAAAACGCCATTCCGGCTACGCAATACCGAATCCATCTTGGCGCGGAAGGCGACATAACCCGCATTCAGGTGCTTTCCGCCGAAGGCGGCATTGATCAGTCCGCAAGCGCAAGGCAAATCCTCGCCCTGCTTTTGGAGCAGTTGCGCTAAGGCCGGTTGTGCGTACCTCTTTCTCCAGGCTTACGCTGCGTCAGCCCTCTCCCCTGCCCCTCTCCCGCAAGCGGGAGAGGGGAGTGTTTCCCTCTCACTTGTGGGAGAGTGTGGTCACTCGCGGCGTGGCCAAAAGGCCGGGAGAGGGTGCGTGAAATGTACTCACTTGAGCCGAAACCGCTCCAGTGGGCAGGGGAATCAGGCAAACCCCCGCCCCTTCGGGGCACCCCCTTTCAAAAGGGGGCTTTCCTCTGATCCCTGACCCCTGTCTTCTGTCCCCTGACTCATGCGCCTCTTTCGCCTTCTGAAAATTATCATAATCGCCAACCGCTACGGGCTGGATCAGATGGCGCTTGGCATCAATCGTCCCAAAATCGCCCGCTTTTTGAGAGTTGTCCTGTTTTGGCGCAATCTTTCCCGACCGCGCGCCCAACGCCTTAAAAACGCGCTGGAACAATTAGGGCCGATTTTCGTTAAATTCGGCCAGGCGCTCTCCACCCGCCGCGACCTCTTGCCGGAAGACATCGCGGATGAACTCTCCCTCCTGCAAGATCAGGCTCCGCCCTTCGCGCCGGAATTGGCGCTGGCCGAAATCTCCCGCGTCTATGGTCGTCCCGCCCATGAAGTTTTCGCAAAATTCGAGGAGACGCCGATTGCCTCGGCATCAGTCGCGCAAGTGCATCTCGCCCTTCTCCCCGACGGACGCGAAGTAGCCGTTAAAATCCTCCGCCCCGACATCGAACAGGTCATCGAACACGATCTGGCCTTGATGGATACGGCGGCGACATTGCTGGAAAAAATCCTGATTGACGCAAAACGCCTGAAAGCCCGGCAAGTCGTCGCGGAATTTGCCAAATATCTGCGCTTTGAGCTGGATTTGATGCGGGAAGCGGCAAACTGCTCGCAGCTTAAACGCAATTTCGCCAATTCCGACCTCATCGTCATCCCGGAAGTATATTGGGAATGGTGCGCCCCTACCGTAATGGTCATGGAACGAATGCGCGGCATTCCGATCTCGAAAATTGAAGCCCTGCGCGAAAATGGCATTGATCTCTCCCGTCTTGCCGCGACTGGTGTCGAGATTTTCTTCACCCAGGTTTTCCGCGACGGATTTTTTCATGCCGACATGCATCCGGGAAATATCTTCGTCCGCGCCGACGGGCGTTACATCGCGGTTGATTTCGGCATCGTAAGCGCGCTTACCGAACACGACAAGAATTATCTGGCGCGAAATTTTCTCGCTTTCTTCCGTCGCGATTACCGAACAGTAGCGGAAAACCACGTCGAATCCGGCTGGGTATCCGCCGACACCAGGATTGACGAATTCGAGGCAAGCATCCGCTCCGTATGCGAACCGATTTTCGCCCGCCCATTGAAGGATATTTCCTTCGGCAAGCTCCTGCTTCGCCTGTTCCAGACCTGCCGCGAATTCGATGTGGAAATTCAGCCGCAACTGATCATGCTGCAAAAAACCCTGCTCAACATCGAAGGTCTGGGAAGGCAGCTCGACCCGGAACTGGATTTGTGGCAAACCGCCAAGCCATTTCTCGAACGCTGGATGAGCGAACAAATCGGCTGGCGAGGCGCATTGAAAAGCATCCGGGAAGAAGCGCCGCGCTGGGCGCGGGAATTGCCGCAACTGCCAAGGCTCCTGCATCAGGCGCTCGCGAAAAAACACTCAAACGCCATTCTGGAGGAAAAACTGGCAAGGCTGTCAATCGCGCAAAAATGGCTTGTCTTTCTGATTCTCACCAACCTTGCGCTAACCGGCGCGTTGATTTTCCGCTTTTTTTCATAGCACATGACAAACTCCAGCGGAATGTCGTCCGGCACGCTCTCCTGGCTTGCCGACTTGAAGAATTTAAGCCAGGCCGTGGAAAACCGGCAAAAAGGCGAATCAAGGCCCGGCGTTCTTTATCGGCTGCAATGGTCAAGGCATGACCTGTTTTCCGGCGTTGAGATCGCGCTCCTGAAAGGAATGGATGCCCATAAGGCAAGACCCTGGGCGGCAAATGAGCAAGTATTGACCCAGCCGCCCCGTTTCATGGAGGAAGAGGATATTCCCATTCTGCGCCGACTGTTGACGCTTCCCTGCTCCAAAAACGAGAACGGCGTCCATAACATTTTTTCGCTCGACTGCCGGATTCTCCCCGCCGCACCGGATGACTGCCCCATCCCTCTCTTGCTCTCCGACATGCTGGCTACCGGCAGGCTGTTCGCCGGAACGCCGCCGGTCATTCTTGCCGAAGGATCGCCCCGGCAAGGGGAAATTGTCTGGCGTGAAGGGAATCCGCAACCAATCATTCAGGCAAACCCGCCCGCTACCAATATCCTGAAGACCTGGCCGCTTTGGTATCTGGACTGGCAGAAAGGCCAACTCGGTCTTCTTGATCTTCCGCTCGCCCCGGAAACCCTGGCGGCATTGCAAACGCTTACTGAATCGCCCGAATTCAACCATTCCTGGCACGAAGTCGAATATTGGGACGCGGAATTGCTCGATGAAAAAGACGGCTGGCTCGGATTGGACATGGGCGTATTTGTCGCCGGTAAACGGGAGCCGCTGGCGCCGATGCTATCCAACTTGATCCGGCGCGAATCGCGCTGGCTGGACGCCCTCCAACTCGCGGATATTCCCGATACCGAAATCGTCGACCTGTTTACCGAGGACGGACGACGGCTGAAGGTAGAGGCGGAACGAATCAAGCCTCTTGCCCGGCTCCTGATTGACCTTTTCGACGGTTATCGGGAAGACAAACCCGCCTTGCGAATATCCCGCTTCGACGCTCCCCGCCTTGAACAGTTCAAGGATCGCTGGCAATTTCGCGGCGATGATTCGATTCTCGCCCTCGCAGCGCGTCTCAAGGATTCCCACGGCGTAAAAGAAGTAACCCCGCCTCGCGGCATAAAACTGGAATTGCGCGACTATCAACGCCAGGGACTTGCCTGGCTGCAATATCTGCGCGAACACAATCTTTCCGGCATTCTTGCCGACGACATGGGATTGGGAAAAACCGCCCAGACCCTTGCCCATCTCCTCATGGAAAAAGAGGCCGGGCGGCTGACCAGCCCTGCCCTGGTGATTCTGCCGACTTCGCTCATTTTCAACTGGAAAAACGAGGCCGCCTCCTGTGCGCCAGACCTGAAAGTTCTAAGCCTGCACGGTCAGGAACGGGATTCCCTGTTCGATTCCATTCCCGAATACGACATGGTTTTGACCACCTATCCGCTTCTCTGGCGCGACAGCGCAAGGCTGACCAAGCATGAATATCATCTTTTGGTTCTGGATGAAGCGCAAATGATAAAAAACTCAAGGAGCAGAAGCTCCGCCATCGTGCGCCTACTGCAAGCGCGGCATCGTCTATGCCTTACCGGAACTCCACTGGAAAACCATCTTGGCGAAATCTGGACGCAATTTGATTTTCTCCTCCCCGGCTTTTTAGGCGACCAGAGAAGTTTTGTCCGACTATGGAGAAATCCGATTGAGAAGCGCGGCAACATCCTGCGCCGTGATTTGCTCGCTCGCCGCATTCATCCGTTCATCCTGCGGCGGAAAAAGGACGAAGTGGCAAAGGAACTGCCGGAAAAAACCACAATCATCAGAAAGGTCGAGCTTTCTGGCGATCAACGCGACCTGTACGAAGCCGTGCGCGCCGCAATGGATAAACGGGTACGTCTGGAAATAGCCCAACACGGTTTCACCCGAAGCCAGATTATCATCCTTGACGCGCTTCTCAAACTGCGCCAGGTCTGCTGCGATCCGCGTCTGGTCAAATCAGTAGCCGCCAAAAAAATACAGGAAAAAGCCAAGCTCAACCTGTTGATGGACATGTTGCCGGAAATGGCGGCGGAAGGACGGCGAATCCTGCTATTTTCCCAATTTACCGCAATGCTGGATTTAATCCGGCAAGAGCTTGACCAAATCGGTCTTCCCTACGCCATTCTGACCGGCGAGACCAAAGATCGGGAAACGCCGGTAACGGCATTCCAGAGCGGAAAAGTTCCCCTCTTTCTGATAAGCCTGAAAGCGGGCGGAGTCGGGCTTAACCTGACGGCGGCGGATACCGTGATTCATTACGATCCGTGGTGGAATCCGGCGGTGGAAAACCAGGCCACAGACCGCGCCCACAGGATAGGGCAGGACAAGCCGGTTTTTGTCTACAAACTGATTGTAGCCGACAGCATCGAAGAAAAAATCATTGCCATGCAGGAACAGAAAGCCGACCTTGCCGCCGGGATACTTTCCGAAAACATGGACAAGCAAGTCAAGTTTGACGCCGCCGATTTGAATGCCCTGTTCGAGCCGTTGCCGAAGGTATAGTTATTGTATTTTAAGTATATAAAAGATAAATACAATAAAAAGGCTTCGGGCAAAGATGTTGATAAGCATTAAAACTACTTATTAATCAATAAGTTATATCAAAAACATTGATGCTGAAAAGGGCTTGGCAGGCTGTGGATGAAATCTGGACAAATAATCGGAAAAATCTGTTTTTCCCGTTTGTCCAGAACTAATCCACGCCTTGCCAACAGCTTTTTCACAGGCTCGTGAGCCCCCCAACCTGAAGGTTGGGGCTTCCTCGCCGCAGATGAGGGGAGCCTCAATGCTCCACAAAACAACTGTCTCGCTCACCCCGCAATAAATGGCGAGGCTTCTTCGAGACGCGTGGTTAGATGTCTATATTCATCGCATAGATTGCGTTTGACTCGATGAATTCCCGTCGAGGCTCGACCATCTCCCCCATCAATGTCGTGAAAATCGCGTCCGCCCCAATGGCGTCCTCAATATTGACTTTCAGAAGCCGTCGCACTTCCGGGTTCATGGTGGTTTCCCAAAGCTGATCGGGATTCATCTCCCCCAATCCTTTGTAACGCTGCTTGCTGATGCCGCGCTCGACTTCGCTCAAGAGCCAGTTCATGGCTTCGGCGAATCCCTTGACCGGACGCTTCTTTTCACCACGCGTAATATAAGCGCCTTCGCCGAACAGATCGGAGAGTAACGCGCCAGTGGCAAGCAACTGAGCGTAGTCGCCGGAGCACAAAAATTCCTCGTCAATCAAGCCTACCCGGACATTGCCATGCCGCAAACGCTCGGTGCGAAGCTGCCAAATCTCCCGCTTTTCGTTATAGACGGCGGAAATATGAATGCCCGGACGAATGGATCGGGCGATTCGCTCCGCGCTGTCCTGCGCCGTCTCCGCATTGGAAAGATCAAGGGCGATGTGATGCGCGACAATGGTATGAAGCACATCAGAATTGATGTAGTGGGAAAGACGCTCGATAATGGCTTGGGTAACAAGCCAAGAGCGGGCGAGCGATTCCAGCGCCTCGCCGCTGATAGGCTCCGCGCCCGCCCTGGGAAAAAGAATAGCTTCCGCCATCGCCATGTTCAGAAGGAACTGGTTATATCCGTGATCGTCCTTCAGGTAGCGTTCGGTCTTGCCGTGCTTTACCTTGTAGAGCGGCGGCTGGGCGATATAGATGTGACCGCCCTCAATCAACTCCGGCATTTGCCGATAGAAAAAAGTGAGCAGCAAGGTTCTGATATGCGCGCCATCTACGTCGGCATCGGTCATAATTATGATACGATGATAACGGAGTTTTTCCGGTTTGTATTCATCCCTGCCGATGCCGGTTCCCAAGGCTGTGATCAAGGTGACTACTTCCTGCGAAGAAAGCATTTTGTCAAAACGCGCCTTTTCAACGTTCAGAATCTTGCCCTTCAACGGCAAAATTGCCTGAAACTTGCGGTCACGCCCCTGCTTGGCAGAGCCGCCAGCGGAATCGCCCTCGACAAGATAAAGCTCGCATAACGCCGGGTCTTTTTCCTGACAATCCGCCAGCTTGCCGGGCATTCCCAATCCGTCCAGCACGCCCTTGCGGCGCGTCATCTCACGGGCGCGGCGGGCGGCGTCACGAGCGCGGGCGGCATCCACAATCTTGCTACAGATGATTTTGGCATCCTGCGGCCTTTCCAGAAGATATTCGGAGAGCTTTGTAGCCACCACTTCTTCCACCGCCGGACGAGCTTCGCTTGAAACCAGTTTCATCTTGGTCTGGCTTGCGAACTTCGGATCAGGCATCTTGATTGAAAGCACACAGGCCAAGCCTTCCCGCATGTCATCGCCGGTGATTTCCACCTTGGCCTTTTTGGCAATCTCGTTTTCTTCGATGTATTTGTTGATGACCCTGGTCATCGCGGCGCGCAGTCCCGTCAGGTGAGTGCCGCCGTCCGCCTGGGGGATGTTGTTGGTAAAGCAAAGCGTCTGTTCCTGATAACTGTCGTTCCACTGCATCGCCACTTCAACGACAATGGTCTCCCCGCTGGGAAGGATGGACTCGCCGGAAGAATGGAAAACATTGGGATTGAGCGCGGTTTTGCTGCGATTGATGTATTGGACAAAGCCCGTGACCCCGCCGGAAAAGGCAAAATCCTCTTCCTTGCCGCTTCGCTGATCAACCAGTCTGACACGCACCCCATTGTTCAGGAAAGAAAGCTCCCGCAGACGCTTGGCGATAATGTCATAGTGATATTCGACGGTTCCGAAAATTTCCTCATCCGCCAGAAAATGAACTTCCGTGCCGGAAAAAAGACTCTCGCCGGTAACCTTCATGGGAGAGACCGCAATGCCGTCCTGCGTTTCGATGATCCGGTCAATAACATCTCCCCGGTTGAATTCGAGAAAGTGCTTGCGCCCGTCGCGGCGGATAATCAGACGCAGCCACTTTGACAGGGCATTGACGCAGGAGACCCCGACTCCGTGCAGACCACCGGAAACCTTGTAGGAATTCTGGTTGAACTTGCCGCCCGCATGCAGGACGCACATCACGATTTCCGCCGCGCTGCGTCTGGGTTCGTTCTTGTCGTCGAGCTTGACGCCGACCGGAATACCCCGGCCATTGTCAATGACGGAAATGGAATTGTCCGCATGGATAGTTACCAAAATATCGTCGCAATGCCCGGCGATCGCTTCGTCAATCGCGTTATCCACGACCTCAAAAACCATGTGATGCAGACCTGTGCCGTCGGAAGTGTCGCCAATATACATGCCGGGACGCTTGCGTACGGCCTCCAGGCCTTCAAGTTGCTGAATGCTGGATTCGTCATAGGATGGAGTGGTCATGGGATTATCCTGTTAAAAATAGAATTGGGGGAAATGGAACAACTCCCCTCTCCCGCTTGCGGCGCGAGTGGGAGGGGGTTGGGGAGAGGGCTGTTACGCATGGGGAGCTTGAATCGCTCCGGCTCGCTCGTGGAGCGGTCAGATACGCATCGGCATCACAACATACTTGAAGCGGTCATTGTCCGGCATGGTGATCAAGGCGCTGGAAGTCGCGTCGTTGAAACTCCAGCAGACTTTTTCGCCGGAGAGGTTGTTCAACACGTCCAGAAGGTAGGTCACGTTGAAGCCTACATCTAGCGGCGCGCCGGTGTACTCTACTTCGATTTCTTCCTGCGCTTCTTCCTGCTCGGCGTTGGCGGCGATGATTTTAAGCAGGTTCTCTTCAAGAAGGACGCGTATGCCCCGGAATTTTTCATTGGTCAGAATGGCGACGCGCGACATGGCAGTATGCAAACCCTGCCGATCCGCAAACATGTGGAGGGAAAGGTTTGTGGGAATGACCCGCTCGTAGTCCGGGAATTTGCCGTCAATCAGCTTGGAAACCAGTATCGTGCTGCCGAATTCAAAGCGAATCTGATTTGCGCTCCCGGTGATTTTCAGCGGTTCGTCGTTATCCGCTAACAGGCGGTTCAATTCCAACACGGTCTTGCGCGGCAAAATCATTTCCTGCTTGGGGAAATCGGTTTCGATGTCCATGCTGTTGTAGGCAAGACGGTGGCTGTCGGTCGCGGCGCAGGAAAGCTTGTTGCCATTCACTATCAGCAGGAGACCGTTCAGGTAGTAGCGGACATCCTGGGCGGCCATTGCGTACTGGGTCTTGCCAATCAACTGGCGAAAATTCTTCTGGGTCACGGTGAAGGTTTTTTCTTCCCCGCCGGTAGCGGCGGTCATGCGCGGGAAATCCTGGGGGGGCAGGGTTTGCAGGGAAAAACGGCTTCTTCCCGCTTTCAGGAGCAGGCGTTTTTCTTCCATGTCCAGGGTAATTTGCGCCGATTCGGGGAGCGACCGCAGAATGTCTTGCAGTTTTTTTGCGGCAACTGTCACCGAGCCGTCGTTGTCGCCTCCTACGTTTTCGCTTGTCGCCGCGATTTGAATTTCAATGTCGGTTGCAACCAGGGTCAGTTTGCCGCCTTCCTTTTCCAACAACACATTGGAAAGAATGGGTAGGGTGTGGCGTCTTTCCACGACGCCTGAGACTGATTGCAGCGGGTTTAACAGAACATCCCTTGGGCTTTGCAGAATGATCATGATCCGGTTTCCTTGTTTAGAATGGGCAGGGGTCGGAGACAAGTTTGTCGCCGTTTTCCTAACCCCTAATGATAACAGCAGAGGCGCGTTTCTGGGCAAATTCAGGCAGGGTAGAGCAAAAATTCTTCTCGCTCGTGTCGCCATTCTTGTTCGTCTATACGGGCGATCTCGTCCAGATCATTTGGGGTTGCCGCCGGATCGTCTACCCACTGTCGCAAGAGCGGACTGCCGTTGATTAGATCAATGGGAAGGCGCTGAAATTCATACTCATAGGCAAACTCGCGCCAGAGCGGATAATCGGGATAGAGCCGCCGGATGGCTTTGAAGACGAGCGCCAGCAAACGCCAGGGGCGAAATTTCTCATGATCGTAGTGCGGATGTTCCACGTGAAACTGAATGCCGTGACACAGTTTCCCGACATGCTTGTGGAAGGTAGGCTCAAACCAGATTTCGCGCAGGCGGCAGCCCAAAAGCCAATCGGGCGCGAGCTTTTCCATTTCCGTGAGGAGCAATCTGGCATCCACATCCGGCGCGCCGAACAACTCCAAAGGACGAGTTGTGCCCCTGCCTTCGGAAAGGGTTGTTCCTTCAAGCAGCACCGTTCCAGCATAGGCGCGCGCCATTGAGAGATTCGCCGCGTTGGGACTGGGATTGACCCAGGCGCGTTCCGGCCAGCCAAAGCAGGGGGGATCATTCGCGCTCCAGCCTTGCATGGGAATGATCCGGCAATCCAGATTCAGAGGGACTGCAAACCGGCGGGCAAGCTCTCCCATCGTTAACCCATGCCGCATCGGGATGAGGTCTGCGCCGACAAAACTCTCCCACCCGGCTTTGAGCTTCAAGCCCTCGATCGGACGCCCTGCCGGATTCGGGCGATCCAGTACCCAGACGGATTTTCCTCGCGTCGCGCAATCTTCCAGCACATAGCGGAGAGTGGTGATGAAGGTATAAATCCGGCAGCCCAAATCCTGCAAATCGACGAGCAACACATCAAAAGCGTCCAGCATGGTCTCATTCAAGCGGCGAGTCTCGCCGTACAGGCTGAAAACCGGAATACCAAGGCGGGGGTCGGTGAAATTGTCCGATTCCACCATGTTGTCCTGTTTGTCGCCCTTGATTCCATGTTGCGGCCCGAAGGCGGCAGTCAGGCGAATGTCGGCAAGTTCTGCCAGCGCATCCAGCGCGTTTGTCAAGTCCTTGGTGACCGAGGCGGGATTGGCAAGCAGAGCTATGCGCTTGCCCGCGAGCGGTCGGCGCAATTCGGAATCAGCAAGAAGACGGTCAAGGCCAAACAGGATCATGGGAAAAATTATTGTGGGAAAGATGGCGCATTTTAACGGGTTTCACGTGAAACAATCGCATGTTTGAAGTCTCTGCAAGTGTTAGAATAAGAGAATTAATGCGGCAAGCTGCGAGAGGAGAAAATTATGTCCATGGCGGATCGTGACGGCTTTATCTGGTTTGACGGCAAGCTTGTTCCCTGGCGGGAAGCGAAGCTACATTTTCTTACCCATTCGCTCCATTACGGGATGGGAGTATTCGAAGGAGTGCGCGCCTACAAGGGCGATTCCGGTACGGCCATTTTTCGCCTGCGGGAGCATACCAGGCGTTTATTCAATTCCGCGCACATCTGCCAGATGGAGATACCGTTTGAACAGGAAGTCATCAATGAAGCGCACAAGGAGGTCGTGCGCGTAAACCAGCTTGAATCCGCCTATATTCGTCCGCTTGCTTTTTACGGCTCGGAAAAGATGGGGCTATCAACCAAAGGGGCAAGGGTTCATGTCGCCATTGCCGCCTGGTCATGGGGAGCCTATCTGGGCGAAGACGCAATGGCGCGAGGAATAAGGGTCAAGGTTTCCAGTTTCACCCGGCATCATGTCAACATAACAATGGTGCGCGCCAAGGCGTCAGGAGCCTATCTGAATTCCATCCTTGCCAATAACGAGGCGACAAACGCAGGTTACGACGAGGCGCTTTTGCTTGATCCTGAAGGTTATGTCGCCGAAGGAGCCGGTGAAAACGTATTTATCGTCAAGGAAGGGAGGCTCTATACGCCGGAGCTTGCCGCCTGTCTGGA
The DNA here is from genome assembly GCA_009777245.1 of Betaproteobacteria bacterium. Taxonomy (GTDB): domain Bacteria; phylum Pseudomonadota; class Gammaproteobacteria; order Burkholderiales; family Rhodocyclaceae; genus Azovibrio. The sequence continues at coordinate 36,306 of WRMF01000006.1, forward strand.
AGGAATTACCCGCGACACGATCATGCAGCTTGCGCGTGAACTGGGGATTGAGGTCAAGGAAAAACGGATTACCCGCGATGAAATGTATTGTGCGGACGAGGCATTTTTCACCGGCACGGCGGCGGAAGTTACGCCGATTCGGGAAGTGGATGATCGCAAAATCGGCTTGGGCGGGCGCGGTCCTGTCACCCAATTATTGCAGGAACGCTATTTCGACGCGGTGTATGGACGCAACCACCAGGATTGGCTGACCCTCGTTGTATGACCATGCGGGCGCTGATTGTCGCCCCGGCTTGGGTGGGGGACGCCATCATGATCCAGCCGCTTCTCATGCGTCTCAAAAAGATGAGCATGGAAATTGATGTGCTTTCTCCCGCTTGGGCTGCGCCTCTGTTTGCCCGGATGCCGGAAGTGGGACAGATTCACGTTTCCCCTTTCAGGCATGGCGAATTGGCGCTTTATCGGCGCTTTTCCCTGGCGCGCAGGTTAAGGGGCTATACCCACGCCTATATTTTGCCATATTCTTTCAAGTCCGCGCTCATTCCATTTTTTGCAGGGATTCCGTATCGGCATGGATTTACCGGCGAGGCGCGTTATGGCTTGATCAATGTGCGGCATGTTCTGGATAAGTCTGCTCTACCGCGCGCGGTTGATCGTTTCGCGCAGTTGGCGAATGAACCGGGAACGCCTCTGGAGCGCCCGGTTCCTTTTCCGCGCCTTGTCTCCACGCTGGAACAGCAGCGGGCGACCTTGCGCGAATTGGGACTGGAAGAAGACGGAGAAGCTCCGATAATATTTTGCCCCGGCGCCGAATACGGCTCTGCCAAACGCTGGCCGGTCGAGCATTTTGCCAGCCTTGCGCTTGCTTTGGGTAAAGAGGGGGCGCGTATCTGGCTTGTCGGCTCCGACAAGGATAAAATTCTGGCTGATGCCATTCTGGCGCTGTTGCCGGAGCGCGCGCGCGCGGGTTTCCGTAACCTGTGCGGCGCGACCATGCTCCTCCAGGCGATTGACGTGATTGCGTTTTCCCGTCTTGTCATCTGCAATGATTCTGGCCTGATGCATGTTGCAGCCGCGCTCAATCGTCCGCTTGTCGCCCTGTTCGGTTCTTCCTCCCCGGATTTTACGCCGCCGTTATCCGAAAAAGCGGAGATCGCGCGGCTGAATCTTGAATGCAGCCCCTGCTTCAAGCGGGAATGCCCGTTGGGGCATCTTGACTGCCTCTATAAACTCACGCCGGAATTGGCGCTGGCCGCCTCTAACCGGCTTATCTCATGACTGCCATGCAAACTTTCGTAACGCCGGAAGATGTTGAAAACGCTTTTTACAAAGCGGTCAATCATGGAAATTTGAGCGATCTGCTTTCCGTCTGGGCGGAAGAAGAGGAGTTGCTGTGCCTGCATCCTAATGGAACCTTGCTGAACAGTCTGGAGAATATCCGGGAGAGCTGGCGGGAGATTCTGGGCGGGCAGACGAAAATCCGGCTCAATTTTCGCCGTATCGGCTATTGGCGCGGTTCCATGATTGCGGTGCATCATCTGCTCGAAGAGATGCAATCCGATTCTGATGATGTCAGCGGTATTTTCCGTGTCACCCATGTGTTCATGCGAGGAGCATACGGATGGCGGATGGTCTGTAGGCATAGCTCCCCCGTCGGCAATGATTTTGTGATGCGGCAGGGAGCGGCTGGCAGGCGGACGCTGCATTAGAGCGGTTTTTGAGTTACACCGGCCTTTAGGCCGGGGATTCCTCGACACAGGTTAGAGAGCCTCAATGCTCCATAAAACAACTGTTTCGCTCATCTCGCCATTCATTTCGAGGATTGCGCTTGGCGCATGTTCAAGCGCTTGCTTTACACGCACTCTCCCGCAAGCGGGAGAGGGGAGCAAGGCGCTCCCACAAGGCATCCACCATTTTTTGGAGAAATAGCATGCTTCGCAAAAAATCCTTTAGAATCAATAAGTTACCCACACTATTGAATGCACGCAGCATTTGTCCTTCCCGTAGGCGATTTCCTTCTTTTCCCGGCGTGGCGTCTCCCGGCCTTTGCGCGTTTTCGGTTCTGGCGTTTGCCGGGCTTTTGGCCGCGCCGATGCAGGCGATGGCGGATTGTGTTATGAACATTGGCGGAACTGTATCTGGCTCTGTTTACGGCAACACCAGTAGCCCCCAGAACGACTGTAGTGTGGCAGACATGAATGCGGATGGGGCAACGCTTCGTATCAACCACGGCACCACAATCTCCGACCAAGCATACGGTGGCTACCATGAGCCTGGCAGCGGAGACGCAACAGCCACTTCAAACCTGCTAAGCATTGACGACGATTCTGCCGTAGACGGCGACGCATACGGCGGGTATGCCTTATCAAACGATGTCACCGCCACCGCCTCGGGTAACACAATCGAAAATGACGGCAGCGTTAGAGGCGACGCATACGGCGGATATGCCGAAGCAGACGATAACGCTACAGCCTCGAGTAACACAATCGAAAATAATGGCCACATTGACGGCCATGTTTATGGTGGGTTTGCCACAGCAGGCAGTAACGCCACCGCCTCGAGTAACACAGTTGAAATCAATGACAGCAGCGTTAGCGGCGATGTTTATGGCGGGCGTGCCCACGCAAACAACGCCACTGCCTCGGATAACAAAGTGTCATTCAAGGACTCTGCGGAGATTGATGTGGACTTCATACGGGGCGGTCATGCCCTATCTATAGGGGGCCACGCTTTCGCCAGCGGCAATATAGTCGAATTCGACAATGTTGACGGAATCGTCGGTTACGCTGAAGTAAATGGCGGATATGCTTCTGGCCCTGAAGAAGCCAAAGCCGATCGCAACACGGTAACATTCAGCAATATCAGCTCTGGCGCGACATTCGAACTTGGCGATGTCATGGGCGGCTTTGCCTTCCATGGCGCATTCAGCAGCACGGCGGATGGCAACAGTGTCAGCTTCACGAACATTGCGACCACTGTCAGTCTTAAAGGCAATTATCAGGCGGGCGGAGCGGCTGCGGGCGGGCGCTTTAGCGCCAGCGCCACAGGGAACTCCCTTACATTCACCAATGTGACGGCAATTGAGAGTCTGAACAACTTGTACGGCGGGCATGCTTTAGCTACTTCATCGAGTGGTGGCAATGCCACAGCGGATGCAAATTACGTCGCATTCAACAATGTCGTGGGTGCCGATCTGCTTGATGTCATTGGCGGAGACGCAAGCGGTAACCACGGTCAAGTCTCAGCCTCAATGAATGAGGTCACTTTCACGGATGTAGTGAATCTGGAAGCCGTTAACATCGCGGGCGGTAGCGCCAGTGGCGGCGACGCAGAAAAAGTCTCAGCCTCAATGAATGAGGTAGCATTCACGGATATCAGGAATCTGGAAGCCGATGCAATCACGGGCGGTAGCGCCAGCAGTGACGGCATCTACACAGAAGAAGTCTCAGCCTCAGGAAATGAGGTCACATTCACGGATATCGGGAATCTGGAAGTCGGCGGTGAAATCACGGGCGGTAGAGCCGCCACCAGCAAAGACGCAATCAATGCGGATAACAATACTGTCACATTCTTGGGAATTGCCTCTGCCGAAATCGGGGGTGTCAAGGGCGGAGAGGCGGACGGCGCAGACGAAGCCTCCGCCTCGGATAACAAAGTGTCATTCAATGACTCTGCGGCGATTGTTGTGGATTCAGGAATATGGGGCGGGTATGCCAACAATCCAGGAGGCGACGCTTTCGCCAATGGCAATATAGTCGAATTCAACGATGTTGGCGAAATTGATGTCGGTAGTAATGGTATAAAGGGCGGATGGGCTAGAGGCGTCACTTCTGGAGAAGCCAGCGCCGATGGCAACCAGGTGATATTCAGCAGTATCAGCTCTGGCGCTCTAGTCGACCTTAGAGATGTCGTAGGCGGCTATGTCGTACAGGGCGGCGAGGCCACGGCGGATGGCAACAGTGTCATATTCACGCACATTGAGACACCTGTCAGCCTTGCAGGCGATTATCAGGCGGGCGGATCGGTTGTGGACGCGCGCTTGAGCGCCAGCGCCGCAGGGAACTACTTGGTATTCGACAGTGTGAGGGAAATTACGAGTGTTCAACTCTACGGCGGGCGGGCCATAAATCAAGGTACTGGCGACACCACAGCGAATGCAAATATGGTCTCATTCAACAATGTCGGGAATGCCGATCTGCGTGATGTCTTTGGCGGATATGCAAAAGGCGACGAAACAGTCACAGCCTCAGGCAATTCGGTCATATTCGCGGTTACGAATACTATTGTCACCGAGATTCTGGAGGCTCTTGAAGTCAAGGGCGGTTTCGCAGAGGGCGGCGACGAAACCTATGCGGATGGCAACCTTGTCGCACTCCAAAGCTACTCCTCTGCCGAAATCGGGAGTATCACGGGCGGAGATGCAAGAAATGGAGACGAATCCTCCGCCTCCGGCAACGAAATTTCCATCATGCTTGTTTCGGACGCTCTGGTAGGCGGCATCACAGGCGGCTACGCCTCTGGCGCGAGAAGCGGCACGGCCAGCGACAACGAAATTTACCTCATGCTTGTTTCGGAAGCTCTGGTAGGCGGCATCATAGGCGGCTACGCCTCTGGCTCAATAAGCGGCACGGCCAGCGGCAACGAAATTTACCTATCTGACCTATCCGGCAAGGATGATACGGGTAACGCAACAGTGGGCGGAATCGCAGGCGGCAACGCCGCAAACGGCGGCGAGATCGCCACAGCCAACCTCAACATAATTGAACTCTATACTGTGGCAGGCGGAGACGGTCGCGCAGGAGTGGATGGTAGTGGCGGAGACGGCGGTGACGGCGGCGAAGGGGTGGGAGGATATATAACAGGCGGGATTGCCGGTGGCGATGTGGCGACCGCCAGCGGTAATAGTGTCAGTCTGACAGGCGTGACCGGCGGCAGAGGCGGCGACGGCGGCGACGGCGCTCCCGGTTTCAATGGCGGCGACGGCGGAAACGCCCGCGTAGGGGTGGATGGCAATGTAACAGGTGGGGATGCCGAGGGCACACATGAGGCAACCGCCAACAATAACAGCGTCAATCTGATAAATGTGACCGGCGGCAGAGGCGGAGACGGCGGAGACGGTTTCAATGGCGGAGACGGAGGAAACGGCAGCGCGGGAGTGGATGGCAATATAACAGGCGGGTACGTCCATTCTGGCGCAGGCGACGCAATCATCGCTGCAGGCAATACAGTCACTATCCAGAATGTGACTGGCGGCGCGGGCGGTACGGGCGGACAGGGCAATAGCAATGGCGCTGACGGTGCAGCCGACAAAGGCATAACCGGCAATGTCACCGGAGGTTATGCAATCGGCGGATCCGACTCCGTCACCGTCGGCGTGGATACCGGCGGCAGCGGCAGGAATAATACCGTCACAATTACCGGAACTGTCGCCGATCCTGTTACCGTCGGGGGCAATATCACAGGCAGCCATGCCGAATCTACTATGGCCAGTTCCATTCCCCGCGTCACGGGCGGCATTGTTGCCCTGACCAATGTCGTCGTGGGCGATCCTGGCGATAAAAGTAATGTGTATGGCGGAAGGGTTATCGTCCCGCTTAGCTCCGAAGGTTCTGTCATTGGCACAGGCGCTACCAGCACAGTCTCCGTCACCCTCAACAATGCCGAGGTTCATGGCAATGTCTACGGCGGAGCCGCTGAATTGGTGCCTTCTGGTTTTTCTTTGCACCTTACCGTCAGCGGAGCTGTGGTTACAATAACCAACGGCGGCATTGTGTCCGGCAAAGTGGCAGGCGGGGCGCTGCTTTCAGAAGGAGGGGATGCGGCAGGCTCAGCCACCAACAATACCGTCAATATCACCGGATCATCCACATCCTCGCTTGTGATTGGCAGCGGCAACTCAGGCGACGGTCTGTACGGCGGGTTTTATGATGGCAGTAACTCTTTGGATGTCTTCACCGGCAACACCCTGAATGTGCGTTCCTCCGGAATTGGCGGGGCATCTATAACTAACGCAGGAATTGAGGTAAAGGGCAATCTGGCAAACTTTGAATTCCTCAATTTCTACCTGCCCTCGGACATCAAGCCGGACGACACCATGCTCAACATGACCGGCACGGCCTTCATTGACGACACGATGGTTCGTGTGGGCGTCCAGGGCGTTTCTCCGTCCCTCGCAGGAGGAGACAGGGTTATTCTCATTGACGCCGACGACGGCGAGATTAACGGAACTCCCAGGAACAACACCACAGACGGAACCGGGATGGGACTGACCCTCAAGTATTCTTTCGTGCTGGATGTTGTCGACGAGATGGATGGCTTGAATCCAAGAACCCGGCTTGTGGCCACAGTGGACGGCATCAGCGCGAACGCGCAAAACAAGGCTTTGGCCGAAGGCAACCTGGCTCCGGCTATCCTCGTCAACCGGGGCGGCGATATGGTGGCATGGCAAGGGCTTGACGAGGCAATCCGCGCTGCCCGTGAACAAAAAACCGGCAGAGCCGTATTCGGCGTCATCCACGGGGGCGACATCAAACAAAAAACAGACTCTCATGTTGATATGTCAAGCGTCAGCCTGATGACCGGCATTACCGCAAACATGGGTAACGGAGACTTCGGGGCGTTCATCGAATACGGCAACGGCAGCTACGATACCTACAACAAATTTGCCAATGACCCCACAGTCAAGGGCGACGGCAAAACCGACTACTATGGCGGCGGTATTCTGGGACGCTTCGATATTGATCCTGCGGATGCCGGAAATCTCTACGTTGAAGGCAGCGCCAGAGCAGGAAAGGTTAAGAACCGCTACAGCACCGACGACCTTGGGAATTACAGGGCGCGTTACAAGACTTCCGCCGGATACGCCAGTCTGCATCTTGGGGCAGGCTATCGCTGGAAGATCGCCCCCTCCTCCGACTTCAGCCTCTACGGGCAAACCTTCTTCACGAAAGTGGGGAGTGACAGGACAAAACTCTACAATCGCTCTACCGGAGAGGCTGTCGACGTGGTGAGCTTCAAGGCGGTTAATTCCAACCGACTGCGCCTTGGCGGACGCTATGAATGGACGCTGGATACCGTCACTCCGTTCTTCGGCCTCGCCTATGAATACGAATTCAGCGGCAAGGCCAAGGCAAGCACGGAGAACAGCGGCAAGATCGAAAGTCCCAAAATGCGGGGCGGCACGGGCATAGTTGAAGGCGGCCTCATCATGAAGCCAAGACCGAACCATCCGCTCTCCGTCAATCTCGGCCTGCAAGGCTACGTCGGCAAGATGGAAGGCATAACCGGCAGCTTGAGGTTGAACTACGAGTTCTGATGGAAATCAGAGGACAGGTATCAGGAATCATTACTGATTCCTGATAACCTGACGCTACGCAAAAATCCTCGCCACATCGGTTGCGTCAAAACAATAGGTTTGGTTGCCGATCTCGTCGTATATTTCGATTGCGCCCTGCTCCGTCAGGACGGCCTCCGCCTCGGCGCGTCCCCAGGATTTGATGAGCGCGGCCAGTTTTTCCCGATTGTCAGGGCAGTACCAGGAGACAGACCGCGCCGGAAACAACACCAGACCCGCCGGAGCGCCTTCCATATATCCGCCCGCTCTCGCAGCGACATTTTGACCTGCTGTCGCAGCGACATCCTCATCTGCTTCTGCCGCAGCGTCTTCCGGAAACAGGCGAAACAGGAGGGATGCCGCTTCAAGCCCCAATAATTCTTCGGAGCGAACCGTGTCTGCCAACCGGGTCAGCCTTGTCCAGCCGTCCGCGTCCATACTGTCGGCGGCTGGCATTTTTTGCAGAAACAAACCTGCCACAACCTCTTTGTCGGCGGCGAGAAAAAGCCGCGCTTCCTGTTGTTCGGATTGGGCGAGGTAATGGCTGAAAATGGCGGACACAGTATCGCCCGCCAGCGGGACAATGCTTTGATACAGGCCGGTTTCCTGCTCCAGCGTCAGTAAAAGTCGGCCTTCTTCCCCGTCTGCTCCTTCTTTCCCTGCGCCAAGAAGCTCCCGCGCGCTTGCGCCTTGAGGGCATGTTCCGGCGCGTGCCATGCCGCGCAAACGCAATGCTTCGTCGCAGTCCACCAGAAGCAGGGAAATCGCACCATACCCTTTAAGTTGCAGGGTCAGCCGCCCCTGCCCTTTCAACTCTGCGGCAATGAGCGCGACAGTCGCCGAAAGCTCGCCCAGCAGGGATGCCACCGCCTGCGGATAATCGCGCCCCTGAAGCATGGCTTGCCAGGCGTCATCCAGACGGACAAACGCGCCGCGAATATCTAGGCGCGGAAAAAGAAAGCGGACAACGCTACTCACAGCAACACCGTAACAAAGGGGTTACCATAATACCAGCAGGCATAAGACAAGCGCGGTAATATTACGGTTTTTCGTTCGCGTCCCGATCATGCGTATTTCTGAAATCTGCATTCAGCGTCCCGTATTCGCCTCGGTGCTGTCCTTGGCGATAATGCTCCTGGGCCTGGTCTCCTATGGGCGGCTTGCCGTGCGCGAATACCCCAAGATTGACGAGCCGATCGTGACGGTCGCCACCACTTACCGGGGCGCCTCAGCGGAAATTGTCGAATCGAAGGTAACCCGCCCGCTGGAAGACTCTCTTGCCAGCATCGAGGGGATAGAGGTCATGACTTCCGTATCCAGGGCGGAGCGCAGTCAGGTTTCGGTGCGCTTCAAGGTAGAGCGCGACCCTGATTCCGCCGCTTCCGATGTGCGCGACCGGGTTTCACGCGCGCGCGGCAGATTGCCGGATGAAATTGACGAGCCGATCATTGCCAAGGTGGAAGCGGATGCCGACCCGATCATTCGTATCTCCTTTTCCTCCGAGCTGCATAGCCAGATGGAGATCAGCGATATAGCCACCCGTATTGTCAAGCCTCGTCTGCAAACCTTGCCCGGCATGGCGGATGTCGGCATTTTCGGGGAGAGACGGTTTGCCATGCGAATCTGGCTTGACAGATCGCGGCTGGCAGCCTACCAGATCACGGTGCAGGATGTGGAGAACGCGCTTCGCCAGCAAAATGTGGAAATACCGGCAGGCCGCATTGAAAGCGCACAGCGGGAATTTTCCGTCATGGCGCGCACTACGCTTAACGAGCCGGAGGAATTCGCCGCCATTATCATTAGAACCGTTCAGGGCTATCCGGTGCGATTGGGCGATCTGGGGCGAGTGGAAGTCGGCCCTGAATCCGAACGCAGCGCCTCCCGTTTCAACAGAAGAAGCTCCATCAACCTTGGCCTCATCAAACAGGCGACCGCCAACCCGATTACCGTGGCTCGCGCGCTGGATCAGGAATTGCCGCGCATCATAAGCGAATTGCCGGAAGGAATGCGTGTTGATATTTCCTATGACTCCACGACTTTCATTGACCGCTCGATCGAGGCTGTATTCAAAACCATTGGCGAAGCCATCCTGCTGGTCGTCCTGATCATCTTCTTTTTTCTGCGTAACCTGCGCTCCACCCTGATACCGCTGGTGACGATTCCTGTTTCCCTTGCCGGTGCGTTCGCGCTCATGCTCCTAATGGGCTTTACCATCAACACCCTTACCCTGCTGGCTATGGTGCTGGCAATCGGACTGGTGGTGGATGATGCCATTGTGGTGCTGGAAAACATCTATCGCCACATTGAGGCCGGTGTTCCGCGTGTAAAAGCCGCTATTCAGGGCGCAAGGGAAATCGGCTTTGCCATTGTGGCAATGACCATTACCCTTGCTGTCGTGTACGCGCCTGTCGCTTTCATAACCGGACGCACGGGCAAATTGTTCATTGAGTTTGCCTTGACTTTGGCGGGCGCGGTGCTGGTTTCCGGTTTTGTCGCGCTCACCCTCTCGCCGATGATGTGCGCCCGCCTCTTGAGGCATGAAAAGCAGCATGGACGTGTCTATATCGCCATTGAGAACTTTCTGGACTGGCTGACTGTCGGGTATGGCCGCCTGCTGGATTTCACCCTTGCCCGACGCTGGCTGGTCATGTTGTCCTTTTTTGCGGTGGCGGGAGTTGGCGCTGTCTTTTTCAATATCATCAAATCGGAGTTGGCTCCTACTGAAGACAGGGGGTTCATCGTCGGCTCCTTCACCGGGCCGGAAGGCGCGACCTTGGCATATATGGACAAATACGCCCAACAGATTGAGGAGCTTTACGAGCAAATACCGGAAATCAACCGTTACAACCTCATCTTGGGTTCTCCCACCCTGAATCGTGGCATTTCATTCGGGCGACTGACCGACTGGAACGACCGCAAACGATCAGCGCAGGAAATTGCCGAGGAGTTGCGTCCGAAATTCGCCGCCATTCCGGGCGTGCTTGCTACGCCCACCTTGCCGCCCTCGCTGGGACAGGGCGGACGCAGCCAGCCGATCAACTTTATCATCGTAACCAGCGCCTCTTACGAAGATCTATCCAGGGTTACAGACGAATTCATGCAGGAAATCCGCAAAAATCCCGGTCTCACCAATCTGGATACCGACCTTCGTCTAAACATGCCAGAGCTTGACGTGCGCGTTGATAGGGAGCGAGCCGCCGATATGGGCGTGGCCGTGGAAACCATTGGTCGCACTCTGGAGACCATGCTGGGAGGACGGCAGGTGACGCGCTTTACCAGAGACAGCGAGCAATATGATGTCATAGTCAAGATTGAGGATGCCGAGCGCGCGACTCCCAGCGACATCAGTAACATTTTTGTGCGTAACCAAACCGGCGGCATGACTCCGCTTGCCAATCTGCTAACGGTGACGGAAACGATAAGCCCGCGCGAACTCAACCATTTCGCCCAGCGTCGCGCCGTAAGAATCACTGCCAGCCTTGCTCCCGGCTATACAATGGGAGAGGCGTTGCAATTCATGGACAGGGTCGCCGACCAAATCCTGCCACTGGGCTATGCGGTTGATTACGACGGACAATCGCGCGAATTCAGGCAATCTTCCGCCTCGCTGGTCGTTATTTTCCTGCTTGCGCTTGCTTTCATCTATCTTGTGCTGGCGGCTCAGTTCGAGAGTTTTCGCGATCCGTTCATCATCATGCTTACAGTACCGCTCTCCATGACCGGCGCGCTTCTTGCGCTCTATTTCAGCGGCGGAACCCTGAATATCTACAGCCAGATAGGGCTGATAACCCTGGTGGGTCTGATTACCAAACACGGCATTTTGATTGTCGAATTCGCCAACCAGTTGCAGGAACAGGGGAAATCCATCATGGAAGCCGTTGCCGAAGCGGCGCGGCTTCGGCTTCGCCCCATTCTCATGACGACCGGCGCGATGGTGCTGGGCGCGGTTCCTCTGGCTTTCGCCTCCGGCGCGGGCGCGGAGTCGAGGCAGCAAATCGGCTGGGTGATCGTAGGCGGCCTGTTGCTGGGTACTTTCTTCACGCTCTTTGTCGTACCCACCGTCTACACTTTTCTGGCAACCCGCATCGAGCGTCATCAGGAGGGCTGAGCGCAAAAAACGGGGCGCTTTTGCGCCCCGTCGGGTGAGTCACCCTTCAGCTCCACAAAACAACTGTCTCGCTTACCCCACCATAAATGGCGAGGCAAGCGAGACGCGTGGTCAAGCCGAAGGATGAGTTTTTACCATCCCCATCCCCGACCACGCTTGCCATCACGCCAGCGCGGCGAATGCCAGTCGTCAAATATTTTCTTCTGCTCGGCGCTCAGGCTGGCGTAAAAAGTATTCAACACGGAAAGGCGCTTGTCCATCGTGTCCTGGTATTGGCGGGAGAGTTCCAGCCGCTTTTCCATCCGCTCAGGAGCGGAAAGCCCCATAAACTCTGCCGGGTCAGGACGCGCGGCAAACCGCGTTTCCGCTATCGCCAGCATTTGCTCGTTGAAGGTTTTCCAGGCGGCTTCCTGATTCGGAGCGATTTTCAGGATTTCCTTCAGTCTTGCGTGACGCGTCATCATGCGCTCCTTGACGGCTTCCTCGCTCCAGCCGCCGCCATAACCGCCGCCGTAGCCGCCATAGTAACAGTCGCCGCAACCGCCTCCGCGATGGTATCCGCCGCCCCAGCCCTGGGCGCTGGCAACGCCTGCGCCAAGCGCGAGACTGGCAGCCGTGAGAAAAGTGACAATGGTTTTTCTGTTCATTTCAAACTCCTTAAAAAAATTGATGAGACCTGCAAGAGTAATTAAAGCCTGAAATTGTAAAAAAGATATTTCGTTTGGGGACTTGATTGTTTCAGATTGTTAAAAACTTCCCGCAATCCGCACGTAACTCGTGAAATATGGCGACCACCGCAATCAAACCGCTTTCAGACCCAATTTTGCAAAGAGGGCGTCATCAAGGCTCACATCGGAGTTGCCCGTGGTCAGCAACGCTTCGCCATAGAAAATGGAATTTGCGCCTGCGAAAAAACAAAGCGCCTGCAATTCCTCGCTCATCTCCATGCGTCCGGCGGAAAGGCGCACCCAGGAGGCAGGCATAATGATACGGGCGGCGGCAATCGTGCGGACAAATTCAAAGGAATCAAGCGAAGGCGAATTACCCAAGGGCGTGCCGGAAACAGGAACCAGATGGTTGATCGGCACAGACTCCGGCGGCTTTGGCAAACCGGCAAGCTCCGCTAACATCGCGGCGCGGTTTTCGCGCGATTCGCCCATCCCGATAATGCCGCCGGAACAGATGTTAAGTCCAGCTTCCTGCGCCCTGTTTAGCGTATTCAGCCGGTCATCATAGGTATGGCTCTGGACGACCTGACCATAAAATTCCCGATCAGTATCGAGATTATGGTTGTAATAATCCAGACCCGCATTTTTTAACTTCCTTGCCTGTCCTTCCTCCAACATGCCCAGGGTGACGCAGGTCTCAAGCCCAAGCGCCTTTACGCCCTGCACCATCTCCAGCACTTTTTCCAGATCGGCCTCTTTCGGGCTTTTCCATGCCGCCCCCATGCAAAAACGGGAAGCGCCTTTCTCCTTGGCGGCGCGGGCAGCGGTGAGCACCTCTTCCAGCGGCAGCAACCGCTCGCGCTCTACCGCGCCATATCGCGCCGACTGGGCGCAATAGCCGCAATCTTCGGAACAGCCGCCGGTCTTGATGGAAAGCAGGGTTGAACGCTGGATGGCATTGGCGTCAAAATTCAGCCGGTGCGTCTCATGCGCCCGCCAAAGAAGATCCATGAAAGGCAACTCATAAAGGGCGAGCACATCCGCAGTCGTCCAGAGAGGACGGTCGACCAGCATGGAAGAAAGAGTTTCGGCAATGGCCTGCGACATGGGACAATCCGCGATAAAAGCGCCGTATCTTCAATTAACTCCTGCCAGAAGTCAATTCATAATGCTCGGAATTTCCCTGCCCAACTCCTGCACATCTGTTCTCTCACGAACGCTTGATATTCTTCTGCCGCCGATTTGTCTCCTTTGCGGCTCGCCTTCTTGCGAACCACACGGCGACGGCGTGCTCTGCTCCGGTTGTCTTGCCGATTTGCCGATGTTGCCTACACTTTGCTGCCCAATCTGTCTGGTTACGACCACGCGCGGCGAACGCTGCGGCGATTGCCTGCAACATCCGCCCGCCTTCACAAAAGCACACGCGCTTTACCGCTATGCCTTTCCGCTTGATCGCTTGATTCACGCCCTGAAATATAACGCGCAGTTGGCTCTGGCAAATGCCTGGGGGCGGCATCTTGCTCTTGCTCTGTCTGAAGTCGCGGCGGATTGCGTGCTGCCGCTTCCGCTTCATGCCGAGCGGATCAAGGAGCGCGGCTTCAATCAGGCGTTGGAAATTGCCCGCGCATTGGCGCGCGCTCGCGGCCTCAAATTGGATACTGACAGTTTGGAAAAAACGCGCCCGACTCCGCCGCAGACAGGGCTGACCTTGAAGGCGCGGCGTAAAAATCAGCGGGGCGCGTTTGCATCTTCCCGTGATTTCTCCGGACAAACCCTGCTGTTGGTCGACGATGTGCTCACGACCGGCGCAACCTGTAGGGAAGCCGCGCGGATACTGAAGCTGCATGGAGCCAGGGAAGTGCATGTCGCAGTCGTCGCGCGCGCCGAACGGCATCAACTCTAGAGCGTGTCGTCTGTCAGCCTGTTCCATAAGATGCTCTCCTGTTTGCCAAAAATTCAGAATATACAAGCTATTGACGACACGCTCCAAAGGCCTGGACATTGTGTGCAGGGATCGCGTTACGCTTCATATCTGCCTGCGCCATAGGCACTATGCGTTTGGCGCATTTGCGCCGTAGTCTCTCGTTCGCCGCAGGGTGTGCGGGAATAAGTGCCACAACCGAAGTGAAAAGCCGAAAACGCCCCTGGGCTTCAAGCCCAGGGGATGTTTTCGTTTTAGCCAAGGTTGGCTATTTGGCGGCTATTGCGTCGCTTGGGGTTGCGCTATGAGCAGAGACCGCTCAGGCAGGCCAATAGCCTTGCACAGAGCGTCAAGTCCGGCCTGGAATAAAGCTATCGGCTGCATAGCCTGATCCAGCGGCAGTTCAACTTCAATTGCTGTGACAGACTCCCCGACTGCCCTAATCGCTTTTAATACGACTACGGCTGTTTGTGCGTAAGTATATTTAACTGACCCGTCAAGATCCCCGAACAACAGCATGTTAGACATTTCCTGTCCGAGTACATCATACCCTTCTCGCCTTGCAACAAGCGAATCTGGTTGCTCAGCGTATTTCCCCAGACTTATCCTTCCGATTCTGCCAGTTATACGAGACGCCTGAAATATCCCGTCCAATTCATACACAACTGTGGTCTGATTACGGGAATCTGCAACTTGAATCCCCGCATTAGCCAGCGCGTACCTGAATTCATCAGTCAGACGCGGGCTATCCACCACAACCGCATACACGACATTATCCATATCCCCTCTAACATGAACATCGCTATCCGCAATGCGGGTCGCAAGCTGGGATTGCAGAGGCAGTTCATTTGTTTTGCGAGGCGCGACACCTCCAACAGCTGCGCATCCAGACAGCACCGTCAGAATCAGCGTGATGGACAGTAGTTTTGCATGTTTCATTTCATTCTCCTTGCGGTTTGGTTAAAAGTTAAGCAGAATTTGCTCACTGATTGAACTATCATACCCAAACAGGCAGAGCAATTCTGCAAAATCTTCGATTTTTTTCGCCGTTTTCCATCGTGCCGCGCTATAAGCCCAACCCAAGGCAACCGTCGTCCCAAGTGTCTGTGCAGATGGGGTCGCAGTACCAGTGAACAAAAAAGGTCACACTCCACATGGCTGTGCTGTACCCATTGGCGTTATGGATTGAGAGTACGTTTTTGCCCTCTTTGAGCAAATGTCGTATGTCCAGAGTGTGATTGCGCCCACTGCCAATATCACCCCGATTTAACTGGGGATAAGCCAGTCTGCTGGCCTGAGTGGTTGGACATTGGGATGCGGTTCCTGTGCAAGTCCCGTTATACAACACATCAAATCCACCAGGAAACACGGATGTTGCACGAACGAATCGTGTCAGACAATTATCGTTCCCGCCATAATGCGGCGCGCCAGAAGAGCAAGAACCGCCTGTTTTTGGTCCATATACGCTCCTGCCGGAGATGTGCATGACCACAAAATCGTCATTCATCTGTATTGCGGGAATATCATCACCAACCAAATGAGTCAGCTCAAATCTTGCTATATTGCTGACACCTACCACGCTAAATTCAAATTGAGTTGTTGACAAGGCAATTCCGCTGTTTTGTGTAGTGGAAAAGCGCATCCGACCTGTCCCGAAGTCATGTCCGATAGCTATGCCGACATTATGCGAAGTGTAAATTTGCCGTACAGAGGAATAATCAACCCCATGAATATCGCAATTACCGCCGCCCGGCCTGCACGTGACCACCAGAGTGCGATTGCAGTTCAGCGTCTGCCTGTTCTCGGGCTTGATGTCGCATTGATACCTCTTTTTCCAATCCACATCCACAACATTGCCTACTGAACACTGCCCCGTCCCCAGTTGCGATAGCGTGTGCCTGCATTGATAAAGGTGATCCGCGTCAATGTCCAGAACATGACCTATGGAGCAGAAAACGTCGTCAGGGTCATGCGCCAGCTCCTCACCGCAAACTTCGTACTCGAAGTCCCCGCCGTGATCGAGCGTGACTTCCTTGCAGTCCGTATAATGCCCCATGCCGCCTACCCCATAGGCTTCAGGGTCGGCCATGATTTGCTTGCCCAGAAGGATCATCGAGTCGTCCTTCTTGATAAGCATGTCCGCTATACCCCTTGATTCAGCCGCCTGATTGATCATTCTCACAGCCTCGCACCTTTGCTGGTCGTTTTCAGGGTCGTTGCCCATATTGCACTGCACGTTCAGATTGAACCCGCTTTGAAGCTGCGGTTGCACAATGCCCTGATCCCCAGTCCAGAACTGGCTGTGTTCGGGCGAGCCGGTATCGAAATCAATGATCTGGCGGACGTAGTCTTCGCTGAAGATGGTGTTGTACGCTTCCTGACCTGCCACGGAGCCATCTCCTCCCTGCTTGCCGAGATTAAACGCTTCTTCCTGGCTCATCTGTGCAAAAACAGGCGAAGCCACAAACGCAAAAACGACAGCTATGTATTTGCAATAACCGGATAGGGCAAAACCGTTACCCTGTAGGGGGGGGGGGTAGTATTTCCCAGAGTTAATCCAGGAAGGAAGAGGGCGCGGGTCATTGGTGGTTTCCTGGATTTACTCGGACGTGTCAGTCCTGGACGAGGACGATGGCACGGCAGTTATTTTGGGAAAGCGAATTCGCGGCGCATCCTCTCCGTATGGCTCGAAAATGTCGTCAAACATGCGTTCCAATAAAGGCACTATTGGGATGTGGTTAGCCGATGCGACATACCATCTCCCAGCCGTAATAGATTTCCCTTCAGAGGCAATTGTGACGTGCACAACGGCTTCCGTGAAATAATTCTTGGTAGCCTTCTTTTTTGCAGGAACGGCGTCAGTTAGCACATATACCCCACCGGGGACAGAGGAAACCGCCATATGCCCATAGATAGGCGTGTCTTTCAGTTGGAATTGTCTCATTGGGTTTGCGGCGCGGGCTGACAAGGCTCTATACGCTGATTCATCCTTAAAGCCCCATTGACCCAATTGCCACAATGGTCCCTTTTTCATCCAAACGCAATGAGTCGCCGCATCAATTAGTGCGCCAAGTAAGCTGCCTGAACCGGCGCGCTTTGCCTGAGTAGACCCGTCGTCATTTACCTTTACGTCAATCCGGATTCTGACTACAGCCTTGGAATCCGCCTCATTTGCGACTACTTCATAGCCACTCTTGCGGAATGCCTCTCTTAGCAGCTCCTGTAGCGTATTGTCCCAATCTCCATCATCATAAATCGAAACCCACATAGGCTTGTTGGAAATAGAGATGTCGGGGTCTATGAGCTGACGGCAGGGAGTTTGATCTGCATAGACAGGCGGAATGCGCAACTCCGCGCTGACCACGCCAGAAGCCAGAAACAAGACAGGAGCAATACCTGCCAGAAAAAGTCGCTTCAATGCGCGACGATTCAAGAAACGTTCAATCATAATAATTCCCCAGTCCTTTGGCTGTGTCAATGATGTTCTGCATGGCGCGTTCCTGGGCAAAGGACGAATCTTTATTCGACGGCATATGCCTGATGATGTCGCCAATGAACTCCGAGAAATCTATCTTATCAAAATCTATCCGGGCAAGTTCAGCTTCAGTAAAACCACGACATTCAGGCGACTTGGCGCTCCCCCATCCCATTCCTATTTGGGGTCGTGCTTGCTGGTGGATGATTCGCGCCAGCTTGCTTGGGAAGCAGCAATATCCTTCCTTTCGCTCATAGCATCCACCTAAACTTTTACTGGCGCACCACGAGCCGACGCGATGACAAAGTCCCTGCTTTCTCATCGCCCCGGTTACGAAATCATCATCGTCACACTCCAGGAGCATGGTTATGACCAGGATTATTATAGCGATGACGAAACCGACCGGGTTGAAGGCAAAGGCAAACCCAGAACCTCCTACCCCAGCGCCCGCGCCGACATACGAGACGGTTACACCAAAAGTACCTGCGCTTGTTATACCACCAGCAATTGTTCCCGCAGCAGCACTACTCAACCCTGCCGTTGTTAGCGCACTTTGAATCATATTTGTTAACAACCCTCCAGTACCCTCAAACCCTGTAAATATATGTTTAGAACCTGACATTACAACGTTCTCTACATACGATGATTGAGCGACAGGCATGAATGCCTGTCGCTAATTTCTTGCTCCCGACCTGCCGCACAGGCTAAACAGCTTTTGTCCCGTCCGGCAGGGATGAGCGCAGGGTTTGGTACAGAATATCAATCGCCTGCGGGCGGGTAAAAGTGACGCGCCAAGCCAGAAGGACGCGGCGCAGGGGAGCCGGTGGAACAAAGGGACGAACAGAGAAAAGTTCACTTTCCGGCCATGCTTTTGCAGCGGAAGCGGGTACAACGGCAATGCCCGCGCCGCTGGCTGCCATGTGTCGCAACGTCTCCAGCGAGCTTGATTCCAGCGCCTGATTGAGATTTTCCGGCGCGGATAGTTGCGGACAGGCCGTAACCACCTGATCCCGAAAACAATTACCCTGCCCCAAAAGCAGCAATTCGCTTGGGTCAAGGTCTGCATTGTCAATGGCTTCCTGCCGGCAGAGCGGATGATTGGTCGGCAAGACGATTCTGAATTCTTCCTCATAAAGCGGGCGGGTTACGACACCGGGCAGATTGAAAGGAGCCGCGATAATGGCCGCGTCAAGCTCGCCGCTTTTCAGCAAATCGGACAGCCGATGCGTAAAATTTTCCTGTAGATACAAGGGAATATCAGGCGCGGCTCTGTGCAGGGCGGGAACCAGACGAGGCAAAAGATAAGGCGCGATGGTGTAAATGACGCCCAGACGAAGAGAGCCGACCAAGGGATTCCTTCCAAGCTGGGCGATTTCTTCAATCATTGTCACTTCCTGGAGAGCCTTTTCCGCCTGCTCGCAAATTTGTTCTCCTATTGGAGTCAAGCGAATATCGCCGGGCGAACGCTCAAAAAGAAGCACGCCCAGGCGTTCCTCAAATTTTTTCACAGCGACGGACAGGGTAGGCTGGCTGACATGGCAACGCTCGGCAGCGCGCCGGAAATGTTTTTCCCGCGCAAGAGCCACGATATAGCGAAGTTCGGCAAGGCTCATGGCTGCAATCCGCGCGGCTGGAAAAGCCGCATCAGCACACGCTGCAAATCGGCGCTTTCTTCATTTCCGGCCTGGCGCAATGCCTGCGTGGGCGCATGGAGAAACTTGTTGGTCAACCGGGTCGAGAGTTGTTCCAAAACTTCTTCTGGCGTCTCGCCCGCATGAAGGCGTTTCACGGCGCGATCAAGCTCGTGCCGTCGGGCGCGCTCGGCTGAATCCCGCAAATCCCGAATCATGGGAACGGCATCCAGCGAGGCCAGCCATTTCATGAAATCCGCCGTTTGTCCCTCGATTATCGCCTCGGCCTCGGCCGCCGCAGCCTGCCGCGACTCAACCCCACTGGTCACAATTCCGGCAAGGTCATCCACAGTGTAGAGGAAAACATCATTCAGCATTCCCACTTCCGGCTCGATGTCGCGCGGCACGGCAAGGTCTACCATGAACATGGGGCGACGCCGACGCGCTTTCAGCGAGCGTTCCACCAGACCCAGGCCGATAATGGGCAGGGGCGAGGCGGTGCATGAAATCACGATGTCGTGCTCAAACAGTGTTCCGGCTATTTCATCCAGGCGGATAGCGCGACCATTGAAGCGTTCCGCCAGCGCCGCGCCCCGTTCCACGGTACGATTGGCGATTGTGACGGCGGCAGGCGAGCGGGCGCAAAAATGGGCGGCGGAAAGTTCGATCATCTCGCCTGCGCCGACCAAAAGCAGTTTTTGCGCGCTTATGGATTCAAATATACGCTCCGCCAGTTGCACGGCGGCGGCGGCCATCGAAATAACATTCGCGCCGATTGCGGTATCGCTCCTCACTCCCTTGGCAACGGAAAAGGCGCGTTGAAACAGGCGATGCAGATTCCCGCCCAGACTTCCGGCCTCTTCGGCCAGTCGCGCCGCTTCCTTGATCTGACCCAGAATCTGCGTTTCTCCAAGCACCATCGAATCCAGACCGGAGGCAACCCGAAACAGATGTCTCGCCGCTTCATCCTGCCTCAACATGTACATGAACGGTTGCAGCCGGGAAAGTTCAACGCGATGATGAGCGGCAAGCCATTCTCCCAATGCTTCCGGCGCCTCTGTCATGGCGTAAACCTCGGTGCGATTGCAGGTGGACAAGATCACCGCCTCGCTTGCCGCAGTCTTGTGTATCAACGACGCCAAGGCTTCCGGCAGCGTTTCGGCAGGAAAGGCCACCTGCTCGCGGATGTCGAGCGGCGCGGTATGGTGATTGATGCCAAGTACGAAAATGGACATGAGCCGAATAAATTGACCGGAAAGCGTCCGGCGCGTGGATAGGAGCCGAGATTGCAAGGAGCGCCATTATCTCATATTGCCCATGAATCATCCCAACGGTTGAGACTTCCTCGCGGCGAGTGGGAGGGAGGTTGGGAAGAGGGTAAGTCTACTGGCTTGATTCTCGCCTTCGCTGGAATGACAAGTAGGCAAAAAAGGAGCACAAAATTGACGCACTTCAATCAAAACCGCTCTGGTTGTTCTCCTGCCGCATTGCCGCCAAGGTGTTTACGAGTAGTGATGCTAAATAATATCGCTCCCTGTTTTTGAACACGCGTCGAGCGCTCACCTCGCCATTTATGACGTGGAGAGCGAGACAGTTGTTTTTGGAACCGAAGGCTTTCTAACTTGTGTCGAGGAATCCCCGGCCTTTAGGCCAGAGTGACTCAAGTCTAAAATTTTCGAGATGAATTCGAGGAACGCATACTCGGTTTGCCCGGTACAATCCCCTCCATGCTGTGCATCCACACCTCAAACCGCTACGAAATCCTGCGCGAACTGTTGCTGGCTCATATCTTTGCCGCGCCGGAAAATCCTTTTGCCTTGCAGGAAATCATCGTTCCCGGCACGGCGATCCAGTCCGATCTGGAACGCGCTCTGGCAGACCGGCACGGGGTGGCGGCGGGAATCCTGTTTTCCTTTCCCGGTCGCTGGCTCTGGCAGCGCATTACTGCCCTGTTGCCGGATGTGGCGAAAGATTCCCCCTTCGCGCCGGAGCGTTCAGTCTGGCGCATCACGCGCCTGCTTGCCGATAATGCCTTTATCCGGCAAACGCCCGCGCTCTTTGACTATCTGGCGGATGCCGACCCATTGATGCGGCATGAGTTGGCGGCAAAGATAGCCGCCCTGTTTTCCGCCTACGCAATTTATCGTCCCGATTATCTGACAACCTGGCAGGCGGGGCGAACGATAAAGACCGGCTATCCCCTCCCGCATGAGAACTGGCAGGCGGAATTATGGCGCAAACTCGCAGCGGAACTCGGTCTGGGCACGGAACATCCGGCGCGGCTTTTCTTCACCGCCCTTGCCGACAAAGAGGAAAACGCGGCGGGGAAATCAAGGCTGACGCATGACTTATCCGTCTTTTGCCTTCACGAATTGCCGCCGCTCTATCTTGAGATGCTGACCCGCATTGCCGAACGGGTTGACGTTCATCTTTATCTCCTCAATCCCTGCCGTGAGTACTGGACGGATCTGCCAACGACAAAAAACATGGCGCGGCTGGAAGCCTTGGGACGCGCGGATTTTCTTACTCCGGGACACCCCTTGCTGACCGACTGGGGGCGACAAACTCAAACGCTATTTACCATGCTTCTTGAAAATGACGCCGTTGCCGGAACCGAGCATTTCCAGCCCGGCACGGGAGAATCGCTCCTCGTTCGCCTGCAAAACAGCATTCTGGATGGGGAGCCGCCCGCCCCGGGCGCATGGTCGCTGTCTGACACAGACCGCAGCGTGGAAATCCATGTCGCCCATTCCCTGTTTCGCCAACTGGAAATCCTGCGCGATCAGTTACTCGCCCGCCTGGCTAACATCCCGCTCGCGGGGGAGGGGAGTAAAGCCAGACCATGCGATAAGAGCGATACGCAAAGCCCGCTCACTCTCTCGGACATTGTGGTACTGCTTCCCGATCTGGAAAGCGCCGCGCCCTGGATCGATGCGGTGTTTGCGCGAGATGCGCCGCGCATCCCCTACACCATCACCGGCTATGCCGCCGCCAAAAAAAACGCAATCGCCCGTCTGCTCCTTGCCCTGATGAATCTGGCCGCGCCGGGTTCACGCCTGACCGCCAATGAGGTATTCGCCTTTTTGCGCGAATTTGCCGCTCTCCTTGGCTTGTCCGCCAATGATGCGGAAAGCCTGTGCGCCGCGCTGAAGGAAGCCGGAGCGCGGTGGGGAATGGACGCCGGAATATCGCCGGAAGCGCGGCATACCTGGCGCGACGCTCTGGCGCGTCTGTTCCTGGGCTACGCGCTGCCCGCGCAACATGGCGGCGCAACCTCCATCTCTACCGAGCCTTTTCTGGCTCTGTTGCCAGCGGGCAATCTGGCCGGTTCCCGCGCCCGGATTCTGGGGAGCGCATGGCTGTTTCTCGAACGTATGGAAAAATTGCAAAAGGCGATTCGTAATCCTCTTTCCGCCGAGGGCTGGCGCGAACTATGGCAGCAAATACTGGACGAATGGCTGGATAAGGGCATGACCGCCATCGCCAACACGCCGGACATGACGGCGGACGCCGCCTTGCGCCAGACCATAGCCGCAATCCATACGCTCTGCGACAACATGGCGGCTGCCGATGACCTGCCGATACCTGCCGAAGTCGCCCTTGCCGCGCTGGAACAAGCCCTGCAAACGGAAGCGTTCGGCGCAAAGCCTTCCGGCGCGCTTACCTTCGCACCGCTTTTTGCCTTGCGCTCGCTCCCTTATCGGATGATCTGCGTTTTGGGACTGGAAGACGGCGTGTTTCCCCGCCGCGCGCAAACGCCTGAATTCGACCTGATGCCGCTTTTGCCCCGCTTGGGCGACAAGAGACAGAACCTTGATGAGCGTAACCTGTTTCTCGATACTATCCTGTCCGCCCGCGAAACCCTTTATCTTGGCTATTCCGGCAGAAGCCAGCGCGACGACGGCGAGCTTCCCCCTTCGCTTCCGCTTGCCGAATTGCGGGATTTTCTCGGCAAGGCCACCGGCGCTCCGCCGGAACGCCTGCAAGTTATCCATTCCCTGCAAGCCTTCTCCCCTGAATATTTTTCCGGCGATCCCCGCCTGACCAGCTTTCGGCAGGATTACGCCGAAGCCCTGCAACATGCTTCGGGAAAGGGCGAGGCCGCGCCATTTTTCGCCGTGCCCCTTTCGCCGCTTGGCGAGAAGCGGCTGTGGCTGCCGGAATTACAAATGTTCTTCCAACATCCGGCGCGCGCCCTGCTCATGGAGAGACTCGGCATTCGCCTGCCCGACGCGGCGGATGAGACAGAAGACATCGAGCCGCAAACCGCGCTTCCCCTGCCCCGCTACAATCTCAATCAGCGTTTGCTTGCGGCGGCTCTGTCCGGCGCGGACGAGGAGCGCATCTTCCGTCTTGCGGCAAGCGGGGTTGAATATCCGGGCGGACGCTTTGGCGAAGCATTGCTGAAAACGGAAACAAAGGCCGTCATCGCCTACGCCAATCGCCTGTTGTCGTACTGGCGCAATCGAGAGAAGCGCGACATATCCCTGCCGCTGCATGAACATATCCTTATGGCTTCCCTCTCCGATTTAACGCCGGATGGCCTCATGGCTTTTCGTTACGCCAATATCAGGGGGCGCGACTACATCACAACCTGGCTCGCGCATCTTGTCTTGAACACGGATGGCGGTATGCTGCGAACCCGCTTTTTTGCCCGCGATCAGGATTTTTCCTTCGCGCCGCTGGCGCAGGATGAGGCGACGGCGCTGCTTGCCGACTGGCTAGCCGCCTGGCAGGACGGTTGCCGAAAACCTCTTGCCTTCTACCCGGAAACAGCCTGGGTCTGGCAGCGGCAGGGCGAAGCCGCCGGACGCCGGAAATGGCTGGGTAGCGACTATTCCCGCGCCGAAGCGGATGACTGGTGGCGGCTTGCCTTGGGGCATTCCGCTCTGGAAGATGCCTTGAATGATGATTTCGCCCACTGGCGGGAGCGGCTTCTTAATCCGTTGGCGGAATATCTGGAACCCATGCCGGAACAACCATGACAACAGCCATGACGCGCGAACTGGAACTCCTCTCTTGTCCCCTGACCGGAAGGGTGTTAATCGAAGCCTCGGCAGGCACGGGCAAAACCTGGTCTATCTGCGCCTTGATCGTGCGCCTCGTGCTGGAAAAACATCTGGAACTCCGGCAGATTCTGGTATTGACTTTTACCCGCGCTGCCACAGCCGAATTGAAAACGCGGGTTCGCGCCCGTCTGGAAGAAGCCTTGCGCCATATAACCGCCGCAGTCTCCGGCGATCCGACGCTTGCCGCGTTATTTGCTAAACTGGAGAGTGGCGGACAGTCCAGAGCGGAAATGGCGGCAAGGTTAAGGCAGGCGTTATCATCATTCGATGAGGCCGCAATTTTCACCATGCATGCCTTTTGCCAGCGAGTATTGGCCGACATGCCGCTCCTCTCCCGACAGCCGCTTGCCATGAATTTCAGCGAAGATGGCGATGCTGGCGGCGGCCTGCTGACCGAGGTTGCGGCGGATTTCTGGCGGCGGCGCGTCATGTTCGGCGATGAGTCAGACCTGTTCCTTCGCTGGCTTGATGAGAAAAAATTAAGCCCGGAAAATCTTGAGCGACTGGCCATTCGGCATATGCAGCGTCCGCTTGCCGAAGCGCGTTGGCCGGAAGCGTTGGAAGCCGCCGCCGCTCCGAATGAAGCTGAACTGCAAGCCGCCTTTATAACGGCGGCAAAAATCTGGCAGACGGAACAGGAAGCAATTTTTACGCTGCTGGCAGACAAAATCAGCGAGCGAGGACTTAGCGCGGTCTCTTACAAGGCAGATAAACTCTCAATCTGGCGGGATGCCTGGAGCCGCTATTTCGCCGCCGACTTGCCGACCCAAACCTTCGAGGCGATGAAATTCCTCTGCGCCTCTTATCTGGCGGCAAAAAGCAACAAGGGGCATGAACCGCCGGAGCACCCGTTTTTCTTGCAGGCGGACAAGCTCTGCGAATGGGCAAACGCCGGACAGCATTTTTGCGAAACACGCTTAATCGTGCTGCAACGGGATTTTCTGGAATTTTTTCCCGCCCTGCTTGCCAAATTGAAACGACGGCGGCGTCATCTCGACTTCAACGACATGCTCCTCTACGTCTATCGGGCGCTGAAGGGAGAGAACGGTAACGCCTTGGCAAAACGGCTGCGGGAAACTTATCCCGCCGCCCTGATTGACGAGTTTCAGGATACCGACCCACTGCAATACGCGATTTTTCAGGCCATTTATGATGGAGCGGCAGATACCGCGCTCTTCTTCGTGGGCGATCCCAAGCAGGCCATTTACAGTTTTCGTCAGGCGGATTTGCCGACTTACTTCGCCGCCCGAAAAACAGTCTCGCCGGAACAGACTTTTGGCCTGAACCATAATCAGCGTTCCGCTAAAGGCGTTCTTGCCGGCATCAACGCCTTGTTTTGCGCGCAAGCCAATCCCTTTATGCTGACTGACCTTGCCTTTCCCGCAGCGTTAAGGGGCGAAAAACCATTGCCGCGCTTTGCTGATGAAAGCGGCATTGAGCGTCCCGCCTTTTCTTTCTGGCAACCGCCGGAAGCTGATGAGCGGGCAGCGGCTCTGTGGTCGGTCAAAACCACTGCGGCGGAAATAGCGCGGCTCCTGGCGGCAGCCCGCGCCGGAAAAATCCGGGTCAATGATAAACCTGTGGAAGCCAGACGCATCGCCGTTCTGGTACGTACCAACAAGGAAGGGCGGCAAGTCCGGCGGGCGCTTGCCGCCTTCGGGGTGCGTTCGGTGGAGTTGTCACTCGACAGCGTATATAAAAGCGAGACCGCGACAGAGCTTGCCCTGGTTCTGGCGGCAATGCTTGCTCCCCGCGATATTCGCCGGATAAAGGCTGCGCTTGCCACCCGCCTGTTCGGCTTTTCCGCCCCGGAAATTTTGGGGCTTGCGAACCTCTCCCCTCTCCCACTTGTGGGGTCTTGCAGACGGCAATTAGGGTCGGGGGAGAGGACGGGGGAGCCGGAGAGGGCAGAGAGGGACGACCGCGCCGAAAACAATGAATCCCTGCTCACGTCGCAAATTGAGCTATTCTCCCGCGCCAATCGGCTCTGGCAGGAAAAAGGCATTCTTGCGGCGTTGACCGTCATGGAAGCGGAAGGCAAATTTTCCGCTCGCCTGCTTGCCTTGCCGGATGGCGAACGCTCCCTGACCGATTATCTGCATCTTCAGGAATTGCTGCACGGCGAAGAAGCGGCTGGAAAATTGACGCCAGAACGCTTATTCGAGGCATTCTCGCTTGCCTTGCAGAATCCTCCGGGCGGAGAAGCTACGCAAATACGGCTGGAATCAGGGCTTGATCTGGTGCGAATCGTCACCATCCACAAAGCCAAGGGGCTGGAATACGACATCGTTTTTTGTCCTCTTCTCTGGAAAAATCATCATCCGCCGCCCGACAAAATGCCGGGGGAGATTTACCATGATAACGGCGCGTCCATTATTGACTATCGCCCGGAAACTGCGGCGACCGGCAAGCAACTGGCACGTCTGGAAGAAGCGGAAGAGTCGCTGCGCCTGATTTACGTGGCATTGACTCGCGCCGCGCTCCGCTGCTATCTGGTATGCAATCCCCTGCCTGCCAACAGTCTTTTGAATTGGCTGGCGGCAGGAGAACACTATGCCCCCTTAACCTGGCTTGGCAAGGAGAAGAAGCGCCTGCCGGATGAAGACGCCATCCGCCTTGCCTGGCAGCGCATAGCCGAAGCGGCGGGTAGCAGCGTGGATAGCTATCCGTTAGATGCCGCCGCGAGTTCCGCAAAAGATGGCGAGCCTTTCTCCCCTCTCCCGCTCGCGGGAGAGGGGTCGGGGGAGAGGGTGAGCGTTGAAGATTCAAAACCAGTGGGAGAGGGGAGTAGCGGGCGTAACTATATTTCGCCGCCTGTTTTTCCCGCTCGCTCGCTTTATTCCGACTGGCGGCTGGAGAGTTTTTCCGGTTTGGCGCGCGGCGCGGCATGGAGCATGGAAGAGCGCGAACATGACGCAACATCCGTTGCGGAAAACGAATTTGAAGCTGCCGAGCAGGGATCAGGCGATTCCATGCCCGATCACGACATTCTCCATTTTCCGAGGGGCGCTCGCGCCGGGGATTGCATTCATGCTTTTTTTGAGCAGATCGAATTTACCGATCCGGCGACCTTTGCGCCCGCTGCTGCCCGCGCCTTGAAGGCGCATTCGCAACCTGTCCGGCGCGAGGCGGAGCTGGTTCTTCAACAAGCGCAATTACTGCGGCTTGCGGATGATGCGCTTGCCACGCCCTTGCCGCTGATGGGGGAGACTCCGCTTTATCTGAATCGGCTTTCTTCAGATCGTTGTTTACGCGAGTTATCTTTTCATCTTCCGGCGAGGAATCTTGATCCGGCGCGGCTTGCCAAAATCATGACGGATTCCGGCGAGCCGCTGCCGCGCCTTGCCGCCCCAATCCTGAATGGCTACCTGAAAGGCTTTATTGATCTCGTGTTCGAGCATGAGGGGCGTTATTACATTCTGGACTGGAAGAGCAATCATCTGGGCTGGCGGCAAGCGGACTACGCAACTTCACGCCTTGCTCCGGTCATGCACAGGCACGGTTATTTTCTCCAGGCGCGTCTTTATATGCTTGCCCTGCATCGTTATTTGCGGGTGCGGCTTTCCGATTACGAACCTGCCCGACATTTAGGCGGAGCCTGCTATCTTTTTGTTCGCGGCATTCGACCAGACTGGACGAGCGAAGACAAGCCCGCAGGGTTCTACTGGCTGCCCCCCAATCCCGACTTGCTTTTTGCTCTGGAGCGGGAGTTGGGGGCTTGAACGGTTGGTAGAAAATAGCTGATCTGCGACTACTTGTTCCATCCCCATGCTATCATTTTCATATGAGTGTGAACTTGGAAAGTAAGTCATGGAACAGTCTGTTGGTCGCTTGTCCGGTGGCAAGGCATCCGCCTGTGTATGCGTTCGCGTAGACGCGCCGCTTCGGGAACGTGTTAGAAATATAGCCGAACGCAAAAGACGCTCGGCAAATTCGATCATGAAAGAAGCTATAGAAAAATTCGTTGATGCCGAAGAACGCCGCGCCGCTTTTCAACGCGAGGTTTTGGAATCAATGCGCGATTATGAGGAAACGGGCTTGCATCTCACACTTGACGAAATCAAGGCATGGATGGACGAATGTAGCGCAACCGGAAAAATAGTGGATATGCCTGTATGCCACGTTTGAGGCTACGCTTCACCCGTAAGGCCAGCGATGATCTTTTGCGTCTTGCCGGATTCCTCAATGATCATGGTGCACTGGATGCCGCCGAAAAGGCGCTTGCTGCCATAAGGAAATCATTAGGCGGGATTGAAGAAAATCCGCAGGTGTACCGCCAAGCGGATGATTTTGACGATCCAAACATCCGCCACTGTCATGTTAGATTCGGCAAGTATGGATATGCAATTCTTTACCGTATTTATCTTGAAGAAACTGTTGTTTTATCCATCAAGGCAGGACGTGAAGTCAGTTTCGGCGATGTCGACATGAATGCCACCGGATAAGCTGGCTCCTTTGTTGTATAGTGCTTTCCGTAAATAACAAGACGGCAGGGAAGTGCGCTTTGCTCCCCTCTCCCGCTTGCGGGAGAGGGGTTGGGGGAGGGTATGCGGTCTCCCGCACATCACTTGACTGTCGCTTTATGAACGCAAGCACTATAGTTTTACGATGAAAACGATCACCTCTGCCGCCAACCCTTCCTTTCGCCAATGGAAACAATTGGCGGATTCGGTGCGCGCGCGGAAAAAAACCGGGGAAACCCTGCTGGAAGGAATGCACCTTGTCGCCGCCTGGCAGGCATCCTGCGGAATGCCGATCGGCGTTTGGGTAAGCGAAGGCGGATTAAAACGCCCGGAAATCGCGGACTGGCTTGCCGCAAACCATCATGCCTTAATCAGCGCAGAGACAGAAATTTTTTGTTCGCCTGATACCCTGTTTTGCAAACTCGCTGATACCGAAACGCCGACCGGTATTCTAGCCCGGGTCAACCTGCCCAATCCGCCGGATTCTCCCCTGCCGGATACGGATACCGTATTGCTCGACGGCATCCAGGATCCCGGCAATCTGGGTTGCCTGCTACGCGCTGCGGCGGCAGCCGGATTTTCCCAAACGCTTCTGTCCACAGGTTCAGCATCGGCATGGTCGCCCAAGGTACTACGCGCCGGCCAAGGCGCGCATTTTCAACTGAAAATTTACGAAGCTGCGGATTTGGCGGATTTTCTGCGCCGGTTCAAGGGGGAAAGCCTCGCCGCGACGCTTGCCGACGCAACCCCTCTCTATACTGCCTATTGGCCTTTTGATGCGCCGCTTGCCTGGGTATTCGGCGCGGAAGGACAGGGCATTTCCGCTGCGGTATTGCAAGAAGCGCGGCAGCGAATCTGTATCGCCATGCCGGGCGGCATGGAATCGCTCAATGTCTCCGCCGCCGCCGCCGTTTGCCTGTTCGAGAGCCTGCGCCGCCGTCAAGCCTGAAACTGCGCCCAGCCAATCGCCTCCAGCCTGCTTTGTGTCTTGCCGATGCCGACTGGCGGCGGCGGAGATTCACCTTCGCCAATCTGCCCTATCCATGCTTCCATCTCATCAATCCAGGCGAACGCTTCGTCACGCCCCGGAGAACAATCAAGGCAGGCAGGATTCAACGCCGCAAGAAGGCCGGCAAAACGAAAAGCGGCAAAGGCCAGAGCGGACAATTCAAGCGGCTCGGCAAGCTGTTGCAGATGTCTGGCGGAAGAAGCGATTGATTCGGTATCGGGCGGCAAGGAATCCAGCGCGACGCGCATCTGTTCAATCTCCTCCAGCGCCTCATTGGCAAAAAGCTGATCCACGGCGCGCGAACGTATGCCTTCGCTCCTCCGCTCCAGCCGCTCTACCAGTTGCGCGACCCTGTTCTCCAATGCTTCGTGCTCAAGAAAATCCTTCTCCTGCAAAAGCTCGAAACAGGCAGTAAGCGCGGTAAACAAACGGGGCGTGGGCGGCGCGGCATCCAGCTCATCAATGGCGGAAGCTAACGCCTCGGCAAGTTGCAAGGGCGCGGAATGCAGAAGCGGCAACGCGCCTTCAAGCAACCGGAAAATCGCTCGCCTTAGCGGCGACCAGTCGGCATCTTCCGTCGCGCTGCCTGCTGTCGCGGCAGCCGCAAGATTGCTCCTGGCATCTTCCCAGGCAATGGCAAGTGCTTCCACGGCGGTATCCCAAAGAGCGCGTTGTTGCAGGGTAAAACGAGGTTCCCTGGATGTTTCTCCCAGCAATGGAAGCAAATCGGTCGCGGCTTCCAGAGTAACGGCAAGCGGGTCTTTTTTCTCCGGCAGGGCGGCAGCAGGCAGTTCCGCCTGAAGCGGCAAGGCGGATTCAGAAGGCAAGGCCAAAAGCAGGGCGCTCAAAGTCTCCCGATTTTTCTCCGCGCTTTGTTCCGCGCGCAGCGATTGCTCAATCCGCCCCGCCAACTTTCGGCATTCAAGGGCGGGCGGCAGACGCCCCTCGGCAATGGCGGCGAAAAGCCGCTCCCCGGCGTTAGCTATCTCCGCTTTTTCCGGCAACTCCCCGGCAATGATTCGCAATGTCTCCTGCAAACCGGCAAGCGCGGAAAGAGCCGCAGCACTACCCGATTCGTCCGCTGTTTTCAGCCAGAGAAGCAGGGACTTCTGGTAACGAGCGCGCAGGATTTCCATATGTTCAAAACCCTGTCACCCGGCGTCGGCAAAGGCTTGAATGACCTCCGGCGGAGCTTGCACAAGCTCGATCAATACGCCTTCGCCGCTTATCGGAAATTCATCATTGCCCTTGGGATGCATAAAACAAATATCATAACCAGCCGCGCCCTTTCTGATGCCGCCGGGCGCAAAACGAACGCCGTTGGCGGAAAGCCATTCCACCGCCACAGGCAAATCATCAACCCAAAGGCCGACATGATTCAATGGCGTGACATGCACGGCAGGCTTTTTCTCAGGGTCAATCGGCTGCATCAGATCAACCTCTACCTTGAAAGGGCCTGCGCCCATCGCGCAGATGTCCTCATCCACGTTTTCCCGCTCGCTTCGGAAAGTTCCGGTAACGGCAAGCCCAAGTTTCTCCACCCAAAGCGTTTTCAGCTTTTCTTTGGATGGAGCGCCAATGGCTATCTGCTGGATGCCCAACACCCTGAAAGGACGCGCATTGTTCATGTATCACCTCGCAGTTGTAAAAGAAACAGTAATTCCAAGCGGCGGTAGAACCCCCGCCGGTACAAAAAGGCAGCCGTGAGACTGCCTTTATATACCAGGAGATGACGATTTGTGCTCAATGCACAGTATTTTTCTTCTTTTTGATCGCTTGCAGTTGTTGCGTGACAGTCTGCATCAGCTCGGCCTCGGCAGCGGCAAAGTCCATCGCGCCGACTCTCTTGGCAAGGGCTTCCTCGGCGCGACGCTTGGCATCCAACGCCTCGGCCTCGTCCAGACCGGTAGCGCGAACGGCTGTATCCGCAAGCACGGTCACCAAATGCGGCTGCACTTCCAGCATTCCGCCCGAGACGTAAACCACCTCAAAACGGTCTTCGCCCGGAATCTTGAGACGAACCGCGCCCGCCTTGATCCGGGTCAGCAAGGGCGTATGTCGGGGCATGATTCCCAACTCCCCCGATTCGCCCGGAAAAACCGCAAGCTCAACAAGGCCGGAGAAAATTTCTTCTTCGACGCTTACTATATCTACACGGACGGTCATGGCCATGACAACTCCTGGACGTTATTGCATTTCCTTGGCTTTTTCAATGGCTTCCTCAATGGAACCTACCATATAAAAAGCCTGTTCGGGCAGATTGTCATATTCGCCTTCGACAATGCCCCTGAAGCCGTTGATGGTTTCCTTCAACGGCACATACTTGCCGGGAGAGCCGGTAAAGACCTCGGCCACATGGAAAGGCTGCGAAAGAAAACGCTGAATCTTGCGCGCGCGGGCGACAGCCAGCTTGTCTTCGGGAGAAAGCTCGTCCATGCCGAGAATGGCGATGATGTCGCGCAATTCCTTGTAACGCTGCAAGGTCATCTGCACGGCGCGCGCCACCCGATAATGCTCCTCGCCGACAACCAGCGGGTCAAGCTGGCGACTGGTGGAATCCAGCGGATCAACGGCAGGATAAATGCCAAGCGAGGCAATATCACGCGAAAGCACGACGGTGGAATCAAGGTGCAGGAACGTGGTGGCGGGCGAAGGGTCGGTCAGGTCGTCCGCAGGAACATACACAGCCTGAATGGAAGTAATCGAGCCAACCTTGGTGGAGGTAATGCGCTCCTGCAACCGCCCCATTTCTTCCGCCAGCGTCGGCTGATAGCCCACGGCGGACGGCATCCGCCCCAACAGGGCGGATACTTCCACACCCGCCAGGGTGTAACGGTAGATGTTGTCAACGAAGAACAGGATGTCGCGGCCTTCGTCGCGGAAACGCTCGGCCATCGTAAGGCCGGTGAGCGCCACGCGCAGACGGTTGCCCGGCGGCTCGTTCATCTGGCCGAAGACCATCGAGACCTTGTCCAGAACGTTTGAATCCTTCATTTCGTGATAAAAGTCGTTCCCTTCACGGGTACGCTCGCCCACGCCCGCAAAGACGGAAAGACCGGAGTGCTGCTTGGCGATGTTGTTGATAAGCTCCATCATATTGACGGTCTTGCCGACGCCCGCGCCGCCGAAAAGCCCTACCTTGCCGCCCTTGGCAAACGGACAGATGAGATCAATCACCTTGATGCCTGTTTCCAGAAGCTCAACCGAAGGAGAAAGCTCGTCAAACCTTGGCGCGGCGGCATGGATGTTGCGCTTTTCATCGCTCTCTATAGGGCCTGCCTCGTCAATGGGGCGTCCCAACACATCCATGATGCGCCCCAATGTGCCGTGTCCAACCGGCACGGAAATGGGGGCGTCTGTGCCGGTAACGCTCATGCCGCGCTTCAAGCCATCCGAAGAACCAAGCGCAATAGTGCGGACGATGCCATCGCCCAACTGCTGCTGCACTTCAAAGGTCAGCCCTTGTTCGACACGCTCGTTTTCGCCGACGACTTCATCCAGCACCAGCGCGTCGTAAATCTTGGGCATCGCGTCACGCGGGAACTGAATGTCCACCACGGCGCCGATACATTGCACGATAGAACCTTGACTCATGTTAAATCCCCAGTTTCATCAAAAATCTCAAACCGCTGCCGCGCCGCCGACGATCTCGGATAGCTCCGTGGTGATCGCCGCCTGACGCGCCTTGTTGTAAACCAGTTTCAGGTCGTCAATAACCGTCTTGGCGTTGTCCGAAGCCGACTTCATCGCAACCATCCGAGCCGACTGCTCGGAGGCCATGTTTTCCGCGACTGCCTGATAAATCAAGACTTCGACGTAACGCAACAAAAGAGTATCAATGACCGCCTTTGCGTCCGGCTCGTAGAGGTAGTCCCAGGAAGACTTGCCGGAGCCTACTTCCTCGCCGGAAAGCGGCAGCAATTGCTCCACCGTCGGCTCCTGCTTCATTGTGTTTACGAAGCGGGTATTGGCAATGTAGATGGCTCCCAGTTCACCGGCGACGAATTTGTCCAGCAGAATCTTGACCGGGCCAATCAGCCTTGCCAGACGAGGCGTATCGCCCAGTCCCTCGACATGAGAGACGATGTTTACTCCCGCCCGCTGCATGAAGCCGAAGCCCTTGTTGCCGACGCAGGTAACGAAAATCTCCAGGCCGTCCTTGTCCCACCCCTTCATTCGAGCAATCACTTGCCGGAAGAGGTTGCTGTTCAGACCGCCGCACAGACCCTTGTCGGAAGTCACCAGAATCAGACCCACAGCCTTGCCCTCGCCATGCGAGAGGAAAGGGTGCCGGTATTCGGTCATGGCATGGGAGAGATTGGCAGCCACCCGCCGTATCTTTTCGCCATAGGGACGAGCAGCGCGCATCTTGTCCTGCGCCTTGCGCATCTTGGATGCGGCCACCATCTCCATGGCCTTGGTGATCTTGCGCGTGTTCTCAACGCTCTTGATCTTGGTGCGAATTTCCTTGCCGCTTGGCATGGGCTTTCTCCCTGATTAGGCCCAGGAAGCCTTGAAGGCCGTGATGGCGGCGGCAAGCTCCTTGTCGCCGTCAGCATCAAGTTCCCTGGCGCTTTCTATTTTTGCGAGCAGGTCGGCATGATTCTGCTTCAGATAAGCCAGCAACGATCTCTCGAACTCCAGCGCGCGCTTGACATCCACGTCTTCGTAGTAGCCCTTTTCCGTCGCATAGAGCGTGATTGACATCTCGGAGATACTCATCGGCGCGTATTGCGGCTGCTTCATGAGTTCAGTCACCATCCGACCATGCTCAAGCTGCTTTCTGGTAGCCTCGTCCAGATCGGAAGCGAACTGCGCGAAGGCCGCAAGCTCGCGGTACTGCGCCAGCGCCAACCGTACTCCTCCGCCGAGTTTTTTGATGACCTTGGTCTGCGCCGCGCCGCCGACGCGGGAAACAGAAATGCCCGCGTTGATAGCAGGACGAATGCCCGCGTTGAAAAGGTCGGTTTCCAGAAAAATCTGTCCGTCCGTAATGGAAATGACGTTGGTCGGCACGAAGGCGGATACGTCGCCCGCCTGGGTTTCGATGACCGGCAATGCCGTAAGCGAACCCGTCCTGCCCTTGACTTCGCCGTTGGTAAACCGCTCTACCCACTCCTCGGAAACACGCGCGGCGCGCTCCAGCAAACGGGAATGAAGATAGAACACATCGCCCGGATAGGCTTCACGTCCCGGCGGACGCCGCAGCAACAGGGAAACCTGACGATACGCCCAGGCTTGCTTGGTGAGGTCGTCATAGATAATCAGCGCGTCTTCGCCCCGATCGCGGAAATATTCGCCCATCGTGCAGCCAGAATAGGGCGCGATGTACTGAAGGGCAGCCGTTTCAGAAGCGGGAGCGGCGACAATGATTGTGTATTCCATAGCGTTATGCTCTTCGAGCTTACGCACAACGTTGGCGATGGTTGAAGCCTTTTGCCCCACCGCCACGTAAATACATTTCACCCCCGCGCCCTTCTGGTTGATGATGGTATCAACAGCGACTGCGGTTTTGCCGGTTTGACGGTCGCCGATGATAAGCTCGCGCTGGCCGCGCCCGATAGGAACCATCGAATCAATGGATTTCAGGCCGGTTTGCACGGGTTGCGACACGGATTTGCGCCAGATAACGCCCGGAGCTACCTTTTCGATCTTGTCGGTTAGCTTGTGATTCAGCGGCCCTTTGCCATCAAGAGGCTGACCCAGCGAATTCACAACCCGCCCCAAAAGCTCGGGGCCTACCGGAACTTCCAGAATGCGCCCGGTGCACTTGACCGGATCGCCCTCGGAAATGTGACCATATTCGCCAAGCACGACCGCGCCTACGGAATCGCGCTCCAGGTTCAGCGCCATGCCGAAGGTGTTGCCGGGAAATTCCAGCATCTCCCCTTGCATGGCGTCCTGCAAACCATGAATGCGACAGATGCCGTCGGTCACGGATACGATAGTCCCCTGAGTGCGGGTTTCAACACCCACAGAGAGGTTTTGAATCTTGTTTTTGATCAGTTCGCTGATCTCGGACGGATTCAACTGCATGTATATCTCCTAGTTCCTTAACGCGATGGTCATGGCGTCGAGCTTGCCGCGCACGGAAGCATCCAGCACCTGATCGCCAACTGTCACTCGAACGCCACCGATCAAGTCGGCATCCACATTTACAACCGGCGCGAGTTTCGTTTTGAAATGCGCCTCAAGCTCCGGCAGCAGGGTTTTCAGATCGCCTTCGGAAAGCGGAAAGGCGCTTGTCAGCGTCGCTTCCCTGATACCCTCCGCCGCCGATTTCTCCGCCGCAAACAGAGCGGCAATTTCCGGCATAAGGGCCAGACGCTCGTTTTCAGCCAATGTCCTTACGAAATTGCGGAAAACCACATCCTCGCCACTTTCTTTGACCAGGCTTGTAAAAAAATCCACAAGCTGATCCACGGTAATGCAGGGATTGCCGATAATCTCGACAACCTGCCGATCTTCCGCAGCCAATGCCAGGCATTGAAGATTCCCGTTCCAGGCATTCAACGCTCCTGCCTCTTTTGCGGCGCGGAATGCCGCTTCCGCGTAGGGACGGGCGATGGTGACGGATTCAGCCATGATTTACAGTTCCTGCCGGATGGTTTCGAGCAGCTTGGCATGAACCTTGGCGTCAATTTCACGGCGCAGGATTCTTTCCGCGCCGATAACCGCCAAGACCGCCACCTGATCGCGCAGGGCTTCCTTCGCCTGCGTCATTTCATGCGCGGCGGCGGCTCGCCCGCCCAGAATGATGCGGTCGGCCTCAACCTTGGCCTGCGCCTTGGCATCTTCGATTATCTGGATAGCCTGCTTCTCGGCCTGGACAACCAGTTCGGCGTATTTTTCCTTGCCCGCGCGCAAAGTGTCGGAGGAGCGTTTGGTTGCCAGTTCAAGATCCTGCTTGCCGCGCTCGGCGGCGGCCAGACCGTCCGCGATTTTTTTCGCGCGCTCGTCAAGCGCCTTCACAATGGGTGGCCAGATAAACCGCATCGAAAACCACGCCAAAATGAAGAACACAATCATTTGCACGAACAATGTTGCGTTCAGATTCACGATGTTGCCCCTTTTTCAAAAAACAACGGTCGGTTATCCGATGAAGGGATTGGCAAGGGCAAACCACAACGCTATGCCCACCCCGATGATGAAGGGCGCATCAATCAGACCAACCAGAATGAACATTCTGACCTGCAACGCGTTCATCAACTCCGGCTGACGCGCGGAAGCCTCGATGAACTTGCCTCCCATCAGGGCAATGCCGACACTGGCGCCGCCCGCGCCAATAGCGATGATGAGGCCAACTGCCAACGCGACATAACTAGTGATGACTTCCATGATTGACTCCTTGGAGAAAAAACAAAGTGGGAAAAAACCTTAATCAATGGCTTTCATGCGCCTGCCCGATATAAACCAGAGTCAGCATCATGAACACAAAAGCCTGAAGGGTGATAATCAAAATGTGGAAAATCGCCCATGCAGTGCCGGCGATGATGTGACCGAGGACAAGCAGAAGGCCGCCTGCGGACAACGCCGCCATGCCGCCCAGGAGAGCTATCAGCATGAATATCAATTCGCCGGCGAACATGTTGCCGAACAACCGCATTCCGTGCGAGAAGGTCTTGGCCACAAATTCAATGATTTGCATGGCGAAGTTGAACGGCGCCAGCGCCCAATGGGCGCCAAAGGGCGCGGAGAAAAGCTCATGCATCCAGCCGCCAAACCCCTTGATTTTGATGTTGTACCAGATACATATCAGCAGCACGCTTATGGAAAGCCCCATAGCGCCATTCAGGTCGGCGGTCGGCAACACGCGCATGTATGCGTGGCTTGGATCGGCTCCCGCCACCTTGTAAGCTCCTGCCCAAAGCCAGGGTAGCAAATCAACCGGAAGCAAATCCATCGCGTTCATCAGGAAAATCCAGACAAACACCGTAAGCGCCAGCGGCGCGACAAAACGGCGCGATTGCTCGCTATGAATCATGCTCTTGGCCTGATCGGCAACCATTTCCACAAGAATTTCGACCGCCGCCTGACACCGCCCGGGCACGCCGGAAGTCGCGCGCCGCGCCGCGCGCGCGAGCAGGAAAATCGTGAGCAATCCCAAAGCCAAGGAGAAAAACACGGTATCGAAATTAATGACCGACAGGTCAAAAATATCTGTCTGCGCTTTGCCGATGCTGTTGAAGTGCACCATATGGTGATTAATGTACTCGCCGGCGGTAGTGCCTTGCGTCGCGGCAGCTTCTTCCATATGTCAGGCTTTCTTCCAAAGAGCCAAAAAATTAGCTTGCAGAACCATTATCACGCCTATCAGCAAAGCCGGCCAGTTAACGCCCGTCCAGCACACGACAATCAGCGCCAGAAGCGCGATAGTTGCCGTAACCTTGGCAAATTCGCCGACAAGAAACGCGACAGGCGGGATTTCTCCCTGCCGCGCCGCCATAGTCAACCATAACGCGAAACAGCAGGACGGAACAATAATCGCCAACGCCGCCAGAGTGGCGGAAACCGCGCCCTCCGCG
Source organism: Betaproteobacteria bacterium (assembly GCA_009777245.1). Lineage (GTDB taxonomy): Bacteria > Pseudomonadota > Gammaproteobacteria > Burkholderiales > Rhodocyclaceae > Azovibrio. The sequence goes on from WRMF01000006.1 coordinate 74,508, forward strand.
CCCGCCAGAAAAGCGCCGATACACGCTGCCAAGAGCGCAGTAAAGAACTGCCATCGGATCACATTCAGCATGAATGACCTGAACTTGTCGCCGTTTCCGCGAAATAAAGGTTGCCACCTTAAGGCTTTTATCGCCTCTCGTCAAATAAAATTTTCAAAATCGCACAGCGCCTGCAAACCCTTGCCCGGCCTTTGTCTGCGCCGCGAGCGGCATCAAAGCGAGTAGCCACACTCTCCCGTTTGCGGCGTATGGGTTAAAAATTTTTAACCCCTATAGCGGCGTGGTTATCCTCCTTTCACAAAGAGTATGGCGCTATTGCAGTCTGCAAGACCGCAGGGGATTTGCCGGATAGCTGTTGTGGCGAGGCTGATAGTGCAATTGTTTACGTGCAAACTGTAATTCTGATTCGTATCGCCATAAACAGCCAGGGTTGCGTTCGACCCGCGCTCACGCGGCGATGGTCATCCCTTCGACCATGATTGAGCCGGTCTGTTTCGAGCCGCTAATCCAGATGTCGCTGCCGATGGCGACGATATTCCGAAGCATCGTCGACAAGTTCCCCGCGATGGTGATTTCTTCCACCGGATGCGCGATTTCTCCGTTCTCTATCCAGAAACCAGCCGCGCCGCGAGAGTAGTCGCCGGTCACGATGTTGACCCCGTAGCCCAGCAATTCCGTGACCAGAAGCCCCCGCCCCATCAGAAGCATCAGCCCGGACAGATCATGTTCCCCGGCGGGAAGCAAAAGATTATGGCTGCCTCCGGCATTGGCGGTGGTCGGCAGGCCCAGCTTGCGCCCGGAATAAACGCTCAGGAAATATCCTTCCAGAACGCCGTCTTTGACGACATCCCGATCACGGGTCGTTACTCCTTCCCGATCAAACGGCGCGCTGGATAGTTCGCCGGGTAAATGCGGGCGCTCATGTAGATTGAAAAAGGCGGGAAAAACCGTTTGCCCCAACTGATCGAGGAGGAAACTGGCCTTGCGGTACAACGCGCCGCCGGAAGCCGCCCGAGTGAAATGTCCCAGAAGGCTTGCGGCTACAGGCGCTTCAAATATCACCGGAAAGACGCCGGTCTGGATTTTTTTCGCGCCCAGTCTTGATGCCGCGCGTCTTGCCGCCTTCTCGCCTATGGATTCCGGCATGATGATCCTTGCCGCGTCGCGGTTGCTTTCATACCAGTAATCGCGCTGCATGGCCTTGTCCTGTTCCGCGATGACCGAGCAGGAAATCGAATGTCTGGATGTCGGATAGCCGCCCATGAAGCCCAGCGAATTGGCGGCGACGAACTGCGTTTCATGGGTGGAAACGCTGGCTCCTTCGGAATTTTTGATTCTCGCGTCCAGATTGAGCGCGGCGTTTTCGCAACGAATCGCAAGATCAATTGCTTCTTTCGTTCCCAAACGCCAAGGGTGATACAGGTCAAGGTCGGGAATTTCCTTTGCCAGCAAGGTTTCTTCCGGCAATCCCGCGCAATCGTCTTCTTTCGTGAAGCGGGCGATGGAAAGCGCCGATTCCACCGTTTCCTTTATGGCTCGATGCGAAAAATCAGAAGTGCTTGCATGTCCCAGGCGTTGCCCCAGATAGACGCTTATGCTCAAATCCTTGCCCCGATTGTATTCGATGCTCTCCACATCTCTTAAACGCGCCGTGACCGACAGGCCGAATCCCTCATGCGCGTACGCTTCCGCTGCCGTCGCACCCTGTTTGCGGGCATGAAGAAGCGCATCCTCCGCGAATTGCCTAAGGGCGGCGCAGTCCAGCAAAAAACCTTGTTCAGTCATGAAAAATCCCGGCTCGATAAAAAGGAGAGGCTTATCATATCAGCCCTTTTACAGAGTTCAGGAATTCATGGCGTCAATCCCTCTTATTCCTGCCGCCCTTGCAAAAGTCTTTGACCTTTGCGTAATGCTTTTTTATAATGCGACCTCTTTTCCGGCCAGTTAGCTCAGTTGGTAGAGCAGCGGACTGAAAATCCGCGTGTCCGTGGTTCGATTCCGCGACTGGCCACCAAAGGCTTGCAAGTTTTTATCCTTGCAAGCCTTTTTGTGTAATTCCTGTGTATACAATTGCGATCCGTCCAAAATTGAGCCACCCAGGCCTAAAGGCCGGGGATTCCTCGACACAGGTTAGAGAGCCTCAATGCTCCACAAAGCAATCTCGCTCACCTCGCCATGAATGGCAAAGATTGCGCTCAAGTTTTCCGGCGGATATCCGATATAGAAGTTTAATCCCGCCGTGAATGGCTGGGGTAAAACATTACGGGAGCCGAACATGAAGCTGGAAAATTTATCCCACCGTTGGCAGGGGATGCAATACATCCTTGCGGATGGGAAGTCTTCGCCGCTTTCCCTGGCGGAGCAGATTCGGGCGCAGTCTGCCAAGACGGAGGAGAAGGAAGAATCGCCGGAAGCTATCAAGCAACGACGGGCGCTTATTACCGTGCGGCTGCGTGTCGGACAAAAATTAAGCAGGAGCGATTTGGAATTTCTGAAAAAACACGCGGAGGGTCTGTACCGGGAAGCCGTGCGGGCAGAGGAGGGGCGCAGGCAGTATGAGCGGGAAATACGCGCCTGCCGCTCCAGGAAAGAAGTGGAAGCGGTACGAGCGCGCTGGCAACAGATGCACCTGACAGAAATACGGGCGATTGAACGTTCGAATATGTCGTTCGAGGAAAAAAAGCTGGCCAAGGAAGCCTCCCAGATTCGTTTTGCGGCGCGGGAGGACGCGCATCTGAAATTCCTGGATAGCCCGGCTTACATGAGATTGCCGGATGAGGAGGAAGATGAAAACAGCGCGCGGGGTTTGTATCAGGAAGTAATCCGCAAGGGGGCGGAAAAACGCGCTACGGATATGGAAGGCATACAGGAAAAGATAATGGCTACGCTGCGTGACAAGATAGATGACTGGGAAAAGATGGCGGGCATAAAACCCGCTGCCGCTCATGCTTCGGGACAGGAGAACGCCGAGTCCGGGAACGATCCTGCGCCTGCGGCGGACGAATCCACAATCAGCGCTTATTCCTGATGGATATGGCGATTGCAGCAATTATAGCGCTTTCCGTAAATAACGATACTGTAAGGGAGTGCGCTTTGCTCTCCTCTTTCTGCCCACAAGCGAGGGTTAAAAATTTTTAACGCCTACGGTGGCTTTCCCACTTGCGGCGACTTTCATCCCGGATTCTTGCTATACGCGGCAATAGCGGCGGGCATCCTGTGGAGCGGCAGAACATCGTCGGCAGCGCCCAGCTTGATAGCCTCCCTCGGCATCCCGAATACCACACAACTGGCTTCGTCCTGGGCGATTGTCTTCGCGCCAAAATCGTGCATCTCCTTCAAACCGACCGCGCCGTCATCCCCCATGCCGGTCATGATAATCCCCAGCGCGTTCGGCCCCGCGCTGTTGGCGACAGAACGAAAAAGCACATCAACCGAAGGAATATGACGAGTGACAGGGGGGCCGCTTCGGACTTCCACCCGGTACTGCGAACCGTCGCGTTTCACCAGCAAATGCCTGCCGCTCGGCGCAATCAGCGCCAGACCGGGATGCACGCGATCGCCATCGCAGGCTTCCCGCACTTCAAGCGCGCAGCGGTTATTCAAACGTTGGGTAAACATGCCGATGGAAAAATTGACCGGCATGTGCTGGACAATCACGATTCCAAGCGTTTCCACGGACAGATTGCTGAGAACTGCCTCCAGAGCCTGCGTGCCGCCGGTGGAAGTGCCGATGGCGATAATGCGCTCGCCCGCGCGTAGCAGGGGAACATTGCTCTTCAAGGGCAGAATCGCATCGGCGGAGAGCTTGGGTCGGACATCAAACGTCTGCGGGGCGACGCGCTGAACAAGATCAAGGGCAGGCTCCTTCTTCGGCAAAGCCTTTGGGCTGAAGACCTTCAGATTGGCATGCGCGGCGGTATGCACGGCCTGGCAGAGTTCAGCCGTGCTTTCTTCCATAAATTGCATGACCCCGGCGCGAGGCTTGCAAATGACCGAAACAGCGCCGGCTGCCAGCGCGTCCAGCGAAGTCCTGCCCCCTTGCTCCGCCATGCTGGAGCAGATAATGGTAGGCGTGGGATGATCCCTCATCAACTGGACAAGGAAGGAAATGCCGTCCATGCGCGGCATTTCAATGTCGAGAATCAGCACGTCCGGCCAGAGCCGGTTCATCTTCTCAAGCGCCACGATCGGATTGGGAGCGGAATCAATGACTTCAATCCCCGGATCGGTTTGCAACATTTTCGTGATGACCTGCCGAACAACAATCGAGTCGTCCACAACCATCACTTTGATTTTTGCCGCCATAAAATCTGCTATCCTATGTTTTTTGCCGCTCAAGCGTGTATGCCGCGCAGCCGGTTTTGCCTCAGAACGCCAGAAACTAGCTTTATACCGCCGAGCCGAATTTCCGGCATTGTAGATATGGTAGAACTTAAGTTCAACGGTTATAATGCCGATTCAAAAAATTTCCCGCGCGCGGCGAGACAATCCGGTCGACATGATAGCCGTCAAACCTGTCTTTACCAACGCGCACGATGATATTTTCATTGCCCCGACCTGAAATCGGCCTTCGCCGGAAAAACGAGAGCATTGAGCAGAGGAATACGAAATGGCAAAACTGATACTTTCCATGGATGGCCTAGTGCTGAACGAGTTTCACCTGAACAAGCCGCGCATCAGCATCGGCAGGCGGTCAACCAATGACATACAAATTAACAACCTCGCCGTTTCCGGCGAGCATGCCGCTATTATTACCATCCTTAACGATTCCTTTCTTGAGGACTTGCAGAGCACCAACGGAACCCAGGTCAATGGGCGCGCCGTCAAAAAATGCGTGCTGCACCACAATGACGAAATAGGATTCGGCAAATACAAGATAAAATATCTGGTTGATGCCACGCCTGCCGAGCGTCAGAGCCAGGAAGGCATAATTGACATGAAGGATGCTATCGCCAGCGACATCGGGACGGCATCCAATTTTGGCGCGCAGTCAACCGAGCAGCGGGACAGCCATCTTCCCGCTATCAATACCCCCGTTGATCCGCATCTGGAACACCAGCTTACTTCAATTATTCCCGGAGCTGTTCCTGCGGCGGATACGGAGAGCCTTCCGGACGCAGCCTCCAACGGAGTGCTTCGCATCTTGAGCGGCAGCAACAGGGGCAAGGAATTGCCGCTCAACAAGGAGCATGCCCTGCTCGGCAAAAATGGCGGCTCGGTTGCCGCTATCAGCCGGGATTCGCATTTTTATTACCTCTCCTATGTAGAGGGCGATTCGCGTCCGCTCGTCAACCGCAAGCCTTTGGGAGACGCCCCGCGTCGCTTGAACAACGGAGACGAGATCGAAATCGCAGGCGTGCATATGATGCTCATCCTGAAAGCCTGACCGGCGGTAAATGGAAATTTTGCCTAACCTGTCATTAGCGGTCGGGAGCTGCCAGAATCCGCGCGATGATTCGTAGAATAATCCGCCGTATTTTCCGCAAACCCGGACGAGGTGCATCCGCGCGCCGCGCCGTCGAGCCTGCGGTAATTCCGCCTGAATCCCACCCTGTCCGCCGGGAGCAAATCAGCCCCGGCAGCCGCCGCGTCTGTGAAACCCTCCAGCATCAGGGATACAAAGCCTATGTCGTAGGCGGCGCGGTGCGCGATCTTCTGACCGGAGCAACGCCCAAGGATTTCGATGTCGCCACCGACGCCACCCCGGACGAGGCGCGTCGTTGCTTCAGACGCTCCCACCTTATCGGTCGGCGCTTTCAGATCGTGCATGCCATGATGGGCAGGGAGATCGTCGAAATTACGACCTTTCGGGGCAGCGAGAAAGACGCGGCAAAAACCGACGCGCATGGCCGCCTGCTTCGTGACAACGTATTCGGCGATCAGTCCGAAGACGCAGCCCGCCGCGATTTCACCATCAACGCCCTCTATTTTGACCCGGTAACCGAGCAAATTCTTGACTATCACCACGGCGTAGCCGATCTGCGACAAAAAACCCTGCGTATTATCGGCGACCCGAAAATCCGTTATCGGGAAGATCCGGTGCGAATGCTGCGCGCCGTGCGCCTCTCCGCCAAGCTGGGGCTTTTCATTGACCCTGAAACACGCGCCCCCATTCGGGAGATGGCCGCCTTGCTGGCGAATGTTCCCGCGCCCCGCGTGTTTGACGAGATTCTGAAGATGCTGACTTCAGGACATGCGATCAAATGCCTGTCCGTTCTGCGCGACGAAGGTCTGCAACAATTATCCCTCCTGGATGCGGCGCTGAACGAGGGCGAAAAATTCATCCTGCTTGCCCTTGCCGACACAGATCAACGAATTCGCAAGGGAAAAACATCTTCTCCCGCTTTTCTTTTCGCCGTCCTGCTCTGGGGCAAGGTCAATGCCGCCTGGCGGCGTCTTTGCGAGGAAGGCGAGCATCCCAATCCCGCCTTGTCCCAGGCGATGAGCGATGTCCTGCATGCCCAAAACGAAAAACTGGTCATTAACCGCCGAATCGCAGGCGATATAAGGGAAATCTGGGCTTTGCAGCCGCGCCTTGAACAGCGTTCCGGCAAACGCGCCTATGGCGTGTTGGCGCATCCGCGTTTTCGCGCCGCTTATGATTTTCTCTTGCTGCGAGCGGCAGCCGGAGAAATATCGCAGGAATTGCCGGACTGGTGGCTGGCCTTTCAGGAAGCCGACGCCAAAAAACGCGCGGATATGCTGCTTCCCGGAGGCGGCAAAAAGCGACGACGCAAGCGGCGCAAGACGGAAAATCAGGCTAGCCATGCGGAAGAAAGTCATGCGGAAAAAAATAGTGCGAAAGAAGACGGCGACTGATTCAGGAGTTCCTGCTTATGTCGCCATAGGCTCCAATCTGGGCGATTCCTGCCAAATTGCGACTGACGCCATTGCCGCGCTTGACCGCCTTCCGAAAAGCAGGCTCGTCCAGGCATCTTCGCTCTATCGCGCCGCGCCGATCGGCTCCAGGGGGCAGGATTTGGAACAGCCGGATTTCATCAATGCCGTCGCCGCGCTTGATACCCGCCTTTCTCCCTTTGAGCTATTAGCCGCCCTGCAAGAAATGGAAGCGGCGGCAGGGCGGACTCGCTCCATTCCCAACGCCCCGCGCGCGCTTGATCTGGATTTATTGCTTTATGGCGATGAACGGATAAACACGCCCGCGCTCATCCTGCCTCATCCGCGCCTTTATTTACGCGCCTTTGTCCTGATTCCGCTGGCTGAAATCGCTCCTGCCCGGCTGGAAATTCCGGGACGCGGGCAGCTTTTCGCCTGGCTTCCCGCCGTCGCCGGACAGCGCATCAAGCGGTTGTAGCCTTCTGTAAATAAAGCGACGGTCAAGTGGTATGCGGGAGAGGGGAGAAATGCCCTTTCCCATTTGAGGGGACACGTCGACCGTAGGGGCAGACCCTAGACAAACCCCCGGCGCGCCACCCCACCCCACCCCACCCCACCCCCTTTCAAAAGGGGGCAAAAGCCTTTCTCCCTCTCCCCCGGCCGTCTCGTTATTTGCCAAATGAACTGGATGCTGTTATGGAGCACAATGTCGCTCTTCTGGTGATGGTAGGTCATGCGCCGCTGGCGCGGGGCTTTGTCAACACGCAAGCGCGCATCCTGCGCTAGCAGCACACGCCACCGTACATTGCGAAGGTATACCGCCCTCTGACAAGCGATCTTGAGAAAAATCCCGCTGCGCCGGGGCGCATTGAGTCATGGTGGCCTTGACCTACCCCAAGCCGGGATGCGACAACCGCGAGAGCGTTTTGTCCGCTTTGTGTCATATGTGATTGCAACTACGAACGGCGACAGAACCACCCTGCAAGCCAGCGTCAAAGCCTTACCCATATCTCAAAACGCAGCCGCTGCCAGGGGTCGGGATCGTCGGGATTGAAGCGGATGATGCGCCCGTCCAGCAATTCGCCGCGATCCATCGCTGCCGCTACGGCGCGGTTTTCCCGGCGCGGCACATAGCCCAGCATTTCACCCTGCCATTCCACCCGCACCGCGTTGGCGTCATATTGATTATCCGGTTCGCGGCGCAAGGTCAGGGAATCGCCCTCCCGTATCTTTCCGGCAAGCCTTGACAAGGCGTGAAACTGGCTGCCCGCCAGCGGCGAAGATTGCGCCAGCAGCCGGATTTGCCCTTCCGCCAGCGCCATGCCGGACAGAACGAAAATCAGGCATCCGGCGAACAACGCCCTAAATATCCGCGCGAAACGCATGTTTTACCCATTCGATGCCTGCCGACTCCAGCCGGTCAAGAAGCACGCAATCAAAGCGGCAGGCTTGACGCTTGCTTCCATGTCTTGCCAGCCAATGCCGCGCCGCCAGGATGATCCGGCGGCGCTTTCTGGCGATTATGCTTGCCGAAGCCCCCCCGAAGCGTTGCGAACGGCGCAGCCGCACCTCGACAAAAACGATAACATCCCGCGTTTTTTCCTCCGCGATCAGGTCTATCTCCCCGCCGCGTATCCGAAAATTTCGGGCGATAATCCGTAATCCACGGGCGCGAAGAAAATCGGCTGCCAATGCCTCCGCTTTCATTCCGTCATGATTGCCGATTCTCGTGGTATGTTTCGCCCATAGCCGATTCCAGACTGTTTTCCATTTTTCCTGCCAGATGCCGAGCGCGCGCGACTTCCATGCCATCCGATACTTCTCCATATAAAACCGCGCCATTGTACGTGGTTCCTACGCCGATCGGGAATCTTGCCGACATTACCGAGCGCGCCCGCGACGTTCTCTCCGAAATAGCCTGGGTTGCGGCGGAAGATACCCGCCATTCCGCCCCCCTGTTGAAACGTATAGGCTCTCGCGCTCGTCTTCTGGCGGCGCATGAACATAACGAAGAACAGGCGGCGGCTCGAATTCTGGAGCTGCTGGCGGCAGGAGAAAGCGTAGCACTCATTTCCGATTCGGGCACGCCCGCCATTTCCGACCCCGGCGCGCGTATTGTCGCTGCTGTTCATGCGGCGGGCGGCAGGGTAATTCCCCTGCCGGGGGCATGCGCCGCGACCGCCGCGCTCTCCGCCGCCGGATTTTCTCACCCGCATTGGCTGTTCTACGGCTTTCTTCCTGCGTCCGCCGGAGAGCGGAAAAAGGCTCTCAATGACCTGGCCGGGCTTGCCTGCGCCCTCGTTTTTTATGAAGCCCCGCATCGGATTCTAAAAAGCGTCGCGGACATGAATGAATGTCTGGGATCAGGGAGAACGCTTGTCATTGCGCGTGAAATCAGCAAGCAATTTGAACAGATTTGCCGTATGCCGCTTGGCGAGGCGGCAGACTGGCTCGCGGCAGACTCAATGCGGCAAAAAGGAGAATTTGCGCTGATCGTTTCTGCGGATGAAAGCGCGCGGGAAAAAGCGACGGCGAACAGTGGCATACGGGCGCTCGAACTTCTGCTTAAGGAAGGTCTGCCGAAAAGCCGGGCGGTTCGTCTGGCGGCGGCGATTACCGGCGCAAGCCGGAACGCGCTCTATGAACACGCTCTGGCAGGCGAGATAAAGTGATTTATTCAAGAGACTGTCATGGAGAACATTTTGCTCCCCGCTTCCGCTTGTGGTAGCGATCCGGCAAACCCCCGGCGCAACAAGCCACCCCCTTGCAAACCCCCGCCGCTGCGCGGCACCCCCTTTGTAAAGGGGGCAAGGCGAAGGCTTGGCGGCGCAGCCACTTGCGGCGCAGCCACTTGCGGCGCAGCCACTTGCGGCGCAGCCACTTGCGGCGCAGCCACTTGCGGCGCAGCCACTTGCGGCGCAGCCACTTGCGGCGCAGCCACTTGCGGCGCAGCCACTTGCGGCGTAGCCACCTGCGGCGTAGCCACCTGCGGCGTAGCCAAAATCCCTCTGCGGCGTCCGGCATGAAGCGTCTTTTCTTCCTGTTGGCTTTTCTGCCTGTGACCGCGCTGGCGTGGAATGCCGCCGGACACCGGCAAATTGCGGCGCTGGCCTGGGAAGTAATGGACGAACCTGTCCGGCGGCAAGCTATCCTTCTAATCAAACAGCATCCCGATTATGATCGCTGGCTGGCACGGCAAAAAGACCCTGATTACGGCGCGTTCCTTGAGGCTTCCGTTTGGGCGGATGATATTCGGCGCGACAAGCGTTTTTATTCCCAAGGGGAGCCGCAAACCCCGCCGCTACAGGGTTTTCCGACTATGGCGCGGCATAACGACTGGCACTATCAGGACGAAGAAAGAGGCGAACTTGGCGCGCGCCTGCCCAAACTTGCGGAAATTCTGGCGGACAGTACGCGAGGACAGGATGAGCGGGCTTACGCATTGGTCTGGCTGCTGCATCTTGTCGGGGACTTGCATCAACCCTTGCATACCGGCGGACGTTCCGACCGGGGCGGCAATCTGTTCCAGGCAAGATTTTTTGCCCGCCCGCATGAAGAGGTTTCATTGCATCGCTATTGGGACAACCTGCCGGGGCCTCTCTGGCTGCGCGGCGAACGGTTGCAGGCTTCGCTCGCGACCATTGAGCGAGTAGAGGACGGCGGCAAAACGGGCGATGTAAAAAGCTGGCTTACCGAGAGCCGCGCCTTGGTCGAGCAGGGAGTTTACCCGCCTGATGAAGATGGAGAAATTTCACCCGCCTTTCATCAACAGGCAAGGGCTATGGCGCGGCAACGGATCGCGCTGGCAGGATACCGGCTGGGCATGTGGCTGAACCTGCTGCTGGCTCAATGATTCGTCTGTCGCAGATGGGCGGCGAGAACAGCATCCATCGTGGCGGCATGTTGGATAAACCAGTTTTCCAGCTCTTTGGCGACGATGCCGCCGAGACCGGGATTATTACGAGCCATGACAATTATTTTTTTGAGCGAATCCAGCACCCGCGCATGTTCGTCCGCATGGCAGAAGACAGGCTGAAAATGGCTGTCTTCCATCCAGCGTTCTTCCTGGGCGAAATGCTCTTTCGCGTGGGCGAGCAAATCTTCAAGCGCGTCGACGACTTTTTCGCTATCCGCAGCGGATAACCGCGCCACACAAGCGACAAACTCACGATGGGTGTCGTCCATGCGCGGCAGACCAAGCGCGTAACTGTCTTGCCATTCCATTGTCTTCAATCCAAAGTGGCTTCGCCGCCAAGCCCCGCCTTGCCCCCGCCCTGCCCCCTTTGCAAAGGGGGTGCCGCGCAGCGGCGGGGGTTTGCAAGGTCGCCCCCTAAGGGGCGGGGTGGTAGTGCGCTATAACGAGAATCACCATAAAAACGGCGTCCGGAAAGGACGCCGTTCCGGTCAAATACGAGCAATCACAGGCGCTCGTAAATCGTGGCAATGCCTTGTCCGCCGCCGATGCACATGGTGGCAAGACCGTAGCGTTTTTGGGTGCGCTGCATTTCATGCAGGAGCTTGGTGATAATCACGCTTCCCGTGGCGGAAACCGGATGCCCCAGAGCGACCGCGCCGCCGTTGGGATTGGTCTTGTCCGGGTCAAGCTCGAGCCCCTTGGCAACGGCCAGGGCTTGCGCGGCAAAAGCCTCGTTCGCCTCAACGACATCAATCTGGTCGAGCGTCAACCCGGCGCGCTGGAGCGCCAGCTTGGTAGCGGGAATCGGGCCTTCGCCCATGACATCGTTGGGAACTCCGGCAATAGCGTAGGAAACAAGCCGCGCCATCGGCGCGTATCCGGCTGCCGCTGCCTTGGCGGCATCCGCCAGCACCAGAAAAGCCGCGCCGTCGTTCAGGGTGGAGGAGTTGCCGGCAGTCACCGTGCCTCCCTCTTTCTTGAAAGCCGGTTTCATCTTTGCCAACCCTTCCAGAGTCGTATCGGCCTTTACCTGCTCGTCAATGTCGAACACCGTATCGCCCTTGCGGCTCTTCAGGGTGATCGGCACGATCTGATCCTTGAAATAACCGGCGGCAAGCGCGGCGGCGGCGCGTTTTTGCGATTCCACGGCGTAGGCGTCCTGCTCTTCGCGGGATATGCCCCACTTGACCGCCAGATTCTCGGCGGTCATCCCCATATGACCGACGCCGAACGGGTCGGTAATGACGGAGACCATTGCGTCAATGGCTTTTACGTCGCCCATTCTGGCTCCGTTTCGCAGCGCGGGCAGGAGATAGGCGGTGCGGGTCATGCTTTCGACTCCGCCCGCAAGCGCAAATTCGGCATCGCCCAGCGTGATGGCCTGCGCGGAAGAAACTACGGCCTGCATGGCCGAGCCGCAAAGGCGATTTACGGCGAACGCGACGGAATCCATGGAAAGTCCGCCCTGAATGGTGGTAACGCGGGCGACATATGGATAACGAGTTTCGGTCGGCATGATATTACCGAGCGCGGCAAATGAAATCTGTTTGGGATCAACCTTGGAACGCTCGATGGTTTCCTTGATGACGAGCGCGCCAAGATCAATTGGCTCAAGGTCTTTCAGGGAGCCGCCGTATGCGCCGACAGCGGAGCGGGCGGCGGCAAGTATAACGATGTCTTTCAACATGGAACAATTCTCCTAACGAACAACAAAATCAGCTTGCCATACCGGCAAGCCACCTTAAAATCAACAACAAACACCACAGCATTACAGCCCGCCAGACCAGGCCCACGGCGCTTTGCATGGAATCCACATCTGCCGCTTCGCCTGTTCCCAGGTCGTTTTTCAGCCTGATGCCGAGAGCGCCCGCGCCGCTGGCGATCACAATGCCAAGCCCGCGATTATACCAGCGGGCAGCTTGGTTGCGCCAGCAAAAGACGGCATCCTCAAAGTTGCCGACGATTGCGAAAGCCGCAGCCGTAGCGCGAGTTGGCAGCCATTCCAGCCAGTAGAACATATCGGCGGCGAAGCGACCGAAATCCCCTTGCTCGCGCCATGAATCGGCCAGAAGATGCGAGATTCGATACAGGAGCGCGCCAAGCGGCCCCGGCAGGAGCACGAACCAGAAAATAACCGCGAACACATGCCGGTGTGAGGCGACAAGCGCGGTTTCAATGGCAAGCTGGGCAATTTCATCGGCTTCCAGATTGGCGGGCAAATCTTCATTTCTCCATTCGGAGAGCAAGGCGCGGGCGCGTTCCGTATCATCCAGACGCAGCGCCATCTGGATGTCGGTATAGAAATGGCTGAACTGGCGAAACCCAAGGGTCAGATATAAAATCAGCGCGTTGAGCGCGAATGCCAGAACGGGTTGTTCAAGACACAGGATATAAACGAGGATAAGCGGAGCGAGCGGCAAAAGCGTCGCAAGGAGCGCAGCGGCTATTCCCTGCTGATAACTTCCCGCGTTCAGATAACGCTCCAGCCATTCTGCCCAGATCGAGACAGGCCGCGCAACCCAATGCGCATACGGCAGCGGAAAACGTTGTTCCAGCAGCAGGGCAAGGATCAGGGCAAACAGGCTCATCGGCAGGGTGACACTGTGAGAACAAGAAGGTGGTATGATAGCTCGTTATGATACGAATGTCAGCAGATTGACCAGTCTGGCGAGTCTTGCGTCAAACCGCGACTGCCGGTGCGTGATTTCATGATTTTACGGACGACATGAGTATGACAGGAAATGAAAATTTGACCGAACAGCCGCTTGTCACAGTGATTATCGCGTCTTATAACCACGCGCCGTATGTTGAAGCGAGCATTCTTAGCGTCTTGAACCAGACCTATCCCCATATTGAGCTTCTGGTTATTGACGATGGGTAGACGGATGACAGCGTTGAAAAGATCATAAGTATGCAGGAAAAACACGGCTTTGATTTTCAGGCTCAGGAAAAAAGCGGAGCTTGTCTTTTGCCAATCCGGCATTAACTGCAACAATTTTATAAGTTGTCTCATGATTATCTGGATTCCATTCCGAGTTGCCCTTGCAAAGCGGGAGAATGGGCGTCGGTGAGGCCGGGTTTAACGTTCATATGCGCCAACATCTGCCTGATTCGGTGCGGCCAGGTATGGCTAGACAGAAATTTTTCGTGGCCGCGTCTTGCGATAGCCAGACGCTCGGCCT
>WRMF01000007.1 GCA_009777245.1 Betaproteobacteria bacterium
GAGCGATTATGTCTCTCCCTATGTGGGCGCGTACTATGACTACGAGTTCGGCGGCAAGGTCAAGGCCACGGCCAATGGCGAATCCATTGCCGCGCCTTCCTTGAAGGGCGGCACGGGCGTGGGCGAACTCGGTCTTTCATTCGCGCCTTCCAGAAGCACGCCCCTGTCCATTGATTTGGGCGTGCAAGGCTATACGGGAAGACGCCAGGGCGTGACCGGCTCATTGCAACTGAAGTTCGAGTTCTGACTCTGACGTTTTACCGGCAAACAACAGCAATGCGCGGCGACACCTTTTGACTTGCGGCTTGCAAACCCCCGTCCCTACGGGACACCCCCTTTAAAAAGGGGGCTTTGCGTCGGAGCAGCTTTGGGGTTAGCCCCCTTTATAAAAGGGGGTGGCGCGTTAGCGCCGGGGGTTTGCCGAATAGCTACCGCTTGCGGCGTAGCCACAAGCGGGAGAGGGAATGCGGTTATTTTGCCTCTCCCCGCACATCGCTTGACCGTCGCTTTATTAACGGAAAGCGCTATGGAACGCCATTCTCGTTTTCCGGATCACATCAGGCACGCAGCATTTGCCAACGCCCGATATGTTCGTCATTCCCTGTTTCGTCGGGTTCTACCTGTCCGCAGATGACGCGCGCGCAACGCCCTGCTCGCAGCCAAACGGTAGCGAGAGTCTGCGCCCGTTGCCAATGAACCGCTACGTCGTCGGGCCAGGGTTGGTAGAGCGCGTTTTCAATGCAGGGAAAGCTCTTCTTCAGGGCAATGGCGGCGACAATAGGTTGCGAGGCGAGAAAGTCGAACGGGAATACAGGTTCGCGGGCAAATTCGATGCAGGAGACGAGGCGGTTTCCGGCGGTGATGATGCCTGTATGCGAACCCCACAGCAGCATGGTCGGCATGTCGGGTTGCCCATCCAGAATCGAAGCGACGCCTACGATGACAAGCTCGGTCAGAACCCCGGCGCGACGTAGCGGCACACTGGCGTGTTGCCTGGCGAGAGCGGAGAGAGTGGTCGTGTCAAAGCGGTGTTCGCGCATGGCGCTAATTTTCGGCGTATTCATGCGCTGGCTCCTGGCCTGGGGCAGCGTTCGACGATCAGGGCGGCGGTACTGCCCGCAAACCCGACGAGGTTGAACAGAATCCGACGCGGAAAACCGTGGCGTGTTTGCCAGACTGGCGTATCGAGCAGAGCCAGCAGGGCGGTGAGTTCAGCAGGGCCGCAGGCTCCCAGCGTGTGTCCGAGCCGACGCTTGAGGCTGATTTCCGCTGGTCGCCCGGAGCCGAACACAAAATCGAGCGCGGCGTTTTCGGATTCGTCAATACCGGACAAGCTGCTGCGGTGCGGTTTGACGAGATCAATGGCTGTGGCGTCGAGTTGGGCATCACCAAGCGCGGCAGCGATGTTGGCGGCAATGGGTCTTCCGTCGGGAGTGGGCATGGTAGCGGCGTGTCCGTCAATGCAGAGGCGGCACGCGGCAATCCGCCAGTCTGAGCCGGGTTGCGCGGTGAGGAAGAGACCGGCGGCGGCTTCGCCGAGAATCAGGCCGTTGGCTTGTTCCGCGCACGCGAGCAGGCCAAGGCTGGCAAAGCCGGCAAGGGTCGTTTTGCAGCCGAATTCGATGCCGAGCGCCAAGGCTTCATCAATTTCGCCGTGGGCAATCAGGGTGAAGGCGGCTTCAAGCGCAGCCAAGCCGGATGTGCAAGCGGTGGCGAACATCCACGGCGCGGCCTTGCAGCCGAAGGCCAATCGGACTTCCCGGTCGAGAATGGCGACATCGCTGTGGGACGGATCGGTAACGATCATCCTGAGCGTTTCGATTTCGCCGGTTCCATGCGCGGATGAGCCTATGAAGAGCGGCAGGTCATTGAGCAAGTCCGGGGCTTCTCCGGCGGTAAGTTCAGCCGCAAGCAGATTGAGCGCGCGCCGGGTACGGGCAGTCCAGTTTTCTTCCGCAAGGGGCAGGGCGAACCAGGGCCAGGACTCGCCGAGCAGTTCGCATTCGGAAAGGGGCGTCTTGTCCGCGAGCAGCGATTCGGCTGCCTCGGCGGCAGAAAGCCCCAAGGCCGAAACATGGCCGATACGCTTGATGTAGACTGGACGAGCCGCATTCATGCAGGCGCATCCGCTTTGTTCCGGTCTTTCAGCCATGCCGCGAGATTGGCGACATTTGCGAAAATGAGACGAGTCTCCTTGCTGTCGGTGATCCGAATGCCGAACTTCTTTTGCAACGCCATCGAAAGTTGCAAGGCGTCCAGTGAATCAAGCGCAAGCCGCGTTCCCGCGCCGAACAGTATTTCATCGTCGCCAATGGAAGCAGGATCGCAGTCCTTGTCGCAAGCCTGGACAATCAGGGTCTTGAGGGCGAGATTCAGATCGTTCATGTCGAAGTGGCGCGGCGGTTGAGGAAAATAGACATGGCAAGCGCGGCAAGACCAAAGCATATCAGCGCGCAGACGGTCAGAAGAACATCGGCAATGCCGCCCTGTCGCAACATGACATCATGAAAACCATCAAGCGCCCAGCTCATTGGCGAGATGCGCGTCCACTCCTGCATCGCTACGGGCATAACAAAGCGGGGAACCATGATGCCGCCTATGGCTCCCATCAGGATGTTGCCGACGCCGCCCAGTATAGTGGCCTGTTCGCTGCTCTGCACGATACTGGCGATGAAAAGCGCCCAGCCGACCGCAGCGACGCTGACGGCCAAGCTCAGCGTGAACAGGGCTGCAATCGCCGCCGCGCCGCCGGGAAGGGTCAGCGCCTCGCCGCCGCAAAGCGGCACGAGCCAGCGGCCTACGGCGACCATGACCACGGCCTGTATCTGGTTGATGAGCACGAAAGGCAGGAATTTGCCCGCCAGCACGAGACCGAAGGAAACACGCTGGGCATGTAGTCGTTGCAAGGTTCCACTCTGTCGTTCGCCAATGAAAACCGTCGAAATCGGAATAACGACGAAAAACATCGAAAAAATAAGCCAGGCCGGGACGTTTTGCTGCACGGAGGTGGGCGCTACAGCAATGGCGGCTCCATCGTCGCTGCTGCCTACAGGCTCGATGGAAATTTCCGGCGACCCGATGTTCTCCATGACCTGACGCAGTTCCGGTCGCATCATGCTTTGTCCAAGCTGTTCCAGGACATGCGTAAGCCACACTCTGGTAACCGCAGCTTCGACGTATTTGCCAAAACCACTACGCACCATGCCCGGCACGGCGGGATCGATCAGGAAGCGCAATTTGGGGGGCTGATTCGCGCCGATCTGCCGGGCAAATCCATGCGGAATCACGATCACGAAAGCCATCTCCCCTG
The DNA here is from genome assembly GCA_009777245.1 of Betaproteobacteria bacterium. Taxonomy (GTDB): domain Bacteria; phylum Pseudomonadota; class Gammaproteobacteria; order Burkholderiales; family Rhodocyclaceae; genus Azovibrio. The sequence continues at coordinate 3,311 of WRMF01000007.1, forward strand.
TTCGTACTGAAAGGCGGGCATTCGCCTCATCGGACGGTGGAGCGGATTTGTTGAGCAACTCGAAATCGCCAAGCAGCGCGTCAAGCGCGCGGGAGGCCGGGGTGTCGTCAAGATCCAGCGTCGCATAGGCGAGCCTGGTTTCCTGTTGCCCGGAAAACGTATCTGCGAGCGCGAGCGACATAACCAGAATGAAAATCGCGGGCATGATGAAAAGCGCAGCCAGCCCGTGCCGGTCGCGCATGAGCGCCAGCCATTCCTTTTTCCACAGAGCCACGAGTTTTATAAACAGTCTGATTCTCCCTATTCAGCTTAATTACGGAGCGAATATCCGGTGAGTTCCATGAAAACCTGCTCCAGCGTCCTGCCTTGCTTTACTTCCGCAATCGATCCTGCCAGCAACACTTTGCCGTGGTTAATGATCGAGACATCGGAACACACCGCTTCCACTTCTTCCATGTAATGGCTGGTGTAAAGCACTGTGCGCCCGGTCGCGGCGAGTTGCCGGACGGATTCGAGCAGAAAACGACGCGACGACGGGTCGACGCCTACGGTCGGCTCGTCAAGCAACAAAATTTCCGGCTCGCCGGTAAGGCCGATTGCCAGATTCAAACGTCGCCGCAAGCCGCCGGAGAGTTCTTCCGCGCGCTGGTCAGCAACGCTTTCAAGGCGGGAAAAAGCCAACGCTTCGGCGCATTGACGCTGCCGTTCCTGACTGGAGTATCCTTGCACACCGGCGAAGAAGGCGAGGTTTTCGACCACGGTCAGCATCGGGTAGAAGGCGTAGTCCTGCGGAACCAGCGCAATGGCATTGGGGCGCGCAGCCCGCCAGCTTCCGAGCGGCTCGCCGCTGATGGCGATGCTGCCCTCCCGGGGCGAGATCAAACCGGCCAGCAGCGAGATCAGCGTGGTTTTGCCAGCGCCATTCGGGCCGAGCAGGCCGTGGATGCTGCCGCGCGCAATGTCTATCGAAACGCCATCAAGCGCCAGAGGAGCTCCAGGATGGTAGCGGTAGCGGATATTGTCAATGCGGATCATGAGATACGAGCAGCTTTGTCCAAAGCAATGAAGAACGCCTTTTCGCGCGCGGCTTGCGTGCGCAGCAAGGTAGCGAGGCGGCCGGGGTCGAGCGGATCGCGGTCGCGGATCATGCGCGCGGCGGCAAGCGCGAATTCACGCCAGAGATCGCCGATGTCGACCAGTTCTGCGGCCAGCTCCGTGAGATCCGGGCGATTGATGCGCGAGGCGGCTTCTTCGAGAAAGGCTGCGTACATGAAGCGAAAGCCACCGCCGCCGGTTCCGATTTCTTCCTGCATGCGTATCAAATGCCCGATATAGAGTTTGGTGGCTTGCGGGTCGGCGGCGGCGGGCAGGCGCTCGAAGGCGCGGGCGACCCGATTGATTCCTTTTACGCCGATGAAAGGCAAGGGAGTACGGAGCATGATCCACGCGGTTTTTTTGATCGCGGCGGGAATCGCCTGTTCCCATGCCGGTTCCTGCGGCGCGTTGGCCGGGTAGTACAACAATCCCTTTGGCGCGAGCAGGCCACGGGCAAAACGCGCCCTCGCCAGATCGGCGCTCGCGCAGCGCACAGGCTCCTCAAGCACGGGATCGGAGAGCAGGTATTCTCCGCTCGCCGCGTCGCGCCCGTAGGCGAGCAGATTGTGGGCGTTGAAATGAAAGCGAAAATCCGGCGGTATGAACGGCAGCCAGAATACGGAAACCTGCAAGCCCGCGACATGTCCGGCGTCAAGCAGTTCGTCAAGCCGCGCCATACCTGCTTCGGGACGGCGGAACGTTTCGGTTCGCATCGAAAAACGGAGCGGTTTTTGCAGGCCGCGAATGATCGCCCTGGGCGGCATCCGGTAAGACGCCAGCGGCTGACCGGAGATCTTGATGAAAGGCAGAAAGGCGAAAGTCAGAGCCGAAGACAAGCCGAAAGCCATTGGCTCGGAAAGCGGCAGGCCGTAATGGCGCATGATGGCGCTCATGACCCCGCTTTCGCAATGGGATGCCTGTTGGTGGACGAAGCTGGTTGTCGCCATGTCAGTTGATTACATCCAACTGTTCGGGTTCGATGCCCAGGACTTCTGCGTAACGCGCGCGCAATGCTTTTGAAAGGCGGGCGAACACAGTCGGGCGGAGGTGGCGGCGTACCCGCCAGCGCCATAGTCCGCTTGCCTGCGCGAGCAGGGAAATGTCCATGCGGGCGCGATACATGTGGACTTCAAGCGGAGAGCTTTGCCCGGCGCGCACCCTCTCGATCGCCGCAGCGGTCAATTCCTCGAATGCCCGCACCGCCTGCAGGGTAACGGTTTCTTCGACTTCCCATCCCCGCGACTGCACAAGCCCGAGCCGGCCATCGTGGGTACGCGCATACACGGCCTTTAGCTGGCCGCCGTAGGTGGCGCTGCCTTCCTGGGGAACATCGGTAGCGTCCATTTCGATTCGCCTCACACCACCGTCAGTTGCATAAGACCGCTTGAAAAACGCCCGCTCTCCGGCACGTAGCACAATAGACGCTCAGCGGAGGCAAGCCGACCGCTACGGCATAACTCGTCAATCATGATGTAGATTGATGCCGAACCCATGTTGCCTTTGGTTTCCAGATTCGTAAACCAGCGATCGAACGGGATGGGCAGACCTGCTCGCGCCAGCCCGTCGGCGATGGGCTGGCGGAAGTAATTTGATGACATGTGCGGCAAAAACCAGTCTATTTCTTCCGCCTTGAGTCTGTGCCGCGCAATCAGCGCCGCCAGGGGAGCTTCCAGGGTTGCTTCGATGACGTGGCGATCCAGCAGTTTCACATCCTGTTTGAGCGCGAAGATGGATTTTTCCGCCCATTGCCCGGGCGGGAACTCTGCCCAACCGATGAGCGTGCCGTCGGCGTCGCGGTCGCCGCCCATGTACATGCACACGGGTAGGCGGTGAGCGGCGGAAGAAAGCGCGATCCAGTCAATACGCAAATTGACCTGTCCGGCGCGCGGATGGGGTTCAATGAGAAAGGCACCCGCGCCGTCGGAGAGCATCCAGCGCAGAAAATCTTTATCGAACGCGATATTTGGCTGCGTGCCTAACGTCGCGACGCAAGCGGCGCTCTCCTCGGAGAAATACTCTGCCCGCATGATAGCGGACGCCAGTTCTGAACCTGTCGCCACCGCGTTTTCCGCCTCTTTCCCCTTTACCGCAAGCCAGGCGTATTTGAGGGCGGAAAGTCCCGAAAGACAGACACCGGCGGTTGAAACGACCTCGCAGGCAGGGTTGCCCAGTTCGCCATGAACCATGACTCCGTGATTTGGCGCGATCTGGTCGGGTCTGGATGTTCCGGTAGCAAGACATTGGAGGTTGTCGAGCGCAAAACCGCCGTCTCGCGCAAGGGCGCGGATCGCCTCGGCGGTGAGACTGGCGTTGGTGTGCGTGGGCAGTCCGCTTGCCGGATCAATAGCGTAATGGCGGCTTTTGATGCCGTTCTGGCGCAGGACGATAGGGCGGGCGCGCGATGCCCTGCCTCCGATCTTCCCAAGAACGGCTTCGATGGATTCGTTGTCGACCGGCGCGTTGGGTAGAGCCGCAGCCGTGGCAGTGATGAAGGCTTCACTCATGCGCCATGCGCGCGTCATCCGCGCCGGAAGGTTGCTCATAGTGGCGAATGATCGCTGCGGCGCGGCGGGCGTACAGAGGTGCGATTAGCCGTTGCAAGATCAAATTAAGCGGCACGATGGTAAGAATGATTACGATGAGGTAGAGAGCGAACAACATGAGCGCCAGAATCCGCCGCCGTTGTCCGGCGCGTCCGAAAAGGCGTATGATGCCCGACCACACTTGGAAGGCGCGTCGAGCGGCGCGTTCGGACATGACCAGATGGGGAACAACCTTGACGGCGCAAAGGCCGCTTAACATCGGCTGCCCGGATTTTTCTTCATCGCGGGCAAGCGCCTCAGCCAACGCCACGCCAAACCTCGCCGCCCCCGCTGTTTGCCTGGCGTTGATTCCGGCGGGCGGCAAGCCGAAAAAACGATTCCGTCGCCCGGTCAGCATCCAGCGCGGCGTGGTTATGAAAGTCGCAAGCGGTGGGGACTCGTCAGTCAGCGCAATGTGATCGACAAGCCTTCCTCCCGCCTCCCCGACCAGCATTTTCAGCGTATCGAACGCAGAAATCCACATGTTGCGGCAGGCCACCAGGCTGACGACCGGGCGTCCGGCAAGCAGGCGCTTACCCTCGGCGCTTTGCAGGAAGGCGGTCATGGGTTGCGACGGGGAGAGATACCAGACTGTCCAGGCGAGAATTACCAGATCGAACGTCACATCGGCCGGGATCGCAAGAGGCTTGTTGGGACGTGGGTCAAGGCGCACCGACTCCGGAAAAGCGTCGAAAAAAGCGAAAAACGACCAGGGAAACGGAAAAGCAGATTCCGGCTGCAATACTTCGTGATGAACCCTGATATTCTCCGTTTCCAGCGGACGCGCCAAGGCGGCGACAATGTCGGCAAGCTGGCCGCTTTGAGAGTAGGAAACAACAAGAACGTTTTTCATGAATCATGACTCTGTTTTTATGTCGAGCCGATTGCGGAATGTTATCGCGCATATGTCCGGCTTGGGGCAGCCCATCATAGCCAGCCAGACAGTACAGGCTTGGACTACTGTCAAACCCACCTGTCAAGCCTCGCGATTTACCGACTCTCCCATAACTTCCCCAAGTATTACAGAAAAGATGCGTTGGGTCAAAGCTATTGTTCCTCAGGTAGCGTCGCTACGGCAAGCTGCCGCAGTAAACGTGCGCTCATGGCGCAAGAAGGGATAAAATACATGACTCCCCTTCCCTACCTTCCTGTTCAGCCATGAGCCGTAAAATCCTCGTCACCTCCGCCCTGCCCTATGCTAACGGCGCGATTCACATAGGCCACCTTCTGGAATACATTCAAACCGACATCTGGGTTCGCTTCCAGAAAATGCGCGGGCATGAATGCTGGTATGTCTGCGCCGATGATACCCACGGCACATCCATCATGTTGCGCGCAGAAGCGGAAGGCATTACCCCGGAAGCCCTTATTGACCGGACGTATGGCGAGCATGTGCGGGATTTTTCCGGCTTTTGCATCGGCTTTGACAACTACTACACCACCCATTCCCCGGAAACAAAAGAGTTTGCGGAACAAATCTACGGACGGCTCCTTGAAGCGGGGCTGATCGAAAAACGCCCTGTCGAGCAATTTTTCGATCCCGTAAAGGAAATGTTCCTGCCTGACCGTTTCATCAAGGGCGAATGCCCCAAATGCGGCGCGAAAGACCGCTATGGCGATAATTGCGAAGTCTGCGGCGCGGCCTATTCGCCGACTGAACTCATAAACCCCTATTCCGCCATCTCCGGCGCAAAGCCGGAATTACGCGAATCCGAACACTATTTTTTCAAACTTTCCGACCCGCGTTGCGAAGCCTTCCTGCGCCGTTATACCGCCCCTGAAAACGGCGTCCTGCAAAGCGAAGCCGCAAACAAGATGCGGGAATGGCTGGGACAAGAAGGAGAAAGCCTGCTATCCGACTGGGACATCTCCCGCGACGCGCCCTATTTCGGCTTTGAAATTCCCAATGCGCCGGGCAAATTTTTCTATGTCTGGCTGGATGCGCCAATCGGCTACATGGGTTCGTTCAAAAACCTGTGCGCAAAGATCGGCCTTGATTTCGACGAGTATTTCAAGCCGGATTCCGCCACCGAGTTGTATCACTTCATCGGCAAGGACATTCTCTATTTCCACGCCCTTTTCTGGCCTGCGGAACTGGCAAACGCCAACTTTCGCACACCCTGCAAAATTTGCGTGCACGGCTTTCTGACCGTGGACGGCGTTAAAATGTCCAAGTCGCGCGGCACATTCATCACGGCGGAAAGCTATCTTGCAGAAGGACTTAACCCGGAATGGCTGCGCTATTACTTCGCCGGAAAACTCTCCAACAGCCTGGAAGATATTGATCTCAATCTGGAAGATTTTGTCGCCCGCGTCAATTCAGACCTTATCGGAAAGTACATCAACATTGCCAGCCGCGCCGCCGGATTCATCGTGAAACGCTTTGACGGAGAACTTTCCGCCGCCGACTCGTCGCTTCCCGCTTTTCAGGCGATTCAGGAAGCCGCGCCGCGCATTGCCGAATTCTTCGAGAACCGCGAGTTTTCCAAAGCCATGCGCGAGATCATGGCGCTCTCCGACATAGCCAACCAGTATGTCGACAGCGTAAAACCCTGGGAACTCGCCAGACAGGCAGGCGCGGAGGCTTTGCTGCATCAATCCTGTAGCCATGCCATCAACCTATTCAGACTGCTCACGATTCTTTTGAAGCCCGTTCTGCCTGCGCTTGCGGAACAGGTGGAAGCCTTCCTCAAGATTGACCCGCTCCTCTGGCGGGATGTGGACTCCCTGTTGCCTGCCGGACACGTCATTGCCCCCTACCAGCACCTGATGACCCGGATTGACCCGAAACAGATCTCCGCGCTCATAGAGGCCAATCGTGAATCTGCCCCTGCCCCTGCCTCTGCCGCCGCTTCCCTGCCGACGGAGAAAACTGCAAGCGAGATGGTCGGTATCGAAGATTTCCTGAAAGTGGATTTGCGTATTGCCCGCATTGCCGAGGCTCATCCTGTCGAAGGCGCGGACAAGCTCGTGCGGCTTGTCCTTGACATCGGCGAAGAGAAGCCGCGCCAGGTCTTTGCCGGAATCAAATCCGCCTACGACCCGGCTGCGTTGACCGGCAGACTGACCGTGATGGTTGCCAACCTTCTGCCGCGCAAGATGAAATTCGGCCTGAGCGAAGGTATGGTGCTTGCCGCTTCGGGCGGCGACGAATCCGGTATTTATCTACTCTCGCCGGATGACGGCGCAATGCCGGGAATGCGCGTGAAATGATTGACACCCCGCCCTTTCGTTTTGTGCATCTGCGCTGTCATAGCGAGTATTCGATCACCGATGGAATCCTGCGTCTGGACGAGGCGGTCGGACGCGCGGCAGCGGACGGAATGCCTGCGCTTGCCGTCACTGACCTGATGAACCTCTTTGCTCTGGTTAAGTTCTACAAAAGCGCGAGAAACAAGGGCTTAAAGCCAATCGTGGGCGCAGACTGCTGGATTCTTAACCCAAACGACCCGGAACGCCCCTGTCGTCTCTTGCTTCTGGTCAAAAACCGGAAAGGCTATCGGCAGCTTTGCGAGCTTTTGACCCGCGCCCATATAGCCCCGGAGCGTCTGGAAAAGGCGCAGGCTCGTCCGCAAATCGCACGGGAATGGCTTGCCGAAATCGGATCAGACGGCCTGATTGCCCTGTCCGGCGGGGCAATGGGCGATGTGGGCGAGGCCATTCTTACGCGCCGCCCGCAGGAAGCGAAAAAGCGGGCAGAAGTCTGGCGCGATCTTTTTCCCGGCGCGTTTTATCTGGAAGTCCAGCGCCCCGGCCTTCCCGAAGACGAGCGGCTGATTCAGGCCACAGTCAGTCTGGCTGTTGAACTGGAACTGCCGATTGTGGCGACTCATCCGGTGCAGTTCTCGAAACAGGAAGATTTTCGCGCCCATGAGGCCAGAGTATGCATCGCGGAAGGCTATACCCTGGGCGACACCCGCCGTCCGCGCCTCTTTACCGAAGCCCAATACTTCAAGACCCAGGACGAAATGGAGGAGCTTTTTGAAGACCTGCCGGAAGCGTTGGAAAACTCCCTGGAAATCGCCAAACGCTGCAATCTTGAGCTGGCGCTGGACGAAAATTTCCTGCCTCATTTTTCCACACCGGAAGGCATAAGCCTGGAAGACTACCTGACCCGGCAAGCCGAGGAAGGTCTGGAAAATCGCCTTCGAGAAATTTTCCCCGATTCTGACACGCGCATGTCATGCCGTCCTGAATACCATGAACGCCTGAAAACGGAACTGGCGACCATAATCCAGATGGGCTTTTCCGGCTACTTCCTCATCGTTGCCGACTTCATCAACTGGAGCAAGCAAAACGGCGTGCCTGTAGGCCCCGGTCGCGGCTCCGGCGCGGGTTCCCTGGTCGCTTTCTCGCTTGGCATCACCGACCTTGACCCCATACCATATGCCCTGCTGTTTGAGCGTTTCCTGAATCCTGAGCGGGTATCCATGCCCGACTTCGACATTGACTTCTGTCAGGACAATCGCCACCGAACCATTGAATATGTGCGAAAGCATTACGGCTCTGACGCCGTATCCCAGATCGTCACCTTCGGAACCATGTCTTCCAAGGCGGTGGTGCGCGATGTGGGAAGGGCGCTTGATCTGCCCTTTTCCCTCTGCGACCGCATCGCCAAGCTGATTCCGGTCAAGGAAAACAAGCCCGTTCCGCTCGCTGTCGCGCTGGAGACGGAGCCGCTGCTGCGGGAAATGATGATAGGTGAGGACAAGGAAGCTCTGGAAGAATTGTTCGGACTTGCCATGCGCCTTGAAGACCTGACGCGCAATGTCGGGATGCACGCGGGCGGCGTTTTGATCGCGCCGGGCAAGATTGTGGATTTCTGCCCCATATATCAGGCCGCAGGCAATGACGCTTCGCCGGTCTCCCAGTTCGACAAGGACGACGTGGAAAAAATCGGGCTGGTCAAGTTCGATTTTCTCGGCCTGAAGAACCTAACCATCATCGAGCTTGCGTTGAAGTACATCGAACGGATGACGGGCGAGCGTCCCGACATGATGAAGCCGGGGTTTTCCGACCCGGAGGTTTATCGGGTCTTGCGGGAAGCCAATACGACGGCGATTTTTCAGGTCGAGTCGGAAGGCATGAAAAAGCTCCTGAAAAAACTGGGGCCTGATTGCTTTGAAGACATCATCGCCGTGCTTGCCCTTTATCGTCCCGGTCCTTTGGGTTCGGGGATGGTGGATGATTTTTGCCGCCGCAAAAAAGGCCAGCAGCGAATTGACTATTTCCACCCTGCTCTGGAATCCTGCCTTGCTCCGACTTACGGGGTCATCGTCTATCAGGAGCAGGTGATGCAAATCTCCCAGATCATCGGCGGCTATACCCTGGGCGGCGCGGATTTGCTGCGCCGCGCCATGGGCAAGAAAAAACCGGAGGAGATGGCGGAGCACCGCGAAAGCATTGCCGAAGGCGCCAGAAAAAAAGGATTCTCGCCCGCCCTGGCCGAGCGTCTTTTCGACCTGATGGCGCAATTTGCCGAATACGGATTCAACAAATCGCACAGCGCCGCCTATGCGGTCGTCACCTACCAGACCGCATGGCTGAAAGCGTATCACCCCGCAGCTTTCATGGCGGCTACCCTGTCCTCGGACATGAATGACACCGATGCCGTCAAGAATCTTTATGATGATTGCCTGAAAAACAAAATCCGCGTCCTGGGGCCGGACATCAATACTTCCGCTTATCGTTTCGAGCCGGTTGACCAGGACACTATCCGTTATGGTCTGGGCGCGATCAAGGGCACGGGCGAACATGCCATTCGCGTCATTGAAAAAGCGCGGAATGAAGGGGGACATTTCCGGGATTTGTTCGATTTCTGCCGCCGCGTCGACAAACGTCAGGTAAACCGTGGCTCCGTTGAATCCCTGATTCGCGCGGGCGCGTTCGATAGCATTGATCCGGAGCGCAACAAACTCATCGCCTCTGTCGGCATTGCCCTGGAAGCTGCCGAACAGGCGGAAAAAAACGCCCTGCAATCCAGCCTGTTCGATGCCTTTGGGGCGGACGAAAAAAAGATGCTGGCTCCGCAATATATCGCCGCTCTGCCCTGGGGCGAACGCGAGCGACTGACCCAGGAAAAGGCCGCGCTTGGTTTTTCCTTTTCCGGTCATCTTTATGACGGCGCGCGTCAGGAGCTTTCCCGTTTAATTCCCCGCGAGCTTGCCAAACTTACGCCGGGGCGGGAAGCGACGCTCGTCGCCGGAATCGTGAGCGGGCAACGCGCCCAGATTACAAGACGCGGCAAGATATTGTTCGTCCAGCTTGATGACGGAACCGCTCAGGCCGAGGTTTCCGTTTTCAATGAGCTTTTTGAAAAGGAAGGGAAAAGGATAAAAAACGACGAGGTGTTGATCGTAGAAGGCAAAGTCAGCAATGACGAATACAACGGCAGTTGTCGCATTGTCGCCGACCGATTGATGACTTTGGGCGAACTGCGCGGGCGCTTTGCTTCAAGTCTTACGCTGGCCCTGGACGGAAAAACCAGCCTTTCCCAACTGAAAGATATTCTCGCGCCCTTCCCCGGCGCAGCTCCCGTTTGCGTCAGATACCGAAACGACAAGGCCAGTTGCGAATTTACCCTTGGCTCCGACTATCGCGTCACCCCCGAGAACGCCCTTCTTGAAGAACTCGCCGCCCTTGCAGGCACAGGAAACGTAGAGGTGAAATACGGTAGTTGAACACGGGTCTCGCTTCTCTCCGCCATTTATGGCGGAGAGAAGCGAGAGCGGTTTTGATTTAACCCTGTACAGCAGACATGGATTTTTGCTGGATTCCCGCCTTCGCGTTCATTTCGAGTGGAAAGGTTGGAACAGTGGGAGCAGCAGGTACGCTGCCACAGCAGAGAAAACATGACCACATTTCAGGCGTCATTCCCGCGAAGGCGGGAATCCAGAATGGATGTATCCGCTTAAACCGAAGCCGCTCTAGACAAAGCGTAACAGGGAGCCGAAGGCTCCCCAAGACCGTACCGTGTCGAGGAATCCCCTGCCTTCAGGCAGGGGTGACTCAAAAATATCCTAAACTTCAGGCGGCTGAAAGATTTTCAGGCGGTTTTCGAGCGTGTCCATGTCAGTATTCAGGAATTTCGCAATTTCAGACAAGTCGCTTGGTATGGCCGGATCATCCCAACCGTTGGCAAGGTGGCGGGCAAATATAACCGCGAGGCTTACGTTTTTTACTTTCGGGTTGTCCGTCTTTCTGCCATCAATCAGTTGCAGGAGTAAATCAGGCAATTTCCAGTTGCGGCAAAGCTGAAGCTGAACATCGGCAAGCGTGCAACCCAAAACTTCCTTCTGCGCGTCCACGCTTCGCAAACCCGGATTGGCTTTCAGCATCGCGCGAACTTTCATAGCCTGCAAAGGCTCCAGAACATAGAGGAGAATCTCCGCCAAATCGTACAACAAGGCAGCCAGCGTGATCTCCTGAATGTCAGGATCAACCCGCCAGAGCGCAAATCTATGGGCATAATTCGCGGCATTTCTGGAGCGGCTTATGGTTTTCAAAGCCTCCAGAAGCGCATGTGGCGCATTGCGCTGCAAAATTTCTTCCAGACTTTTCAGATTGTCAAAGGCATGTAAAAACGGCTCAACGCCCATCATGATGATTGAGCTGCCGATGGTGGAAATTTCGTTATGCAGCGCCCTTCCCAGCCCGCGAGTCACCTTGCTATGGGTAATCATCCGCACGGCAAGCAAAGGGTCTTGCGCCACAATCCTGGAAAGGTCGCGGGCGTTTACGACCTCCATATGCTCCCGCGCCTCATCAAGCAGTTGCCTGGTATGCCGCAAAACCGGCAACTCCTGCACCCGAAGGTCAAGATACGATAATGTGCAAAAAGGCGTTTGTTCTGACATTTCAGAAGACATGGAACACCTAGCAATGCCTTTTAGATATTGTGGCGGACAAATTGTTGATTTTGCAAGTATTTTTTGTAAAGCATGATATGCCGCTCCAAAAAACGCCTGACTTCTGTCCTGTTGAAAAGCATCCTCGTCTTATTGAGGATCTATGTCCCTCAATGGTAAACCAAAATCGCGCAACAGGTAATAAATGCAATCATGTGCGTTCAGTAATTCCTGCAAGTAATTATCCTCTGCCCAACAAGCAAACAGATCAGGAACGCCTGTCTCTCCTTTCCCCCGCCGCCTTTCCCGCACAGCACTTGACCGTCGCTTTATTAACGGAAAGCATTATATATCGCATTCCAGGCATGATACGTGTCATTCAGGCAACGGATTTTTCATTCCACGCGCAGAGGTCGGAGATTGTGCAGCGTTGGCATTCCGGCTTCCTCGCCTTGCAAACGTAACGCCCATGCAAAATCAGCCAATGGTGCGCGTTTTGCCGGAATCTGGCCGGAGTAACTCGTTCCAGCCCGTCTTCCACCTCGCGCGCGGTTTTGCCGACGGCTAGGCCAGTGCGATTGGCCACGCGAAAAACATGGGTATCCACGGCAATCGTCGGCTGATTGAAAGCAGTGTTCAACACCACATTGGCAGTCTTTCGCCCCACTCCGGGCAAGGCTTCCAGGAGGTCGCGATCACAGGGAAGCTCGCCGCCGTGTCGCTCCAGCAACAGATGACAGGCCGCAATCACATTTTTGGCCTTGTTCCGGTAAAGGCCGATTGTCTTTATGGCTTCACGAAGCCCCTCCTCTCCCAGGGAAAGCATGGCCTCCGGCGTTGGAGCATCCTGAAAAAGACGGCGGGTAGCCTTGTTTACGCCAACATCGGTCGCCTGCGCGGAAAGCATGACAGCCACCAAAAGCTGAAAAGGAGAGCCATATTGAAGCTCGGTCTTCGGCGCAGGATTGTCTGCTTCCAGGCGTTCATATAGCAAACGGCAGTTTTTTGGATTCATACGGAAACATCAATTAAACAAGAAATTCTGTACGCTTCGCTTGACCAATACCGATAGCGCGATTATCTTTTCAGATTCTCACATACATCGGTAACGATAATGATGAAAAGCGGCGCAGAAATTGTAATCAAATGCCTCCAGGAAGAAAAGGTGGAGTACGTGTTCGGCTATCCGGGCGGAGCCGTGCTGCACATTTATGACGAACTGTTCAAACAGGACGAAATCAAGCATATTCTGGTGCGGCATGAGCAGGCTGCCGTCCATGCGGCGGATGCCTACTCCCGTTCTTCCAACCGGGTCGGCATCGCAATGGTCACTTCAGGCCCCGGCGTGACCAATGCGGTCACAGGCATTGCCACCGCATATTCGGATTCCGTGCCGATAATCGTGCTCTGCGGCCAGGTGGCTACCGCCTTCATCGGGCAGGATGCCTTTCAGGAATGCGACACGGTGGGCATAACCCGTCCGTGCGTCAAGCATAATTTTCTGGTCAAGGATGTCCGTGATCTGGCAACGACCATAAAAAAAGCGTTCCAAATCGCCACGACAGGCCGTCCGGGGCCGGTCGTAATCGATCTCCCCAAGGACATGACGGCGGAAAAATGTGAATTTCATTATCCCGCAGCCGTCGCTATGCGCTCCTATAACCCGATTGTCAAGGGACATCTTGGGCAAATAAAGAAAGCGGCGCAACTCCTCGCGGAAGCAAGACGCCCCATCATCTATATCGGCGGCGGGGTTATCCTTTCCGATTCCGCGCCCAAGCTGACAGAATTTGCGCGGCGGCTCAATTTTCCAGTCACCAACACCCTGATGGGACTGGGCGGATTTCCCGGCACGGACAGGCAAAACCTCGGAATGCCCGGAATGCATGGCACTTATGAAGCCAATATGGCGCTTCACCACGCGGATGTAGTGCTGGCGGTCGGTGCGCGTTTCGATGATCGGGTTATCGGAAACGTCGCCCATTTTGCCGCCGAGCCGCGCAAGGTCATTCACATTGACATTGACCCTTCTTCCATATCCAAACGAGTCAAGGCGGACGTGCCAATCGTCGGAAACGTCGCCGATGTGCTTGATGAAATGCTGAAGCTGCTGGACGAAGGGCTTGCCGCTTCCCCCGACCTGCCGTCATGGTGGGAGCATATCGAGGAATGGCGCGGCAGGCGCGGCCTTGCCTACCTGCAAAAAGAGCGCATCATGCCGCAATTCGTCGTGGAAACTCTCTACGAGGTCACTCGCGGCGAAGCCTTTGTGACTTCCGATGTAGGGCAACATCAGATGTTCACCGCGCAGTTTTACAAATTCGACCGTCCCCGCCGCTGGATCAATTCCGGCGGGCTTGGCACGATGGGCGTAGGGTTGCCCTACGCGATGGGAACCTGCTTTGCCAATCCGGGCGAGCCGGTCGCCTGCGTCACCGGAGAAGGCTCCATTCAAATGTGCATTCAGGAGCTTTCCACCTGCAAACAGTTCGAGTTGCCGATCAAGATCATCAATCTCAACAACGGAATGCTGGGCATGGTGCGGCAATGGCAGGAGATGTTCTACTCCAAGCGCTACTCCCAGTCTTACGTCACTTCGCTGCCTGATTTCGTCCGGCTTGCCGAAGCCTACGGGCATATCGGCATGAAAATCGAGAAGCCGGAAGAAGTGAAGCCCACGCTTGAAAAAGCCTTTACCGAGTACCGCGACCGTCTGGTATTCATGGACTTCATCATTGATCCGACCGCCAACGTCTTCCCCATGGTAGCCTCCGGCAAGGGGCTGACCGAAATGGTGCTGGCCAAAGACCTGTAAGGGAGCAAAGCAATGCGACACATCATATCCATCCTGCTGGAAAATGAATCAGGGGCGCTTTCCCATGTGGCGGGACTGTTTGCCGCGCGCGGCTACAACATTGAATCTCTCACCGTCGCGCCCACCGAGGATAAATCCCTCTCCCGCATGAACATCGTCACCCACGGTTCCGACGAAGTGCTGGAACAAATCACCAAGCAGTTGAACAAACTGGTCAACGTGGTCAAGGTCGTTGATTTATCCGAAGCGGCGCATGTCGAGCGGGAATTGATGCTGATCAAGGTTCGCGCCGCCGGGCGCGACCGTGAGGAAATGAAACGCATGTCCGACATTTTTCGGGGGCGCATTCTCGACGTGACCGATTCCACCTACATTATCGAATTGACGGGAACCAGCGCCAAACTTGATTCTTTCATCAACGCTCTGGACGCCGGCCTGATTCTGGAGACGGCGCGCACCGGCGTATCCGGCATTGGCCGCAATGACCGCATCCTCAAAGTCTGATTTTTTCAACCAAGGAAACATCCATGAAAGTTTATTACGACAAAGACGCCGATCTTTCCCTCATCAAAGGTAAAAAAGTCGCCATCATCGGCTATGGCTCCCAGGGTCATGCCCATGCCCAGAACCTTAGCGATTCCGGGGTCAAGGTGATTGTCGGCGCAAAGAAGGGTTTTGACGACGCCTGGAAAAAAGCCAAGGCCGCCGGATTGGAAGTCAAGGAAATCGCCGATGCCGTCAAGGGCGCCGATGTTGTCATGGTTCTACTGCCTGACGAAGTCGCCCCGCAAGTCTACAAGGCGGAAATCGAGGACAATCTCAAAAAAGGCGCGGCGCTCGCCTTTGCCCACGGCTTCAACATCCACTATAACCAGATCAAACCGCGCGACGACCTTGATGTCATAATGATCGCTCCGAAAGGGCCGGGGCATACCGTCCGTTCCGAGTATTTGAAGGGCGGCGGCGTTCCTTCGCTGATTGCCGTCTATCAGGACAAATCAGGCAAGGCGCGTAATCTCGCGCTCTCCTACGCCGCAGCCAACGGCGGAACCAAGGGAGGCGTCATCGAGACCTCGTTCCGCGAAGAGACCGAAACCGACCTGTTCGGCGAACAGGCGGTGCTCTGCGGCGGTTGCGTGGAACTCATGAAAGTGGGATTCGAGACTCTGGTCGAGGCCGGTTATGCCCCGGAAATGGCCTATTTTGAATGCCTGCACGAGATGAAGCTGATCGTGGACTTGATCTACGAAGGCGGCATCGCCAACATGAACTATTCCATTTCCAACAACGCCGAATACGGCGAATACGTGACCGGCCCGAAAGTCATCAACGATGTTTCGCGCGAAGCAATGAAAGAAGCCCTGAAACGCATTCAGAACGGAGACTACGCCAGGGAGTTCATCCTGGAAGGCCGCACCGGCTATCCCGCCATGACCGCCCGCCGCCGCCTGAACGCCGAGCATCCCGTCGAAAAAGTAGGCAGTCAGTTGCGCGACATGATGCCGTGGATCAAGGCAAACAAATTGGTGGATCAATCGAAGAACTGATTTTTCCAGCTTCCGGCGGCGCTGACTCGTCCAACGCCGCCGGAATTTTCCCTTTAACCTTGACCGAGATATTCATGAATTATCCACATCCGCTGATTGCCCGCGAAGGCTGGCCTTTTCTGATTGTCGCCTTCATAGCCTCCGTCATCTGTAGCTTGTTTGGATGGGTGCTTCCGTTCGTCCTCACGGGACTTGCATTTTTGTTTATCCTGCAATTTTTCCGTGATCCGCCCCGCGCCATTGCGGGCGGGGACAGTCTTGCCATTATCGCTCCGGCTGACGGGCGCGTCATTGCCATTGAAGAATGCGACGACCCCTGGCTTTCCAGACGCGCCCTCAAAATCAGCGTGTTCATGAATGTGTTCAATGTCCACTCCAACCGCTCGCCCATTGACGGCGAGGTAAGGCAGGTGACGTATCATCCCGGGCGCTTCTTCAATGCCGCGCTTGCCAAGGCGTCCACGGAAAACGAACGCTGCGCCATGCACCTTGTCGGTACGGAAGGGCAGGACGTGACCTGCGTTCAGGTTGCCGGACTGGTTGCCCGCCGTGTTCTGAATTATATGGAACCAGGCAAAAAACTCGAACGCGGGGAGCGTTACGGCTTTATCCGTTTTGGCTCGCGCGTTGATCTCTACCTTCCGACGGATGTTCGAGTACTTGCCACCGTTGGGGACAAAGTGCTCGCTTCCAGCACGCTCTTAGCCGAATTTGCCAAGGCGGCTCCCGATGCTTAAACGAAAACATCTTTTCAATCCTGAGTCCAGACGGCGCGGCATTTACATCCTGCCCAGTCTTTTTACCACGGCGGCGCTTTTCTCCGGCTTTTTCGCCATTATTCAGGCCATGCAGGGCAATTTTGACCTCGCCGGCATTGCAATCTTCATTGCCATGCTAATGGACGGGGTGGACGGTAGAGTTGCGCGGCTTACCAAAACCCAATCCGCCTTCGGCGCGGAATACGATTCCCTGTCCGACATGGTTTCCTTTGGCGTCGCTCCGGCGCTGATTGTATACGCATGGGCGCTCTCCGACCTGGGGCGTATCGGCTGGCTTGCGGCCTTTATCTACTGTGTCGGCGCGGCGCTTCGCCTTGCCCGTTTCAATACAACCATTGCGGCCGTAGACAAACGCTACTTTCAGGGTCTGCCAAGCCCTGTCGCCGCTATATTTGTCGTAGCTCTGGTCTGGCTTGTGCATGATATGGGCATCACGCAGGAGAACATGCGCTGGATGAGCTGGCTTGCCGCTTTTGTGACTGCCCTTGCCGGCATTACAATGATTTCCAACATTCCTTTTTACAGCTTCAAGGACATCAACCCGAAAGCGCGCGTTCCTTTGATGACTGCTGTCGCTCTGATTCTGGGCTGTGTGATTATCCCCAGCATCAATAGCGCCGCCTTTCTTCTTGCGTGCTCTTCCACCTATCTCTGTTCCGGTTATATACTGGCGACCATGCGTTTATTCTCCAGGAAACGCGCCGCCTTGAAGCCGCCTGTCCAAACCGACAGGACGGAAGGCTCGCCTTCCCCTGATACGGAAAAGTCATAGGAATGCAGCGGCAAGCTAAACGAAAGATTGGCTATGGACATCCAACTGACGCTTGAAAACATTCGATTTTTTCCCCGCAGATTCCCGTAAGAAGAAATCCTGTGCATCAGAAAACATAAAGACGCGGTAATCCCCGCTTTATTGGAATATGTCAGGGCGATTCTGTAAATAACACGACTGTCGGGGAGAACGCTTTGCTTCCCTCTCCCGCTTACGACGCAGGGGTTAAAAATTTTTAACCCCTGCAGCGGCGTGGTTAGCCCCCTTTTTATAGCAGTTTCTGCAAGTAACGCATTTTTCAGCCCTTTTCATTGTTAAAGGCGGCCTTGGACAGGTTCGCCAGATTCACCATACGAATGGGCACAAGCTCAACGGGGACGGTTTTTGCCGCTTCCGCAAACTCGGCTATCCGGTCAAAATTCATGTAGCGGTAAATTTCAGAGGCTTTTTCGTTCACCCGCCGGATATGCTGCATGTATTCAGGCAGGCTCGGAATCCTGCCCAGCAAGGCGCAAACGGCGGCAAGCTCGGCGGAAGACAGGTAAACATTGGTATCCAGCCCCATGCGATTGGGAAAATTACGGGTGGATGTGGAAACCGCAGTAGCGCCCCTCTTCATCTGCGCCTGATTGCCCATGCAAAGCGAACATCCGGGCATTTCAATACGCGCGCCGGATTTACCCAGCACGCTGTAATAACCTTCTTCGGTCAGCATCATCGCGTCCATGCGGGTAGGCGGCACAATCCAGAGCCGTACCGGAATGTCCGATGCTCCGTCCAGAATCTTTCCCGCCGCGCGAAAATGACCGATATTGGTCATGCAGGAGCCGATGAACACTTCATCCACCTTGTCGCCCGCGACTTCCGACAACAATTTCACATCATCCGGGTCGTTCGGGCAGGCAAGGATTGGCTCCTTCACATCGGCAAGGTCAATTTCGATAATCGCCGCGTATGTCGCGTCCGCATCCGCCTCAAGCAATTCGCCCTTTTCAATCCACTCCTGCATCGCTTCAATCCGGCGTGTCAATGCGTCGCTATCCTGATAGCCGTTGGCGCGCATCCATTTCATCAGGGTAACGTTGGAATTCAGGTACTCAATCACCGGAGCGCGATTCAACGCTACCGCGCAGGCGGCGGCGGAACGCTCCGCAGAAGCGTCGGTAAGCTCAAACGCCTGTTCCACCTTCAAATCGGGCAAACCTTCGATCTCCAGAATGCGCCCGGAAAAAATGTTTTTCTTCCCCTCTTTCGCCACGGTCAAAAGCCCGGCCTTGATCGCGTAATATGGAATGGCATTGACCAGATCGCGCAGGGTAATGCCGGGCTGCATCTCGCCCTTGAAGCGCACCAGCACGGATTCCGGCATATCGAGCGGCATTGCGCCGGTCGCGGCGGCAAAGGCGACAAGGCCGGAACCCGCCGGAAAGGAAATCCCGACGGGAAAACGGGTATGGGAATCGCCGCCCGTGCCGACGGTATCTGGCAGAAGCAGGCGATTTAGCCATGAATGGATAACTCCGTCGCCAGGACGCAGCGTAACGCCGCCCCGTTCGCTGATAAAGTCCGGCAGTTCGCGGTGCGTTTTTATATCCACCTGCTTAGGGTATGCCGCTGTATGGCAGAAGGACTGCATCACCATGTCGGCGGAAAAGCCAAGGCAGGCCAGGTCTTTCAATTCGTCGCGGGTCATGGGGCCGGTCGTGTCCTGGGAGCCTACCGTAGTCATCTTCGGCTCGCAGTAAGCGCCCGGTCGCACCCCCACGCCTTCCGGCAGGCCACAGGCGCGTCCTACCATTTTTTGCGCCAAGGTATAACCTGTGCCCGGGTCAACCGGCTGAACCGGCTGACGGAAAAGTGTGGATGCAGGAAGCCCCAACACAGCGCGGGCGCGAGCGGTCAAACCGCGCCCGATAATGAGCGGGATGCGCCCGCCTGCGCGAACTTCATCCAGAATGACCGGCGTTTTCAGCATGGCTTCCGCAATTATCGCGCCGTCCTTTTTCACGGCGACTCTCGCGCTTGCAGCGTCAATCAGAAGCTCTATCGTATCGCCCATGTTCATGCCGGATACGTCAATCTCCACCGGCAGCGCGCCCGCGTCTTCCATTGTGTTAAAGAAAATCGGGGCGATCTTGCCGCCCAGACACACTCCGCCAAAACGCTTGTTCGGCACAAAGGGAATATCCTCGCCGGTAAACCAGAGCACGGAGTTGGCAGCCGATTTGCGCGAAGAGCCGGTTCCGACAACATCGCCCACATAGGCTATTTTGTGTCCGTTCGCCGCGAGTTTTGCGAGTTGTTTGACCGGCCCCCTCGCGCCCGCTTCATCCGCCTCGATGCCGGGACGCGGGTTTTTCAGCATGGCAAGGGCGTGCAGGGGAATATCAGGCCGCGACCAGGCATCCGGCGCGGGGGAAAGATCATCGGTATTGGTCTCCCCCGTCACCTTGAATACCGTCAGTTTCTGCGCGGCGGGCGCTTCCGGCCTTGACGTGAACCATTCGCCTTCCGCCCAGGATTGAAGCACGGCCTGGGCGTTTTGGTTCCCCGCCTTCGCCAACGCTACAACATCGTTGAAACCATCAAAGACGAGCAGCGTTTTTTTCAGACCTTTAGCCGCGATAGCGCCGATTTTCGGGTCATTCAGGAGTGCTATCAGGGGCTTGACGTTGAAGCCGCCCAGCATGGTTCCCAAAAGCTCCGTCGCCTTTTCCGGGGAACCAAGGGGAGAGGACACCCTGCCTTTGGCAATGTCGGCGAGAAATTCGGCCTTCACTTCCGCCGCCTCGTCCACACCGGCGGGCACGCGGAAGGTCAGCAATTCCAGCAGAAAATCTTCCTCGCCCGCAGGCGGATTTTTCAAAAGCGCAATAAGGTCGACGGTCTGTTGCCTGGATAACGGCAACGCAGGGATACCGAGCGCGGCACGTTCGGCGCTATGGGCGCGGTAGGCTTCCAGCATGGTGATTCCTTTCCAAAAATGGGATATGGCTTTGCGGGGCATGGCTATGCCATCGCCTAGCTTCTCATGGAAGCCAATGATCCTCTATATTTTATCCGCCCCGACAGAAAAAGCCCAATTTTGAAAGTTGGATCACGCTACGGGGTGGCGAGAGCAAACCCCTAGCCCGGATATTCATCATGCTCCAAAAAGCGCTGCGTTATGTGCGATCGGCATAAAAAGACGCATCAGGCGATCCGAAAGGGGCAAAATGGGCGAAATCCTGCTTTTTGGGCGCAATTTCCCCTTACCCAATTGTTTATAGCGCTTTATCTCCAAAGCGTTAAGGTTCGCTTCGCTCACCTGCAACCTACAAAACTTCGCGGATTTTCCTGATGCCTGATACCTGACATCTGATACCTGTTAACGCCCCAGCTTTTTCATGCGCTCCGAAGGAGTGATGATGTCGGTCAGACGAATCCCGAATTTTTCGTTTACCACGACGACTTCCCCCTGGGCAATCAGGGTTCCGTTCACCAGAACATCCATCGGCTCGCCGGCCAGTGCGTCCAACTCAACAACAGAACCATGCGCCAGTTGGAGCAGGTTTTTGATGGTGATTTTGGTGCGCCCCAACTCGACCGACAGCTGAACCGGAATATCAAGAATGACATCCAGCTCGTTCATTACGCTATCCGCTCCGGCAGAAACGCTAAAGGAAGGGAAAATGTTGGCGGGTTGGGCAGCCGGAGCGGACGCCGCCGGAGGCTCCGTCTGCTCCGCCATCGCGGCAGCCCAGTCGTCCTCGGAAATCGCCTCGTCCCCGGCAGCGGCTTCGGCGCTCATGCCCATGCTCGCCAGCGCGTCGGAAAGTTCGTCGTCAGCCATGTCTTATCCTTTCGTTTCTTTTACAAGCGCCCCGTCAGTTAATGGAAGGAATCGGCTCTGTAGGCGAGAGATCCGGTTCCATCGGGGTGAATTTTTCCACTTTCAGCGCGTATTGCCCGCCCTGTTGCCCATAACGGCATTCCATGACTGCAATGTTATCCACAACAACGCGCAGGGTTTCGGGAATATGGATGGGTACGACATCGCCCGCCCTGAGGTTGAGGATTTGCCGCAACGTGATGGTATTCGTGCCCAGGTTCGCGACCAGTTCAATCTCCGCGTCCTGCAACTGCCGCCGCAACATACTGGTCCAGCGTTTATCCTGCGACACCTGATCGCTCTGCATGGAACTGTGCAGCAGATCGCGGATAGGCTCTATCATCGAGTAGGGAAAACAGATATGCATGTCCGCCGCCGTGCCGCCGAATTCAAGGGTAAACGTGGTGGAAATGACTATTTCCGAAGGAGTTGCAATGTTTGCAAACTGGGAATTCATTTCCGAACGGATGTATTCGAGATGAATCTGAAAGACCGGCTTCCAGGAATTGCCGTAGTCGTTGAACACCACGCCCAGCAATCCCTGAATGATGCGCTGCTCGGTCGCGGTGAAATCCCGTCCCTCGACCCTTGAGTGAAAACGCCCGTCGCCGCCGAACATGTTGTCGACAACCAGAAACACAAGACTTGGGTCAAAAACAAACAGCGCCGAGCCGCGCAAGGGCTTTACAGTCACGAGATTAAGATTGGTTGGCACTACCAGATTGCGGATAAATTCGCTGTATTTCTGAACCCGGATCGGCCCCACGGAAATCTCGACCGGACGATGCATGTAGTTGAATATGCCAATCCGAAGATAACGCGCAAATCGTTCATTTATGAGTTCCAGCGTGGGCATCCGCCCGCGCACGATCCGCTCCTGCGTCCCCAGGTTGTAGGCGCGCACGCTGCCCGCGTCCTGAGCGGAAGTATCAGGTTCGTCCTCTTCTCCAGTCACGCCTTTCAAGAGGGCGTCAATTTCGTCCTGGGAGAGAAAATCACCGGCCATAAATGCAAATCTCCGTGTTTATTGGATGATGATGTGTTCAAACAACACCTCTGCCACCGGGCCTTCCGGCGGTTTTTCATTGGGGCGTCGGGGAGGGCTGATGATGCGGTTGATGGCATAGCGGATTTCTTCGGCAAGAACTTCCTTGCCTTCCCTGGTTATCAGGAAACTCGCCTGCTTGTCCGACATAATCAGGGTGAGATCGTTACGAATACGGGGCATAAGGCCACTCAAGCTGGTCTCCGCAGCCGTGCTCTCCACTTGCAGGGTGATGTCTACCTGCATATAAGCGGCGTCGCTGCCGTCATCAGCCGGTTTCAGATTGACCGTGAATTTATCGAGCCTGACGAATACGGGCGGGATGCCTGATCCTGGCTTTTTCTGGCTAATCGTTTGCTCATCGTCGTCGTAATCGGAGCCGGACTTTGACCACCACCATACAAGCCCGCCCACGGCGGCAATCGAAAATAGCAGAATCGTCCCAACCAAAACGGCAAGAACCATTTTTTTGCTTTTATTGGGAGCGGCTACCGGCGCGGCTGCCGGTGCGGCTTGCGCGGGCGGATTTTTTTCGTTGGCCATGCAATTTCTCCTTTTTACGCGAACAGATCAATGCCGCCGATTCTACCGTTGGCATGAGCGAACAGCATTCTATGCCCCGCATCCGTCAGTATAGACGCTCTTTCCATGTTTCCATCGTGTTCTTCGACCGTATCCGCCGATTCTTCAGCATTTTCGGCAAATTCGCCATGCGCCGGATTCCGCTCGCCAGCTCCATGTTCTTTAGCCATGTTGTACGCTTCCTCTCGGCGCGTTTGGTCGTCTACATCGGCTCGCCCCAGCGATACGCCGGCGACAGCCATCATTTCGCGCAGCCGGGGCATTGCCTCCTCAATGGCTTGGCGCACTTCCATCGTTGCGACGGTGAACTGAATGGACGCCTTATCGCCTTGCAGATTCAAGGAAATCGAAAGCTGTCCCAAATTCGCCGGATGGAGCCTGAAGTCGACCTGCTGATGCCCGTTTCTTGTCATCCAGATAATCTGTTCGCCAAGACGTTCGCCCCAGGCGCTTGAAGCAACCGGAGCAGGAATGCTGGCAGTTGCGCGGGGAATATTATTATTGTTCGCCGCTTTTGCGAGCGCCGCAGTTTCGCGTAACAAATGGGTGAAATCGTGTTTTTCCTCTTTTGCGCCGGAGGAATGCTCGTCGGACTTTCCGGCAAGATTTGCCGCCAGCGGCAAATCCTTGGCTCCCTGCTTTGCGAGGAGCGAATTGTCTTCTGCGTCCGCCTTCTGACCGGAAGCGGGAAGGGCTGCGCCCTTGCCTGCCTCGGCAATTTCCGGCGCTGCAGGGTAAACCTGCGCCGCATTGGCTATTTGCACGGGACTGAAAGGGACTGCGATGATGCTGTCTGCTTCATCGTCATCGCCTTCGTCTTTCTTTTCCTTTGCAAGCAGACGCGCCAGAACTGAAGACAGATGCGCGTCTTCATGCCCCGCAGGAATCTGAATCCCGGCAGCCGCCGTAAACTCGGCAGGCAGCGGAATTTCGGCGGTCAGGTCAGCCTGGGGCAACAGATCGGCAAGAAAATCGGCTGGCAGTTCAGGCGCAATATCCGCATCGGGCGCGGTAGTATTCAGGAGCATTGCCAATAGCCCGAAAAAACTGCCGCCCTTGCCGAGCAAGGCGGTGTCTGTCGCCGACATGTCCCCGCCGCCGGGCATGGCGGATACAAGAGCTGAGATAGGAGTAATCGTAGTCATGGCTTCCTCAAGCGTCTGGTTCTGCTTCATGGAAGCAATTGGTGTGCCATGACTGCCTATAAATGCCGCTGCTTCAGGACTGCCGCACACGCATTTATTGAGCGCATCTTCAAAAAGTTTTTTATTATCAATGTGTTATGGTAATTATCGTAATTAAAAATTATGCGACTTGCAAACAGAGGCCGCCAAAGGCGGGAGTCCCCTTTGATTTGCGGCAAAGCCAAAAGGGAGCTTGGCGGCGAAGCTGCACTAGGGTTATGTACGCGCTGAAGTAATCTAATTTTGGTCGAACCATTCCAGATGAGTGACGTATTTTTGCGACATGAACAGTTGTGCAGTATTCTTGGCAAGACCAAACATACCTCCTTTAAACACGGTGGGCGGGACGCTGATCAAGGCTTGGGCATCCCGGAAGAGCTTTGTTGCGAGGGATGATTCGGGCAATCCAGGCGGTGGGAAGAACCCGACTGCTGATTTCAAGGGCAAGGAGCGCAAGAACGACTCTCTCGCCTCTAGCGCCAACCCTTATGTCACACTCTACAAGAAAAGCGAAGGAGATGAGTCGCGCCTCTGTTACATGGCTCATGCGCTTATGGAAAACCGGCTCAAATCCGGTTTTTAGGCGACAGAAGGGCTGAACGGCAAAAAAACCTTCGCCGTCACATTGGATAATCGAAGGTGTCAGGGGATTTTTGAGCATCCTGTTAAAGTGTGGCGCGGAAGGCATGATAAAGATACACTATCAAACTCATGATGATTTCTCGTGTATCGTGTTGTTTTTTTCAGTCCATTATGGCTTCGTTGCCTGAATTTTCCTTTCGCCGCTGGAGCGCCTGGGCGCCCGCCATGAGCGTCGCCGACAACTGGCTGGCCTGGGCGCGTTGTGAAACTTCGCTGCCCGACCATGAAGAAACTGCCGCAGTGCGGGCGATGCCGCCGCTGTTACGACGGCGGTCGCATCCGCTCGGTCGCGCCGCGCTGGAGGCGCTGTACGCGCCGGAGTTGGCATATGCCGATCAGCCCATCATATTGTGCAGCCGCCACGGCGAGATTGACCGTTCCGCAATTCTCTTGCAGGCGCTGGCGACGGAAGGCAAAGTTTCGCCGCAGGAGTTCAGTATGTCGGTGCATAACGCCATTCCCGGCCTCTTCCTGATTGCAAGACAAAGCCGCTCGCCGGTCATTGCTCTGGCCTCGGAAAACCGTCTGGCGCTTTCCGGCATTACCGAGGCGCTGGTCAGGCTTGCCGATGGCGTGTCTTCCGTGATCCTGATATTCTGCGACGCGCCGCTGCCGATGCTGTTTCGCCCCTTCGTCTACAATGAGCCAACCTGCTTTGCCTTCGCGCTCGAAATGACTGCTGGCAGGGACTACCGCCTCGCCTGCAATGATACTGATACTGCGCCCTCCCAGGAAGCCGATTCCGCGCCGATGTCAGATTCCGCACTGCCGTTATTGCGCTTCATCCTGGATGAAAGAGAAAGCGCCTTGCCGCTGTCGGCGGATTGGCGACTGTCGCGCCTTGAGGCCGGTCATGCCTGAAAACCTGCTGTCGCCCATTATGCCTATGCCTGCTGATGACAAACTGCGATTGCCGCCTGAGCGATGCTGGCGCATCATTGCGACTGCCTTTTGTTTTGCCGTGTTTGGCTTGGGCGGGTTGGTCGTCTTGTGTCTGGTATTCCCGCTGTTGCGGTTGCTGGTATGGCGGCGCGAGCTTCGTCAGGAGCTGGCGCGCGATATTGTCTGTTTTAGTTTTCGGCTTTTCTGCAAACTCATGACCTCAGTCGGAGTTATCAGCTATGAAGTGCGCGGCCTTGAAAAATTGCAGCGTCGCGGCATGTTGATCGTTGCCAATCATCCGTCGTTGATTGACGTGGTGATGCTGATTTCGCTCCTGAAGCAGCCCGATTGCGTGGTCAAGGCCGCCGCCTGGCGCAATCCCTTCATGCTGGGGCCGGTGTCGTTGTGCGGTTTCATCCGCAACCAGGACGGCCCGCAACTGATTGACGATTGCATCGCGTCAGTGCGTCGCGGTAGCAATCTCGTCATTTTTCCGGAAGGAACCCGCACTCGGATAGAAGCGTTGCTCAAACGGCAAATCAATCCGTTGCAGCGTGGCGTAGCCAACATTGCGGTGCGCGGACATCTTCCGCTTACGCCGGTCGTCATCACCGTCACCGAGCCGATGCTGCCCAAGCAACTGCCTTGGTATCACGCGCCAAAGCGACGTCCGCATTTCGTGCTGACCGTGCATGACGACATTGATTCCCTTGTTTCCGCCGATACCGCGCCAACATTGATGGCGCGTGTCCTGACGGAACGCCTTTCCGATTTTTTCACCCGAGAACTGCAAAACTTGCCATGATTGACGAAATCAAAACCCTGATTATTGAGACGCTGAACCTGGAGGATGTCGCTATTTCCGACATTGACGCCGACGCGCCGCTGTTCGTGGAGGGCCTTGGCCTCGATTCGATTGACGCGCTGGAACTTGGCGTCGCCCTGAATAAACGCTATGGCATCACGCTATCGTCGGAATCGGAAGAAACGCGGCGACACTTCGCCTCGGTTCGCAGTCTTGCCGATTACGTCGCGGCTCGCCGTGTCCGCTGATATATTGAGGAAATACGATGTCTTCAACAATGTCCAAAGAAGAAATTCTCGACTGGATAAAGAACGTCCTGCGCGAGCAATTTGAAATTCCCGCCGAGCACGTGGCATCAGACGCCAGGTTGTATCAGGACCTCGATATTGACAGCATTGACGCCGTTGATCTGTTGATCAAGCTGAAACAACTGACGGGGCAGACGATCTCTCCAGAAGCGTTCAAGCAGGTGCGTACCGTAGGCGACGTGGTAGATGCAGTCCATGCCCATCTGCAAAACTCCTGACGGCATTCGCCTGCCAGCATTCGTCGCCGCGCTCTTTGCCGCAGCCATGCCGTTGTTTTTCTGGCTATGTTACCGGCAAGGCTGGCCTTTGTGGCTGTGCGGCTTTCTGCTGCTGCCGCTGGCATTGCGTCGGCATGGCTATGGAGGTCTGCTCGCCTGGCTGGGGCCGTGCGCGGCGCTGCTCGGAGTCATGGCGTTGCTGCTGCAATCTTCAGTCTCGCTCCTTTATTACCCGGCGCTGGTCAATGCCTTGTTTTTACTGGCGTTTGCGACGAGCCTCTTTCAATCGCAAACACTAATCGAGCGACTGGCGCGTCGTCTTGATCCCGAACTGCCGCCGGAGGGAGTTCGCTACACCCGCAAGGTAACAATCGCCTGGTGCGTGTTCTTTGTCATCAACGGCGGCATTGCCTTGTGGACGACTACTCAAGCCATGTCCGTCTGGGCGCTTTATAACGGCCTGATTGCCTATGTGGCAATGGGCATAATGTTCGGCGGCGAATGGCTGATCCGCCGCCGGGTGATGCGCCGTTTATCTTCTACGATACCTAATGGATGACTTGCCCTTGCCGCCTCTGTCGGCTTCACCGGATGCCATAGCGTTTTACCGGAAAAATATGGAGCCGGTGTCCTTCGCCGCGCTGCTTGCCGAGATCGAAGTTGCCCGTCGGGCGCTGATGCGGCTCGACGCGCCGGAAGTTGTGATATACGATGCCGATGCTTATGCATTTTTCGTATGGCTGATGGCCTGCTGGCAGAACGGTCAGACAGCTCTGTTGGCCTCTGACGATCTGCCGACTACGCGCGCATTCCTTCCTATGCCTTGGGTTGGCAACAACGAGGGCAGCACGCTACCCGATTGGTCTGGTAGCGCGACCAATGCCGCCGCATCCTACGGCCCTGCGCCGCAATTCGACCGCCCCGGCCTCGTGTTTTTCACATCCGGTTCCAGCGGCGCGCCCAGCCGTATATTCAAAACGCCGACGCAAGTGTGCCGGGAAGCGTTGATTCTGCATCAACTGCATGGCGGCCTATTGCTGCCCGGTACACGCTTTGTCGGCACTGTGCCGCACCAGCACATATTCGGTTTGGGGCATCGGCTGACTTGGCCGTTGTGGGCAGGTTATCCGGTCGTCTCCGAATTGTTCCACTATCCCGAAGAATTGGGGCGGCTGGCGGCCTGCCCGCATGTGCTGGTAAGCGGCCCATCCATGCTGAAACGACTGGCGCAACTGGAGGAGTTTTCCTCGCCGGCGAGTTTTCTTGCGACATTTTCGGCTGGCAGTCCGTTGCATGATGATGTCGCCATCGCCTGTTCATCGAAGCTGTCGTCGCGGATAATCGATGTCTATGGCAGTACCGAAATCGGTAGTGTCATGTGCCGCGTTGTCCCGGGCGGCGCATGGCGCGAATATCCGGGCGCTACCCTGGCGCTCGATGAGGACGGCTGCCTCAAGATACGGACGCCGCTTGCAGACAACGATGACTGGTTCTGCACCCAGGATACCGCCGTGTTCGATGACAACGGTTTGCAATTGACCGGACGCGCTGATCGCGTCGCCAAGATCGAAGGGCGGCGAGTGGCGTTGGATGCGCTTGAGGCGGCGCTACTGAAGTTGCCCGAAGTGGCGGAGGCGCGTACCGCGCCGTTGTGCCGCGAGCGCGACGAGATTGTCGCCGCCGTGGTGTTGAGCGAAGCGGGACGCGCCCAATTACAAGAGGCTGGCAAGGTGCGTTTTGATCGCTGGATAAGACAGCGCCTGTCGCTATCGTTTGAGCTTATTGCCATACCACGCCGCTGGCGTTATCTGTCGGCGCTGCCTTACAACGCAATGGGCAAACTTACTGTCGCTTCTATCGTGCAGTTGTTCGAGCGGCAGGCTTTGCCTCCGTTCGCCGTTACTGCCCGGATAGCAGGGGCGGCGCATGAAATGGAGCTTGCCCTGGCGCTACGCGATTGTATGCAGGCGTTTGACGGTCATTTCCCGCAAGTGGCGATTCTGCCCGGCGTCACCCAGGTCGACTGGGCATTAAGACTGGCAGAACGGTATTACCAAATTGATGGGCGTTTCTCCGGTTTCCGCCAGCTAAAGTTCCAGCGCATTCTGCGCCCTGATGATGAGGTGTCGCTCACGCTTCGCTTTTTCCCCGAAAAAAAAGAAGTGCGTTTTGCCTATACATCAAAGCATGGCGTACATTCAGAGGGACACGCATTGTTTGCCCACCCGATCATAGCGTCACGAAACCTGTCGCGCTTGCTTTAATGATACCTAATGGATGACTTGCCCTTGCCGCCTCTGTCGGCTCCGCCGGATGCCATAGCGTTTTACCGGAAAAATATGGAGCCGGTGTCCTTCGCCGCGCTACGCGCCGATATTGCCGCCGCCCGCAAAGCGTTGATGAGGCTTGACACGCCGGAGGTCGTGCTGTTTGATGCCGATGCTTATCTGTTTGTCGTTTGGCTGATGGCCTGCTGGCAGAACGGTCAGACTGCCTTGCTGCCGGTTGACGATTTGCCGACTACGCGCGCATTCCTTCCTATGCCCTGGGTTGGCGGCAACGAGGGCAGCACGCTACCCGATTGGTCTGGTGGCGCGACCGATGCCGCCGCATTCCCGGAATCTTCGCCGCAATTCGACTGCCCCGGAATCGTGCTTTTCACATCAGGCTCCAGCGGCATGCCCACCCGTATTTTCAAGACGCCGACCCAGTTGTGCCGTGAAGCCATGTTATTGCAACAGGCATTCGGCGATGGCCTTCCTTCCGACGCTCGCTTTGTCGGAACCGTGCCGCATCAGCACATGTTCGGCTTGCCGTTCCGGCTGATATGGCCATTGTGGGCAGGTTATCCGATCATCGTCGAACAGTTCCACCATCCGGAAGAATTCGGGCGACTGGAAACCTGCCCGCATGTGCTGATCAGCAGTCCGGCCACACTGAAACGATTGGCGCAACTGGAGGAGTTTTCCTCGCCGGCGAGTTTCCTTGCGACATTTTCGGCTGGCAGTCCGCTGCATGATGATGTCGCCGCCGCTTGCTCCGCAAGGCTGGCTACGCGGATAGTTGAAATCTACGGCAGTACTGAAGCGGGCAACATCATGCGCCGCATTGCTCCGGGCGGAGTCTGGCGCGAACAGCCGGGCGTCGCGCTATCAATCAATGAGGATGGCTGCCTCAAAATACGCTCGCCGCTTTTGCCCAATGATGACTGGTTCCACACCCAGGATACCGCCGCGCGTGATGGCGATGGCTGGCGGTTGACCGGACGCGCCGACCGCGTCGCCAAGATCGAAGGGCGGCGGGTGTCTCTGGATGCGCTTGAATCGGCGCTGCTTGAGTTGCCGGAAGTGGCGGAGGCGCGCGCCGCGCCGTTTTATCGCGAGCGCGACGAGATTGTCGCCGCTGTGGTATTGAGCGAAGAGGGACATGCAAAATTACAGGCGCTTGGCAAAATGCGTTTTGATCGCCGGATGCGGCGACTCCTGTCGGCATCTTTCGACCGCATTGCATTGCCGCGCCGCTGGCGTTATCTGTCGGCTCTGCCTTACAACGCAATGGGCAAAATCACTACCGCTTCCATCATGCAACTCTTTGAACGGCAAGCTCTGCCGCCGTTTGTCGTCGCTTCGCGGGCGGCGCATGAAATGGAGCTTACCCTGACGCTACGCGATTGTACGCAGGCGTTTGCCGGTCATTTCCCGCAAATAGCGATTCTTCCCGGCGTCACCCAGGCCGACTGGGCATTAAGACTGGCGGAACGGTATTTTCCCATTGCGGGGCGTTTCTCCGGTTTCCGCCAGTTGAAGTTCCAGCGCATTCTCCGCCCTGATGACGAGGTGTCGCTTACGCTTCGCTTTTCCCCTGAGAAAAACGAAGTGCGTTTTGCCTATGCGTCAAAGCATGGCGCACATTCACAAGGGCAAGCCTTGTTTGCCCATGCCGCCTCATGAAGCCCGTCGCGCTCGTGCCGGTGTATAACCATGCCGCCAAGGTTGGCGCTGTGGCGCAGGCGTTGCGCGATCTCATGCTGCCGGTAATTCTTATTGACGACGGCTCCGACGCGGAATGCGCGGCTGCGCTTGATACTCTGGCTACGGCTCCGACAACCTCATTACTGCGGCTGCATAAGAACAGCGGCAAGGGTAGCGCGGTCATCATGGGTCTGCGCGAAGCGCACAAAATAGGATATAGCCACGCCTTGCAACTGGACGCCGACGGTCAGCATGACGCAGCAGTATTGCCGATGTTCCTTGAAGCGATGCTTGAAACTCCGCAGGCGGTTATTGTCGGCTTCCCGCAGTATGACGCGGATGTGCCGACTTCCCGTCTGTTTGGCCGTTATGCGACGCACATCTGGGTCTGGATCAATACATTGTCAAGGCGTATCCGTGATTCGATGTGCGGGTTGCGAATTTATCCGCTTGCCGCCACGCTGCCGGTTCTCGATACGATGCCGTCCATTAGCCGGATGGAGTTCGACACCGAAATTCTGGTGCGGCTGGATTGGGCTGGCGTGCCGATTCAGAACCTGCCGGTTCCCGTCTCCTATCCCCAGGATGGCATATCCCATTTTCGTCTTTTGCGTGACAATGCGCGGATCAGTTGGATGCACACTCGCCTGTTTTTCGGCATGTTGCGGCGGCTGCCGATGCTTCTTGGCCGCCACTTTTCGAGGCATGGCTGATGCACTGGGCAAAAATACAGGAAGCGGGCAGTTTGGCGGGGATGCGTTTTCTGCTCTCTGTCTACCGTATTTTCGGGCGCTGGCCGTTTCGTTTTTTTCTGTTCTTCGTTCTCTTGTGGTTTTATGCGCGAAGGCGCGCTGCCCGCGAGGCGTCGCGCGATTATCTGCGACGACTGCGCGGCTTCAGCAATGGAGCTACGCCGCTGCCGACGCGGCTTAACGTCTTCCGGCATTTTCTGGCGTTTTCCGAAATCGCGCTTGACAAGCTCCTGGCTGTTGGCGCGGTCAATCCGCCGGAAGATTATCGTTTGGACGGACTCGAACACATTGACTCATTGCTCGCACAAAAGCGCGGGGCTGTTCTTGTCACCGCGCATCTTGGCAATACCGACCTGTGCCGCAAGCTGGGGGAGCATTATGTCGACGCGCGCATAACGGTTTTAGCGCACACGAAAAATGCTGTCCGTTTCAACCGGCTGCTGAAAGAATGCAATTCCGAATACGACGTTGACCTGATTCAGGTGACTGATATTAATATCGGAACCGCCATTCTGCTGGCAGAGCGGGTCGAATCCGGCGGTTTGATCGTCATTGCCGGTGATCGCGTGCCGGTGGGCGATTCTGCGGCGACTGTGCGGGTTCCGTTCCTGGGGGCTGAGGCAAGTTTTCCGATCAGCCCCTATGTGCTTGCCGCTGCGCTGCAATGCCCGCTGCTTGCCATTTTCGGCGTTCGCCGCCTTGATGGCTTCGTCGTTATTCTGCGACCGATTGCCGAATCGGTTTTGCTGCCGCGCCGCGCCAGAAGCGCGGCTGTCGTGCCATACGCCGCCGCTTTTGCCGAACTCCTGGAAGCGGAGTGCCTGAAAGCTCCTTTCCAATGGTCGAATTTTTACCAGTTCTGGGCGCTGCCGGAACCCGCCAATAAGGAGAGCAGCTAATGCCGCTTACCGCTCGCATTGACTTGATCGTGCCGTTTCATGACCTTGACCCTATGGAAATATGCTGGCATGGCAACTATGTCCGCTATTTTGAACTGGCGCGTGTCGCGCTGTTGCAGCGGATAGATTACGATTACCCGGAAATGCGCACTTCCGGTTACGCCTGGCCGGTGATCGAATTGTTCATTCGCTACGCGCATCCGCTGACATACCAACAACGCCTGCATATAGACGCCAGTCTTGTCGAATGGGAAAACCGGCTGAAAATCGCCTACGAAATTCGTGACGCGGCAAGCCAAAAACGGCTTACGCGCGGACATACTGTGCAGGTTGCCTTCGACATGCGGGCTAATGAAATGTGTTTTGTCAGCCCCGATGTTTTGCTCGAAAAATTGCAAGGTCATATATGATAATGAAACGAACATTCTTGCTGTCATGGTTCTGGCTTCTCCTTGCCGCTCCGGCGCTGGCTGCCGACCCGGCCTTGCTGGACGCTGTTCAATCCCGATTGACTGTTGACGCGGTAATTCGCGGCGAATTCACCCAGACCAGACAACTGGCAGGCATTAAAAAGCCGCTGGTGGCGACTGGCTCGTTCGTTGTTGAAAAAACAAGGGGGGTATTGTGGCGCGCATTGGCTCCTTTTCCGCAGACGACAAGAATCACCCAGGGCGAAATCCTGCAAAAGGATGGGGAACGTGTGCTGATGGCCTTGCGAGCCGACAGGGAACCGGCGGTAAATTCCATCAGCCGCGTCTTGTTTTCGCTGTTCGCCAGTGACATGTCGGCATTGGCTGAATACTTCGATCACGAAGGTCAAACAGTCGGCGATACCGGCTGGCAATTGTCTTTTACGCCGCGCGAGGCTGGCTTGAAGACCGTCATAGGTTCGCTGGTTCTGGAAGGCGACGATGTTGTCCGCAAGGTGATACTGACCGGCGCAGCAGGTGACATTACTGTTATTTCCTTCTCCAACATCGCTACTGCCGCCCTGCTGACCGCCGATGAACTCGCCCAATTCGAGTAACGAGCTGCGCTATGCCCGCTGCCATCGCGCGTTGGCCTGGGGTTGGCTCTGCGTTCTGGCATTGCTGGCCGCCATGCTCTTCGCGCATGTTCTACCCTGGCGCGGGCAGATAGATACCGACCTTCTGGCGCTGCTTCCCGTTGATGAGCGAAACCCGCATGCCGAAGCCGCGCTTAAAACCATGACGCAACGCGGCGAGCGGGAGTTGGCGTTGCTCCTGGTCGCGCCGGATGCCGCCACAGCGGAGCGAGCCGCCCATCGAGTCCGCGAAGTATTG
The DNA here is from genome assembly GCA_009777245.1 of Betaproteobacteria bacterium. Classification (GTDB taxonomy): domain Bacteria; phylum Pseudomonadota; class Gammaproteobacteria; order Burkholderiales; family Rhodocyclaceae; genus Azovibrio. The sequence goes on from WRMF01000007.1 coordinate 37,211, forward strand.
CATGACGCGCCGCTGATAGCGCAAGCTCCCCAGGCGCAAATCGAGGCCATGCGCGACCTGTACTTCCCATATCGCGCCGGGTTCATTACCGAGCAGGACATGCGCTGGATTGCAGAAACCAATCAAGAGGCGCAGGCGGAGCGCGCCTTGTCGCTTGCTTATCAGTTATTTACCGGCAGCGCTTTGAACTGGCGCGATGATCCTTTCGGCTTTTTCGGCAACTGGATGATGCGACTGGGAGAGGCCAGTCCGGCGCGACCCTATGGCGATATATTGATGGTACAGAAGGCGGATCGCCATTATGCGGTTTTGCTTTATCAATTGACAGACAGCGCGTTTTCGTCAGATCTTCAGACGCGCCTTGCCGCTGATTTGCAGGCTGTCCGAAATGATCTGGCAGAGCGGTTTCCCGATGTGGAAATGCTGCGGGCGGGCGTCGTTCTCTTTGCGGCAGCGGCGGCGGAGCAGGCTCGTTTTGAAATGTCGCTGATCGGTAGCGGCGCGTTGCTTGGTTGCTTGTTGCTCGTCTGGGCGATTTTTCGCAATTTCAGGGCATTGCGCCTGATCCTGCTTTCGCTTGCCGCAGGCGCATTGGCGGGAGTGTCGTTGACATGGTTGATATTTGACCGCATCCACGCGCTGACATTGGTGTTCGGCGCAAGTCTGATCGGGGTTGCCGTTGACTACGGCGTTCTGACGCTGGCGCAACATCTGGACGGCTCCGGCGCAAGGGAGCGTTGGCTTCGTTTCCGCCGTCTGTTGCCGCCATTGGCTCTGGTGCTGATTGCGCCTGCGCTGGCCTATCTCGGTTTGTTGCTTATGCCGTTTCCGGGGTTGCGGCAGATGGCTTGCTTTGCCGTTAGCGGCATCATAGGCGCATGGCTTACGGTCATGCTGTGGTATCCATATTTGCTGCCTTCGTCATTGCCGACAACGCCCCTTGCCGCACGCTTGATGCAAATGTTGCAACATTGGCCACGCTGGCGGGGAACTCCCGCGCAATGGCTCGTCGCCGCGTTGGCAGCCATTGTCATCGGCGCGGGTATGCTGCAACTGAAAACGAATGATGATGTCCGTAGCCTCGTAAATACCGATCCTGAACTGCTGCGCGAACAGGTTGATGTTGCCGTAGCGCTTGAACTACCAAGCCCGGCGCAGCTTTTTTTGATTACCGCCGCTACTCCAGAAGAAGTGTTGCGGCATGAAGAGGCGTTATTGGCGAAGCTCTCGCCGTTCTTTGCCGACGGCAAATTGAGCGGATATGACGCAATCAGCCGTTGGCTGCCTTCAGAACAACGGCAACAGGAGGCGCGAGAGGCGCAGCGGAAATTGACCAATGCCCGCGCCATGCTGGCGGAAGAATTTGAACTTTCCGCCGATTGGGTCGCCGTATCGCATACAGCGTCATTGACGGCGGGTGAATGGCTGGAAAGTCCGGCGGCGGCTTCATTGCGTTATTTATGGCAGGGCGAGCGCGATGGGCGCTATTCGAGCATCGTTTTGCTGAAAGGATTGCGCGATGCGGATACCGCGCGTCAATTAGCGACATTGAGCGGCGCCAATGTTCAATGGGTCGACAAGACCGCTGATGTCTCAATGTTGATGGGACACTACCGAACGTTGTTGTCGTCGGTGCTGATCGCCGCCTATCTGCTGGTTCCGCTGGTGTTGTTGCCGTTCTTCCGCCGCCGGACATGGCGGGTCATCATGCCTTCGTTGCTGGCGACGTTGGGGACATTGGCGATAATGGGACATGTCGGCATTCCCTTGCAGCTTTTGAACGTGCTGACGCTCCTCCTGGTGTTCGGCATGGGCATTGACTACGGCCTGTTTCTGGTGGCGCAGAAGAGCGATGCCCGCGCCTTTCTCGCCATTTGCGTCGCCGCGTTGCTGACATTGGCGGCATTCGGCCTCTTGGCCGCAAGCAGCACTCCGGCGTTACGGACGATTGGACTGACCACCGCGCTTGGCATTGGTCTGGCATGGCTATTCACGCCGCTATTTCGCCTGCCGGAGCCGGAAGGGTCTATACTGTCCGACCTTGATACGCAGGCGAACAGATCGTCATATACTGAATTGAAAGCCACTGATTGAGGATAGAAGATGCCGAGAATTTTCGACAATATCAAAACATCTTTGTTGCCAGCTCTGCAAGAGACGCTCAAGGTTGCCGAGCGCGCGGATTTTTGCGTTGGATACTTCAATCTTCGCGGCTGGCGACACCTTTCTGATTATGTTGATAAGTGGGCAGGGGGCGACGGCCAATGTTGCCGATTGCTGGTTGGTATGCACGTTGCACCGAACGATGAACTCCGGCAAGCCCTTCGTACTTGTGCGAATGGCGACAGCCTGGATAACCAGACAGTGCACCGGGAAAAACGCCGCATTGCCGAGGGGTTTCGTCAACAACTGACTTTTGGCGCTCCGACCAATAAAGATGAGGCTGTGTTGCGCCAGCTTGCGGCGCAACTTCGCGCCAGAAAGTTGGTCGTCAAGGTCTATCTGCGTACTCCATTGCATGCCAAGCTATATTTGTCGTATAGGCAAGATGCCAATAATCCGGTGACTGGCTTTCTGGGCAGTTCAAACCTGACGCTTGCCGGTCTAGTCAAACAGGGCGAACTGAATGTTGATGTGCTTGAACATGACGCCTGCAACAAGTTGGTGGATTGGTTTGAAGAACGCTGGAATGAGAATCCCCGCTTGTGTCTTGACATCTCGCAGGAACTCGCTGAAATCATTGATGAGAGTTGGGCGGGAGATCGTCTTGTGCTGCCGTATCATGTCTATCTCAAGATGGCCTATCACTTGGCGCAGGAAGCGAGGGCTGGTCTCTCGGAGTTTCGTATTCCTTCGGTATTTGGGGACTCGCTTTTCGATTTTCAGGTCGCGGCGGTCAAGATTGCCGCGCACCACCTGAACAAACGTGGGGGCGTACTGATCGGGGATGTGGTTGGTTTGGGCAAATCAATGATGGCTACTGCGCTGGCAAAGATATTCGAGGATGATTACAACACTGAAACACTCATTATCTGCCCCAGGAACCTGGTTCCGATGTGGGAAGACTATGTATATCGTTATCGCCTGCGCGCCAAGGTACTGTCACTGTCAAGGGTCATCAATGAGTTGCCGGAGAAAATGCCGCGCTACCGACTGGTCTTGATTGACGAATCGCACAATCTGCGCAATAAGGAGGGCAAACGCTGGAAAGTGATCCGTGAGTATATCGAGCGCAATGAAAGTCTGACCATTCTGCTTTCAGCCACGCCCTACAACAAGACTCACCTTGATCTTTCGGCGCAACTTGCATTGTTCCTGAATGCAGATACCGACATAGGCATTCGCCCGGAAAAACTGCTTGCCGAGTTGGGGGGAGAACATGAATTTATTCGTCGTCACCAATGCGGCGTGCGGTCGCTGGCGGCGTTTGAAAAGAGCGAATTTACCGATGATTGGCGCGATCTTATGCGTTTGTATATGGTGCGTCGCACGCGCGGCTTCATCATGCAACACTATTCCAGCGAAGACGAGCGCGGTAAATATCTGTTGTTTTCGGATGGGCGCAAGTCCTATTTTCCGAAGCGTCTGCCCAAAAACCTGAGCTTTGAGATTGACGATACGAATCTGTCTGACCCTTATGCGCGGTTCTATAGCGATCATGTGGTCAATGCGATCAATGAGCTGATTTTGCCGCGTTATGGACTTGGCAATTACATTGCTCCCAAGCCGAAGGCTCCGCCAACACCTGGTCAGGCCAAAATAATTGAGGGACTCTCGCGTGCCGGTATGCGCCTGAAGGGCTTTTGCCGCACCAATCTCTTCAAGCGGCTGGAGAGCGCGGGACCGGCGTTTATCCTGTCCATTGAGCGCCATATTCTGCGTAATTTCATCGTATTGCATGCTTTGGAAAACGGTCTTGATATTCCGCTTGGCGCGCAAGGCTCGGAATTGCTGGACCCGCGCCATTACGACGAAGACCAGGACGGAGCGCTTGCCGATGATGAAGGCGATGAGGAGGCCGATACCACCATCAGTAACGGGCTGCGAAGTGAGACAGACTATCGAGCGCAAGCCGCAAAGGCGTATGCCAAGTACAGAGGCGCGTTGAAAACCCGCTTCAAATGGCTGCCTGGCTCGCTTTTTGTCAATGCTCTGGCCAATGACTTGCTTGCCGACGCAACAGCCTTGCTGGACGTGCTGCGCGCCTGCGGTGAATGGTCGCCGGATGCGGACAACAAGCTTGCTGCCTTGATCGAGCTTATCCAGAAAAAACACCCAAGGGAAAAACTCCTCGTTTTTACCCAGTTTGCGGATACCGCCCGTTATTTAGGCGCACAGCTAGCCGCGCGTGGTGTCAAGCAGGTAGGAGAGGTCACCGGCCATAGCGTTGACCCTACCCAACTGGCCTGGCGTTTTTCGCCTGCATCGAGCGGCAAGCGCGAAGAAATAAAAAAGACCGACGAATTACGAGTGCTTATTGCTACTGATGTGCTCTCCGAAGGGCAAAATCTGCAAGACGCGCATATCATCGTCAACCATGACTTGCCCTGGGCCATCATTCGCCTGATTCAGCGCGCGGGGCGGGTGGATCGTATCGGTCAGCAGTCTGATGTCATTTTGTGTTATTCCTTTGTTCCTGCTGATGGCGTTGAGCGTCTCATCAATCTGCGCGCCCGGGTCAAGCAACGCCTGATCCAGAATGCTGAAGTTGTAGGTTCTGACGAGAGCTTTTTTGATGACGACACGGAAGAAAAATTGATTCGTGATCTCTATACGGAGAAAAACGGCATTCTGGACGATGACGATACTGAGGTCGATCTGGCGTCTTATGCCTATCAAATCTGGAAAAACGCCACGGATGCCGATCCTTCGCTTGCCACCAGGATTGAAGCTATGCCCAACGTTGTTTTTGCCACCAAAGCGCACGAACACAGTCCGATGTCGCCCAAGGGTGTGCTGGTGTATATGCGCACTGCCCAGGACAACGATGTGCTTTCCTGGATAGATGAAGCGGGCGAGCCGGTCACACAATCGCAATTTACCATTTTGAAAGCTGCTGCCTGTGCGGCGGATACCCCTGCATTGCCACGTACCGAGCGCCACCACGAACTCACGCAGCAAGGCATGAAATATATCGCCGAAGAAGAAAAATCCTTCGGCGGCGCGCTTGGTCGTCCATCCGGCGCGCGATTCAAAACCTACGAGCGCATCAAACGGTGGCGCGAGAGACAAGGCGACACGCGCGATCTATTCATTTCCGAAGAGCGTATGCGCCTGATTGACAAGGCGATGGAAGAAATCTACCGTTATCCTCTTTATCCGTCGGCTACTGATACGCTCAATCGGCAGATCAAGGCGGGCATCAACGATGACGACCTGCTGCGGCTCGTTCTTGCGCTGCGCGAGGATGACCGCCTTTGTTTGATTGACGAACAGGAACAGCAGCGCGAGCCGAAGTTAATCTGTTCGCTGGGGCTGGCCTGAAACAGGAGAAAATCCTATGCACCCCGAACAATTTCAGCAACTGCTTGACCAATTCGCGCTGGAGCAGCTTTTCAACGAGCTTGGCTGGGATAGCCCTGCCTTGAAGCAACTGTCAGAAGTCAAGGTAAATGGCGAGACTTTCAAGCTTGTCCAGATAGCGCACAAGCGCGGTGTTCAGGTGTTCCTTTGTTCGCCGGATAGGCGAGGCCGGATTCCGGAGCGTTCTGTATTGCTGCAAATAGAAAAAGAAGCCGCCAGGATCGCTTATGAGCATCTGCTGATATTCGCCGACACGGACAAAACCATGTTGACGTGGTTGTGGGTCTTGCGTGCGCCGGGGCAACCGATGCGCGCCCGTACCCACACCTGGCGCAAGGGGCAAACGGGTGAATCGCTGCGGCAAAAGCTCATGCAAATCGTTTGGAAGATCGAAGAAGAAGAGGCCATTACGCTTAACGATGTAATCACAGGTATGGGCAGAGCCTTTGATCGTGATCGAGTTACCAGGAGTTTTTATGACAAATTCAAGGATCAGCACAAAGACTTTGCTGAATTTATCGAGGGATTGAGCGTTGTCAGCGACAGGGACTGGTATGCCTCGCTGATGTTGAATCGCCTTATGTTTGTCTATTTCATCCAGAAAAAGGGCTTTCTTGATGGCGACGACAACTATCTAGTCAATCGCATGGCAGAGGTTCGGGATACTGTCGGCAAAGGCAGATTCCACAGCTTCTACCGCCTGTTCCTGTACCGTTTATTCCATGAGGGATTTGGGCAGCCCAGGGGCGACCGCGATCAGGAGTTGAATGGTTTAATTGGCGATGTGCCGTACCTGAACGGGGGGCTTTTTTCTCTGCATGAACTTGAAGAAGCTAACCCCGATATAGACATTCCCGACGAGGCTTTCGAGCAGCTGTTTAAATTTTTCGGTAAATGGGAATGGCATCTGGACGACCGTCCGCTGGCCTCTGGACGCGAGATCAACCCTGACGTGCTCGGCTATATATTTGAGAAGTTCATCAACCAGAAGCAGATGGGGGCGTACTACACCAAGGAAGACATTACCGGATACATCAGCAGGAACACGGTGGTTCCTCACTTGCTGGAGCAGGCGCAAAAACGTTGCAAGGTGGCATTTGAAGGCGAGACATCTGTATGGAATCTGCTAAGGGACGACCCTGATAGCTACATATATCCGGCTATGAAAACCGGCGTCATTGATGCGAATGGCAAAATTGTGCCGGAAGCGGCCTTGCCGGATTTTGTGCAGACCTGCATGAAAGACCCCAGGGCGCGGATGTTTGAGCGTCGTTACAATTTGGGCGAAGCCGTGTTCCATACCGCTACCGGCGAGCGCGGCACGCTGCCTACCGAAACCTGGCGGGAATATGCGGATCGCCGCCAGCGTTGTCTGGATATTCGAGAAAAGCTGACCAACGGCAAAGTAAAAAGCGCCGACGATCTTATTACCCTGAATCTGGACATCAGCCAATTTATGCAGGATGTGATTGATACCTGCACCAGTCCTGTTCTGCTACGCGCTGTCTGGCAGGCCATTGCCGGGCGTGTGCCGGAAAAGTCCAACGGAAAATTCCGCTACGGCATTGCCATTCTCGATCCCACTTGCGGTTCCGGGGCGTTTTTGTTCGCCGCGCTCAACATTCTGGAGCCGCTCTACGAAGCCTGCCTGGATCGCATGGAAGATTTTGTCGAGGACGCAAAAAAGCTCGGCAGAGCCGGGGAAGCTGATTTCGTCAAGCTGTTGGACGAAGTGAAGGAACACCCTTCGCGCCGCTATTACATTCTCAAAAATATCATCCTGCACAATCTGTTCGGCGTGGACATCATGCCCGAGGCGGTGGAAATCTGCAAGCTGCGCCTGTTTTTGAAGCTGGTGTCCCAGGTGGATGCGGGGCGTGATCTGGAGCCATTGCCTGATATTGACTTCAACATCCGCGCAGGCAATACTCTGGTGGGTTACGCTACCAAAGCGCAGTTTGACGCATCGGGCGATCTGGCCAGCAATCAAGCCCACAAAGACCGCATCAGAGCCGACATTGCCGACCTTTCCGAATATTTCGACCGTTTCCGTGAGCAGCAGATTGTTTATGGCGGCAAGGTTACGGCGCAGGACAAACGTAATTTGCGCGACAAGCTCAAAGGTTTGAGCGAGGAACTTGATCGCTATCTTGCCAACGACTACGGCATTGACCCGGAGAAAAAGAAAACCTTTGATGCCTGGCGCAAAAGCCATCAGCCTTTTCATTGGTTCGCAGAGTTCTACGGTGTTATGAGTAAGGGCGGCTTTGATGTGGTGATTGGAAATCCGCCGTATGTCGCCAGAAGCAGAGTTACAGGCTACACAGTACAAGGCTATGCCACGGCAAACTGCGCGGACATCTACGCTTGGTGTCAAGAGCGCGTTATCGCCATTGCTAACTCCAAAGCTCGCACCGGCATGATCGTTCCGCTCAGCCTGTCGTTCAGTAGTGATTTCGATGTGCTGCGCAAGCTGATCTATACGCAATATAGCGCCAACTGGTTCTCGCATTTCGCGCGCATTCCAGCCGCGCTGTTTGCCGCTGATGTACGCGTGCGCAATACCATTCACATCGGCAAAATCGGCAGCGGCAACACACCAAGCCAGCAATACACATCGCGCCTGCACCGCTGGTTTGAAGTGGCACGCCCTTATCTCTTTGCCACGTTGTCTTACGCCAGCTTCACTCCAGAACGGTGGAAGCGCCGTATCCCCAAACTCAACACACAAGCGCTAATTTCTACTTTTGAACAGCTACTAGCGCCTAGCAACCGCCATACGGTTAAGTGCTGCTTGAGTCGCAGCGTCACGCCGCACCGCCTGCATTTCAAGAAGACTGCCTACAACTGGCTGTCCTTTACGCACGAAGAAGCGCCGTGCTTCGATGCACGCGGCAAGCGTGTGCCGCAAACGCAATATGATGATATCAGCTTTACTAGTACCGAAGAGCGCGAATTGCTATTCCACCTGCTCAACGGCAAACTCCAGTTTATCTTCTGGCTTGCTATTGGCGACGACTTTCACGTTACCAAATGGACTTTCAACGAATTACCGTTGCATCCGGTCAAGTTGTCGGCAGAGCATAAGCAGCAACTTAAAAAGCTGACTCCCGCGTTAAAAACGGCAGTGGAAAAAGCCGTACAATACAAGCTCAACGCAGGCAAGCGCGTAGGCAACTACAACCTGTCCAAATGTCGCCACATCACCGACCAGGCAGACCACATCTATGCACAGGCTTTTGGTATGACTCATGTATGGGATGACATCGAATTACTCTACAGGCAAACGGTTAAGACTGACTTTGAAGATAATGGAGACGACGAAGCATGAAACCCTTGCCCATCGCCTTGCCGCCTCAATGCGCCCGGCGGATAGAGCCTGAAATTGCCGAGCGAATCGTCGGCGTCGGCAATGCGGATTTACTTGAAACACACTTGCTTGGTTTCGTCGCTTCACGCGAATGCCCCGGTCATGTCCTGCTCGAAATTCTCGACCGCATACCGGAATGGGTAGAAGCCAACCGCGTCATCATCAGCGGTTTTCACTCGCCGCTGGAACAACAGGTGTTGCGCTCGACGCTACGCCGCAACGGGCGCGTGGTCAAGGCGCTGGCGCGGAGCATGAGCGACTACCGACCAACCGCCGAAGAGCGCGAACCACTGGCGGATGGCAGGATGCTGGTCATTACCGCCTGCCTGCCGAAAGTGCGCCGCGTCACCCGCGAAACCGCGCTGGCGCGCAACCGCCTGGTATTGGCTCTGGCAACGGAGATTGTCGCGCCCTATCTCTCCGCCAGCAGCCCGCTTGCCGACATGTTGATTTAGAGGCGTACACCCCAAGCTATCCAGAATGGCTGAATCGCTGCCATGATCATCTATCCGCCCGAAAAGCATTCATGATGAAATGCGAAAATCATTGCATTGCGTGCTGCGAACGCCGCGAACGCGAATGTCTGAAAATTTGCTATCCTGTTATTTCTTCATGGAGTATGCGGTTTATTTTCACAGGCAAAGGACAACATGAGCGGCATTACCGATTTCATTGGACGCTGGAAGGTTTCCGGCGGTTCAGAGCAGGCAAACTCGCAGTCATTCCTCAAGGAATTGTGCGATGTTCTGGATTTGCAGCAGCCAGACCCCGCCGATCCTGTCAATGAAAAGAACGCCTATGTCTTTGAGCGCAAGGTTTATGTCACACGCGGCGACGGCACGAAAGAACTCAAAAAGCTCGATCTGTATTACAAGGGTCGTTTTGTGCTGGAGTCCAAACAAGGGCAGGACGCCGTAGGGGCGAAAAGTTTTTCGTCCCTGCTATCCGGGGGGATGACCGCGTCAAGCGCAGTCAAGCGGGGAACGCGCCAGTGGGAGGATTCCATGCAGCGCGCCAAGCGGCAGGCGGAAAACTACATCCGCAGCCTGCCTGCCTCTGAAGGTCGCCCGCCCTTTCTCATCGTCACAGATGTGGGCTACTGCTTTGACCTCTACACGGAATTTACCTGCACCGGCGGCCTGTACCTGCATTTTCCCGATACCAGGACTTACCGCGTCATGCTGGATGATTTGGCAAGGCCGGAAGTTCGCGCTTTGTTTCAGGCTATCTGGAAAGACCCGCTTTCCCTTGACCCGTCCAGACGGTCGGCCAAAGTAACCGAGGAAATAGCCGACCATTTGGCGCTGCTTGCGCGTTTGCTGGAAAAGGACGGGCATGAGCCGGAGCAGGTCTCGCAATTTCTCATGCGTTGTATTTTTTCGATGTTTGCCGAGGATATGAGCCTTATTCCGGCAGGCAGCTTTACGGATATTATCCAGAAATCCATTTTGCAACCGGGCGGATACAAGCATTACTTAAATGATTTATGGAATGCCATGAACAAGGGCGAGTTTTCCGTGCTTCTGGACAAACAACTGCTGCGCTTCAACGGTCACATTTTTTACGACCCGGAAGTATTGCCGCTGGAGCGTGAGCATCTGGGCATTCTCCTTGAAGCCGCGAAAGCCGACTGGCGGGAAGTGGAGCCGGCCATTTTCGGGACATTGCTGGAACACGCACTGAATCCGAAAGAGCGGCACAAGCTGGGGGCGCATTACACGCCTCGCGCCTATGTGGAACGTCTGGTCATCCCCACGGTCATGCAGCCATTACGGAAGGAATGGGATGATGTGCAGACCACGGCAAGCGTCTTGTTCAATCAGGGCAAGGAAAAGGAAGCGTGCAAGACCGTTGCCGGATTTCACGAACGGCTACGCGGCATTCGAGTTCTTGACCCGGCCTGCGGCTCCGGCAATTTCCTCTATGTCACGATGGAGCACATGAAGCGGCTCGAAGGCGAAGTGCTGCAAGCTCTCGCAAGCTACGGCGAGCGGCAGGCAAGCCTGTTGCAGATTGACCCGCACCAGTTTCTGGGGTTGGAAATCAACCCCCGCGCCGCGCATATTGCGGAAATGGTGTTGTGGATCGGTTTTTTGCAATGGCATTTCAGGACGTGCGGCAATGTGAACCCGCCAGAGCCGGTAATTCGGCAATTCGACAACATCCAGCACAAGGACGCGCTGATTGCCTATAAAGGCTGGAAATACGCCACGGATGAGGACGGCAAGCCGATAACCCGCTGGGATGGCGAGACTTACAAGACCGATCCCGCAACCGGACGGCAAATGCCGGATGAAAAGGCCGTTGTCGTGGATGAAGTCTATGAGGGCGTGAAGGCGGCAGAATGGCCGGAAGCTGATTTTATTGTGGGCAATCCGCCGTTTATTGGCGGTTGGATGAAGCGCAGCGTTTTGGGACATGGCATGTTTGACGCGCTGACGAAGACTTACGCGCGACTTCCTGAATCCTGCGATTTTGTCATGTACTGGTGGCACAAGGCTGCGGATTTGGTACGCGCGGGCAAGGTCAAACGCTTTGGCTTCATCACTACCAACAGCATTACCCATGTCTTTAACCGCCGCGTGGTTTCCCTGCATCTGGGAGACAAAAAACCGCTGCGCCTCGTCTTTGCCGTGTCGGATCATCCCTGGGTGGAAGCCTCTGACAGCGCGGCGGTGCGTATTGCCATGACTGTCGGGGAGAAGGGCAAAGGCGAAGGCGTGCTCGCCACTGTTGTGGAAGAACGCGAGACAGGCGACAAGGAAATAGCTGTAACCATGACTGAGCAAAATGGCGTCATCCACGCGAATTTGCGCCAGGGAACCGATGTGACAAAAGCTGAATCATTGGCAGCTAATGATGAACTCTGCTGCCCGGGGGTAAAACTACATGGTTCAGGTTTCATTGTTACCCCGATGCAGGCGGCTTCTCTGGGATTGGGGCATATTTCAGGATTGGAGCGGCATATCCGACTCTACAGAAACGGACGGGACATAGCTAATGGTCTGCGCGGCGTAATGGTTATTGACTTGTTCGGGCTTACGGCGAAAGAAGTACGCCATAAATACCCGGAGGTTTACCAGTGGGTATATACGCGAGTAAAGCCAGAACGGGACGCTAATAACAGGAACAGCTACCGCGAGAATTGGTGGGTATTTGGAGAACCACGGAAAGAATTTCGTCCGGCTCTGGCAGGTTTGCCTCGTTATATTTCCACAATTGAAACTGCCAAGCACAGATTTTTTTTATTTTTGCCTGCTGAGGTGTTGCCGGATAATAGACTGGTGAACATAGCTAGCGCAGATGCCTACCATCTTGGAGTGTTGTCCAGCAACATTCATGTGCGTTGGGCGATGGCAGCAGGAGGCACATTAGGGCCTGGTCGGGTATACACCAAATCCCGTTGCTTTGATACTTACCCATTCCCCGATGCCAACCCCGAACAACAAGCCCGCATCCGCGATTTGGGCGAACAACTGGATGCTCACCGGAAGAAACGGCAGAGCCTTCATCCTGACCTCACGATGACCGATATGTATAACGTGCTGGAAGCCTTGCGTCAGAGCCGGATGCTTACGGATCGGGAAAGAAACATCCATGAACAAGGACTTGTGTCTGTGTTGCGTAATTTGCATGATGAACTGGATGCCGCCGTATTCGATGCTTACGGCTGGTCTGCCAATCTCACAGACGAAGAAATCCTCTCCCGCCTTGTCGCCCTGAACGCCGAGCGCGCGGAAGAAGAAAAGAACGGACAAATCCGCTGGCTGCGTCCGGAATACCAGAGCAAATCCAGGGCGGAGCGCAGCAAAATGGTTCAGGATGCGCTTGCCCTGGATTCCCGGCCGGAACCTGCCGCCAGGGGCAAAAAAGGCGCCAAGACCGCGCCCAAGTCTGCCTGGCCTTCCGATCAGCTGGAACAAACCCAGGCCGTGCGCGACGCGATAAATACCCTGCGGGAAACCGCCATAGCCATCACGCCGGAGACTGTGGCAAAACGCTTCACCCGCCCCAACAACGACAGAGTGAAGGAAATTCTACGGGCGTTGGAAACGCTGGGGTTTGTGTAGACCGGAACCATCTCCCTTTGCCTACGGCCACCCTCTACCACTCGCGGTGTAGCCACAAGTGGGAGAGGGGATGCGTTTGCGGCATTTAAGGCATCATCTCCTGGATTTTCATGCTCCTGCCTGTCTCTTTATCCAATGAATATATATCCGGCAAACCCCCGGTGCTTCGCGCCCCCCCCTTTTGGGAAAGGGGGCTAACCCCAATGCAGCCTTGGCGCAAAGCCCCCTTTTTATGTACGCGCTGAAGTAATTGATTTTTTGTCGAACCACTCCAAGGTGTTTTCCGCAAATAACGCGACTATAAGGGAGCTAACCACGCCGCTGTAGGGGTTAAAATTTTTTAACCCCTACTCGCGGGCAGGAATAGGGGGCGGCGCAGGGACGACCGGCTGGCCGCCCCTACTCCCCTCTTCCGATTCAATTGGGATAGCGGAACGCTCTAAGCGGCATCATCCCGCAGGATTTTTTCCGGCGGCAGATATTTGAGCAGCACATCCTGCAAGTGAGAGATGATAATGGGCTTGGAGAGAAAATCGTTCATCCCTGCCTCGATGAAAGCCGCGCGCGCGTCAATAACGGCATTGGCAGTCAGCGCGACAATGATGGAATACTTGTGCCTGCCGCCCAGGGCGCGGATGGCTTTAGTGGCTTTCAGGCCGTCAATTTCCGGCATCATGTGATCCATGAAGATGATGTCGTATTCCTTGGCGCTCGCCATTTCAATGCCTGCCCGTCCTCCGTCGGCCTGTTCGACCTCTATGCCGTACTGCTCCAACAATCCGGCTGCCACCACCAGATTGATCTGATTGTCATCAATAACCAATACCCGCGCATTAAGAGTCTTGAATGCCTTGTCCTTTGCGCCCTGATCCCGGATGATGCTCGGCTCGTGCCTGGGACGATCATTCAAAAGGCTGACCAGACTTGTGATGATGAGCGGTCTTTCCAACGTTTCGCCGATGCCGCTGTTGTTCTTATCGCCGCTCCACAACAGAACGATTGTTTTTACGTATGCCGGAATGATTCGAGCCGCGCTTTTGGCCAACGCAAGATCAATGATGGCATGGCTGTAGTCGCTTTTTGCAAAGGCGTTTATCGCCTCTTCATGAGTCTTTATCATGGTATGGGGCAACTCCAGGGAAGTCAGCATTTCAGCCAGCGCCTCCGCGTTGCAAGTCAGCGGCTCGTAACAGAGAATGTGGGTGATTTGCTCCGGTTTCTCAACGCGAGCGACAGGGACAATTGCATTGTCTTCCTCCTTATATCCGCAGAAGATATGCCATGAGAAAGTAGAGCCTTTGCCATAAATACTTTGCGCGCCAATCTCTCCGCCCATCATTTCAACCAGCCGACGGGTAATTGCAAGGCCGAGGCCTGTTCCCAACACATTCCGGTTCCTTTGGGTATCCAATCGCTGAAAGTCGCTGAAAAGTTTGCCCATATCCGCTTCGCGGATACCAACCCCGGTATCGCGCACCGAGAAACAAAGTTTCAGCGTCCTGATTTCCTGATCATCATCAGACATTGATTGTCCGACAACTTTTTTATCCGGCGCGGCCTCCTCGCTCCAGACCCTAAGGTTGATATTACCCTCCCGCGTATATTTGACCGCATTGTTCAGGATGTTGGTAAGAGTCTGCCGAATACGGAGAGCGTCGCCAATCAGGGTAAACGGAATGACGGGTGAAACAACGACAGTCAATGCCACCTTGGAATTGCCGGTTCGCATCCCGATCATGGTAACTGTGTCGTAGATAAATGAGGCAAAATCGAAAGGTCGGCAGTCAATTTCCATCTTCCGCGCCTCAATTTTGGAAAAATCCAGAATGTCGTTGATAATGCCAAGGAGCGCCATGGCGGAATTGCGGACAGTTATCGCGCGCGCGGTCTGAGCGGGATCAAGCGGGTTGGCAAGCATCAATTCTGTCATTCCGATGATGGCATTCATTGGAGTGCGAATCTCGTGGCTGACCAAAGCCAGGAACTGGCTTTTTGCCATGGTCGCCCGTTCCGCTTCTTCCTTGGCTTTCATGATCGGGCTGATGTCTATCCATTCAAAGGAGCGGGCAATGCTCTCTTCCGCCATGGGCGAGGAACGAAGCGAAAACCAGTGTTTTTTCCCCTGCACGATCGCGGAAAACTCCTGTTCCACAAAACCGCTTTGCTCCATGATTTCCTGAAATACCCTTTTCAGATCATCGTCCGGAAAAAGGTCAAGCACAGGCCTTGACTGCCTGTGGAGACGGCGTGGAATTCCCAGCCAGCTGGCAAGCGATGCGCTGATATAACTTGAGGCAGCCTTGCTGTCGCTAATCAAAGTATAGTTAGGCGTAGTATTCATGATGGCTTCAAAAGTCTGGCTGTTTTTCTCCAGAATAAAAATCCGCTTTTGAATGACGATGAGCGATCCATAAAGAAGCAGGCAGAAAACATCAAAAATAAGCAACCAGGAAAAATACTGGAGACCGTCACTATCAGGCGATTGTCGCGCTATCATCGCCAACATGACCAATAGCAACAGATTAACCAATGAGAGAAAAATCCAGAAACTCTTTTTGTCAAGATAGGTAAAATTAATAAAAGCCGCGCCAATGGGAACCAACGCATAAACGGCATAATCCTTGCTTTCAAACATCATGAAAGCATAAATAAGCACGACTAAAAACGGATTCAACCATGCCTGGGTAGAAACCGGGAAGTAAATCCATGTGGTGCGCAGTAGCGCCACCGCAATCAGACCGGAAACGAGTTGCCAGAGTTCCATCTGGCTTATCGTCATGAAGAGCGCGTAAATCGCAACCAGAATGACTGCAAAACGTTGCCGTGAACGGTCAAACAACTGTTCTTGCTTCAAGTCAAAAGCGTAGCGCGTAGCTTCTTGTTTCATGCGTTTCTTGCTCCTGTCCTTGTGGCAGAATCGGCGTCGCGCACAGATTCTGCTTCCTCAGCAACTGTCGGGCAGGCAAAATCCAGCGCGCCGGGCATTATCTCAAACTCCGCTTCCGTCTGATAAAATAATTCGCCGTCCATGGAAATGGCTATCAGGTCGTCGGATTTAATAGTCATCTTCCGAAAACGATAATGCTGGATATATTCCGGCCAGGCATGGTATTGCCCGCGCATGTAATCATTCACGATTTTAAGCGCCCCGACTCTGGGAGCCTTGTTCCAGAGATAGAGATCAAGCTCTCCATCGTCCGGGAGCGCATCTGTGCCCGGGCGAAAAGTTCTGCCATGACAAGGCTGATTGGCAACCAAAGCGCCCAGAAAATTTCCTTCCAGAGCAATCACATCATCCAGCAAAATCCGGTAATTCTGTTCCGTATCCGAACGGAACATATTGTACATAACCGCCCAGAAATAGCAGGTGTCCGACGAGATTACCCTGTACCTGGAAAACCACTCTTTACCCTGAATATCCGCCATTGCCTCCATGCCGAACATGGAAAAGGACAGCCCATAATTGGCATCGCAGCGAATCAGGTCAACCTGCCTGGTTTCCGCAAACACAAGGTCGCTTACAGAATCAAGCGGAGAAGCTGCGTTTTGGCCCAATGAATGAATGAATGTATGACCCCCTTCCCTTGAGTAGCAGGCAACCTGCACATTCGGCAGACCCATTGCGCCATTGACAACCTCGTAGAGTATGCCGTTCCCTCCGACCGCATAAATACGAACCAGACCAGGCTCATTCTGGCAATAGCGCCTGATGAACCCAACAGCATCGCGCTGCCAACGGGTAACGTGAATGTCGTAAGAAAGCCAGGGATAATGGACAAAACAGCTTTCAATTTCCGCGCGAATGTCAGACAGGTAATTGACGACTCCTTCAGCGACAGGATTGATGATGAACAAGTGTTTCATGTTTTTCTCACCCCAGACTCATTTCCTGATCCGCAAGGAGGTGCGCGATTTGCTCTGCCATGAAAACAGCATGAAGCTCAGCTTCCTCCGACAGCGGCGTGTCAAAAGAGAGGAAGATGCCGCCTGCAAGTTCTCCTGTCGCCACACGCAGCGGGAAGGCGCAAACAGTCATGTTCTCTTCGGAGTTCCCTTTAATGTCGCGCCAAACCATGCCGGTTCTGTCGGCGCTCTGTAACGACGCGCGTAAGGCGGTTTGCCAGTTATCCAAATCCTCATTGCCCGTTCCGAAACCAAGAACCGGATCATAATGGATGACCACGTGTCTCGAAGAAGCCTCGCCATTTATGGCGGGGTGAGCGAGACAGTTGTTTTGTGTGGAGCATTGAGGCTCCCTCATCTGTGGCGAGGAAGTCCCAACCTTCAGGTTGGGGCGACTCACAGTCTCTCTATCTCCCGCGCCATATATACGCAAGGTAGCGCCTGTTGCCTGATAGACGCTGACAAAACGCTCTGCGGCATTACGGAAAAAATCAGATAAATCAGCGCCGGGGAAAAGCGCGCTTTCCAGAAACAAATAAAAATCAAGCATTTCCTGTTGCCAGTTTGTTTTATCAATGCGGGTGTGAAACACGGTCATCATTTGCTGGAAAGAGATTGCAAACCGGCCAAAGTCATGCTCCGGCAACATCATGGGTTTCTGGCCTTCCGAGTTTAAATCTTCGGCAATGCCGCTCATCGCGCGTATCGGTTTGGAAATGATCAGCGCAACATATCGCAATGACAACAAAAGCAGAATGGAGAAAAACAGCATCGCCATTATTGCCACCGCAATCACCAAATACATGGATGCGTAAATTGAAGAGCGCGGAAGCGCCGTTACAACCCAGGTCAATTCACCAAACGGCTCAAGCTGAATCATTGCTAAAGAAACCATGGCGCTGCCGCCATCAAAGCGCGCATTGCGGAAAAACCCGGCCTTTTTGTCACGCAAGGCATTTTCAACGGGAACCGAATCGGCAAACTCAAGCGCATCAATGAATCTGCCAATGTTTTTACCATCCAGCGTACCCGTATTGTGCAAGGATTCCGAAAAGATCGAAGAAGAAGTTTTTTCGTCAAGCCCACCGAAGAGTTCGTCAACGCTGCCATTTGCGCCCAGGCAACCAATCACTAAGCCATCACGGAACAAGGGAATGCTTATAGAATAAACACTTGTCTTTTCATCATTGTGATCGTAGACTATCGTTTCATCAATGCTGATATGCGGTTTTTTACTCTTGATCGTGTCAGTGTACCAGGGAGATTCCTGCGGATCGTCAATGGTATCCTCATCCATATGCGGCGCGACCAGAATCGTTCCGTCATCGTTGATATAGGATCTGATAAAACGCCCGCTCGGCGCGCCCGGATAACCGTAACGATCATCGGAATCTTTACCGTCAAAGGCGTCTGCCTCATAGACCAGCCGGACGTTGTATATATTCCGGTTCCTGAGCGTTTGCCGAATGATACGTTCAGCCTGCTCGCGCGCGTCCGGCCTGGTTGTGTCAATCCGGGACAAGAGTTCCGCCCCGCTCTCCAAAGTCAGGCGGATACTGTCAAGAGTAAACTTCAGGCGTTCTGAATTAAAGCTGGTTTTGTTCACCAGCAACTGATTTGCCAGATTTACCTTGCTTTCATAGACAGAATAAACGATGCAAAACAAAATCAGCCCCAATACTGCCAGACAGGGAACAGCGACAAAAAAGAGGAGCTTCTGCCAGATGGTATTTTTCAGTTTTTTCATTCCGCCCTCCCCTCTTCCTTGCTAATGAGCAGAAGCAATTCCTGCACGACCTTATTAGCCTCCTCATACTTGATGTTGTCCAGATAGGCCGAAATAATTTCCAGCTTTTCGGCAATCGCCGCCTCATTCAACTTCCGCGTTATGTAGGAAAATCGCATGGTGTTTCGCATACGTTCGATCGCCACAGCCATTTTGTGGCCTTCCAGCGCGGCGCGGACAGCTTCAAGATCGGCAATCAATTCCGCGACGCTTCGCCTGCCAAAGACCGACTCCTCACTCTTTGGCAGCGTTGCATGGAGCGTGTCGACAAAGTCGGCAAGCTCCTTTTCAAAATCAGGATAAGACAGGCGACAACCTTCGAGATCGCCTTCATTGGCTGCTATTTCCAGGCGACTAGCCTTTTCACCCAAGTAAGGCGCGCCGATGGTATTCAACACC
The DNA here is from genome assembly GCA_009777245.1 of Betaproteobacteria bacterium. Classification (GTDB taxonomy): domain Bacteria; phylum Pseudomonadota; class Gammaproteobacteria; order Burkholderiales; family Rhodocyclaceae; genus Azovibrio. Next base: position 56,262 of record WRMF01000007.1, read on the forward strand.
CCCTTGCTGCCATGCGCTTCAATGGCGAAGGCATTAATGTCGCCCGAAGCGAGAAATTCGCGCATTTGATCCATGGCAATGGAAAGCTCGCGCGCGGAAAGGGACAGCATTCCCATGTACAGTTGCGAGTTATCGCCCAACATGGAAAGCGCACTGTCAACCTCCAGACCGGGAATCAGCCGCGCCGCATTCATGAAATATTGCGCGTCTACCCGGTTATCCTTTCTTGGCTCGGGGACAGGCGGGGACACTTCAGGGGATGTCCAAATCGAAGTCGCATTGCCTTCCCTGGATGTTACTTCTGTTCCGACAATTTGTTGCAGCATTTCAGCTTCCAGGGCAGGCGTATACCGGACAAAAAAGCCTGATAATCGCTCGGCAATGAAATTCAGCGCGGAGTCATCATGCAGGATGACTTGCCGGGAATCGCTCGCCTCCAAAATAATAAAGGCGCGTAGCTGGTCTTCAGCCCGAATCGGCAAAATACAGACCGACCAGGCTTTTGGCGCGACAAATTCAAGGCCAAGCGCGCGCATTGCATAGGGCTTCATAAGCAGATAATGCTTGCCTTCAAGCGCACTGGCAAGAATTTCGTGTCCCTCAAACTCCGGCGCCAACGCCACTTTGCGGATATGAAACTCGCCTGCCTTGCCGGAAATGGCAAACAATCGCGTCTGTCCGCCCATGTAGATGAAAAAACGCGCCGTATCCGCCTTGCAACTGACTCGCAGCAGCCGCAGGATGTGTTTGGACGCTTCCTCAAAAGTCAAACTTTTGTGAATGGCTTTCTGGATGGCAAGGTAGTTCTCCAGTTTTACTTTTACGATGTTCAGATAATTCAGGCGCATTCGGAAATATTGCCAGAGCCTTGATACGGAACGCGCCAGATCGCCTATTTCATCCTGCCGTTTCAGATAGGGCAAATCCTGCACGACACCCGTACCACTAATCATGTTCATGGAATACATCAGCCGATTGAGCGGATTGGACACATAATAAGCAACGAGAAAGAGCAGCGCGACAAAAGCAAAGAGCAGTATGACCAAAGAGATGACAATGGGGAAAAGCGCCGTGGAAACCGCCTGGTTAACCAGGGAAGACGGCAGCGCGGCATAGATATAGACTACGCCCAAATCTTCGAGCAGCACCGGCTTCAGGTAGATAAAAGCAGCCGCGTCCAGAAACCAGGAAAACTCGTTTTTCAGGAAAATATCCCTTCCGTCGCGCATCGCCCCCCGAATCCGGTTGAGGTTGGAGAAACGCATGTCCTCTATCGTCATGCCGACCTGCTCGGTCTCTCTGGAAAAGATGAGCGTTCCATCCGGAGAAAACACCGCCGTCACTACCTGCATGTTCAATTTGTCGGCCAATACCAGATCGCGCGCCAGAATATCTCCGCCTACCACGCCTACCGGCTTGCCATCACGCAGGACAGGGCTGCTGATCGTAATGCTTGAGGCATTGCCTTCGTCTGTTTTATAGTCATACAAGGTGACAGTATCGAAATCATAGAATACCTTGCCGTCATTCAAGGGAGTCGTGTACCACCGGCTTACATCAGGGTCGTTCAACTCATTTTCATCCATGTCCGGAATGAGGACAATGCCTTCATCGCTGCGGACGTAGGAACGAATATAGCGACCGCTGGGCGCGCCGGGATATTCATTGCCGCTTGCTAAGTCCTTACCGTCGAAACTGTCCGGCTCATAAGCGCCCCAGGCATTGTAGATGTAGACATCATTGAACATCAACGCAAGGATGGCGTCCCCTTCGCGGCGACGCTTTTCTTCGGGAATCCTGTCCAGATTTTCGAATGCTGCGGCAGCGCCGATTACCGTCGCGTAACTCGCGGATAGCAAGCTCTTCAGCTTAACTTCATTGAGTGCGGCAATCTCCTCTACCCGTGATTCGGCGTCCTTCTTCACGCCATGCATCACGCCCCAGACAATAGCGCACGAAAACAACACAAACCCCAGCAAAAATGCCGACCCCAGCAAAAACAGGACTTTCTTCCAGAGGAAACGGCTGTTGCTCATGGCTGGCCTTTTGCCTCAGCAGAGTTACTACAGCGGTTCAAGCATGTGCGCTTTTTTTCCAGGCGGAAAGCGGAGCGTTCAGCCCCCGCCCCCTCTCCCACAAGTGGGAGAGGGGAGAAATGCCCGCTCAGCCTGCCGTTGTCCCCTCTCCCATTTATAGGAGAGGGTAGCCACTTGCTTTGGTACCACGCGCTTTGATGCCACTCACGGCGCAGCCAAATGCCGGGAGAGGGCGCTTCCTGTGAGAGCTTTGCAATCTTCCGTCCCGGGAGCGCATGCCATCTTGACCACGCCAGAAAAGCTCGGCAACTCTGTCCGACGGTATAATTGACCGGATTATCGTAAACGATCAGGATAACGCTGTTGTCCATTTGAAGTGAGAAAGCAGTTGCAAAACAAGCCGCTCGCGGCGAACCTGTAACGAAGACGCTCAAATTCGCGGCGGAAAACGGGTGATTTGCTCTTGAAAATGCAGCATTATTAACCCTATGGAGCAGGATGGCAACCTGATAGCAAAGATGAAATGAAATTTTCCAATATTTTTCCGACCGGACTGCCGCGCCGTTTGCCGTTGTGCTAGACTGTAAAGACTTTACATTGAGCGAGATTCGACATGAAAAAACTTTCTTTCCTTCTTCTCTTCTTTGCCGCCACGGCGTTGGCGCAGGAACCCGCCTACATCCACAAGCAGTTTGGCTTCTCTCCAAAGGGTTACAATGGCACGCTCACCGCCTCGCAAAAGGCCGAGCTTGATTCCTGTCTGGATGTTGCCAAGGCTCATGAGACTCGCGCAAAATCCAACAATCAGACTTTTGGCGACCTGTTCGGCGTTTCAATCAGCGACTGTCTGGCCAGCGCGGAAACGGGCAAGGGCTGGAACGCGCTGGAAAACACCCCTAACGGCTGGAAAGATATTCCGACTTCTATGGTCATCCGAAAACTCATTGGCCTTGACTGACATCCCCTGAAAATTCCGGATACTGGCGCTTCCCGCCCCGGTATCCCTTGTCGCGCAAATTACCTCTTTGGTTGATTTTCTCTCTTCCCTCAATTCCCGGCAACGCGAAGCTGTCACTCTGCCGATTACCGATCCTCCGACTCACGGCCTGATTCTGGCCGGAGCAGGCAGCGGGAAAACCCGCGTTTTGACCACCCGCATTTCCTGGCTTCTGGCTACTGGACAAGCTCTGCCACATGCCATGCTGGCCGTCACCTTCACCAACAAGGCGGCCAGGGAGATGCGCGCCCGCCTGTCAATGGCCTCGCCCCTGCATGCCCTCTGGATCGGCACGTTTCACGGTCTTTGCAATCGCATGTTGCGTCTGCATCATCGGGACGCAAACCTGCCGCAAACCTTCCAGATTCTTGATGTCAGCGACCAGTTGGCTGCCATCAAGCGTCTTCTGAAATCCATGAATGTGGATGATGAGGCGCATTCGCCGCGCGACCTGATGTATTACATCAACGCGCACAAGGAAAAGGGTATCCGCGCCGACCATACGGAGGCGCACGACTCTTTCACCCGGACTCGCGCGGCAATCTACGCCGAATATGAAGCGCAATGCCAGCGGGAAGGAGTGGCGGATTTTGCCGAGCTGCTCCTGCGTTCCTACGAATTGCTGACCATGAACGAGCCGTTGCGATGCCATTACCAGGAGCGTTTTCGCCACATTCTGGTGGACGAATTCCAGGATACCAACCGTCTGCAATACAAATGGCTGCAATGTCTGGCGGGCGGCGGCGCCGCGCTCTTTGCCGTAGGCGACGACGACCAGAGCATATATGCCTTTCGCGGCGCGGAAATAGGCAACATGCAGGATTTTGAGCGCCGCTACACCAATGGATGCGTTATCCGTCTGGAGCAGAATTACCGCTCCCAGGGTAATATTCTTGACGCTGCCAACGCGTTGATCAAAAACAATCAGGCTCGGCTGGGTAAAAATCTGTGGACGGAAGCGGGAGCGGGCGAGCCGATTCGGGTATTCATCGGCTTTTCCGACATGGACGAGGCAAGGTTTGCGGTTGATGAAGCCGAGCAATTACGCATGGAAGGGCAAAATTTCAACGACATTGCCTTTCTCTACCGCGCGAACGCCCAATCGCGCGTGCTGGAGCACGAACTTTTCACACGCGGGATTCCTTATCGTGTCTATGGCGGGCTTCGCTTTTTCGAGCGACAGGAGATCAAACACGCTCTTGCCTATCTGCGCCTGCTTGCCAATCAATGTGACGACACGGCTTTTTTGCGGGTTGTCAATTTTCCGGCCAGGGGCATTGGCGCTCGTACCCTGGCGAATCTGGACGCGCGCGCAAAAATGCTGAATGTCAGCCTTTTTGAAGCGGCAGACTCATTGTCGGGCAAGGCTGGCGGCCAGGTACAGAATTTTCTCGCCGCAATCGGACACATGCGGGAAGCGACCGGCTCTCTCTCTCTGCCGGAAATGGTCGAGCATGTCCTTGAAGCGAGCGGTCTTGTAGCCCATTACCGGACTGCCAGAGAAGGCGCGGAGCGGCTGGAGAACCTGAACGAACTCATCAATGCCGCAACCCACTTTGCCAGAGGCGAGATCACGGGCGAGGCCGTATCGGAAGACGATATGCTTGTCGCCTTTCTAAACCATGCTTCGCTTGAATCCGGCGAGCATCAGGCGGGCGAATCCGAACCCGCCGTGCAATTGATGACCATTCACGCCGCCAAGGGACTGGAATTCAATGTAGTATTTGTCACCGGACTGGAAGAAGGATTGTTTCCGCACGATAATGCCTTGAATGAAGGCGCATTGGAGGAAGAACGCCGTTTGATGTACGTCGCCATGACCCGCGCCCGCCAGCGTCTGTACCTGACTTCCGCGCAAACGCGCCTGTTGCACGGACAAACGCGCTACTGCCTGCCTTCCCGCTTTTTGGGCGAAATACCGGAAAACACGCAGAGCAGACTGGATGTGGCGAGCCTCGGCAAACGCCCTGCTTGGAGCGCCGCCTGGACAACCGCCAATGCCGGAGCCGCCGCGCCTTCTCTCAACGCGCCTGAACTTCCGGGGGGCTTACAGGTCGGCATGAATGTTCGTCACACCAAATTCGGTTTTGGGGTTATCGTGGATGCCAAGTTCGGCGAGGATGTGCGCGTACATGTCAATTTCGGCAGCGCCGGCATGAAATGGCTATCGTTGTCGCACACCCATCTTGACGCCGCATAAAAAATTTCGGATGCCCACCATGTCCTTTTTTCGCCTTCTTCTCCTGTTTTTGCTTGGCTGGATCGTCTGGCGGCTGTTGCGCCCGTCTTCCAGGAAGACTACGGAAAAGAGAGATGATCCGGAAACCATCGCGGCCTGCGCATTGTGCGGCGTGTATGTCCCGGAAAGCGAGATGGTCAGGGACAGGAATGGGCAAAAGTATTGCTGTCAGGCGCATTTGCGTCAGGCCAACACACAATAAGCCCGTAAGGCCACGACGATGAAAACCTCCGCAGACTCTCCCCAGGAAATTCCGGCTTTCGGGTCTTATGCTCCGGAGCCTGTCCGGGAGTTTCAGGCTTCCTCTGACCACTCCCCTACTCCGCCTCCGCTTATCTACGCCTCGCCCGCTCCCGCTCAACAAGCGCCAGGATATTTTCTTGCCTCGCTTTGGCGCTCATTGCAACTTTTCAACGGGTATCGGCTGGCGCTTGCCTTGACGCTTGCCCTGATGCCTTTTTATTACAATCCGCCCGAATACCTGCTGTCTGCACATTACCGCGATATTGCCGTGGGAGCGGGCGCAATTTTCATCTCATTGGCATTGGCCGGTTTCCTGCTTTCATTCGTGTGGAAGCGGCATTTTTTCGTCCAGCTATCCGCCCAGGCGCTGATTGACGCGGCAGGCATCGGAACCATCGCTTTTTTCTACGGCGGCGTCCAAAGCGGCCTGCATCTGGCGCTCCTGCTCTCCATCGCGGGCGCAAGCCTGTTAACGCAAGGCAGACTTGCGCTTTTTTATGCGGCGGTTGCCTCTCTGGCTGTCCTTTCCGCAGAATCGCTACTCTTTTTGCTGCACAAGACCGACAGTAATCCGAATTTCTTTTTCGCCGGACTTTTGTGCGTCGTTTTTTTTGCCATAGCCATTTCCGTCAACCATTTCGGACAACGGCTGGTAAAGAACGAAGCCCTCGCCCACCAGCGCGACATCGAGCGGAACAACCAGATGCAGATCAACACGCAGGTGATGGAATACATGCAGGATGGCGTGATTGTGGTCGATCACGCCGGACACATCGTAAGCCTCAATCTCAAGGCGCGCGAGATACTCCATGCAGCAGACTCGCAGCAACTGGACGATCTTTTCCCCGCGCTTGCAAAAGCCTACCAGGAATGGCAAAGGGCAAAAAGCGGAGCGCCCGTTATCCTGAAACAATCCGGGCAGGCCGGACTTGCCAAAAGCAATGCCAGGGAAATCTCTGTCCGCTTTGTTCCCACTAAAACAAGCGACATGACGGCGTTGATCTTCATTGAAGACATGGAGCATTTGCGTAACGAAGCGTTGCAACTGAAGCTGGCTTCTCTGGGGCGTCTTACTGCCAATATCGCGCACGAAATCAGAAATCCGCTCGCTGCCATCAGCCATGCCGCCGAGCTGTTAAGGGAGGAGGTCAAGACTACCGTGCAGACTCGCCTGACCCGCATCATCGGCGACAACACTTTGCGTCTTGATCAGATCATTAAAGAGATACTCACACTCGGACGCCGCAGGGGCGACGAACCGGAGTCGGAAAGCATCTGGCTTGCCCCTTATCTTGACGAGTTTATCAGCGAATTTTCGGTGCAGGCCGGACTGGAAGAAAAAGTTTTACGCGCCAGCTCGCCGGAAGAAGCGACGATCCACTTCAACCCGGCGCAGTTGCAGCAAGTGCTTTGGAACATCGTCAATAACGCGCTGCAATATTCCACCCGACGGCGGGGAGCGGTGCGGATAGAAGCGCGCCTGCACGATAATGGCGTAGAATTGCACATCATTGACGATGGTCCCGGCATCAGACAAGACCTGCGGGATCAGATCTTCGAGCCTTTTTTTACGACATCCACGCGCGGAACCGGCTTGGGTCTGCACATTGCGCGCGAATTGTGCGAAGCTAACCGGGCGAAGCTGATAGCGGGTCTTGAAGGAGGCGGACATTTCATCATTTCGCAGCTTGTAGAGGAACAATGGAAAAATACACAAACAGAACAACCAGACAGCGCCCGCGCATTCTGATTGTTGATGACGAGCCGGACATCCTCGAACTCATTGACCTTACCCTGGCGCGCATGGGGATGGATACCGATTGCGCCGGTTCCGTAGGCGAGGCTATCGGTTTTTTGAAAGCGCGCGATTACCAGCTTTGCCTGACCGACATGCGTCTGCCGGACGGAGAGGGTCTGGAAATTGTCCGCCATATATCCGAACATGATATGCCGACTCCGGTAGCCGTCATTACCGCCTACGGCAGCGCCGAAAATGCCGTTTCCGCCCTGAAGGCGGGAGCCTTTGATTATCTCTCCAAGCCGGTTTCTCTTGAATCGTTACGCACATTGGTACGCCATGCCATCCGCGAAGATAACGCGGAAGGAGAAAAAAAAGCGCGGGGGAAGGAGGCTCCCGGCAAGATGCTTACCGGCCTGTCGCCCGCCATGGCGAAGGTTTCCGCCATGATCGGCAAACTTGCCCAAAGCCAGGCTCCTATCTACATTTCCGGCGAATCCGGCAGCGGCAAGGAAGTCGCCGCCCGTGCCATTCATGCTTCCGGCAATCGCGCTCAGGCTCCTTTTGTGCCGGTAAATTGCGGCGCTATTCCCGAAACCCTGATGGAAAGCGAATTTTTCGGCTATAAAAAGGGGGCTTTTACCGGCGCGGATGCCGACCGCAACGGTTTTTTCCAAACGGCGGAAGGCGGAACTCTGTTTCTGGACGAAGTGGCTGATCTGCCGCTCCCGATGCAGGTCAAACTGCTTCGCGCCATTCAGGAGAAGAAAGTGCGAAAAGTCGGCGCGCCGGTGGAGGAAAATGTGGATGTCCGCATCATCTCCGCCACCCACAAGAATCTTGGGGCTTGTGTTGAAACAGGCATTTTCCGGCAAGACCTTTACTATCGTTTGAATGTTATCGAGCTTGCCATGCCGCCGCTTCGGGAGCGGCGCGAGGATTTGCCCGAACTTGTCGAAACAATTTTGCATCGCATTGCCCACGCGAACGCGGCAGGGCTTATACCGATGCTGGATGATTCCGCATGGCATATGCTCAATCTCTACCCTTTTCCCGGCAATGTCCGCGAATTGGAAAACATTCTGGAACGCGCCACCGCGCTCTGCGTAGATAATTTAATCTCTGCCGACGATTTGCAACTGGATTCGATTAAGCCTGTCGCCCTTCATTCCGGCATTCATACGGACAGTAAACGCGAATCACGCCGCACCTCTTTGCCGGAAACTTTGGCGGAATACCTTGATCGTATTGAGCGCGCGGTATTGCTGAATGCGCTTGAAAAAGCCGACAGTTCTCCCCTTGAAGCCGCGTCCATGATTGGCATATCGCCTGAATCATTCAAGTTTCGCGCAAAACGCCTGCGCGTCGCTTTGCGTAATGTGTAAGCCGGGAAGACAAACGAGTGCCCCCCCGGCAGCGCAAATCTCAGGATTCGCAAGCCCCCTTGCTCAGGCTATAATCTCCTTCGGGAGTCGTCCAGGCAGTCGCTGTCCGCTTAGCGGGGGGAGGAAAGTCCGGGCTTCACAGGGCAGGATGCTGGCTAACAGCCAGGCGCTATAAGTCTTACAAGACCCAAGGCGACGGAAAGCGCAACAGAAAGCAAACCGCCAATGGCTCCGGAAGGAGAACAGGCAAGGGTGAAACGGTAGGGTAAGAGCCTACCGCAGTTCTGGCGACAGGACTGGCACTGCAAGCCCCATCCGAAGCAAGACCAAACAGGAGCGCAAGACGCGGCCCGCGTTGCTCCGGGTAGGTCGCTTGAGCCGCGCAGCAATGCGCGGCCCAGACGAATGGCTGCCGGGGGAAACCCCTACAGAACCCGGCTTATCGGACGGCTCCCGATTCACTCTTTTAGAGTGTGTCATCTGCTCGAGTAAAGGCTCTGCCTGCATATCCATTAAAATGCGTAACCATGAGCGTCCTTCATCCCCCCAAATCTATTTTCTCTTACCGGAAATTCTGGGCTTATCGTTTTGGCGTTGCGCCGTTCCTGCCCATGTCCCGCGCCGAGATGGAAGATATGGGCTGGGATTCCTGCGACGTTATCCTGATTACCGGCGACGCGTATGTGGATCATCCGAGTTTCGGTATGGCGTTGATAGGGCGATTGCTGGAAGCGCAAGGTTTTCGGGTTGGCATCATCAGCCAGCCGGATTGGCGTTCGGTTGAGGATTTCCGACGGTTGGGTCGTCCCAATCTCTATTTCGGCGTGACTGCCGGAAATATGGATTCGATGGTCAATCACTACACTTCCGAGCGCAAGATTCGCTCGGACGACGCCTATACGCCGGGCGGTATGGCAGGGCGGCGACCGGACAGAGCCGCCACGGTATACGCACAGCGGGCGAAGGAAGCCTATCCCGCACCGGTGGTGCTGGGCTCAATCGAGGCAAGCCTGCGGCGGCTTGCCCATTACGATTATTGGAGCGATAGCGCGCGTCGCTCAATCCTCATTGACTCCAAGGCGGACTTACTGATTTACGGGAACGCCGAGCGGGCGTTGGTTGAACTCACCCATCGCATGGCGGGCGGCGAATCAATTCGGGATATTCGGGACTTGCGCGGCACCGCGTTTGTGGTAGTGGAAGGCTGGAAGCCGGATGCCGATTGGCAGGAATCAGACCAAAGCCGTCTGGAAGGCGAAGACGGCAGGCATCCAACACGCCTTGCCGCAAAGTCGGAAGAGCGCCGGAAAACCGTGCTTCGTCTTCCTTCTTTCGAGGCGATAAAAAAATCGCCCATCCTCTATGCCCATGCCTCTCGTATCATCCATCTGGAATCCAATCCGGGCAATGCCAGAGCCTTGGCACAGGCGCATGGGGGACGCGACGTGTGGGTCAATCCACCGCCGCTGCCGCTCACCACGCCGGAATTGGACGGCGTATATGAATTGCCTTACGCTCGCGCGCCGCATCCCGCTTATGGCGCGGCGAAAATTCCCGCCTGGGAGATGATCCGCTTTTCCGTGAATATCATGCGCGGCTGCTTTGGCGGCTGCGCCTTTTGTTCGCTCACCGAGCATGAAGGGCGCATTATACAGAGCCGCTCGGAGGCTTCCGTGCTGCGGGAGATAGAAGCAGTCCGCGACAAGACTCCGGGCTTTACCGGCATCATCTCCGATCTGGGCGGGCCGACAGCCAACATGTATCGGCTTGCCTGCAGGGACAAGGCTATTGAAGCGGCCTGTCGGCGTTTTTCCTGCATCTATCCCGACATCTGCAAACGGCTGGATACCAACCATGCGCCGCTGATTTCGCTTTATCGGAACGCTCGCGCCATTCCCCGTGTCAAAAAGGTTTTGATAGGCTCCGGCGTGCGCTACGATTTGGCGATCCGCTCGCCGGAATATGTGCGGGAATTGGTCACGCATCATGTCGGCGGCTATCTCAAAATCGCGCCCGAACATACGGAAAGCTGCCCCCTTGCCAAAATGATGAAGCCGGGGATGGAATGCTATGAGCGTTTTTCACGTCTCTTTATGCAATTCTCGCAGGCGGCGGGCAAGGAACAATATCTGATTCCCTACTTTATCGCCGCGCATCCCGGCACGAGCGACGAAGACATGCTGAATCTCGCGCTCTGGCTGAAGACCAACCGCTTTCGTCCCGAACAGGTGCAAACCTTTCTCCCGACGCCGATGGCGCTTGCCACCGCCATGTGGCACAGCGGCAAAAATCCTTTGAAGCCGGTGACAAAGACCAGCGAAAGCATGGAAGTTGTCCGGGCAGGCAAGCAGCGCAAATTACAAAAGGCTTTTTTGCGCTACCACGATCCCGCGAATTGGCCGCTTTTGCGTGAAGCCTTGAAGAATATGGGACGCGCCGACCTTATCGGCAACGGCAAACGGCATCTGATCCCGACATTTCAGCCGTCGGGAGAAGGCGTTAAAATCCGCGAAACCCGACCCGCCGCAAGAAAGAAAACTACGCGCCGGTAAAATGCAAAAAAGCACGAAGGCATGATTTGCGGGAGAGACAAAATACCACAACGCATCCCCTCTCCCGCAAGCGGCGTAGGGGTTAAAAAATTTTAACCCCTACAGCGGTGTGGTTACCCTCCTCTGATAGTAACGTTGCTTGCGGAAATAACTATATCCGCCCCGACGGAAAAAGCCCAATTTTGATTGTCCAGGCAGTCACCAAGCTACTGTCCGGAACATAGCCATGCCCGCAAATAATCGCACTTTTCGCAGAGCGCACAGGAGGGAGAGCCTTGCCCCAGCGACCAATCACCCGTCATTACCGCGAAGGCGGGAATCCGGACAAGCCTTTCCGTTCCTCTGGCGTTTCCATATGGGAATGCCGCTCCTATCCTGTTCTGGAAAAATGCCATGGCTGTCAACTCCGTACCGGATTCCCGCCTTCGCGGGAATGACGAATTAATTGGTGTACGCGCAGAAATGAATACTGCGGTTGTTGGAAGGTAAAATGTTGGGGTGCGCTCTGCTCACCTACCGAACCACCACACTCCTCTTGACGTTGAGATTATTGGCAGCAGGCTGTACGACTTTATCGCACAGCGTCTAGTGGACATGCGCGCTGCCCCGAAACCTGCCCGCCCAAATTCCCCGTCTATCCTGTATAATTGAATGTTTTTCATAATCAAACCCTGCCGCCGCTCCGCCTCATGAAGCATATCCGCAACTTTTCCATCATCGCGCACATTGACCACGGCAAATCCACTCTGGCCGACCGCCTGATCCACTACTGCGGCGGCCTGTCCGACCGCGAAATGGAAGCGCAGGTGCTCGACTCGATGGACATCGAGCGCGAACGCGGAATCACAATCAAGGCGCAGACGGCCGCCTTGAACTACCGCGCCAAAAACGGCGACAACTATCTCCTGAACCTGATTGACACGCCGGGACACGTTGATTTTTCCTACGAAGTCTCCCGTTCGCTCTCGGCCTGCGAAGGCGCGTTACTGGTGGTCGACGCATCCCAGGGAGTAGAAGCGCAGACTGTGGCAAATTGCTACACCGCAATCGAACTGGATGTCGAAGTGCTCCCCGTCCTGAACAAGATTGACCTTCCCGCCGCCGACCCGGATAGCGCCCGCGCCGAAATCGAGGATGTAATCGGCATTGACGCCTCGGAAGCGATACTTGCCTCCGCAAAAACCGGCCTGGGCGTGGAGGAAATTCTGGAAGCCGTCATTGCCCGCATCCCCCCCCCCGTGGGCAATCCTGCCGCGCCCCTGAAGGCGCTTATCATAGACTCATGGTTCGATAACTACGTTGGCGTGGTAATGCTTGTCAAGGTGGTAGACGGCGAGCTACGCCCCAAAGACAGGCTATGCCTCATGTCCAACGGCAAGGAATATCTCTGCGAACAAGTAGGTGTATTCACGCCTAAATCCGTTTCCAAAGACGCTCTGGCCGCCGGAGAAGTAGGATTCGTCATCTCCAATATCAAGGAACTGGATTCCGCCAAGGTAGGAGATACCATCACCCTGGCAAGCCGTCCGGCGACAGCGCCGCTGCCCGGATTCAAGGAAATCAAGCCGCAGGTTTTCGCCGGACTCTATCCGGTGGAAGCCAACCAGTACGACCAGTTGCGCGAATCGCTGGAAAAACTGAAACTGAACGACGCCGCCCTGCACTATGAGCCGGAAGTATCGCAGGCGCTGGGATTTGGCTTTCGCTGCGGATTCTTGGGACTCCTGCACATGGAAATAGTGCAGGAACGGCTGGAACGCGAATTCGGGCAGGATTTGATCACCACCGCGCCTACTGTGGTCTATGAAGTCAAACTTCGGGATCAGACAATGCTGCGGGTGGAAAATCCATCCCGTCTGCCGGAAATTCAGAAAATCGAGGAAATCCGGGAACCAATCATCACCGCGACCATCTTCGTGCCGCAGGATTATCTTGGAGGCGTAATCACCCTATGCAACCAGAAGCGCGGCAGTCAGGCAGACCTGCATTACCACGGACGGCAGGTGAAAGTCGTCTATGACATTCCGATGGCGGAAGTGGTCATGGATTTTTTCGACCGCCTGAAATCCATTTCACGCGGCTATGCTTCGCTCGACTACGATTTCAAGGAATATCGCGCCGCCGATGTGGTGAAGCTCGACATTCTCATCAACGGAGAGCGGGTTGACGCCCTGTCTCTTATCGTGCACCGTTCCACCTCGCAATACCGGGGGCGGGAATTGGCTGTGAAAATGCGTACTCTGATCCCCAGGCAAATGTACGATGTCGCCATTCAGTCCGCCATCGGCTCCCACATTCTGGCGCGAGAAAACGTCAAGGCGCTAAGAAAAGACGTGCTCGCAAAATGCTATGGCGGCGACATCACCCGCAAGAAAAAATTGCTGGAAAAACAAAAGGCCGGCAAAAAACGAATGAAACAGGTCGGCAGCGTGGAAATCCCCCAGGAAGCCTTCCTCGCCGTCCTGCGCGTTGATAATTAACACTGAAGATCGCGACATGAATTTCGCCCTCTTTCTCTTTATTCTGGTAATCATAACCGGCGCAGCCTGGGCGTTAAATGCGTTCTGGCTGAAAAAGAAACGCGCTGACGGCGCGCCCAATCCTTGGTGGGTAGAAAATGGAGCAAGTCTGTTCCCGATTTTTCTCATCATTTTTCTGCTGCGCTCCTTCGTCGCGGAGCCGTTTCGCATCCCGTCCGATTCCATGATGCCGACCCTCCTTGACGGAGATTTCATTCTGGTCAATAAATACATCTACGGTATACGCCTGCCCCTGCTTGATGTTAAAATAGCAGAGATAGGCAAACCTGAACGTGGAGATGTCATGGTATTTCGTTATCCGGTGAGTCCTGATGAAAATTACATCAAGCGGGTCGTCGGCCTGCCCGGCGATACTGTGGCCTATCAGGACAAGCAGCTTTTCATCAACGGCGAGGCAGCGCCGCTCGCCCGTGAGGAAAATTACCTGCACGCCGGACGCTTGCAGTATTCAATGCAATTCCAGGAAACTCTGGGCACGGCAAACCACAGGATTCTTAACGACGAATATATGCCTGCCTACGTCTCCGACCCCGGCAATTTCCCCGGCAGAGAGTACTGCCAATACAACACTACAGGAATTATTTGCGACGTGCCCGCCGGACATTATTTCGTCATGGGTGATAACAGGGATAATAGCCGTGACAGCCGCTTCTGGGGATTCGTCCCGGAAGAGAACATTGTCGGCAAAGCCTTTTTCATCTGGTTCAACTTTACCTGGCCGAAGCCCGACCTTGGGCGAATCGGCGCTTTCAACTAAAAGGAGTAGTCATCATGCACAAACAACGTGGTTCTATGTGGGTCTTCATTTCGTGGCTCATCATCGGTTTGACTCTGGTCTGGCTTGGCTACCAAACCGTACCCGCTTACCTTGAGTACCGCGCCATCTTGAAAACGGCACGAACCATCACTCTGGATTCCCAGGGCAATTCTGGAGCGCCTGAGTTTTCCGACAGCTCAATCCGCGACCGTTTTCGAAAACAGGCTGACACCGGTTACTTTACCACGCCGGAAAGCCTCAAAATCTCCAGGGGAGGCGGGCAAGTTGTCATAACATTCGATTATGAAAAGAGAGTCCACCTCTTCGGCTTTGCCTACCTGGTTCTTGATTTCAAAGGGGATTCCAGCGCCAAATGATGTCACCGCAGGACAAGCTGGAAACCGCGCTTGGCTATCGGTTTTCGGACAAGAAGTTTCGTGACACGGCCTTGACCCACCGGAGTTTCAGCCTCTCGCACTACGAGAGGCTGGAATTTCTTGGCGATAGCGTATTGGGTCTGGCTGTTTCCACGTTTCTTTATCGCCGTTTTCCGGAATTGCCGGAAGGCGACCTCTCCCGCCTGCGCGCGCATCTGGTCAGGGAAGGTTCGCTCCATCGAATAGCCTTGAGTCTTGACCTTGGCGATTGCGTCTATCTGGGAGAAGGCGAACAAAAAAGCGGAGGGAGGGAACGCGCTTCCATCCTTGCCGATTCGCTGGAAGCGATCTTTGCCGCGATTTACCTTGAATCCGGCTTTCAGGCGGCGTCCGAAGTCATCGAAAGGCTGTTTGCATCAACCATTGCCGCAATCGTGCCGGGTCAATCCCTGAAGGATCCGAAAACCCGCTTGCAGGAATGGTTGCAGGGACAGAAACTGCCGCTGCCGACTTATCAACTAATGACCACAAGCGGCGCGGCGCACGCGCAATTATTCTTTGTTTCCTGCGCCATTGAAGCACCTTATTCAATAACAAGCGAAGGCCAGGGCAAAAGCCGCCGTCTGGCGGAGCAGGCAGCCGCCGAAGCGGCGCTTGCCATACTGGAAAAGCGCCCATGAACCGACGTTCCGGCTTTCTGGCTATCGTCGGTCGTCCCAATGTCGGCAAATCCACGCTGTTGAACAGTCTTGTCGGAGAAAAGATCAGCATCGTCTCCAAAAAGGCGCAGACTACCCGCCACCGGATTACCGGCATTCTGACCCGCGACGACGCGCAGTTCGTGTTCGTTGACACTCCCGGCTTTCAGAAACGCTTTACCAATGCCTTGAATCGGGCGATGAACCAAAGCGTCCGGCAGGCGCTCTTCGAGGTTGACGTCATACTGTTCGTCATTGAGGCCGGACGCTTTGATGAGCGCGATGAAACTATACTCTCCCTCTTGCCGGAACAAACGCCGGTCATAATAGCGGTCAACAAAACCGACAAGATCAAGGAAAAGACGAGCCTGTTTCCGTTTCTGGAAAAAGCCGCAAAAAAGCGGGATTTTGCTGCTATCGTGCCGATTTCTGCGGTAAAAAACCGGCAAACTGATGAGCTTCTGAAAGTTGCCCGTAGCTACCTTCCGCATGAGGGCTTGCTGTTTGCCGAGGACGAACTGACTGATAAAAGCGAGCGTTTTCTTGCCGCCGAGTACATTCGGGAAAAGCTCTTTCGCCTGACCGGCGATGAATTGCCCTACGCTACGGCGGTGGAGATCGAAAAGTTTGAGGAAGAAGGCTCACTGCGGCGCATTTTTGCCGCCATAGTTGTCGACAAGGAAAACCACAAGGCCATGATTATCGGCAAGGGGGGCGAGGCGTTGAAGCGCATCGCCACGGAAGCGCGTCTGGATATGGAACGTCTGTTCGCCGGTCGGGTCTATCTGGAAATCTGGGTGCGGGTTCGCTCCGGCTGGACAGACAATGAGCGTTTCGTCAGAGACCTGGGTTACTGATAAACCATGCCCAGAAACCGCCGTGTCGACACTCAGCCGGTTTATATCCTGCACACCCGCCCCTATCGGGAGACCAGTTTGTTGCTGGAAGCCTTCAGCCGCGACTACGGGCGTATTGCTCTGGTTGCGCGGGGCGCGCGGCGGCCTAATTCCGCCCTGCATGGCCTGCTCATGGCCTTTCAGCCCCTAGAAGTTGGCTGGTCGGGCAAGGGCGAAGTACTGACCATGATACGCGCCGAATGGCAGGGCGGACAACCGTTACTCTCCGGCCTGCCGCTTTTTTGCGGCTATTATCTCAATGAGCTATTGCTTCGGCTTCTGCCCCGGGAAGACGCACATCCGCGCCTGTTCGCCCACTACGCAAAAATTCTGCTCTCATTGGGACACTCGTCTCTGGACAAGGTTTCCGAAGCCGATTTACGCAGTTTTGAATGCGCCCTGCTTTCCGAGCTTGGTTATGGCCTTACCTTGACGAACGATGCGGAAGGCCGCCCCATCACGCCTTCTGTCCGTTATCGCTATGAGATCGAACGCGGTT
The DNA here is from genome assembly GCA_009777245.1 of Betaproteobacteria bacterium. Taxonomy (GTDB): domain Bacteria; phylum Pseudomonadota; class Gammaproteobacteria; order Burkholderiales; family Rhodocyclaceae; genus Azovibrio. The sequence goes on from WRMF01000007.1 coordinate 73,219, forward strand.
CGATTCCGCTGCAAACAGGCGAATCAGGGAGCATCACCATTAATGGACAAACCTTGCTGGACATTAGCGCGGATGATTACAGCAGTCCTGCCACACGTCTTGAGGCGAAACAACTCATGCGCCGCCTGCTTTCCTACTATCTTGACGGCATGGAACTGGAAACGCGAAAATGGGTAAGGGAGCTTCAGGAAGCATGTTGAATATCACACGCGCCCCAGGTATTTTGCTCATAGCCTTTTGCCTCGGCCTTGGCTCTGTTCCTGCTTATTCTGCGGGCGACACGGCAGGCTTTGTTATTTCCCTCTTGCCGATTGCTTTCCTTGCCCTGTTTTATTTGCTTCTGCTACGGGCCAATGGTGGCAAACGCGCTTTCCTTATGGGCTTTGCCTATGGGCTTGGTTTGTTTCTTGGCGGAGTTTCCTGGGTTTATGTGAGTCTGGCCGATTTCGCCGCGATGCCTGTGCCTCTGGCAATGCTATTGACCTTGCTTTTTTGCGCTTATCTCGCTTTGTTTCCCGCGCTTTTTGCTTTTCTGTTTAATCGCTTGACCCGATCGGCTCCAGAATTCTTTATCACGCCTTTTGTATTCGCCGGTTGCCTTACTCTGGCTGAATTGCTGCGCGGCCTTTTGTTTACCGGCTTTCCCTGGCTGGCATTGGGATACAGTCAGGCGGACAGTCCGCTTTCCGCCTATGCCGGTATTGTTGGCGTATATGGCATCAGCTTCATCGGCGCGTTGATTGCCGCCTGGTTAGCTACCGCTCATCGAAGAAACCTGCTGCCCCTTGTCGCTTCCCTCCTCCTTTGGTTTGGCGGCATGGTGCTTGCCCAAATTGAATGGACAAAGCCGGAAGGCGAACATGTCTCTGCCGCGCTCATTCAGGGGAATGTGCCGCAAAGCCTGAAATGGCAACCGGAACAGTTTGCCGAAACGCTGAGCCTCTACCATGACCTGATCATTAAAAACCCGGCTCAACTGGTTTTATTGCCGGAAACCGCCTTTCCCGACTTTGTGGACAGACTCCCACGGGATTATCTGGAAACGCTTCAGAACACGCTGCAAGAATCCGATGGCGATTTGCTTTTTGGCGCGCCTGTCCGCGAAGGCGGCGCGCGTTATTACAATAGCGCGGTCAGTCTTGGCGCATCCCCAAGCCAGCAATATGCGAAGCGTCATCTTGTCCCCTTTGGCGAATTTATCCCTTTTGGGTTTAACTGGTTTCTGCGCCTTGCCGACATTCCGCTTGCCGATTTTTCCGCCGGAAAACGTGGGCAGCCGCCCCTTGCCATTGCAAAAACCCGCGTTGCGGTAAGTATTTGCTATGAAGACCTGTTTGGCGAGGAGACGCTTGATTTTCTGCCGGAAGCCGCCCTGCTCGTCAATCTCTCCAATACCGCCTGGTTTGGGGATTCGTTAGCGCCAGGCCAGCATCTTCAAATTGCCCGGATGCGCGCCATTGAGACAGGCCGCCCCGTGCTTCGCGCCGGTAATACCGGCGTTACTGCCCTGATTACGCCGAAAGGCGAAGTCGCAGCGCAACTCCCCACCTTCACCCGCGCCGTCCTGCGCGTGGAAACGCAGGGTTATGTTGGCTTGACGCCCTTTGTCCGTGTGGGTAATTGGCCTGCCATTTTGCTTACGATTGTTTCCTGCCTGTTGCCTTTCCTTGTCCGGCCCAATCGCCGCTGACGGCAAAAGACAGATGAATTTGCCCGCCTTGGTCAAGGTTCGTCTCGATTCTGGATGTTTTTTCTTCCGGCTTTGTACTTGGCTTGGTTGGCGGCTTCATTATTTTTCTGCTTTTGGTATCGTTCTGGGTAGCCAAATGGGCATTTGGCTACGGCGCAGAGGCTCATCTTAAACATAGTTCGCGCAAATCAAACAACGTCAAGGCACAATGCTGGGGTTCGCGTACCGCTCGCCTACGGGCTGCTACCATAGGACAATCTTTGTATCTTGCGCTTACACAAAAGCGTCAACGCGCGTGAAATCATTTTTAGTGAACTGAAATGTAAAAGTCAAATCACCGATGTCAGGGATGTTGCCATACCCGGCGTCAAGTAATTGATTTGCAAAGAAACGAATCGCAAGCGCATGACTCTCTTTATCGGTAATTTGGGATGGCTTGGAAGTAGATGGAGTGGGTATTGCAATATCAGCCTCAAAATACCAGGCGAGTTCTTTGGGGTAGCCGGCAATTTTTCCATCTTCCGTTCTGTAGAGTTTCGAGAAGTCTAAATCTACCTCGGTTAATTCTTTTGTGACTCTTGGAGCGTTGAATTTCATTTGCATAAGCGTTGCCCGATTATTTCTTTCAAACTCGCTCTCTGCGGACATGGCATATTCTGAGTTCATAAAGAACATTCTTTGCGTCCAACTCTGCAAGCGAGTTTGAACTACTACGCCATCCGCAGATAAAACACCCCCCGACAACGGACTCCTCTCGGAAACTATCTTGTTCATAGCTTGTGCGAGTTTCTGATTGTCGCTGTCGGCATTTAGACCGCTTACAGTCATTTGTCCGCTTGCGTTCAGCCCAACTGCAATTGTGTCAATATCTTCAGGTTTAATTCCCGCCTTGGTCATCGCTTCCTGAAGCCAGCTTTTAAGCACATCGTCAAAATTTGCCGCATTATAACTGAAAGAATGCATAGAGTTGTATTGCGGCAGTTCCGCGGATTTCTCCAAGGTATCCAGCCAGTCCTTTTTCGACAGGGCGGAGCCTTGCAATGTGGTCAAGGGGGCATAGCCATCTGTTTTTTGTGTAGTATATGCTGGTGGTAGTTGCAGCATATTCGGAATGCGATTTATCATTTTGTACCTTCCTTGTCGGTTGAGAACATCTTGTATAGTTTATTTATCGGCTGAATCGGGAAAAACTTAAGTCTGTTTTTGCCGCCATCGGCTTCGCCTTCCAGATATTATAGTGTTTTCCGTTAATAAAGCGACGGTCAAGTGATGCGCGGGAGAGGGGAGTAAAGCGCACTCCTCGACCGTCTCGTTATTTGCGGAAATCGCCATAACGCCTTTACTATTTCCAATTCATGAAATTTCATGGTTAAACTCCTCGTTCACAAAATAGCCTGTAGCCAGTTGCGCCGCGAATTGCCGCCAAGGCGGCCATCCGGCGCAACGGGTAAAATGCGGCGCTATTAAGCCTTGGCAGCCTGAACAGCCTTGGCGGCATCCAGTCTTCGCATGACGAGCTTTTCAATCTCGACCACGATAAAGACGACAACGCCAAGCAGAATGGGAGCTATCCAACCCTTTGCCCCCAGCGGCACGGTTCCGAACACAGCATTCATGAACGGCAGATATACGATTGCCAACTGGAGCAGCATCATCAGTCCGCACACCACAAAAATCGCCTTGTTGCTCCAAAAATTGAGCGCATACGCCGGTTGGCGAATACTCCGGCTGTTGAAGAGATGGAACGCCTGGCAGAGCACGATGGTTTGCAGGATTATGGTGCGAACCTCGGCTTCGGGATAATTCAAACCGAGCAACCAGACGCTCAAAGCCAAGGTCATGCCGCCGATCAGCACGGAGACGAACATGATGCGCCAGATGAAATATCCGCTTAGAATCGGCTCGGTGGCGTTGCGCGGCGGGCGCGCCATCACGCCGGGTTCCGCCGGTTCAAAAGCCAAAGCCAGGGAAATAGTTACGGATGTCACCATGTTCACCCACAAAATCTGGAGCGGCGTCAAGGGAATCATCGTAGCGAACAGAATGCTGGCGATAATCAGAAAACTCTCCGCCCCGTTAGTCGGCAGGATGAAGAGAATGGTTTTTTTCAGGTTGTCGTAGACCCTGCGCCCCTCCTCTACCGCTGCCGCAATGGTGCTGAAATTGTCGTCCGCCAGCACGACTTCCGCCGCGTCCTTGGTCACTTCCGTTCCCTTGATTCCCATTGCAACGCCCACATCGGCCCTTCGCAGAGCAGGCGCGTCATTCACTCCGTCGCCGGTCATGGCGCAAATCGCGCCGTGAGCCTGTAGCGCCTTTACCAGCTTAAGCTTGTGCTCCGGGCTGGTACGGGCAAAAATGTCATATTTGCAGGCGGCGGCGTAGAATTGCTCATCGGTCATGTCGTCAAGCTCATTGCCGGTCAGGGCGCTTTCCCCGTCGCCGATGCCCAACTCCTTGCCGATAGCCCTTGCCGTGTCCGCATGGTCGCCGGTAATCATCTTGACCCTGATGCCAGCCGCATGGCAGGCGGCAATGGAATCCATCACTTCTTCGCGGGGCGGATCAACAATTCCGGCAAGCCCAAGGAAAATAACGCCTTCTTGCAGGTCTTCATGTGCGATAGTCGTTTTACCGGAGGGAACAAACTTCACTGCGGCGCCGAGCACGCGCTTGCCCTCGGCGGCAAGGTCGGCAACCGCCTTTTCCCAGTATTCCCGCTCCAATGGAGCCGTGCCGTTTGCCGCCATCTCCTGACAGGCCATAGCGAGAAGCCTGTCGGGAGCGCCCTTGATATACAGAACGCCTCCTTCATTCCCGTCGGCCAGAGTAGCCATGTATTTGTATTCCGAGTCAAAAGGCAGCGCGGCGACGCGGGGCGGCAATGTCACGGCAATCCTCGCCTTCTCAAAGACTGTCAGGAGCGCGCCTTCGGTAGGATCGCCCTGCACAGTCCAGAAGTTCGGCTCTTCCTCCGACAATGACGCATCATTGCAATGCTTGAAACAGGTGAGGATTAAGCGCAACAATGCGCCTTCGCCTGCGGGAGCCGCTTCATCGCCAAGGCGGATTTCCCCGGTCGGAGCGTAGCCGGAGCCGGTAACGGTAAAATTTGCGTCATGCACGACGAGATTTTTGACGGTCATCTCGTTCTTGGTCAGGGTTCCGGTCTTGTCCGAGCAGATAACGGAAACCGAGCCTAACGTCTCGACCGAGGGAAGGTTGCGTACAATGGCATTTCGTTTTGCCATGTTCTGCACGCCAATGGCAAGGATAATGGAAAGTATGGCGGGCAAGCCTTCAGGTATAGCGGCAATGGCAAGGCCGATGGTCGAGAGCAGGAGTTCCGACGCAGGGTACATTTCCTTGCGGAAGAAATGCCCAAACAGATAGACCAGAGCGGCAATGCCGATAATCACCACGGAAATGTTCTTGCCGAAAGTCGCCATCTGCCGGATAAGCGGCGTGGTCACATCGCCTACTTCGGAGATGAGTTGGCTGATACGCCCTATTTCCGTATCCATGCCGATGTCCACCACCACGCCGTAACCCGTGCCCGCTCTGACCGTAGTGCCGCAATAGGCCATGTTCGAGCGGTCGCCCAACGCAGTCTCAGCGCCAAGAGGCATGGTTCCTTTTGTGGAGGGAACAGCTTCGCCGGTAAGAGCCGATTCTTCCACGCGCATGTTTTCCGCTCGGAACAGGCGCAGATCGGCAGGAATCTTGTCGCCGGGAGCAAGATACACAATGTCGCCCAGGGTCAGCCTCGCGGCTTCCACGTCAATACGCGCGCCGTCCCTGATTACCGAGGCTCGCGGCGAGAGCATGTTTCGGATGTCGTTTAACGCCTTCTCAGCCTTGTTTTCCTGAAAATACCCAATGGCCGCGTTTACCACGGCCACAATTATAATGACAGCAGTATCAACATAATGCCCCAGAATCAGGGTTACGAAGGCGCAGACGAAAAGGATATAGATCAGGACATCGTGAAAATGCCTGATGAAGCGGATAAAGGCATGGTCAGCCTTGGCGGCGGGAAGTTCATTGGAGCCGAATTCCGCGAGCCGGTCGGCTGCCTCGCTGGCGGACAAACCTTTTTCCGGCGAGGTTTCCAGTCTTTCCAGGACGGTCGCGGCTTCCTTGGCGAACCATTTGGCGTGGGTATGGACGTATTTACTTTCCATGCGGGGGATCCTTTCTTATCTTCGCAGCTCTCGTCAGGTAGTTTGCGCGACGACGCCAGCTTATCAACGGGTGAACAACCGTTCATTCTATTGGATTCTTCAACGAACTGGCAAGGGCGTTTATAGAGGGGCGCATAATTTCGGGAACATCGTCCCCGGGAGCGCCGGGCGCCAGCCCTGCAGAAAACCCGCTGGCTGGTGTTCTGGCTCGTTCTGGCGGTGATGGGAATCATCGCCTTGATTTGAATGTTGTCTGAAGCGTCATTTTCCCGACAGTCTCTTTATTTATACAAATCACTATAACCACGCCGCTGTAGTAGTTAAAAATTTTTAACCACTACTTGCGAGCAGGGAGAGGGGAGAAAGGGGTTCGCGTTCCGCTCGCCCCAACCTGCCTGACTACGCTCCCGTCATTCCCGCGTAGGTTGAAATCCAGCACAGCGTTAAATGACGGGAAAGGGTGAATATAAGCAAGAGGGCCGGGGCTGGCTGTCCCCCAAAAAAGTGTACTGGGTGTAGACTTTTTATTGCATTTGGGATAAGCGCGGTGTAATTGGGGGTGAAGTTTTTGGGATTGCTGTTGTAATTTTGCTACGTCAGGGCGCTTAATTTGTTGAAGAATGGAAAAATTGATTGGTGGTCTCTCTCGATAAAATTTTGTGTTCGTCATTTTTGACGTATTCCAAAACCATTTTATGAAAGAGGTTATTGTCATGTCAAATTTTTTTGCCGGTCGTAAGCTGGTTGTTTTTCTGGGTGCGGTTTTTGCGGTCACGCTCTTTGTTGCCTGTTCGCCGTCATCAACACCTGAAAGTGGTTCACCGGAGAGAAGCGCTCCGCCGGAGATTATCGTTGAGAACTTCATCAAAGCCATTGATGCCAACCGCGTAGATGATGCTTTCAGCTATTTCCGCTCACCCGGTGACGCACAGTGGATCGAGCGCACATATGTCATGTTGCAGAAACGTGGCGGTCTGGATTCGGTTTCGACACGAAAAGCGGAGTTAGGGCGGGGGCGGCTTAGCGAGGCTATGCGTCAACTGCTTACCAAGGAAGGTGATGACTTTGCCGCAGTTCATGCAGTTATGAAATTCAAAAATGGCTCATCGCGGGAAAAGCTCTTGTACTTGGTCAAAGAATCGGACGAATGGCAAATCCCCCCACACTACCTCCCTGTGTGGAGATAAACATTTTCTCAAACACAGTTGCCTGTTCGTATGCAGGCTTGTTGAAAAACCTGGTGCGGCTGAAAGTCGGTCGCACACGATCAACCACCCTAAGGATGATGCGATGTTCTCATTGTTGATAATGCTTTGTGCAGCTGTTCTATGTTCGGCTGCTATCCTGTTTTTTTGCTGAAAAATTAAGCTACTCCCTTTATATTGATGACATAAAGTCATTGATGTTCGGAGCCTTGATTTTTGCCTGTTCAGATATAGTTATGGGCATGGCGTTAATGTTAGTGGGATTCTCAGGCGGCTGGATTTCCACGTTTATACGCGTTATTATCAGTTTGCGTATTACGACGCATTTTGTCAAAGGCGTTCGCATTACTGGCGCGGTTTACCTGGTTTCCGTAGCTGCGGGTATCACTGCGGCAATACAGTTCCTTGGACTCCTTCTGGGAATAGGCTCACTAGCCATCATCTAGGAAGGAGCCATCTCCATGATATTGGCGTTCTTTGCAGGAACCATCGTATTTACTGTAGGCAAAAGCATTTTGCCTACAGTCTCCGTCATACCCATGCCACATTTTTCCGCTATAATCAATTTTTTTCGTGTCACTTTCTCTCGGAGCATCAACCATGAGCTTTCTCTTTCTTCTTCTTTTTCTTCTGCCGTTCGTCGCAGTGATTGTCTGGGGCGTAGTCATCTATAACGGGTTGATCGCGCTCGTCAATCAGATACGCAACGCCTTTTCGCAGATTGACGTGCAACTGCAACGCCGTTACGACCTGATTCCCAATCTGGTTGAAACCGCCAAAGGCTACATGAAGCATGAGCGCGAGACGCTGGAAGCGGTCATTACCGCCCGCAATCAGGCGGCGCAGGCAGCCAAGCAGTTCAAGGACGCGCCATCTCCTGAAGCGATGAAGAACTTGCAGGGCGCGGAAGGCGCGCTGGGCGGGCTGTTAAGTCGTTTTTTCGCGTTGTCGGAAGCCTATCCCGATTTGAAGGCCAATCAGAACATGGCGCAGTTGCAGGAAGAGCTGGCCTCGACCGAAAACCGCATTGCCTTTTCCCGGCAGGCTTATAACGACTCGGTGATGAATTACAACATCAGGCGCGAGATTTTCCCCAATTCGATAGTAGCCTCGAGTTTTGGTTTCAAGAAAGAGGAGATGTGGCAGAGCGACGATGGCGACGCGATCAAGAAAAACGTCAAGGTGAATTTTTAAGGAGCCGAGATGGACTTTTTCGCCGCCCAAGCCGATGCCCGGCGGAGAAGCCGCTGGCTGGTGTTATGGTTCGTCTTGGGTGTGATGAGCATCATCGCCTTGATTTATCTGGTGTCCATAGTTGTGCCCCATGTCTGGCGCGATCCGGAGCTTGGATCGAATGTTCTTGCGTTCGGGATAGTCCCTCTCGTACTCCTTCTGCTATACCGCGCATGGCGTGAAGGAATTGGATTCGGCTTCGTCTTTATGGTCATGGCGTCGTCGTTTCTCGTTTTTTGCCTGGTCGCGCTGATGTCCGAATCCGCCACTTTTTGGGTGTATCCTGAGTGGCGGGTTAAGGCTCTCGCGTTGTGGGTATGCGCCATCATTGCGCTTGCGGCGTGCTACACGATATATGTTTCGGTCTACGAATTAATATCTTCCAATATTGATTACGCCGGGTCTGGCATCTTGCTGTCGTTTGCTTTCATCGTCCTTACGGTCTTTTATTTTTACCATGATCAATCCGCCGAGATAGAGCAACAGGTTTTTTCGCTCTGGGATGGCAGGCGCTTGTTGTGGGTTTGCCTGTTCATAGGCGGCGGCATTGCGGCGGCTTCGCTCTTCAAGATATGGCAAATTTCCCGTTACGGCGGCAGACTGATTGCGGAGCAACTTGGCGGGCGGATTATTATGCGTGATACATACAACACACAGGAAAGGCGGCTGCTGAATGTGATTGATGAAATGTCCATTGCCGCAGGCATTCCCGCGCCGGTAGCCTACGTGCTTACCTATGAGTCCAGCCTGAATGCCTTTGCCGCCGGCATGACCACGAAAGATTGCGTGATCGGCGTCACACAGGGGCTTTTGAACACAATGAGCCGCGATGAAATGCAAGGCGTTATCGCGCACGAAGTCGCCCATATCGTAAACGGAGACAGTCGCTTGAATCTCAAGATGATCGGCGCTCTGTACGGCATTAACGCGCTCACCCTGATGGGTCAGGGTCTTATGCGGATGCGAGGCGCGACCGCCGTATTCGGATATGCGGTGTGCGTAATTGGCTTTATCGGCGTGTTTTTCGGGCGCATTATTCAGGCTGCGGTCTCCCGCCAGCGCGAATATCTGGCCGATGCGTCCGCCGCGCAATTTACCCGTAATCCAGCCGGTCTGGTATCCGCGCTGCGAAAATTGCGGGATGGCGGCTCCGAAATCGAAAGTCCGCAAGCCATTGCCGCCAGCCACCTCTTTCTTGGCGCCAGCGATATACCCAGTGCTTTTCGCGCTTTCCTGTTCGACACCCATCCGTCCCTGACTGACCGCATTCTCCGTCTGGGCGGCATCATGCTTGATCAACCGGATGAAAAAGCCCGCCCGCCGGTCGCTGCATTCGCGGAGGAAAATAATATCCCGGTTCTGGTCGGCAATCCCCATGCGGCAATGCCTGATATTTCTCCCGCCGCAATGGCCACAGCCGCAACCGCCGCCACAATAGCCGCAACCGCTGCGGCAACTTCAACCGCTGCTGCCGTCGGTCAGCCGGAAGAAATATCTCCCGAAAGTCTCCAGGCGCAAATCCTGCTTGCCGAAATACCGGTAGTTCTGCGGCAATCGGCATATGGCTTCGGAGGCGCGACCGGCCTTCTTGCCGGGTTGCTCTTTTCCAGACAATCTGACATTCGGGAGCAACAGGAAAAGATGCTTCCGTCCGGCGGCGCGCGCGTTGTCGCCCAAAATCTTTATCAATGGCTTAATGAGCAGCCGGAACAGGGGGCGCGTTATCGGCTCGTCTGGTTGGATTTGATCCTGCCTACCCTGCGTGAGGCGCTGCCTGCCGAACGGCAACAGGTAATCACTCTGACAAAGGATTTGATTCGTGCCGACGGGCAGGTCAACCCCACGGAATTTGCCCTTTATAGCCTCTTGCGCGGCGCTTTGCTGTCTCCATCGGATCAACAGGTCAAACGCAGCGAATTACGCTTGGAACAATTGGACAAGGATATTTCCGATGTACTCGCGCTCCTCGCATACTCTGGACATGCGGATGCAGACGAAGCCGAGGCAGCCTATCAAGCGGCAATAGCCTGTTCTCCTGCCCAAACGCAACACTCAATTCCGGCAAAATCCGAACTCTCCCTGAACAAGATTTCCGATGCTTTGGCACACCTTGCCCTTGCCGCGCCTCTTTACCGGAAAAAACTGCTGGAAGCCTGCGCGGTTGCCGTCCAACACGACAGCAAGATCACCCCGGTGGAGAACGAACTCCTCTGTGCCTTTGCCCAAAGTCTCGACTGCCCCGCCCCGCTGACTGCTTCCGGCTCTGGAACCGCATAGGTCGTTGGTCGGAGCGGTTTCGGTTCAAACGAGCGCATTTTACGAACCCTCTCCCTGCATTTGGCTGCGCCGAGAGTGGCATCAAAGCGAGTAGCCACACTCTCCCGCTTGCGGCGCGGGGGTTAAAAATTTTTAACTCCTACAGCAGCGTGGTTAGCCCCTTTATAGTCGCGCTATTTGCGGAAAGCGCCATATTGGCAGAAACTACTATACAACACAGTTACAATTTGTCATTCTCCCTGCGCGCAATTTGCTTTACATATTTCGCCTTTGTGCTATGCTGCAAGAAATTTTCAGCCGGGCCGAATAGGCTTAAAGCACTTCTGGAGCAACAAGACATGTTTCGTAAACAAGTCTTTGAAAATCAAAGCCTTACCCACACCTACGCACCCCAAAAGCATAGCTCCGCTTTGCGGCGCTCTCTTGGCTTTACGGGCACAATTGACTGGAGACTGTCATGAGCATTTACATTGTTCTATTTGTCATTCTTTTGGCGGTAAGCAACTTCGTTACCTACCGTGTTTTTTGGCGGAAATATTTTCAGGCCAAGGAATTTTACGTTGGTATTCTGAACAGCCTGCCCTTCCCTATTACTGTGACTGACATGAATCGAAACTGGACTTTCGTGAATCAGGCAGTAGAAGGCGCGCTGGGCAAAAAACTCCACGAAATCAAGGGAACGCCCTGTGCAAGCTGGGGAGCGGGCATCTGCAACACACCCAAATGCGGAATCGAGTGCCTGTTGCGCGAAGAACCATTCACTTACTTTGAGCAGTGGGGCAGACAATTCAAAGTGCATACTTCTTATGTGCTTGATGCAAACAACCATAAAATTGGGCATTGCGAGTGTGTAAGCGACATTACCGACATTACCGAAATGTCGGAAAAATTTGGCGACCAATTGACGACCATCTGCAAGTGCTTGTCCGACGACGTTGAGATTATTCTTGGAAGCACCAGAAATCTTTCGAGAAATAATGAAAATCAAGTCGAGAAACTTAGCGCCCTGGTGGATATTACGGCCAGATCAAATGAGACAATCGGTGAAAGTCTGGAACATGCTCGTTCCGCGCAACATGCTTCAGAATTATCTCTGAAAAACATTCAGACAAGCAATGAACAAATGCACCTTTTGGCGCAGATGATTAGCGAAATCAGTGATAATTCGCAAAAAATCAGCCAGGTCACCGATGAAATTCAAGGAATTGCGAGCCAGACTAATTTATTGGCCTTGAACGCGGCAATTGAAGCGGCTCGAGCCGGAGAACTGGGACGCGGGTTTGCGGTAGTGGCAGATGAAGTGCGTAAACTTGCGAATCGCTCTTCCGATGCGGCATCTACTACGACCTCGCTTATCGGAGAGTCGCTTAGCTCAATCGAGAAAGGAACGAAAGTTGCATCAAGCACCTTGTCTGCTTTAAACGAGATTACTGAGGAAGCAAAGCGAGGCGCTGAATTTTCTGCGGAAGCAAGACAGCAACTTGAAGATCAAAGCAAAGTGATACAGCAAATAGCGTCAAGCAGCGAAGAAATTGTTGCCTCTGTCAACGATAATTCCGAAAACAGCAAAAATTTGATGGGGGCTGTGGAAGTAGTATCACAACAAATTTCTGAAATCAACCTCGTAGTCAAGAGTTTGAAGGAAATGAAAAAGCTCTTGAATTAGAGCGGTTTTGGTTCAAGCGAGCACATTTCACACCCCCCTGCCTTTGTCTGCGCCGCGAGTGGTATATATGCTTACCGCAAGACCGGTGAGTGCGCTTTGCTCCCCTCTCCCGCTTGCGGGAGAGGGGTCGGGGGAGAGGGGATGCGGGTGTTTTGCCTCTCCCATGCATCACTTGACCGTCGCTTTATTAACGGGAAACACTATTACAAACTCTAAATGAACGTATAGGCAGGAATCCGGTACGGAGCTGAAAGTCACGACAGGTTTCCAGGACAGGAGCGGCATTCCCAAACGCCAGAGGAACTGGAAGGCTTGTCTGGATTCCCGCTCCCCGCCTTAGCGGGGACAGGCATACAGGAATGACGAATGTGTTGAAGGTTTGTAGGATGAAGCTGCCGCTTATAATGTTTTTCGCAAATAAAACGACTATCAGGTGCGGTTATTCTTTCGCACAGACTATAATCCACTCGTCATTCCCGCGAAGGCGGGAATCCAGTACGGCGCTGAAAGTTGCGATAGGCTTCCAGAACAGGCACGACATTCCCATATCGCAAGAGGAGCAGCATTCCCGCTTCTCGTCATACTGAACATCAGTCACAAATTTTGATGCAATACTGGATTCCCGCCTTCGCGGGAATGACGAGTGATTGGAAGTGGGAGCAAGACTCTCACTCTCGTGATCGCTCAAGGGAAAGTATAATTATTCACGGAAAGCACTATAATCCCTGCGTTTTGCTTGCTGATGATGCTTGAAGCCGGGATGAAACGAAGTCTCATCCCGGCCTGCGGCTCTGGGTGAAAGCTGGCAGGAATAAGTTTTTTACCCTTATAATCGTACTTTTAGCGCATACATGACCTTAAGGAACGTAAGGAGCGCTGCAATGGACTTTTTCAAAGCTCAGGAACAAGCGCGGAAGAAAACCCGCTGGCTGGTGTTTTGGTTCATTCTGGCGATAATAGGTGTCATCGCTTTGGCTTATTTGGCTGTGAGACTGTGTGGGCATCTATATCACACTGCAGAGATCGATATTTTTATTGTTATTGGTGCGCTTTGCTGGCTTTTGATTTTTGCAGTCATCATATATTATTGGTATAAGCTGGTCCTGTTCGAGCAAGGCATTTTGTATTATATAAGCAGAGCAATCCTCGTCATATTGGTTTTGCTTTTTCTTTATTCGCTTGTTCTTTTGGCGCTGTTTGTGAGGGAAAACTGGGAATCAATACTTGACGCTGATAACTTTTCGCTCTGGGATGGCGTGTATTTCTTCTGGACTTGTCTGGTCGTAGGCGGAGGCATTGCGGCAGCCTCAATACTCATGATATGGGAGATATCCCACTCGGACGGCACGCTGATTGCAGCAAAACTGGGCGGGCGGATGATCGTCAGAAATACGCAAGACCTGGCAGAAAAGCGTCTGCTCAATGTAATTGATGAAATGTCCATTGCAGCAGGCATCCCCGCGCCGGTATCTTTCGTGCTTGCCGAAGAACCCGGTCTGAATGCCTTTGCCGTTGGACTTTCTATGCAAGACAGCGTGATTGGCATTACCCAAGGACTTCTTGAAACCATGAACCGCGATGAATTGCAAGGCATCATCGCGCATGAAATCAGCCATATCGTGAATGGTGACGGTCATCTCAATATTCTGCGCGGAGTGTCTTGCTGTCACCTCACGAGCGCCAAGTCAAACGCCATGAACTACGCCTTGAACAGTTGGACAAGGATATTTCCGACCTGCTCGCGCTCCTTGCCTACTCTGGACATGAGGATGTAGACGAAGCCAAAGCAGCCTATCAAGCGGCGATAGCCAGTTCTCCCGCCAGCACAAAGCATCCTTTACCGGCAAAGAATGAACTTTCCCTGAACAAGATTTCCGAGGCGTTGTCACATCTTGCCCTTGCCGTGCCTATGTACCGGAAGAAACTGCTGGATGCCTGCGCGGTTGCCGTCCAACACGACGGCAAGATCACACTGGTGGAGAACGAGCTTCTCCGTGCCTTTGCCCAAAGCCTCGACTGCCCCGCCCCGCCCGCCACTCGCCTTACGTTTGCCTGATTGCGTTGCCCTACGTAGGCGGATGAACTGTAATCCCGGCTTCAAGCCAAAGGTATATAGCGCTTTCCGTAAATATAGTGCTTTCTGCAAATAACGAGACGGTTGGGGCGTGCGCTTGATTTGCGGGAGCGACTATAAAAAACGCCCG
>WRMF01000008.1 GCA_009777245.1 Betaproteobacteria bacterium
AGAAACCGTCCTCATCCAAGCTGTTCGTGCTGAAAAGAATGCGTTTTCCATCCGGGGACACCGCATAGGTAATCGCGCCTGCCCTCAAATGCCCGCTGCTTCTCGTCTTTATCCCGGTTCTGAAAACCGTGCCTTCGCTCTCCCACAATGCCATCCGCTCTTCCGCCGAAAGCACCGGCTGCGTTGAGCACCCACTTCCCATCAACCCCAGGCAAGCCACTAACAGCGCCGCCATTGCCAATATATGCCTGGTATTGCTCATGTCCTGCAACATTCACAAAATGAACCTGGGGACATGTGGGTTTGCATGCAAAAAATTGTGTTGCCCATTTCTAGCCTCTAAAGAGAGTTTACAAAATTTTCCTGCCGCTTCGTCCTGTAGCTCTGCAGAACATGGCGCCTCAACTTGCCGACCATGCTGTCCGCTCGAATGGTATACCAATCTGTCTTATTCGACAAAGCAATGCAACAGTGTATGAAAAAAGCCAAGGCAATCACATCAAATTTGGGAGATTTCAAGGCCATAGTCTGGAAATCCACTTCGTTCCATCCCAGCTTCAAGCATCAACAGGAAATCCAAAACGTTGGGATTAAGCGGCAGCTTCATCCCAGCCTACGCGGATTGATATCCGACAAATTGTCATCCGCTGGATTATTGCCGCTCGCAGAACACATCGCCTCTCGTACCGTATCAGCCAGACGCGCCGCCTGTTGACGCACTGATTCCGCATCCTCGCCCTCAACCATCACCCGCAATTTCGGCTCGGTGCCGGAAGCGCGAAGCAGAACCCGTCCGCGTCCAGCCAAGCTATCCTCAACTTCTCTGGTAGCCGCAAGAATGGCGGGATTTGTTTGCCAGGGGAAATCTTTTTGCAGCTCCACATTGATGAGTATCTGCGGATAGAGGCGCAACGCGCCCAGTAGTTCTTCCGGCGATATTCCCTGTTCCCTCAACGCCGCCAGCACTTGCAGGGCGGCAATGATGCCGTCGCCCGTGCTGTGTTTGTCCAGACAAAGCAAATGACCTGAATTTTCGCCGCCCAGCAACCAGCCGCATTCCAGCAATTTTTCGAGAACATAGCGATCCCCCACGTCAGTACGCGCAAAGGGAATGCCCAGACCGGCAAGCGCGTGTTCCAGCGCCAGATTGCTCATCTGTGTGCCCACAACGCCTGCGACCGGCAAACCTTGCGCCAGGCGATGACGTGCTATGACATATAACAACTGGTCGCCGTCGTAAATGTTGCCCCTGGCATCGGTCATGACAAGGCGGTCGCCGTCGCCATCAAGCGCAAGCCCCAAATCAGCGCCCTGCTCTCGCGTAAACCCAGCAACTGTTTGCGGACTGGTCGCGCCCACCTGATCGTTGATGTTGAATCCATTGGGCTTGCAACCGATTGTCATTACTTCCGCGCCAAGTTCATGAAACACATCAGGCGCGACATGATAGGCCGCGCCATGCGCGCAGTCCACCGCAAGTTTCAGCCCGCGCAAATGGCAATCGCCCGGAAAGGCGCTCTTGCAAAATTCGATATAGCGTCCACGCGCATCTTCAATGCGGCGGACACGCCCCAACTGCCAGGAAGCGACGCAACCCATCGGCTTGTCCAATTCAGCCTCAATGGCAAACTCCACATCATCAGGCAGTTTCATGCCTACCAATGAGAAAAATTTGATTCCATTGTCCTCAAAAGTGTTATGCGAAGCGGAAACCATGACTCCGGCCTGCAAACGAAGCGCCCGTGTAAGATAGGCAATGCCGGGAGTAGGCAACGGCCCGACTAGGCAAACATCCGCGCCGGCAGCGGAAAAACCGGCTTCCAGCGCGGCTTCCAGCAAATAGCCGGAAATGCGCGGGTCCTTGCCGATCAGCACAGTAGGCCGCTCGCCTTTGGGTAAAGGTGATTCGGCCACCAGAGTTTTCCCTGTAGCATATCCTAGCCTCATGGCGAAATCAGGGGTAATAGGGTATTCCCCCACCTTGCCGCGCACGCCATCCGTGCCGAAATATTTTCTCTTCATGACTTTTCTCTTCCCGCAAGCGCCGACCAGACAGCCAGCGCATCTTTTGTCGCTCTTGCGTCATGCGATCGAATAATGATCGCCTGACCATCCATCTTTTCCGCCGCGACAACCGCAGCGGCAAGACTGCCCGGCAGACGTTCATCAATTTCTCTGCCGCCGGTCAATTCGCCAATCATACGCTTTTTGCAAACGCCTACCAACAGCGGCAGATCATTTACCGTGAGCTTTTGTAAATTCCGAAACAGCGTAACATTATGCAGAAGGTTCTTGCCAAAGCCAAAGCCCGGATCAAGCAGCAAACGCTCCGGCGCAATACCGGCATCCCGACAGGCCAGGACGCGCCCAATCAAAAAATCGCGCACTTCGCCCAAGACATCCTCATAGCATGGATTTTGCTGCATGTTACGCGGTTCATTCCGCATGTGCATAAGGCAAATCCCGCAATCGCTCGCCGCCGCTATCTCCAGCGCGCCGTGGGCGCGAAGCGCGTTAATGTCGTTAATCATGGATGCCCCCATTGCGAGCGCCGCCCGCATGACTTCCGGCTTGTAACTGTCAATCGAAATCGGAATTTCCCAGTCGCGCATTTTTTCCAGCACCGGCAGGAGACGATCCAGCTCTTCCTGAAGGGATACGGGAGCCGCGCCCGGGCGCGTGGATTCCGCGCCCAGATCGAGAATATCCGCTCCTGCTTCCCACTCTGCCCGCGCATGGGAAAGCGCATCCGCCACCCTGCCCTTCAATCCGTCGCCGGAAAAAGAATCCGGCGTCAGATTCACAATCCCCATGATGAGCGGGCGATTGAGCGGAAGGCGGAAACGACCGCAAGAGAGAGTTTTCATCCGTAAAGCCAAGGCGCTATGTTGGGGTTCGCGTTCCGCTTACCCCAACCTACAGATCTTATTCCTGACTTCTGATTTTACGCTGGTTCCGGCGCGTCCGGCTCTGCGTCTTCAATATCATCAATATCCAACTCCGGTTGTTCGGGCGATGGTTTATCCCTGGGACGCGGGGGAGTCGGCGGCAGACCGGCCATGATCTCCGCAATCTGATCGGCGTCCAGGGTTTCCCATTCCAGAAGCGCCTGTGCCATATTTTCCACCTTGTCGCGGTTCTCCTCCAGGAGTTTTCGCGCCAATGCGTATTGCTGGTCAATTATGCGGCGAATTTCCGTATCCACCTTTTGCATTGTCGCTTCCGAGACGTTTTTGTGTTGAGTCACCGAGCGTCCCAAAAATATCTCGCCTTCGTTTTCGCCATACACCATCACGCCCATGTCGGACATGCCGTAACGAGTCACCATGTCCCGAGCCATTTGGGTCGCGCGTTCAAAATCGTTGGCTGCGCCGGTCGTCATCTGGTTCATGAAAATTTCTTCGGCGATGCGCCCGCCAAAGAGAATGGCAATACGGGCGAGCAAGAATTCCTTGTCATGACAATATACGTCCTGCTCCGGCAACTGCATGGTCAGTCCAAGCGCGCGACCGCGCGGGATGATGGTGACTTTGTGCACCGGGTCGGATTTGGGCATCAGCCTTGCCACAACCGCATGACCGGATTCGTGATAGGCGGTATTGAGGCGCTCTTCCTCGCTCATGACCATCGAGCGGCGTTCCGCGCCCATCATGATTTTGTCTTTGGCGCGCTCGAAATCTTCCATGTCGACATGCCGCTTGCCGGAACGAGCCGCAAAAAGCGCCGCCTCATTCACCAGATTGGCAAGATCGGCGCCGGAAAATCCCGGCGTGCCTCGCGCGATAACGTCCGCCTTGACATTTTCATGCAGCGGAATTTTACGCATATGCACCAGCAAAATCTGCTCGCGCCCGCGAATGTCGGGGAGAGCCACGACGACCTGCCGATCGAAGCGTCCGGGGCGCAGCAGCGCGGGATCGAGAATGTCGGGGCGGTTTGTCGCGGCAATGACAATAACGCTGGCTTGTCCTTCAAACCCGTCCATTTCCACAAGAAGCTGATTCAGGGTTTGTTCGCGCTCGTCATTGCCGCCGCCCAGTCCCGCGCCGCGGTGCCGTCCTACTGCGTCAATTTCGTCAATGAAGACGATGCAGGGAGCCTGCTTTTTGGCGGTCTCGAACATATCTCTTACTCTTGCCGCGCCTACGCCCACGAACATTTCCACGAAGTCGGAACCGGAAATGGAAAAGAATGGCACTTGCGCCTCGCCCGCGATTGCTTTGGCGAGCAGGGTTTTGCCCGTGCCGGGGCTGCCTACCATCAGGACGCCTCTGGGGATGCGCCCGCCCAGTTTCTGAAATTTGGTTGGGTCTTTCAGGTAGTCGACCAGCTCCTGCACTTCTTCCTTGGCTTCGTCGCAACCCGCAACGTCCGCGAAGGTGACGACATTTTGCTTGTCGTCCATCATCTTGGCGCGGGATTTCCCGAAGGAGAACGCGCCGCCGCGTCCGCCGCCGTGCATCTGGCGCATGAAGAATATCCACACCGCTATCAGGAGCAGCATGGGAAACCAGTTTACGAAGATGACCATAAACAGGGAAGGCTCGTCATCCGGCTTGGCCTTGACCTGCACCCCGTATTTCAGGAGGTCGGAAACCAGCCAGATGTCGGAATTAGGCGCGTGGGATGTAATTTCCCGCCCATCCGTGGTGGTTGCCCGCAAGGCGATGGCCGTGCCGCGACCGTCAATCTGCACCTTGGCAATTCTCCCGTTCTTCGCTTCAGCCATGAATTGAGAATAATCGATCGTATCGCTGCTGGGCGTGGGTTTTAACGCTGCGCCGCTGAATTGGTTATAAAGAGCCATCAAGACAAGGCAGATAACCAGCCAGACCAGCATACCTCTGAACATGTTCAAAATTTTCTCCTCAAGATCGCAGAGCGATAAACATCAATCCCTGATTCTAACGGCAAACTCGCCCCGAATGGGTGTTTGCCCCATGATTTTCTCCGGCTCCTTATATTGCTTTCCGTTCGCAAAGCGACGGTATAGTGATATACGGGAGAGGCAAAATACCCGCGCCCCCTCTCCCTGCCTTCGCCGCTGCCATCTTTGACGGAAATGACTATAAAATGGCAGTTTGCCTATTGAGGAAACACCGCCATGACCGCCTTTCAGGACGAATACCCGGAAAAATTCAGCCATTGTTTTGGTTGCGGTAAAAGCCATCCGTCAGGCTTGCGCCTCAAGAGCCATTGGGACATGGAGGGCAACCCTATTGATACCATTGTCTCTGTCACCCCACCGGAAATTTACAGCGGCGGCGTGCCGGGGCATGTTTACGGCGGCATGATCGCGGCTTTGTTCGATTGCCACGGCACGGCTTCCGCCGCTGCTTTTGCCTGCCGCGCAGAAGGGCGCAAAATCGGCGACTGGAATCTTCCAGATAGCGATCTTCCGCCTGTCCGTTATGTCACCGCCTCCCTGACCGTTGATTTTCTGCGCCCTACCCCGCAGAATGTGGAACTTAAAATCCGCGCCCGCCTTCTGATGATAGAAGGCCGCAAGATAGAGCTTGAAATGACGCTTATGGCAGATGATTTACTATGCGCCAAGGCGCGGATGCTGGCTGTCCGCTTTCAGGAAAAGGGCGCGTGAACAGCCAAGGCGCGGCAGGATAAGGCGCAATTGTCCGTCAATCGCGCCGGTTAGAGTAGTTCGTGCAAATAAAAGGACATTTGTTCAGCAGCGAAAAGAAGCGCTATACACATTCAATGTCCTTTTATCTATGGGAGCTACTATATTTGCGGGAAGTGCTATACATGAAGTGTTGCGAGCAATGCAGAATTGACACTAACCTTTAAAAAAGAGCGCAAACCATCGGATGTTTCGACACCACTCATTTTGATTCGCTGCGGAGCCAAAAGGTGGCTAACCCCAACGCCGTCCCGCCGCCAAGTCTCCTTTTTGGAGCGTTTTCGGTTCAAGCGCAAGCGCATTTTACGAACCCTCTCCCTGCCTTTGGCTACGCCGCGAGTGACCACATTCTCCCACGCGTGAGGGAGGGGAGCAGAGTATTATCCATGATAGTCGCGTTATTTGCAGGAGTTGCTTTTAAACGTCTTGTTTCGGTATTTGCTTCGGGCTTTCCGGATCTTCGTCCACGTCCGCAGCTCCTTCCAGACTTGCCAAGGTACAGACGTTTCGGCCTGAGCCTTTGCTGGAGTACATGGCTGCATCGGCAACATCTATCAGCGCCTGCGGCGTTACGCCGTGGTCGGGATAAATGCTGATGCCGATACTGGCATAAATGGAAATAGTGATCTCCTTCTCTTCATCCACTATCGTCAGCGGCTCATTGAAACGCTGCAACAGCTTGTTGCCGACCAGCTCGGCCTCCATGCCGCTATTGACAGGGTTTAACATGGCAACAAACTCATCTCCTGACAGTCGGGCGACAACATCGCTCTCACGCACTCCGGCCTGAAGACGGAGGGCAACCGTCAATAAAAGCTTGTCGCCGACATTGTGACCATATTTGTCATTTACCTCCTTGAAACGATCCAGATCAACAAAAAGCGTCGCAAACTTGTGTCCCTGCCGCCGCGCCTGCGTAACCGCGTTCCCCATCAATTCAAACAAAGTAATGCGATTGGCAAGTCCGGTCAAGGCGTCGTGATGCGCCATATGCTGCATGGCCTGATGATTTTCTTCCAGCTCGACAAGATGGGCGCGAATCTGGTTCTGCATTTTTTCCACACCCGCCGCAAGCTGGCCGATTTCGTCGCCGCGACTCTTGACCGGCAAGAGAATGTCACTGTCGTCCCCCCCCGCCGCAAAACGTTGCACCGAGGTCAAAATCCTGTCAAGCGGACGGGTTATGGCTTGCGACACCATCCAGGCCAGCAAAATCGCTATAAGACTAAAGGAAAGCACAATTCGCCACATGCTTTCCCAAAGCATCTGGATGTCCTGAAATACCGGGAGAAGCGGCTTGGAAACCATCAGGATGAAATTGCGCTCATTGCTGAAATCCATTGACTGTATGCGTTTGAAGGCAACGGTATGACGCTCTTCCTGCGACGGCAACTCAAGATAGTTATAGGTCAGCACGTCCTGATCGCCCTGAACCACAGAACGAGCGACCGGAAAAAGCTCCAGCAGGGTTTTACCATACCAATCCATACTGTCGTTGCCGAAGGCATAAATCAGATTGCCCTCGCTATCCGCGATGCCAAACCTGAGCATGGGCGGCAAACCGGCGCCGATGCTATGGGCAAATGCCGCAAGATCAATCCGGATAGCAATCAAAACATTGCTGTTCGTACCATTTTCCTGCGCGATAGGCGCAGACACCAAAAACGATGTCTGCCGATCAATCCGCATTGCCCTGCCATCTTCCCCGCAATCCTCGCAATCCGCATCCCGGATAAAAGTCTCGGAGAGGTACACCTGCCCCGGCATCAAATGCAATACCGGCTCCAGATAAACGCGCAAGGAATCCTTGGGATTCACGATTTGCCCAAGATTCGATCCTTCCCGAACGACACGCGCGACTTCGTGCCAGCCGTGGCGGGCGTCAATCAGGCTGATGTGCAGATATTCAGGATGCACCTGCATCAAGGAACGAATTGATTGCACAACGGCATCCGCGCGAAGCAATCCGCCGGTCTCGCCCGACAATCTCGCTTGCGAAGCCAGAAAGCGCGCATTCCTGGCGGTGTTGTTCAAGGCAACCGACAACTGCTGCCCTATGACTTGCGCCTCGTTCTGCAAATTCTTTTCCGAATATGACAAAAGCAAGCGACGGTTATCGTCATGAGCGTAATAGCCAGTCAAGCCGGAGGCCAGAATGGCGAAAATCGCCAATATCGCAGAGAAACGGGGGGTGATGCCAATGGTCATGAGGATTCTGACAAAATCAATGGACAATTTTATATTCTAACAGAAGCGCGCCATTATCCCCTGCGGCGTGCTCAAGGCGAGAACGCACGAGGCATGAGCAGCCACATCCGGCCTCTTTGCTTCATGCGGCCTGCCAGTTGTCCGGCCTTGTCGCCAAATCCCCAGAAAAAGTCCGCGCGAGCCACTCCCTTGATCGCGCCGCCCGTATCCTGCGCCAACACCAGACGGTTCAACGGCTCCCGGCTGTTCGGGTAAGTCGTGGCAAGCCAGACCGGAATTCCGAGCGTGACATACCGAGGGTCTACCGCGATGCTGCGCCCCGCCGTCAAAGGTACGCCCAGCGCGCCCAAAGGCCCCTTATCGGCGCGGACTTCCGTCAATTCTCGGAAAAAAACATAGCTGGGATTCTCGTCCAGCAACTCTTGCAATCGCTCAGGATTTCTCCTTGCCCAAGCCTGAATGCCCTGCATGGATGCTTCTTCCGGCTTCAAATCGCCGCGCTCGATCAACACCCTGCCGATCGAACGGTAAGGATGCCCGTTCTGATCGGCATAACCAATCCGAACATGGCTGCCGTCGGGCAATTCCACCCTTCCCGACCCCTGAATTTGCAGGAAGAAAAACTCTATCGGATCAGCCGCCCATAAAATCGGCTCGCTCGGCCAATCTCCATCTGTTCTTGCCTCGATTTCAGCGCGGCTAAGGTAAGGCACAACCCGATTTCCGACCAGGCGCCCGCGCAGCCGCCGATGCTGCAAATCGGGATAAAGGCCGCCCAGATCAATGGTCAGCATATCCGGCGGAACTCCCAAAACAGGTATGCTGTTTTGCGCGTCGCGCCTTCTGCTGCCCTTGATTAACGGCTCAAAATATCCGGTGACCAAACCCGCGCTCTGCCCGTTTTCTTCAGTCAGGGCATAGGGAACAAACTCCGCCTCGAAAAAACGGCGCGCCTCATCATGACCGCCCTTGACAAGATAAGCCTTGTCACATACCTCATGCCAGTAGTCTTGCACGTCGCGCCGCCGCGCGCATGTCGCCGCCGCTCCCGCCTTGCGGCAAGGGTTCCATCTATCGCAAGAGAGAAGAAAGGCTGACCAGGCATCGCCCAGACGATCCGCCCGCCAGCCCGGTAAATCATTCCATTCCGCCGCCTGCAAACGAGCCGCCGTTTCAGGCGCGGTATCCGTAACCGTCGCCCGCTCCGGGCAGATCGGACAAGCCGGACACTCCCTGGAATCAACTTCGACGCGAGCCTCGATCACTTCCTCGCAAGAACCGGATGCGCCATTGCCGACCGCATTGCCGACGGGCGTTTCCCGCAGCGGATTGCCGACACAGCCTGCAAGCAACAGGGCGCATAGAAAAACAAAATAGCTTTTTTGCATGGTTTTGGTTAGATTATCAATTTTACTGTCAGTATACCCTGCTCGTTCAGCCCATGCCTATTTCCTCGTCACCATCTTCCGACGCGCCTTCCCTTGCCGATCTTTTGACCCGAGCCGAGGCGCTGCTTGCCGGAATCGAAGCTCTGTTGCCGGTATCGAACGACGCGCCGGACTGGGAGCACACCATCGCCTGCCGCTGGAAAAAACGAAAGCATGGCTTGGTCTTGAATCCTTCCGCTCTTGAAGGCCGCCTTATTCCGGTGCGCTCTCCGCATCCTGTCCGGCTGTCAGACCTTGCTGCAATAGAGGAGCAAAAAGCGCGTATCGTCGCCAATACCCGTCAGTTCATGGAAGGACGCGCCGCAAACAATGTCCTTCTCACCGGCGCGCGCGGATCGGGCAAATCCTCGCTCATCAAGGCATTGCTGAATGAATTTGCCGACAAGGGGCTGCGCTTGATCGAAGTCGACAAGGAAGACCTTGCCGACCTTGCGGACATCATTGATCTGATTGCGGACAGGCCGGAGAAATTCATCCTCTTTTGCGATGATTTGTCCTTTGAGGCGAATGACGGCGCTTACAAGGCGTTGAAATCCGCGCTGGACGGCTCCATAGCCGCGCCTCCGGACAACGTGCTGATTTATGCCACTTCCAACCGCCGCCACCTGATCCCGGAATATTTTTCCGAAAATCTGGAGACTTCACGCGCCGATAGCGGAGAAATTCATCCGGGGGAGACTACGGAAGAAAAAGTATCCCTGTCCGAGCGTTTCGGCATCTGGATTTCATTCTATCCCTTCTCCCAGGATGATTACCTTGCCATCGTCGCCCATTGGCTTACGGCTTTTGGATTTTCCGAACGGGCGATTAAAGATATGGAGCGCGAGGCGCTTAACTGGGCGTTAAGCCGGGGTTCAAGAAGCGGGCGCGTCGCTTGGCAATTCGCGCTGGATTTAGCGGGACAATCCGGCGCATCCCGCAAACGGCAGTCAGGCGAGTTGTCCGTCGCCTGCGTCGGAGACATGGCATGAGAGAATTGCCGCAAGCCAAACCGTCTGACGGGATATGATTACAGCCGGAACGGCGCATATTTTGTGACGATTTGCGCCAGGAACAGGGCAGAGTTATTTGGCGCAATTACACCCTGCGACGTAGGGGCGACTGCCCATGATCCCCGCGTGTCAAATATCGTAGGGGCGATCTCCCCCGACCGTCCGCATGTCAAATTCGTAGGGGCGACCGTCCCCGGTCGCCCGCATGTCAAATTAAGCGACATAGGAAAGGTCATCCGTACAGCGATTTTGCGCAATCACCGAAATAATGTCATAATTGACCGCTACGTTGTCATGCCAAACCATATTCATATGATTATGATTATGTCTTCGGAAACGGGCGACCGGGGACGGTCGCCCCTACAAACCATAATACGCAACATGAAAGCGTATATCACAAAACAAATCGGGTTCTCTCCCTGGCAGAAATCTTTCCATGATCATATTATCCGCAATGAAAGAGATTATCTGAGAATTGCGGAGTACATAGAAAATAACCCTGTCACCTGGGAACATGACTGTTTTCATCCTAACGATAAATGATGATTTTCAACGAACCGCTAAACTTTCTCCCCTCTCCCACTTGCGGAAGAGGGTCACAAGATTTTACTGCCGCCATTATGAGCCATTACCACAATCCCTCATGCCTCTTGCCTGACCGGATGCTCGTCACCCATGCTTGGGATGAGGGAATCGAAAAAGCCGTGGCGCGTATTGAATACGCCCTGGCGCAGGGAATTCGCATGATTCTGGCGCGGGAGCAGGCGCTCCCCATGCCAAAGCGTCTGGACTTTCTCCGTGCGGTTGTTGAAAAAGCCGGACAGTACGACGCCATGATTCTCATTAGCGAGGCGGGAGATAACTGCGGCGGCGAATTATCCCGTCTGGTTGGCGCACATGGCATTCATTTGAGCGGCAGGGCGATGAATGCCATGCCGAATCGTCCTGATTTTCCCTGTGTCGGCGCTTCCTGCCATAACGCGGAAGAAATCAGGACAGCAGAGAGAATGGGCATGGACTATGTAACCCTGGGGCCGGTATTGCCTACGCCCAGTCATCCGGGGCATCCCGGCCTTGGCTGGGATGCTTTTGCCGCGCTCGCCATGAATGCCGCGATTCCCATCTACGCCATTGGCGGACAAAGTCTGGATACCCTGGCCGTTGCAAGGCAACACGGCGCGCATGGCATCGCCTGCATGAGAAATATTTAGGGTGGTACAGCAGGCAGGGGTTTTTGGCTTCGCCGCGATTGACCACGCGTCTCGAAGAAGCCTCGCCATTTATGGCGGGGTTAGCGAGACAGTTGATTATGGAGCATTGAGGCTCCCCTCATTTGTGGCGAGGAAACCCCAACCTTCAGGTTGGGGTGACTCACATCAAAGCAATTATGAGATGGCGCGAGGGAGAGGATGCAACCGATAGCCAGTTTTCCCGCCCCCGTATATACTTATCCGCTTTTCACGGTACGAACATATGCAGAATCTTGACGCCCTGATAGCCGAAGCCAAATCGGCTTTTGCCGCCGTTACTGACCCGGACGCGCTTGAGCAGGTCAAGGCGCGTTTTTTGGGCAGGAACGGAGAAATTACCGGACTTTTGAAGGCGCTATCAACCCTTCCTCTGGAAGAGAAGAAGAGCGCCGGAGCCGCCATCAACCGCGCCAAAACCGCCGTCGAGGAAGCTCTTGCCGGACGGCGCGAAGATATAAAGCAGGCGGCGCTGAAAGCGCGTCTTGCCGAAGAAGCTCTGGATGTCACCCTGCCGGGACGAAAGGCGAACAAAGGCGGCCTGCATCCTGTCACCCTTGTCATGGAGCGTATTGAGGCGTTGTTTGCTTCAATCGGTTTTACCGTAGCCGACGGCCCGGAAATCGAAGAGGATTTTTACAACTTCACCGCCTTGAACACGCCGGAAGACCACCCGGCGCGTTCCATGCACGATACCTTTTATTTGCTCGATGAAAAAGGAGAGGTGGCGCAAAACGTGCTGCTACGAACACACACCAGCCCCATTCAGGCGCGTTATATGCGTGCGCATGTCGAGCGTTATCGGGACAGGGAGACAATGCCGGAGATTCGCATCATTGCGCCGGGGCGGGTGTACCGCGTGGATTCGGACGCCACCCATTCGCCGATGTTCCATCAGGTTGAGGGATTGTGGATCGGCGAATGCGTTTCCTTCGCCGATTTGAAAGGGGTAATTGCCGATTTTCTTCGTCGTTTCTTCGAGTCGGACGAGTTGAAGGTGCGTTTTCGCCCTTCATTCTTTCCATTCACCGAGCCTTCCGCCGAGATTGACATGGCGTTCATGGGCGGCGCGTCGGAAGGGCGCTGGCTGGAGATTGCCGGTTGCGGAATGGTGCATCCCAACGTGCTGCGATCGGCTGGCATTGATCCGGAAAAATACCAGGGATTTGCCTTTGGCTTCGGCCCTGATCGGCTTGCCATGCTGCGCTACGGCATCAACGACCTGCGCCTGTTCTTTGACGGCGATCTGCGGTTTTTGCGGCAGTTTGCGTAAACGATGGAATTAACCGACGCGCGTTAGCGCATCCGAGTTGAGCGCAATGTCAGGGGGCAGTTATACACGGTCCGGCTGCCATTCAGGATATGCGGGGATATGCGAACCGTACTCAAGCCACGAAACCTCATGTGATTTCCAAATTTGAAATGCTGGCTTTTGCCCCGGGTCGTCATCCAGCGTAGCAACGCGCAAGAAGACTTGATCCTGTCCCGTGCGCTGTGCGATTATATGTGTGCCACAGTTTGAACAAAAATAACGAGATTTGCCGGGAGATGACTCATACGCCTTTAGTTGATCCTGGCCTCGAACCCAACGGAAATTCTCATGTTTTACACCGGCGCCTGTATTAAAAGCAGCGGCGTGCGATTTACGGCAGGTACGACAAGAGCAATGGCTAATTGGAGAGTCAAGCTGGAGTATTTCGTACTCCACTGCACCGCAAAGACAACTTCCTTTCATGTGTACTCCTACTAAGGGTAACGCAAATTAGGAGCAGGTAGTTTAACTACTCATTTGCGGAAAGTACACTAGGACGCATCTTGCATGACACCCCACGAATTACACCTGCCACCGAATGGCTGCATTGCGGCAGTGACATTGCGTTGTGTTGAGGTTACTGCCTCATACGTAAGAATTCCGTGTGTTTGTATAAGCACGTATCCCGTCCCGTCCTCATCCTCGTCGTAAATCTCGATGCCCCCGAATTTGGAACTAAGCCACTCCAAGGCAGCATCGGCTGGCGGCCAAGAAGCGAAATCTACGTTGAAGTCAACGGTATATGGCTTGGAGAAATCGAGACCGCTTTCATAAAGACGACGAAAAACATCACCATCGGCATCGTTTGGCCAACTCATAAACTCTCCTATCGGTTGAATGAAATGTTAGGTTGTATCTGCTTGCTCCGGCAAGATACTCGTTCGCAAACTACTGACGTGCGGCGTTAAGCGCACACCATTAAACGTGTGTGTGCAACACCTGCAAAATGGAGCAAGGCTGTACGGATTGAACGCCGGATTGACCACTTGCAACAAACCCGCTTCGTCAACATAAAGGCCGCTATATAAGCTTGCACTATCTATGCAGACACAGTCTTTGCGCTCGTGCTCATGTAATGCTACAAGCCAAAAGATGGGATCTGACCGATCCAGTCTGCGCACAGCCTCAGCATGCACAGCATTCCACTCATGACCCACTTTCGAGAGCAGAAATTTGAACAACGGCGTATAGTCGAGGCCACGCCGCTTTTTGCCACCCATAGATTGACGCGAAGCTTCTGAGCGAATGGTTTGTTTTGTGTTTCGCTCATCAGCGAAACTGCCACCTGCTAGATGGCGCACACAATGTGCGGTTGTGTTCACTCGGCGGTAGAGCGGCGACTTTTGTGACTTTTGCATCTATGTTACCTAACACGAACTCTGTTTGTAGTTTAACCACTCATTTGCGGAAAGTACACAATGTTGGGGTTCGCAAGCTCACCCCAACCTACGCCCTAACGCAAATTATGCGGGTAGTTTAACCACAGGTTTCGCCGACCCCGCCATTCATGACGGAGGCGGCAAGAATCAATGCTTGCGGCAGTTTGCCTGAGCATCAGGAATCAGAGGTTTTTCTGATCCCTGATTCCTGTACTCTGATAGCTGATCAAGCCGCAGCCAGATGGGTGGCAAAACCTGGGGCAAGATAAGTTGAGGCGGTAAAGTCCTCGGCGTCGGTTTCGACCTGCCACCAGGCAAGATGCGGCAGGAATGTATCGAATACTTCCGGGTGCGGACATTCTTGCCGCGTTTGCGCGTCAAAAATTTCCAGGATGGTGCCAAGGCAATGAAGCTGAAAAGCCATGCGATCCCCGTCGAATACAAGGGCGTCGTATTCCAGCGACAGATATGGATCGCTATTGTCCCAGGGGGACTTGGTGATGATCAAGAGATTGCCCTTCTGCGCGAATCTATTGTCTTCGCATAGGCTTTCCCAGTCCTCGGCTACGCGAGTCCTGATGCTGTTGGCGCGGGCAAGATCAGCTCCCCGCAGAGTCCATTCCAGTCTCATGTTATTCTCCCGGTTGCAAACAAATAAAGACGAAGAATGATAAGCATATTTCAGGCCAGGTCAACGATATGTGTGTGGGTATATGTGCGCGGGCGCAGGTCGGTTCTGCAAAAATACGACAGATTGTTGCGTGGTGGAAAAAATCTGGATTATAATACACAGCTTTCCGTAACGGACAACCTCTGGAGTAATCATGGCGCGAGTCTGCCAAGTAACGGGCAAGGCCCCGATGGTAGGGAACAATGTTTCCCACGCCAACAACAAGACCAAGCGGCGTTTTTTGCCGAATCTGCACTATCGCCGCTTTTGGGTCGAAAGTGAAAACCGTTTCGTGCGTCTGCGCGTCTCCAACGCTGGTCTGCGCCTCATTGACAAAAAAGGGATTGATGACGTGCTTGCCGACTTGCGTAGTCGCGGCGAACTTTAATGTGAAGGAAAAAGATCATGGCAGCCAAAGGCGGACGCGAAAAAATCAAGCTGGAATCCTCTGCGGGAACCGGACACTTCTACACAACCTCCAAGAACAAGCGCACAACGCCGGAAAAACTGGAGTTCATGAAATATGACCCCAAGGCGAAAAAACACGTGCTCTATAAGGAAATCAAGCTGAAGTAAGCTACTCCTGTCCCAAAAAAACCGGCTTGCAGGCCGGTTTTTTGTTCGACGGGTTATACTTCTCCGCGCAGACTGCGTGTTTGGGTTCGCGTTACGCTCACCCCAACCTACGCATAAACCAGCCCGAAACCATGAGGGTAAAGGCGGCGAAGAGAGCGAAAAATACCGCCGCCCAGTTGGCGAGCGAAAAGCCCAGAAAAACCCATTCCTTGCTGCTGCATGACCCGGACGCGAAAAAAAGATCAGGCAGAAAAGGGACGTGTTCCATCCAGTAGAGACCAAGCCAATCCACGAAGTCTTCGATAAGGCCGGGGGCGGCGCGATCGCATTCCTGAACAAAACCAGGAGCGGACTGCATCAGGGTCTGGTAAATGGCAACGCCAAACCCCCAAATACAAGGCAGGGCAAGGGTCAAGCCAACCATCCGGCATGAGCCTTTGCCGGAGCGGACAAAGGCGGCGGCGAGTAAGGCAAGCGTGCCGAAGACCATGAACAGCAGGCGCTGAAAGATGCAGAGCGGGCAAGGCTCAAGCTGTTCCACATAACTTAATGCCAGACCGCTGATACTGAGCGCCCAGGCCGCAAGACCGACCAGCAAAAAGCCGCTTCGGGGGGAAAGACGGTTCAGCAGGGATAAGGCATTGGTCAGCATTGGGCTTTATCCTCTTTTCCAGACGCTTCTTTCGCAAGCAGGGCGCGTACCCATTCCGCATTGCGTTCCCGTTCAAGGATAATGCCGCGCACTCGAATGAGAGCTATGGCGATGCTGTACATCCACATGGCGAACGCGCAAAGCAGCATTCCCCAGAGCATGATCGCCGCCATGCTGGGAGATTTTGTCAAGGAGACGGAAGCGCCTTGATGCAGGCTGTTCCACCAGTTTACCGAGAAATAGATGATAGGGATGTTGATGACGCTTGCCAGCACCAGCACCGCGCCTGCCTTGTCGGCGCGGCGCGTGTCGTCAATGGCGTGGGTAAGCGAGATGAAAGCGATGTAGAGGAAAAACAGGATCAGGGTCGAGGTCAGGCGGGCGTCCCACACCCACCATGCGCCCCACATGGGTTTGCCCCAGAACGCGCCTGTCCAGAGCGAGAGGAACGCAAAACACGCGCCGGTGGGCGCGAGCGCGCGGATCATCATGCCGGAAAGGCGGGTGTTGAAAGCAAGACCGATAGCCGCCCAGAACGCCATGACCAGATAGATGAACATGGCCATCCACGACGCGCCGACGTGTACAAAAATGATGCGATAGCCTTCGCCTTGCTGGAAATCAATGGGCGCGACGCACAAGCCAAGCCAGAGACCGGCGATGCCGGACAGGGCGGCCAGACACCAGAACCAGGGAATCATGCGTCCGGCCAGAGGATAGAAGGCGGCGGGCGCGGCAAATTTGTACCAGTTAATCATTTGCATGAAGCCATTATTCCAGAGAGATTTTCAGGGCGGCTGCGGCGGCCCAGGGCGCAAAAACAATGCTGCCGGTCGAGAAAGCCGCAAGCAGAAAAAGGTGGGGGCGCGGCGACAAGCCGTGCGCCACGGCATCTACCGCGCCCGCGCCCAAAATCAGCGCGGGGATGTATAAGGGTAACACTACAAGGGAAATCAGAACAGCCGCGCCGCGAAGCCCCAGGGTCAATCCCGCGCCGATAGAGCCGATGCCGGAGAGCGCGGGCGTGCCGATCAGGATGGAAAAGAACAGGATAACGAGCGCATCCATCGGCAAATCGAACTGCAAGGCCAGTATCGGCGAGATGAGCGCAAGCGGCAGGCCGGAGATCATCCAGTGGGCAATGGCTTTGCCCAGCGCGGCAAGGCCGAGCGGATAGGGCGCGAGCGCAATCTGTTCCAGGGTTCCGTCGGCGAAGTCGTCGGCGAACATTCGGGGCAGGGAGAGCAGCGTGGACAATAACGCGCCGACCCAGAGGATACCGGGCGCAAGCCGCCGCAAGAGTTCCGGCTCCGGCCCCACGCCAAAGGCAAAGAGACTGGCGACGATGAGAAAAAAGCAGAGAGGCGCGGCCAAATCCGCCGGACGGCGCAGCGCCAGGGAAAGGTCGCGGGCGATGATGCGGGCGATGAAGGAGAACATTGCGTTACCCCAGGACAAGCGGGCGAATTTCCGCCGCCGGAATGGCAATGGCCTGATGGCTGGTCAGAACGGTCAGTCCGCCCCGCTCCGAATGCGCGCCGATTACGTTCGAGAGCCATTGGTTCGCCTGGGCGTCCAACGCCACGAACGGCTCGTCGAGAATCCACAAAGGGCGCTTTTCCAGCGCGAGACGGGAGAGGGCGACCCGGCGCTTTTGTCCTTGCGAGAGGTAGCGACAAGCCAGTTCCACCCTTCCGGCAAGGCCGACCTGTTCCAGAGCGACGAGCGCGGCGTCCTCGTCTATGGCTTCATCATGCAGGCGGGTTGAAATCATGAGGTTTTCCAGCGGCGTCAAATCATCCTTGATCGCGTTTTGGTGGCCGAGATAGCACAATTCCCCGCGAAAACGCTCGCGCAAGCGGTGGATGTTTTCGCCCTGCCAGCGAATTTCGCCGGAAACCGGCATGGCAAGCCCGCACAATATGCGAAGCAGGCTGGTTTTGCCCGCGCCGTTCTTGCCTTGCAGGAACAGGAGTTCGCCGCCTTTCAGGCAAAGGTCTATGCCGTGAAAGAGGCGCTGGTCGCCGCGCTGACATTCGATCTGGATGGCTTCAAGCATGGAACTGGAAAATAAGAAAGAGGCGCAATTTTAACCTAATCAGGCGAGCGGGGCGGGACAGTCGAGGCTTTGCTTGAACACTTGTTAAGCGCAATCCTCGCAATTTATGGCTACGCCGCAAGTAACCGCACTCTCTCGCATCTAATCATACGTCATTCCCGCATGCCTGTCCCCGCGAAGGCGGGGAGCGGGAATCTGTTTGTCGCCCGCCTCAAACGCGGCAGCGGCATGCCTGTCCCCGCGAAGGCGGGGAGCGGGAATCCAGCGTGGTAGATTAGGGTGAGCGAGACGTGACCCCCAAAGGCACGGCGCGAACAGTAGCGGGGGGAACTCTTCTGCTACCCGCAGCGCAGTTATTTTTTCATACAGACTATAACCCACTAGTCATTCCCGCCTTCGCTTACTGCTGTCCGGAATAAATTGTTCATGCGAACCGGCCTGAATTCAGTACGCTTTGGAAAAGCGGACGGGTTTGAAGCCCCCTTTTTAAAGGGGGTGCCCGCAAGGGCGGGGGTTTGATAACAAGCCCACAAACCCACGGCGACCTTGTAGACATGCGCTACCCTGCAAACCCCCGGCGCTATGCGCCACCCCCTTTAAAAAGGGGGCTTGACCAATCTGCAAGTCTACTCTCAGGAGAAAATTATCCTCGCCCTTGTCCCGCAATGCTTACAGGGAAATCACGATTTTTTATTCCGGACAGCAGTGCGTCTGCGCGGGAATGACGGCTGGCAAGCGGGAGAGGGAGAAACTGTAATGGCGATCCGCCGATCACCCTTACGTCAACTCCTATCCCATAAATGGGAGAGAGGTTGCGTTGTGGTATTTTCCCTATCATGCAATCACGTGATAGTATTTTTATTTGCAGAAAACACTATAAGAAAACGCTGATTTATTCACCTTGTCAAAAAATTACCCCTTACAAAACAATGAGTTCGGTTGGTCGGTGGCTTGGTTTTCTGAATAAATCAGCGCGTCCATAAAAAGCGGCAGGCTGTTTATGCCTGCCGCTTTTATCATGGATCAATCCCTGTCCTCTGATTCCTGCCATCAGAAGTCGTAGCGCAGTCTCAAGCTGCCTGTCCATCCTTCCATCTTGCCGAAGTAGCCTTGCAGCCCGACATTCAGGGAGAGCGGATGGTTCGGGGCGGGCTTCATCACGAAGCCGCCCTCGACAATGCCGCTGCTTCCTTTCATGTCGGGGCGGTCAATCCGGTCGCCGGAGAGGGTTGCCTTGGCCTTGCCGTCGAATTCGTATTCATAGGCGATGCCTGCGTATGGGGTCACGTTTGCCTGTGTCCATTCGTAGCGTCCGCCCATGCGAATCCGGTTGGAATTGACCGAAGAGAATTTCAGCCGTTGGCCGTCGGAGAGGGTGACGCTGTCTCCGCCTTCGTTGGTGTGGAAGAACTGGCCGTAGAGGTTGATGGCGGAGTTATCGCCGAGATTCATGCGATAACCTGTTCCGGCGTGCAGGCTGTAGTAGTTGGCGTCGGTCTTGACTCGCGCGTATTGTCCGCCGAATTGCAGGTTGGAGTCGTGGCGGTTTTTGATTTTGCCTGCGCGCAGGCTTCCTTCGACGTACACGTTCCCGTTGCCGGTTTGCGCCACATCCATGTTGCCCAGCAGACCTGCGCCATAGTAGCTGTTTTTGCCGTCGCCTTTGACCGAGGCGGCGTTGGGGAATTTGTTGTAGGTGTCGTATGAGCCGTCGCCGTATTCGAAGAATGCGCCTGCGCTGGCCTCGCCGTTACTTACGGCCTGGCTGGCGACAACTCCGGCCATCAGGGAGAAGCTGTCCATATCCACGTGGGAGCCGGTCTTGTATTTGCCGGTTCCTCCGCTGACTACGCCGAACACTCCCTTGTCGCCGGTCAGACGATTGGCGCGCCCGACGCGAATGGCCTCAGCCATGCCGGCTCCGGCGACCATGTTGCCGCCCCGGTTCAGAAGAACCATATCGGCCAGGTGGCCTTCGGAGAACGCCTTGGCCTGGGGGGAGAGGTCGCCGCCGATTCTGGAAAGCCCGAACAGCAGCAGTTGGTTTTCCTCGATTGCGAACGTGAAGTCGTAGCTGCGGGCGAAACCTGCGCCTACGGTTATGGTGTCATTGAGATTTGTCGGCGCTCCCGTCAGTCCTTCGTCTTGCGCGTCAATCAGCACCGCCTGTCTGATGGCCTGCATATAGGCTCCGTCAAGGCTTATGCCGACCGTGGAGCCGGATATGTCGACGCTTGCTCCTTCGACAGTCAGAAAGGTGTCTCCGGTCTGGGTTTCGGGCGTAAAGGCGAAGTTGAGGTTTGCGCCGGAGAAGGAGAGCGCGCCGCCGTCGCCGTAAATCTTCGCGTCAAATCCGGTTACGGCGAGGTTATTGAAGGAGGCGGCGTAGCCCGCAGTCGCGCCGGAGTAATCGAAGGCCGTTAAGGCGTGCATGGCAAGGCTGCCGGTCGCCAAATCGCCGGTCAGAGACACATCGCCCGCTTTGATGGTCAGAGCGCCGGTGAAGGAGTTGTTGCCGGCAAGGGTCAGACTGCCCCCGCCGTCCTTGGTGATGCCGCCTTGCCCGCTGAAGTCGTTGGTCAAGGTCGAGCTAAAGTAGTCGGTGTCAAAGACTCCGCCGCCCGCGCCCAGCGCGTCATTCAGTCTGTCGGACATGTCGCCGCTACTGCTTGAAGACCATTTGATGCCGCCGCCGTCAAGGGTGACATTTTTTCCGCCCGTGCCGAAGTTGCTGGTGTCGTAGAAGTGGATCAGCCCGCCCTTGATCAACGTGCCGCCGGAATAGTCGCTGCCGCTGTTTGTCAGGCTAAGATTGCCGACTCCGTCCTTGACCAACCCGCCGCTGCCGTTGATAGCGCCATGGTAGACAGTATCGCCCGCCTGATCCACCGTAAGGTTATTGCCTCCCAGGGTGATTGCGGCTCCGCTGCCGCTGCCGCTTAGCGAGGTCATGGTCAGATTGCCGTTGCCCGTCATGTCGAGCGTGCCGTCAATCACATAATCGCCGGTTACAAACGCGCCTGCCGCGCCTGCCGCCAATGTTCCGGCAGTGACCGTCGTTGTGCCTTTGTAGGTGTTTGCGCTACCAAGGGTTAGTGTCTGGGAGCCGGTCTTGGTCAGCCCGCCTTCGCCGGAAATGACGCCGGTGAGGGTGTTGTTGGCATCTCCGATATTGAAAGTGGTCGCGCCGTCAAGCAGGACGAAGTCGTTCGGCGTTGTCCACGAATCGTCAATTGTGATGGTTGTGCCGTCGGCGGTGTGCACCGCGCCCGTTCCGAGTGCCTGATTTTTCCCGACTACGATCTCCCCGCCCAGGAGCCATGTGCCGCCCGCGTAGGTGTTCTCCGTCCCGGCGTTGCCGAGCGTCAATGTGCCGCTTCCCTTCTTGATCAAACCGCCTTCGCCGGTGACAGTCCCGCCCAAGGTTTGCGCGGCGGATTGGTCAAGCTCCAGTATGCCGTTCTGGCCGATGAAGATGTCCGAAGCGTAGTTGCCGCCGCCCAAAGCTCCCGTGATTGCGAGCTTGCCGCCGCCTATGTTGGTATCGCCGGTATAGGTGTTGGCTCCGGTCAGAATCAACGTCCCCGTGCCTCCCTTGGTCAGGGATTTGCCGTCCCAACCGACTAATGATGATCCTCCGTTGTCCGCCAAGACCGCGCCCAGAACGAACTCGCCTCTGTCAATCGTGAAGTTGCCGTGCGCATCGGCGGAATCAAGATCCCAAGCCAGGTCGGTAATCTCAAGTTCCACGTTGCCGCCGCTAACAGCAAAGTTTTCGACTACCAGAAAATGCAGGCCCTTGTTTAAGGCAGTCCAGCCCAGGCCGCCGATTTCCAGAAAGGGCGTGCCGATAATGGTGGTTCCTGATGTAAGGATATTGCCGTCATAGGGAGCGCCGTCGAAGCCGGTGATATTCAGGGCTGCGCCTGTGCCGAATGTGAAATCATCCGCATTAAAAACGCACGGATCGCTGCCGCCTCCGCAACCGGATACGGCGTGAATGCCGAGCGTCGCGTTTGCGCCAACATTGACGCTCTTCGCCGCGAAGTCGTCCGCATCGAGATCAGAGCCGAGATTCAGAGTCGCGCCTGCGTCAATGCTGACATCGTTGGTTATCATATGACCGAGGTTAAGAATTCCGCCGGAAACCGTCAGGTCGCCGGCGCTCAATTCGAGCCAATTCACGGTCAGACTGCCCGCGCCTTGCTTCACAATATTGCCGTTGCCGCCAATGGTGCCTCCAAAGGCGAAGTTATAGGCATTCGCGCCGTCCTGGGTATTAAGGAAGGTGGTTTTGTCTGCTGTTGTTTCAAAGTATGTATTCAAGCCCTCGCCGTTGTGGAAGAAATTGACGCGCTCAAAGTTTGAGATTTGGCCGCCATTCGAGTAGAAGCCGCCGCGCACATTGAGAGTGTTGCCGCTGAAGAGATCGGTGTCAGACGCGGATGCGCCATCAGCAAAACCGCCCGCCAGATGCTCGGCAAACGACAAATGGCCTACGATATTGACGGTGTTGTTGATTGCCTCGATCTTGTCGCCGGTTACGCCGCCAACGCCTACCAGCCCGCCATATACCCTGCTCCAGTTGTCGCTGCCGCTGGTGATTGTCACCTCGTTGTTGCTGGCGTTAAGCTCGGTAAAATCGTCAGAGGCGCGGGCGTTGCCGCCCGCGACCACAGGGGTAGAACTATCATTCACGCCGCCCGAATTCGTGATGAAGATTTGGTTCCCGGAGGCTATGGCCGTGCCGGTATCTGTTATGGCAAATCCGCCGATTCTGAGATCGCCGTGATTCCCCGCGCTGTCTGTGACAGTCACGGTATTGCCCGAGGCCGTGGCTGTGCCGCCTGTCACGGAGGAGGCAAGACCGCCTCTGATGTTTGCGCCGGCAACAGTCGCATTGGCGACATTTACCATATTGCCCGAGGCTGTGGCGGTCAGGCCGTCGGCATCCCCGCCGATGATCTCTCTAGCAATGGTCGCATCTCTGACGGTTACTTCGTTGCC
This sequence comes from Betaproteobacteria bacterium, assembly GCA_009777245.1. Classification (GTDB taxonomy): domain Bacteria; phylum Pseudomonadota; class Gammaproteobacteria; order Burkholderiales; family Rhodocyclaceae; genus Azovibrio. The sequence goes on from WRMF01000008.1 coordinate 23,189, forward strand.
CGTCGCGTTGGCTACGCCATCGTCGGCCAAGGCTCTGCCGCCGAACACGTTATTCGCGCTGCCGTCGTTAAACACCACTTTGTTGAGCCTGGACGCGGCAGTATCCTCTCCTCTGGCGGCGCCGCCAAAGACTGAAACTGATATGGCGGCATTGTTGATCTCCACGCTGTTCTCATCAGCCGCGCTATCGCCATCGGAAACGGCTTCGCCGCCTGAGACAGTGCTTGATAGCGTGCCGCCGTTTACGACCACATGGTTATCCGATGCCGCAGCGGCTGCTCCGCTTAACGCGACGGCGCCTGCGACGTGGCCTGTGATCTCGGCTGCATTGATGATCGCGACATTCTTGGTCGCCGTGGCAGACTGCCCTGAAAGGTTTTCAACCGTGGCGCCCGCGACGCCTCCTGCCACATCGCTAGAGTTTACGACCGCGATATTGAGAGTCGCCGTGCCGGAAGAGCCGGGAGCGCCTGGGTCAATCCAGATATCCCCGCCAATAACGTCGCTGATATATATGTCGGCGCCATTCTGCGCCGTGGCGCTGTTGTTCTCGGCCACGGCGGAACCGTACTCGCTATAGGCAATACCTCCGATAACAGAAGCGGCTTCTCCTCCATCAACGATCGCGGCGTTGCCTGTCGCATAAGCGTCGCCGTTTGCGCTAAAGGCATTCCCGCCTATTAAAGCAAAAACTTCACTGTCGATATCAATCACTGCGGTATTGTTCCTGACCGTGGCGACGCCGCCACCGCTAAAGGCGCCGCCGCCCGTTGCGTATCCGTTCACGTGGCCCCAATCCTCAACGGTTAGCCAGTTGCCTTCGGCGGAGACTGAGCCTGCGCTTTCGGCATAACCGCCGTATGCGTCATCAGTTATATCGGAGTCGGTGATTTTAAGGTGGTTGTTGTTCGGAGCGGTATCGGGAGTACTACAGTCCGCGCTTGTGCTGTTGCCGTAAACATCACCGGATATCACACCAGCAGAATTCAGTTCGCAACTGACCGGCGGCCTTTGCGCCATAGCCGACAAAGGCATGGCCATTAGACCAAGAAAAGCGACAAGGGAAAACGCGCGCAGGGCAGGAGAATCAACGTCGGAAAAAAGAGAAGCGCGCCTGAAAGGCGGAGTTATGCTACCGTAGTTGCAGGGTAACTGATTGATTTTATTATATTTTTTGCTGACGACTGAATTTTTGCTGACGGGGGACTTTTTGCAAGTCATAACAATTCTCCTTAAAACGCCGGAAACCCTCCGGTCGGGGAAAAACCATTCAAGCCGCATACAATATGACAACCCGAAAATTCCCCGCATGATAACCATATATTGCAAAAAGTCAAATCTTTTTTGGAAAAAAAATCACCCGCCCGACAACAAACGCCGCAAGCGGGAGAGAGGAGCAAAGCATTCACCCTGACAGTCGCGTTATTGGCGGGAGATAGGACACAACCTGAAGCGGGGCTGTCTTGTCGTGCTGTTACCTTGTTGTCGTGTCGCCGTGTCACCTTATCGTCCTTGTTATAAAAGGCAAAGCGCAATATCATTGCTTGTCTTTTGCTGCGGTAACTTTCATGTCTTCATTCAATTTTCAGCGATTCTTGCGCTCCTGCCTTCTGGCGTTATGCCTTTCTGCCTTTTTAGCCCATGCCGATGACGGGTTCGACGAGGGGTTATTTGATACCTGCGTTCCAGAGTCCTTTCTGGACGGCGCTTCCCGTAATATCTCCGATTCCATTGATGCTCCCCTGGACGCGGAGACTTATTACGATATGCTGCTCGGTGAAATGGCGCTTACGCGCCGGGATTTGCCGCTGGCCGCGACGGCTTATCGCGATCTCGCGCGACGTATGCCCGTGGCGGAGATCATCGAGCGAGCTATTCTGATTGCCCGCATAACTGGCGATTATGAATGGGGGCTTGAGTTGCTTGCCCTCTGGCAGGAGAACGATGAGCCTGATCCGGTTCGTTTTGCCCTGGCTAAAGCCGAGATTCTTCTGGGCGCGGGACGCATTCTGGAGATGGAAGAGCCGATAGCCGTGATATTGGACAGCAATCCGTCCCAGCAGGAGAGTAATTTTTTAAGGCTCATGCGCTTGTTGGAGCGCGGATCGGACACATCTTCGTCCTATACGCTTATTTCCCGTCTGGCTGCGCGTTATCCTGACGTTGCCGCCGCGCAATTCGTTCTGGCGGTGGCTGCGAATCAGGCGGATGACAAGGCTCTTGCGGAAGAAGCCGTTTTGCGCGCGCATAATTTGAACCCTGATTGGGAATTGCCGCTTCTCATGCGCTCTGACTGGATGGCGCGGGATATTGCGAACAAGTCCGCGGAAATTGACGCGCATCTGGCGATGCTGGAAAACTTCCTGAAAAGGCATCCCGATAACACCAACATCCGAATGCAACTGGCGCGGCTGTTGATCCTGTCCGGCAAGGAACCCTCGTATGCCCGCAAGCATTTTGACCGTCTGCTGGTGGAACATCCCGACAGTCCGGCGGTGCTTTATTCCGCCGCGATGCTTGCCATGCAGACCAACGATATGGAATCGGCTCGCCGGTTGCTGAACCATATCCTTGCCATGCCCGTCACCGGCGACATGGCGAATTTTCTTCTCGCGCAGATTGAGGAGACGGCGGGCAACAAGGAATTGGCGCGGCAGTATTATGAAAAGGTCTCTTATGGCTTTTCCTCCTATTTTGCCGCCAGAATCCGCCTTGCCAGAATGCTGATGCCGGATGACCTTGCGTCCGCCCGTCGCGTCCTGGCGGAAAGCGAAACCAGAACGCCGGACGAACAGGTGGGATTAAGACAGGTTGAAGCGCAGTTGTTGTGCGAAAACGAACAATATGCCGAATGTTATGAAATGTTGCTTGCAATAATCAAGGAATTTCCCGAACATCATTCAATCCTCTACGATGCCGCTCTGGCGGCGGAAAAGTTGAAACGCTGGAACGAGGTGGAACAGCATCTGCGCCGATTGATCAGCCTGCAACCGGAAAATGCCGAAGCGTATAACGCGCTGGGCTATTCGTTCGCCGACCGTAATGTGCGCCTTTCCGAAGCTCGCGCCTTGATTGAAAAGGCGCTGGAGTTGTCGCCCAACAGTCCGCACATCGTTGATAGCATGGGCTGGGTGCTTTATCGGCTGGGCAAGCTGCCGGAGGCGCTCGCGGCGTTGGAAGAGGCTTATGCCAGGATGAAAGACCCGGAAGTGGCCGCCCATCTTGGCGAAGTGCTCTGGCAACTTGGTCGACATGATGAAGCAAAGGAGATTTGGCAACAAGCAGGCGAGAAATCGCCTGATCATCCGGCTCTGAAGGAAACAAAGCGGCGTTTCATGCCATGATCCGAGGGCTTACGTTTTTGTCGGTGGTTTTCTTTTCTGCCTGTAGTCTGATGCCTGCCAATACTTCTCCTTCCGCGCCGCTCATATTGCCTGACAATGCGGCGTTTACTCTGGACGCCCGTTTCAGCTTGGCGCTTGCGAAAGAGCGAGGCGCGGGGGCGGCCAGACAATTTTCCGGGCGCTTGTTCTGGCGGCACGAAGCGGGGCGTGATGAATGGCTTTTGTCCGATCCGTTCGGGCAGGGCATAGCCCGCCTGGTAAGCCAGCCTGGCGGCGGCTTTATGCTTGAGCAAGGCGGTCAAGAGGAGTTTATCGGGAACGATGCGCTGGAGGCCAGAGTCGGCTTTCCCCTGCCGCTTGCCGAATTGTCTGCCTGGGCGCGGGCGCGCGCCGGCTCCGGCGCGATTGTCGAGTATGATGATTCAGGCCGCCTTAAACGCGCGCGCGAATCCGGCTGGCTGTTGATTTATCGCTACGCGAATGACGCAGACCGCCTGCCGTCGCAACTGGAAGCCAGCCTGGAAGAGTTCCGGCTGAAACTTGCCATTGAGCGTTGGGACATTCAGTGAGGATAAAGAGTTGTCGGCTTTGTTCATTGCCGTTACTCTCGCGTAGACATGCTTTATTCCCCTCTCCCGCTTGCGGGAGAGGGTGCCCCGAAGGGGCGGGAGAGGGCAAAGGTTCAGGGTGAAATTTACGCTTCCTGAATCTGCAACCCCTAACCCTCTCCCCCAACCCCTCTCCCATAAATGGGAGAGGGGAGTAAAGCGTACTCCCCGACCGTCTTGTTATTTGCGGAAAGCGCCATATTCGCCCCATTACTGCTTTTGCGCTCGGAGAAAAGCATGACCAGTATCGAAAACGTCTTGGAAACTCCTCGCTGGGGCAAGCCGCTTTCCGCGCCCGCAAAACTCAATCTTTTCCTCTATGTCATAGGGCGTCGCGCGGACGGCTATCATCTGTTACAAACCCTGTTTCGCTTCATTGACTTTGCCGACAGTCTTGTCTTTTTGCCGCGTGATGACGGGAAGATTGTTCTGGAGACGCCTTTAGCCAATATCCCTGCGGAAAAAAATCTGGCGGTTCGCGCGGCGCGTTTGTTACGGGAACGAACCGGCGTCCATGCCGGAGTTTCCATCAGCCTGGAAAAACGCTTGCCGTCGGGCGGCGGACTGGGCGGCGGCAGTTCTGACGCCGCCACGACCTTGCTTGCCTTGAATCATCTCTGGCAAACCGGCCTTTCCCGTCCTGAATTGCAGGCGTTGGGTCTTAATCTGGGCGCGGATGTGCCGGTGTTCATCTTCGGGCAAAACGCTTTTGCGGAAGGGGTGGGTGAAGAATTGACCCCGATTGTCTTGCCGACAAGCTGGTATTTGTTGCTCTTTCCTCCGGTTGCAGCCGATACTGCCGCTGTTTTTAGCTCCCCCGACCTTCGCCGTGACACAATGCGGATTACGGATTGGCAGGAAGGTCTGGAACCGGGACACAACTTCGGGCGCAATGACCTTGAACCTGTCGCCACGGCTCTCTATCCTGTCATTGGCGAATATCTTTCCTGGCTTCGCGCCCATGCTGGCAGAGGCTGGATGAGCGGCTCAGGCGCTACCGTGTTTGCCGAATGTCCTGACGAGGCCGCCGCCCTCGCGCTGGCTCATGATTTGCCATCCGGCTGGAAATGGCGGATTGCCAAAGGGTTATCCCAACATCCGCTTTTGATTTAGGAGTTTTCCATGAAACCATCATTGATTGTATTCGATACGACCTTGCGCGACGGCGAACAAAGCCCCGGCGCTTCCATGAACAAAGAGGAAAAGCTGCGTATTGCGCGGCAACTGGAAAAAATGCGGGTGGATGTCATTGAAGCGGGGTTTGCCGCCGCGTCAATCGGCGATTTCGAGGCAATTCGTCTGGTTTCCGAAAATATCAGGGAGTCTACGGTTTGTTCTCTGGCGCGCGCCAATGATGCTGACATTACGCGGGCGGGTGAGGCCATTGCCCCTGCCGCCCGAAAACGCATTCATACCTTTATCGCCACCAGTCCCATTCATATGGAAAAGAAGCTGAATATGACGCCGAATGAGGTGCTTGAACAGGCAGTCAAGGCGATCGGCTGGGCGCGGCGATATACCGACGATGTGGAATTTTCCGCCGAGGATGCGGGACGCTCCGAACTTGATTTTCTCTGCCGGGTTTTTGAGGCGGTAATCAGCGCCGGCGCAACGACCATCAATGTCCCTGATACGGTTGGCTACAACCTGCCGAAGCAATTTTCCCATACCCTTGCCCGATTGATCGAGCGGGTTCCCAATTCCGACAAGGTGGTCTGGTCGGTACATTGTCATAATGACCTTGGTCTGGCTGTTGCCAATTCGCTGGCGGCAATCGAAGCCGGGGCGCGGCAGGTGGAATGCACCATCAACGGCCTGGGGGAACGGGCGGGGAATGCAGCTCTGGAAGAGATCGTCATGGCGGTGCGTACCCGTCCTGATATTTTTCCTGTGGAAATCGCTCTGGATACAACCCAGATTGTGCCTGCTTCCCGGCTTGTTTCGCAGATTACCGGCTATCCGGTACAGCCTAACAAGGCGATTGTCGGAGCCAACGCTTTCGCGCACGAAGCCGGTATTCATCAGGATGGTGTCTTGAAACATCGGGAGACTTACGAAATCATGCGGGCGGAGGATGTGGGCTGGAAGGAAAACAAACTTGTGCTCGGCAAGCATTCGGGGCGCAATGCCTTCAAGAATCGGTTATCCGAGCTTGGCGTTATTCTGGAGAGTGAAGAGGCGTTGAACGCTGCCTTTACCCGCTTCAAGGAACTTGCCGACAAAAAGCATGAAATTTTTGACGAAGACTTGCAGGCATTGGCGCGTCCAGAAGTCGCGCCCGAACAGGATTATTACAAACTCGGTTATTCGCTTGTTTCTTCCGAGACCGGCGAAATACCCCATGCTCGCGTTATTTTGGGTGTGGGCGGAGAAGAAAAGACGGGCGAGGCCGATGGCTCCGGCCCTGTCGACGCTGTTTTCAAGGCCATTGAAGAAATCGCGCAAAGCGGGGCCAAATTGCTTTTGTACTCGGTCAATGCCATCACGACCGGCACGGACGCGCAGGGCGAGGTTACTGTGCGTCTGGCGCGGGATGAGCACATCGTAAACGGACAGGGCGCGGATACCGATATTGTGATCGCTTCCGCCAAGGCTTACCTGAACGCCCTGAACAAACTGCAAACAAGCAGGGAAAGGCTGAATCCGCAGTTGTGATGTGTTGATATATCGATGAACGACCCGTAACGCGACAGGAACGTATCCGGCAGCGCGGCGGTTTTCCCGAATCTGATTATGGCGCATCTCCGCAGGTAAATGGACAGGAAAGCTAATGGGAATAACCAGCCAAAAAACAGCGGCATCAAACTGAAGCTAAACCATAGAGGCAACAGTAAGAATGTCGCCAGGGACGTGAGAATCCAGTGTTTTTTCAGGCTCAGCGGCTTATGTTCCGATGATGGGGCGGGGAAGCGAGCTGGGAAAGAGATTGGGAAGGGGAATTGTAGAACGGAGGCGGAATTGTAGAACAGACTGGTAAAAGTAAAACCGCCTCAACCCCTTGACTGCGCGAGGCGGGACTCGAACCCGCACGCCTTGCGGCGCTGGAACCTAAATCCAGTGCGTCTACCAATTCCGCCACCCACGCAAAGGGAGACATTCTAGCAAAAAACGACAGACTGACTTTACGGCATTTTCGGTTCAAGCGGATATATATTGCCTTTCCGCAAGTAACGAGACGTTCAGGGCGCACGTTTTACTCCCTGCAAACCCCGCCCTTGCGGGTACATTCTTTAAAAAAAGGTGCTAACCCCTACGCTGCCGCCAAGCCCATTTTTCAAAGGGGGCAAGAGCAATTGGCGGGCAGGGGTTTGTAAGGTCGTAGCCTACTGGAATGGGATGAAACGGAATTACTGCTTCAGGCATTGCCGGGCGCCCAATCGCTGAGATATTGAGTAGATGGCGGGCATTGGTAGCAATGGTGTAATGCCTTTGATTTTCTCAATGGTCATTGGCGCGCCTTTTCCGTCGCGTAGTTCCTGGCAGGCGGCTATAGTTTCCCCGTACCATCCATGAAAAGCTTTTTCTCCTTCTCAGGAATAGCGGCAAGCAGTCTTTGGCGAAGTTGGCTATCTTGCTCTGCCCATTTCAGGAAAATCGTACCGGCTATAACCTTGCGCCGAGTATCGCGGGCGCGTTTTTTGTGGGTCTCACGCGCAAGCAGTTTGGCTTTTTGCGCCCTCAAATGTTTTATTTTCGTGTCGATTGTTTCAATATCCGTTGCCATGATTAATTCCTCGTGTGATTCAAGCCACGCTCCAGTAGGGGAGCACCCAAGCGAAAATAGCACTGACACAGGCGCATGTCAAGCAGACGACTTCCTGTTTGGGTAGAGCCGTAAGCTGGAGTGAAATGGAATCCTGGCTTGCAACCTTGTCGGACGCCAAAATGCCGCCCGCAACCAATCGCAGACTATGGCGACATACCTTAAAAGAGGGCTTTGGGCTGGCTCTTGGCGCAAAGCCCTCTTTCGCGCCGAAATAGCTCCAAGGCTCATCTTGTATGCGCCGCAATCAGGCCGCGCGTGGAAGCATCCAGACCGTCGTCGTCCGACAGGCAAGCATCAGCTTCCAGAAAAGGCAGCAGCGTTTTTGCCATGCTTTTCCCCAATTCAACCCCCCATTGGTCAAAGACATTGATGTTCCAAAGCGCGCCGACGGTAAAAACCTTGTGCTCATAGAGCGCCAGCAATTGCCCCAGTGCGTGGGGCGTCAAGCGTTCAAGAAGCAGGGTAGTGGATGGCTGATTGCCGGAAAAAACGCGATAAGGCAGTAGTGAATCGGGAATTCCGACGGCTTTCGCCTCGTCAAGGGTTTGTCCGAACGCGAGCGCGGCGGATTGCGCCAGCGCGTTGGCAACCAGACGGGCATGATGCTTGGGTAGCGGGAAATCGGCGCGTTTCAGGAGAATGAAATCGCAGGGAACGGTCTGTCCGCCCTGATGCAGCAATTGGAAAAAAGAATGTTGCCCCAAAGTGCCGGGACTACCCCAGACAATCGGGCAGCTTTTTTGCGCGAGCGGCAAACCCTGTCGGTCGACGGATTTGCCCAGACTTTCCATTTCCAGTTGTTGCAGGTAGGCGGGAAACAATTCCAGCGACTGGCTGTAGGGAAAAATGGCGTGACTGGCGGCGCCGATGAAATTGACGTTCCAGACATCCAGAAGCGCCAGGGTAATCGGCATGTTTTCCGGTATTGGCGCGGATAGGAAATGCTGATCCATCGAGCGAGCGCCGACAAGCAGCGCCTCGAAATTGGAAAACCCGGTCGCCAGCGCAATGGCAAGGCCGACAGGCGACCAGAGGGAAAAACGTCCGCCTACCCAATCGCTGAACGCGAAAATCTGTTCGGAAGGAATGCCGAACGCTTCAGCTGCCGCCGTGTTGCTGGTGACAGCGATAAAATGTCGGGCAAGCAAGGGTTTTTCAGATTCGCCGCCGGACAAGTGCGCGCTCAACCAGTCTCGCGCCGCGCGGGCGTTGGCGATGGTTTCTTCGGTGGTGAAAGTCTTGCTGGCGACTATGAAGAACGTGGCGCGCGGGTTCAGGCGGGCAAGCAGGGGAGCCAGATCGGCGCCGTCCATATTGGCGGCGAAATGCACTCGTATATCCGGGTGCTGAAAGGCGGCAAGGGCGCGGGTTGCCATGCGCGGCCCCAGGTCGGAGCCGCCGATGCCGAGATTGACGACATCGGTAATGTGTTCCCCGCTCATTCCCCGCCATTGCCTGCCGTGCAGGGCGGCGCACAATGATTTCATTCGGGCGAGATTGTCCGCTACCTCGCGGGCGACTGCGCTGTCTCCCGTCTGTGCGCGTAGCGCCATGTGCATGGCAGCGCGGCCTTCGGTGTGGTTGATCGCTTCCCCCGCCGCCATCCGGTCGCGCCAGTCTTCGACTTTGGCGGCGCGGGCAAGGTTGTGGAGCAGGGGTAGGGTTGCAGAAGCGATCCGCTGCTTGGAAAAATCCAGCAGCAAGCCGTCGTCATGGCTCGACAAGGTTAGCGAAAAATCCCGGAACCTGTTCGGCTCTTCGGCGAACAATTCACGCAGATGGCGATGCGCCGTCAGACGAGCATGTTCTGCGAGCGACTGCCAGGCAAGGCTAATGGCCGGGCTGTTCATACGGCAATCGGGGCGGGGATGTGCGGATGCGGGTCGTAATCCAGCAGGGTGAAATCCTCATAACGGAACGCGAAGAGATCGCGCGCTTCCGGGTTTAGCCGCATGGACGGCAGGGGGCGGGGATCACGGGACAACTGCTGGCGCGCCTGTTCCATATGGTTATGATAAAGGTGCGCGTCTCCAAAACTGTGCACAAAATCTCCGGGCGAAAACCCTGCGACTTGCGCGATCATAAGGGTCAAGAGGGCATAGCTTGCGATGTTGAAAGGCACGCCCAGGAAAATATCCGCGCTCCGCTGATAGAGGTGGCAGGAGAGGCGATTTTCGGCTACGTAAAACTGGGTGAGGCAGTGGCAGGGGGGCAGCGCCATCCGTTCGATGTCGGCTGGATTCCATGCAGTCACCATATGGCGGCGGGAATCAGGGCTTTCCTTCAAGCCCTGGAGCAGACGCTTGATCTGGTCTATCTCCCCGCCGTCCTTTGTTGGCCAGCGCCGCCATTGGTGTCCGTATACCGGCCCCAGGTCGCCGTTTTCATCGGCCCATTCGTCCCAGATACGGACATTGTGTTGTTTCAAGTAGCCGATGTTCGTATCGCCCCGCAAAAACCAGAGCAATTCATGGATTATGGATTTCAGATGCAGTTTTTTCGTGGTGAGGAGCGGAAAGCCCTCTGCGAGATTGAATCGCATTTGCCAGCCGAAGACAGAGCGCGCGCCGACTCCGGTGCGATCCTGTTTGTCATGTCCATGCGTCAACACATGGCGCATCAAATCCAGATAGGTCTGCATGGAATGTGAGAGAAAAGTAAATTGAGCATATTATTCTAGTATACTCTGAAATCATCATCAGGTTAGAGACCATGAACGATACAGTCTTCCACGACAAGGCCGTAAAGCCTGTTCTGACGCCCGGCGAGGCGCAGCGGTTTATTGCAGAGTTGCCGCAGGATCCGCTGCCAGCCATAGACATGGTTCTGGCGCAGATCAACGCTATTCCCGACGATGTTGATCCGATCGTTCGCTTTGATGTGGTGAGCCGGTTGGACGAGGCGATCCATTCCGGCGTCAGGCAAGTGGCGCAGGAATATATCAACAGACGGGATCAGAACAAGGCGGCTGAAATGCGGCTGTGGACGCTCGCGCACGATTTCTGGACAAGCATAGCCGACCAGTACGGCATCTCTATCAGCGTTTCGGTTGATAGTGATGACAAAATCGCGCAAAAGCTCCGTTCCCACCTGCCGCGCATGATTTCCCGCGCCTTGCTTGCAGTCAGTGAAAGTCTGAAATGGAAGTCTTTTCATTATCAGCCTATTCCGCTACAACTTTGGGCGGGGACGGGAAGCATTTATGCGCTTGCCGAGAAATACGCCTTTGCCGAGAAGTCGTTGCATATGTATCCCGGCTCTGGCGGTATTTCTTCGCCTCGCACGGAATATCTCAGGACTTTGTTCTTTCAGGCCGCCTCCCTTAACAGTCTGCAAGTAAACGAAATGGAGATTGCCGACAGGTTGATTGTCCACTTGTTGACGAGCTTTGTTTTTTCCGCCGTGAAAGACGAAGAGAGCATTTACTGGGTTGATCTGGGCGCGGAGCGGGAGCCTTCCCGGCTCTCCAATCCACCTCCCGCCTCTCCCAATCTGCGTTTTTTCGGCCCGGGCGATGCGGTGGCGCGCCTGCAACAGTTGCGGCAGGAGGCGGAGAACACAGGCGCGGTTCCCGCCAAGATTCGCCGGAATGACAAGCTGGAGGTTCATGATTTCCTGAAAGTCGCTCAACATCTTGCCAACCAGTGGGCGGCTACTCTGCCGCAGCGTCAATATGAGCGCCACCGCGTCAATCATCGCATTTCTGTTTTGTCGGGCTTTGTGAACAGTTTTGTCATGGCCTCGCCGGAATTCGGCGGCAAGGCGGCGGGTTTGCCGCTGGAGAGCTGGACGGTGGAGAACGTAAGCCGCGGAGGGTGCGGCGCGATCGTCAAGCGCCTTGGGCATGATTGGGTGCGGGTTGGCGCTCTGCTTGCCCTGCAACCGGAAGGGGCGGATAACTGGGTGATCGGCTTGATTCGTCGCGTTAATCGCTTGTCGGACAAGGAAATTCGGGTAGGGATTGAGATGCTTTCCAGGCGTCCGACTGCGCTGGAGACGCGAGCCAGATCCGCTTCCGGCGTGTCGCCGTATCACGATCTTCCTGCCATTTGGTTTCGGGGCGACGACCCGAAAAAACCTATGCGTTTTATTTTTCCTTCGGGCGAGTTGAAGATGGACGATGTTCTGGAGTTTAACTTCAAGGGTCGGGGGCTTGTTGTCTATCCGGTCAAGTTGCTGGAGCAGGGGAGCGATTACGACCTTGCAGTCTGCAAGGTCACGACCGCCGAGAAAAATTAACCCCTTTTTAGCGGCAGTATCAACTTTGCATTGCCCGCAACACTTCATGTATAGTACTTTCCACAAATAAAGCTACTATCACGTGATTGTAGAAGAGGAAAAATACCACAACGCATCAACTCTCCCGCTTGTGGCTACGCCGTGAGCGGGAGAGAGGAGCAAAGCGTATTCTCCCTGACAGTCGCGTTATTTACAGAAAGCAATATAAGCATATTTGTTGAGCTTGTCTGACATCCACCAACGCGAAGTTGATACTGCCCAACTTTCAGGGGCGACTTACGGGATTGATTTTTTGCGGCTTATGCTTGATTGATGGCGTCTCTGGTTTGTCGCGCGGCTTTTAGGGCGGCGGCGGCGTAATTTTCATCCTGTCCGGCGTAGAGTATGGCGCGGGAAGAATTCAGGATCAGCCCGTATCCGTCGGCGGTTTTGCCCGCTTTGACCGTAGCGGCTATATCTCCTCCTTGCGCGCCAATTCCCGGAACGAGGAGCGGCATGTCGCCGACCAAGGCTCTTACACGGGCGATTTCAGCAGGGAAGGTAGCGCCCACGACCAACGCGCATTGTCCGGTTTTGTTCCATTTTTCTGCGGCGAGTCTTGCTACCCGCTCGTAGAGTTTCTCCCCGTTTTCGCATTCCATGAATTGAAGGGCGCTGCCGCCGGGGTTGGATGTCCGGCAGAGCAGGAAGATGCCTTTTTCCGGATAGTCGAAATAAGGCTCGATGGAATCAAAGCCCATGTAGGGATTGACGGTGACTGCATCCGCCCGGTATCTAACGAAGGCTTCCCGCGCGTATTGCCTGGCAGTTGAGCCTATATCTCCCCGCTTTGCGTCGAGAATGACCGGAATGCCGGGGTGCCGCGTGTGAATGTGCGCCACTACGCGCTCCAGCGTTTCTTCGGCCTTATGCGCGGAAAAATATGCGATTTGCGGCTTGAAGGCGCATACGAGATGGGCTGTAGCGTCAATGATCGCGGCGCAAAATTCAAACAAGGCATCCGGGGTTTTTCGCACAGACGCGGGGAGCTTATCCGGGTCGGGGTCAAGCCCGACACAGAGCAGGGAATCGTTTTTTTGCCATGCGGCGGATAGCATTTCGGTAAAGCGCATGTCAGTCTCCCTGCATGAATTGTTGAAAATTGGCGGGCAGCAGGCAATTTTGCAGGCTACGCTGGGTAAACATATAACGCCCGTCGCAAACAAAACCAAGATCGTACCAGTTAACCGCCTCATTCAGCATTTGCACTGCCTTTTCCAACTCGGATTCAGAGATGGCGGGATTTTTCGGGAAAAGCGCCAGAATAGCGCCGTCAAAATGCGGGCTGGAATGCAGAAAAAATGGCTTTTGGTTGCGCGTTTTTCCATTAACGTAAATTCGGGGGTGATTGTTTACCGGATACAATCTTCCCCATTGCCACCAGTTCGATTCGTCGAATTTTCGTACCCGACGGGCAAGCAGGCGAGCCTTATGAGTCAGGAGATGCGGGTGTTGGCAATCGTAAAGCATCCGGCGAGTTTTTTTGCTTTGCGCGGTGTAGGAGCAGACAAATTCCAGATTTCCGTCCGGGTGGGTAAAGATGTCATCCGCACCCGATACCCCGCCGACTTTCACCTCGAAAATGTCGGAGAGCGGCAGGGTATAGTTCTGTCGCAAAAACATGAGTTGTCCGGCAACTTCATGGAAAACGCGCCCGTCGCGCATCTGCCGGTCAAGTCTATCCTTCTCGAAGCGAAAGATGGCGCAGTTGGGCGTATGGATGCCGAAAATCCTGTCGTCTCCCGTCTCGAAAAAGTCTGTGACGCTGCCTTCCCGATATAGCCGGGCATTCAGTTTTTTTGCCGACGTCAGTTTGGCGAATTCGCGCGGGACGATGAAAATCAGCTCTCCGGCGGGATTCAAGTGCCGGATGCATTTTTCGATGAAGAACAGAAAAAGATTGCTGCGCTTGTCAAAGAGCGAGGTGTCGAGAAGCGGGCGGGTGGACGCCGGAATGTCCTGATGGCGCACGTAAGGCGGATTGCCGATGATGGTGTCGAACCGTTCGGATGTCGGATAGGCGAAAAAATCCATGGTAACAACGCCTGTCGGCGCGATTTGCTCGTCTATCTCAATGCCGACGCATTGCTCGCCCGCCTCTTTTAACGAGGTAAAAAACGCGCCGTTTCCTGCCGATGGTTCAAGCGTTCGCCCTTTATTCCGGCGCAGTTCCAGCATGAAACGGACGATTTCAGGCGGGGTGAATACCTGCCCCAGATGTTTTATGTTTTGAGTTGGCTTCGTCATTTACGTGAATAATTGTCCTTTGGCTACGCCGCAAGCGGCATAAAAGCTATCCGGCAAACCCCGGCGCAACAAGCCACACCCTTTGACTCACGGCGAAGCCAAAAAGGGGGCTAACCCCCAACGCTACTCCGCCGCCAGGCCCCCTTTTTTGAAAGGGGGTGCCCGCCTTGGCGGGCGGGGTTTGAGTAGTTTAACAAACCTCTATAATTACCCTTTGACTACGCCGCAAGTGGATTTCTGTTATCTTTGACATTCCGTATTGGAATGCCGTTTCCACTTCGCGCCGGATTCTCTGCTTTCAGCGCCATTCTGGATTCCCGCCTTCGCGGGAATGACGAGAGAAAACCCTGAAGCAGCAGGAACAGCAGTAGCGCGGCAAGAAAACATGACCGTCATTCCCGCGAAGGCGGGAATCCAGAACGGATATGTCCACTTGAACCGAAAACGCTCTGGCGCAAGGCCGGGATGAAGCGGTATCCCTGTCTGTGACGGATAATCGTTTCAGCCGTTTTTGCTGGTGCACATCATCGTGGCTTCGCCCTCGATGACGACCTTGTCGCCTACCGTGCAGACGGTTTCGATGACGGCTCGTTTTTTCTCGACGATTACCTCTTTGACCGTGGCAGTCGCCGTTACCGTATCGCCGGGGCGCACCGGAGCCTTGAATTTCAAGGTTTGCGCCATGTAGATACAACCGGGGCCGGGCAGACGATTGCCCAGCACGGCGGAAATCAGTCCGGCGGAAAGCATCCCGTGGGCAATGCGACCGCCAAACATCGTGGTCTTGGCAAATTCCTCATTCAGATGCACCGCGTTGGTATCGGTGGACACGGCGGAAAAAAGCACAATGTCCGCCTCGGTAATGGTCTTGGAGACGCTGGCGCTCATGCCTGGTTGCAGGTCTTCAATGTCGTAGCCGTTTTGCGCGTTCATGGTCAAATACTCCTTACAGTTGAAAAAAGCAATTATATGCGATGCCGGTGCGCGATGTGATCGCGCTCAGTTATGATACGACCGAAAGGCAATGTATAGGTGCGGATTGCGCTCATGTTCGTGTAAAAACCAGCAAGGTACGAAGGCTGTCGGCGAGATTGAATTGTTCCTGGAGGATAAAATGTTCTTCCTGAAAAGCCGCGATGCAGCCAGCCAGCGTGTAATCAGGGAAAACGTTTTGTCGGGCGGCCATGAGTCGCTGCACCTGTGAATCTTCCCAGGGAACGAATTCCAGAATAAGGGTTCCGCCCTGCCTTATAAGGGCGGCAAAACAACAGACCACCTTTTCGAGAGGAATGCCCGCGCCCTGCACGAGATGGTGAATGAGCGCCAGGGCGCAAAGAAAATCGGCCTTGCCGCGATCCCGAAAGGAGTTTCTCTCCTCGCAGTCCCAGCCGATTCCCGGCGACGGATTGACCAGATCCAGCACGAGAGGAAGAATGGCGCGGTTTCCTTCCTGTTTGAGGGCGGCATACATTTTCTCGACCGCCAGATAATCAATGTCCGAAGCAACGACAGTTTGATAGTGTTCGGCCAGTATCCGGCTGTAGTGGCCGGTATTCGCTCCAAGGTCAAGCGCAAGCGCACCGGGACGGGAGGCTGCCGCCTGTCGGAGAAGCCGGGCCTTTTCTTCAGCCGCATCGAGGCTGTAGTTGGTATCGTTGTAGTAGTCGCCCCACTGTGTCTTGAGGCTCGGCAACCGCATGTTTTCAATGACCATGCGCAGGGATTCGCACAATCTCGGAACAGCTTTTTCGTTGAGCGTGACGCGCTTGATCTTGCCGGCAGACTCACGCGCGTCGGCATGGCGTTGCTGCATTCTCGCATGGGTGTGGAGGTGAAGTTGCAGGAGAGGAATAAGCCGGGTTTTCCAGGGTAGCATGGAAGAGGCCATATCCAACGGCAAACCGTCCACCCAGAGAGAGAGCATTTTTCCGCAACGCGCGTCCCGGTAGCACATGAGCGCCAGCGGAGCGAGAAAGTGTTTGCAGAACTGGAGGTAAGCGCCCCAAGGTTCCCCGGCGCGGCGCGTCTCGAAGGAAAGATGGTCAATGAAAATGGGCTTTCCTTTGTAAAACTGGACGTTATAGGCGCTCGCGTCCTTGAGGACTAGCCCATGTTTCATCGCCAGTTGCATGAGATCGAGCGTGAGTAGAGCCGCGTCTTTCAACTGTCCGAAACTCCACTCAAAGGGATAAGAGATAAACGGCAGACGCTCGGCTTCCAGCGTTTTCCAGCTTCCTTCAAGAGGAGCGATTTCGGTAAATGGAAGCAGTTTGCCCTGTTGGATCGCCTCAGCAAAAAACCCGGATTTTTCCGCAAAATTCCAATGCTCCGCAAAAACGGGCTGAATCGTCCGAAGGACACGATCTTCCGTAAGATACACGGCTCCGGAAGGATCACGGAAAGAGCCAGAGGATCTGACGGAGGAAGGAATGGAATCAGTCGTTATCGTCATGCTTCGGAATGCCTCTGAATGTTACGGATCATGGTTTTACCGGATGCTGTACAACGCCATCCCTGACAAGTATAAAACCATCCAAATTAGATTCGGACGGCGCTCTGCGTTGTAGTATGGCGCTACTTGCATCAGGATCGGAGCCATCATCCGCCAATGCCGCGAAAATATGCCGAAAAAGATTGACATGGCTCATCGGTAGTCCATTGGAAATGTCCCCTTTTCCCGGCATCCTGATCGCCAGAAACATTCCAAACATATCGCTGGCAAGGGTATCAAGGCTTTCACCGCGTTGCTTCAGGAGCGCGTCAAGACTTGCGATATCTCCCTTGATTGCGTCATCCCAGATATTTCGTAGGCGCGTGGCTCCATGATCGCCTATCAGGACAATAACAGCCGATGGGTCTTTGTCAACAATAAGATCAACTATTTCAAATATCTCCTGATTTCCATTTTTGATGCCTTCCTGGTATCGTCCGCTGGCAACCCATTCATCTTTCTGTTTCCAGTGACTTGCATGCAAGGCGCCAGATTTGAATCCAAGAAAAAGCGGAATTTCACTTTTCGATTTTTCTATGATGCTACGGATATTGTCGATCAGTGCGTTGCGGTATTTGGGCTTTATATTATCAATCCTGCCGTCAAAGCGGGCAGGTATAGGTTTGCAAAGACAATAGACAGAAGGAAATAATTCCTGTAAAGGGCGCAGCCTGAAATTGAGGCCAAATTCGAAATCAACATCGGTATCATCCAGATATATTCCTTTCTGGTTGATGTAATAAAATGGGCGCTCAGAGGTAAGATAAGTTGTACGATAACCATTTTCCTTGAGAATGCGGTACACTTGATTGTCCGAACTTCCGCCAATCAATCTTCTTCCACGCGGCATTATGTCGTCATTCCCAATTGACATGGAGTAGGCTAGGCGCATTTCAAACATTTCCGCCATGGAAAGCAATGTCCAGTAGCTGTTTGAGTAGGTATTCCCATAGATAAAAAAATCACGAGACAAGGCAAAGGACTGCAGCGGTTCAGTATCAATTCCATATACTGTTTGCATAGTTTCCAGATCGTGATACGATTCCAGGAGAAACAGATAAATATTGGGGCGATTCTTAAGGATAATATGCTCGTCATCATACGCTATCTTTTCTTCAAAAGCAACTGAAACCGCGCTGTATACACCTGTGCCAGCCGACATGAATATCCAGATCGCCAGAAAGAGCCTGATTGGCTTAAATCCGTATTGCATTACAACAAGACATAAAAGAATCACCGCAAAAACAAAGTTTTGCCAGAACTGCATGGACGTGGAAATGGCTTGCAGAGTGGAGCCAAAGAAAAGTAACAATATAATTAAAATTAACACGCAAAGCATTAAATGCCAGAGGCGCAAGTTCTTTATCCTGTTTTCAAATAATGAATATACAGTCTTTTTGGTTATAAAAAGAATCAAAATAAAATACAAAAAAATTGATGCGACAAATTCAATTATAGTCAGGTATGCAAAGTTTTTTGCGGCTGAAGATGATAATGGAAGCTCAAGAAGAACCAGCAGCACGCTTACGAATAAAATGCAAAACATGAAGCGGCATACAGGTTTGAGCTTGCCGCTTGTTTTGCTTTCCAGCCATGGGCAAACGAGTTTTCCTGTTACAAAGACAAGGGAACACACCATGAGTAATACTGAAAATGATATCGCAAGTTCCGGTAAAGAGTACATGAACCAATTGTTGCTCAACATGAAGGCAACAGGAGCCAGTATTGCCAGGGGTAGTGTCCAGGCAGGCGACGCTATTTGTTTATGAAAACAGGAAAGCCATCCATCCTGCGAGGGGAATTTAGCGCCAGCCATTAGGGACTCTTCCTTCAACCTTGAGAATTGGAACTGTCAAGGTTTTCCTCTGGCGGAGAGGAAGCGGAAGTTTCTTCCTGCTTTTTGCCGCGAAAGAAATTCATGCGAAGAAAATCCATAATGCTCATGCGGAGATTGCGCCAGAATACCATGACAGAGACAAAGGCGGCGATAAGACCCTGAATCAGAAGGCTTCCTGTGCCCGGATCAATATACGCATGAGCCAGACCAGGAAATGCCAAAAGAACAACGAAATAACACTGTCGTTTCATCCTGTTTCTCCATCAATCATAAGAAAAATGCAAAGGGCGGGCATAAATGCCTCGCCCTCGCCGCTTAATGCCAATTGATTCAAGCCAGCGCCGCCGCAATCGCCTTCGCTACCACGGGCAGGTTTTTGTCGTTCAGGGCGGCTACGTTGATGCGGCCGGAAGAAACGGCGTAAATGGCAAATTCGCTCTGGAGCCGTTCAACCTGTTCCTTCGTCAGTCCGGTGAAGGAGAACATGCCGCGCTGTTGGGCGATGAAGGAGAAATCTCTCGCTACGCCTTCGGCCTTTAGCGCGTCCACAAGCCCTGTTCGCATGGCGCGGATGCGGTTTTTCATTCCGGCGAGTTCTTCTTCCCAGAGCGTCCGCAATTCAGGACTACCAAGGACAGCGGCGACGATTGCGCCGCCGTGCGTGGGCGGGTTGGAATAGTTGGTGCGGATGAGACGCTTGACCTGCGAGCCTACCCTGCCCGCTTCTTCCTTGCTTGCGGTGACGATGGACAATGCCCCTACCCGCTCGCCGTACAGGGAAAAATTCTTGGAGAACGAGGAAGCGACGAAGAATTGCATCCCGACGTCCGCAAAAGAGCGCGCGGCGGCGGTATCTTCCTCAATGCTGTCGGCAAAGCCCTGATAGGCCAGATCGAGAAAGGGCACGAGGCTTTTTTCCTTGCAGATCGCGGCTACTTCCTGCCATTGACTGCCGATTAAGTCCGCGCCGGTCGGATTATGGCAACAGGCGTGCAGGAGCACGATGGATTGCGGCGGCAGGGCGTTCAGCTTCTGCTTCATGGCGGCGAAATCAACGCCGCGCGTTTCCGGATCGTAATAAGGATAGGTGTCAATCGGAAAGCCTGCCGCCTCAAACAAGGCGCGATGGTTTTCCCAGGACGGGTCGCTGATGTAGAGGGTGGTTTGCGGCAGTAGTTTTTTCAGGTAATCCGCGCCGACCTTCAACGCGCCCGTGCCGCCCAGCGCCTGAATGGTTATAACGGAACCATTGTCCGCCAGCAATGATCCTTTGCCGAAAAGCAGATCGCGCACGGCCTGATTGTAGGCGGCATTTCCGTCTATGGGTTGATAACCGCGCGGGGGCAGCGCCTTCATGCGGGCTTCCTCGGCGGTTTTTACGGCGGCAAGCAACGGCAGCTTGCCGTTAGCGTCATAATAAACACCGACGCCGAGATTTACCTTTTCGGCGCGGGTATCGGCATTGAAGGCTTCGGTCAGACCGAGAATAGGATCACGAGGCGCCATTTCGACGGCGGCAAAAAGCGAGGCGGACATGTGTTTTCTCCAATAAGATGTTGCGAATTATGAAACGAGCTGGCGGGTTCGGTATTGAACTTTATGCAGCCAGAACCGAAGAATTTTAACATGTTGGAGCATGGTATGCTTTCTCTTTTCAATCATAGCGTGGTCATACCTCTCCCCCTGCCCCTCTTACGCAAGCGGCAGAGGGAACTTCTCCCCTCTCCCACTTGTGGGAGAGGGTCGGGGGAGAGGGCTGCCGCGCCGGATTTCCGTTTGGAGAATAAAGTGTACTCGCTTAAATCAAAACCGCTCAAGTCGTCAGTTTTGCCTGAAGGCGCGCTAAAAGCTCATGCCTGTTGAACATTACGAAAACTTCCCTGTCGCCTCCTTCTTGTTGCCGAAGGCGTTGCGCTCGCCCATCGAGGCCATTTATCGCTTTGCCAGGGCGGCGGATGATATTGCGGACGAAGGCGAAGCCTTGCCGGAAGAGCGCCTTGCCGGTCTTGCACGTTTTCAGGCGGAGCTTGATTTACTGCAACGGGGCGAGGCAAGCGACCATCCTGTTTTTATGCCGTTGGCGCCGGTTATCACGCGCCATCAGCTTCCTGTTCCGCTTTTTCGGGATTTGCTGGATGCCTTTGCCCAGGATGTCCGCAAAAAACGTTACGCGAATTATGCGGAACTCCTGGACTATTGCCGCCGTTCCGCAAATCCGGTAGGACGACTGGTACTGGGACTGTTAGGCGAGGCTAATGACACATGGCTTAAAGAATCGGATGCCATTTGCACGGCGTTGCAACTCATCAATTTCTGGCAGGATGTTGCGCTTGATTGGCAAAAAGGGCGGGTCTATCTGCCGCAGGATGAAATGGAGCGTTTTGGCGTTACGGAAGCGGATATTGCGGCGGGTAGGCAGAATGAAGCCTGGCGCGGGCTTATGCGTTTTCAGGTGGAGCGCGCGCGCGCCCTGATGGAGAGCGGCGCGCCGCTTGCTCGCCGCCTTCCGGGGCGACTGGGCTGGGAAATTCGCTTTACCGTTCAGGGCGGCTTACGGATTCTGGAAAAAATCACCGAGGCCGGTTACGATGTATTCAACCGCCGCCCCACGCTTAACGGACGCGACTGGCTAATCATTGCCGCTCGCGCCCTTTTAGGTAAATCAACATGACGCCGGACGAATACTGCCGCCGAAAAACCGCTGCCAGCGGCTCCAGCTTTTTTCTGGGCTTTTTGTTTCTTCCCCGCGAGAGAAAACGCGCCATGCACGCGCTCTATGCTTTTTGCCGGGAAGTGGATGATGTCGCGGACGAATGCCATGACCATACGCTTGCCGCAGCTAGGCTGACATGGTGGCGGGAAGAAATCGAGCGGGTTTTCAGGGGCGAGGCGGAACATCCGGTCGGGCGCGCGCTTGCCGATTCCGTGTCGGCATTCCAACTGGAAAAAGAAAAATTCCTGGCGATTATTGACGGGATGGAAATGGATTTGCGCCAGAATCGCTATTCGGATTTCGAGAGTCTTTCGCTGTATTGCTATCGCGTCGCCAGCGTTGTCGGTCTCCTTTCCGCCAGGATTTTCGGCTTCCATGATGAAAAAGTCCTGGACTACGCCCGCGATCTTGGCATGGCCTTTCAGTTGACCAACATCATCCGTGATGTAGGCGAAGATGCGCGGCGAGGGCGAATTTATCTGCCGCTTGAGGAACTGGAGCGTTTCGGAGTTTCTGAAGCCGATATTCTGGAAGGCCGCAAGACTGCGGAATTTGTCGAATTGATGCGGCATCAGGCGGGGCGGGCGGAAGGGTTTTATACCCGCGCCTTCGCTCTGCTACCGGCGGGAGACAGGTCTGCCCAACGCCCCGGCCTCGTCATGGCGGCTATTTATCGGGAGTTGCTGCGGAAAATTGTTGCTACAGACTTTCCGGTGCTGACGAGACGGACGCGCCTCGCTACGCTGCATAAGCTCTGGCTCGTCGTTCGGACGTGGGTGGGCGTGTTGCCGTAGGCGGGATATAGCCATTCGTTCAAATGTAGCGATTTTTCGCAAATAACGATACGGTCAAGGAGTGCGCTTTACTCCCCTCTCCCGCTTGCGGCTTGCAAACCCCCGGCGCTAACGCGCCACCCCCTTTTATAAAGGGGGCTTACACCAATGCTGCGTTGCCGCCGTAGGGGCGACCGTCCCCGGTCGCCCGTTTCCGAAAACATAATCATATAAATATGGTTTGGCATGACAACGTAACGGTCAATTGTGACGTTATTTCGGTTATGCGCGAAATCGCCGCGCGGGCGGGCGGGCGACCGGGGACGGTCGCCCCTACGCTTCTCCCGGCAAATCCTCGCCCCTACAACTCCCCTCTCCCGGCCTACGGCCACCCTCTCCCACAAGTGGGAGAGGGGAGTAAAGCGCACTACCCGACCTTGCCGGTAAGCACTATAAAGCTATAAGCCCGTAGGCTGGGATGGAACGAAGTGGAATCCCGGCTTCAAGCAAACTACATAAGGTTTATGAATAATTGGAGTACCACAAAAACTATCATACCCAACAGCATAGCCGCAACAATAAAGTATAAAGTTTTTGCATTCATGCAACCAAAAAATTTTTTCTCAGTAGCAAAGTCAATTTTTCCGCACTTAGGACAAGTTACCTTGACATAGGCGTCAAAATTAACATTAGGATTCTCTGAGGAAAGCTCGTCTAATGCTCGGCCTAGAACCGATAGAGGGAACAGGTGATTACATTTTGAGCAATAGTGAAAACCTTCGTTTTTTCTCACAGCAATCTCCCTTACAGTCTCAAATTATGATTGATAATAAGTTTGTATGCCAACATCTTTTTTGAATAAAATACAAGAAGCCTCGTATGTATCAGAGCCATAAACGCGCTTAGGGCGGTAAAACCTCTCATATTCAACCTGTTGGTTGAGATATTCAATCAGTCTTTTGTTTTTTAATGTGCATTCCGGCAGTACGTTTTCCCAAAGCATGGGAAATTCACAGCTCTCATTTGGATTAGGTGTGTGCAAATATAGCGCATCTCCTGCGCTATCATAATCATGTATCATTGCGAAAAGCTGAAAATCTTTTTGTAAAAACTTTACTCTGTTGACTAATATTTCAAAATGACGGAAAAGTTTATCTAAATGCGGTTTTCTCCTTGAAAAATCATCATTGCCGAATCCTTCCCAGTCAAAATGACAATGCCAATGGTCAAACCATGCCTCCGGGTTATTTTGGAAATCAAAATAACCCGGAGACGCCCATTTTTCAAAATCATTTTCAATCGCAAGGTTTTTATAATACATGCGAAATTCTTTCTGTTTTCCTGAATTGTGCCGTTTATGGACGGCGCGTGCTTTCTTACCTTGTTTCATTTTTTATTAAGCCGGTTGCGGGAGTTTTTGCAGCAAGGCGAGGATTTGCGCCAGTTTGTCGCGCATTTCGCGGCGGTCTACGATCAGGTCAACCGCGCCTTTTTCGAGCAGGAATTCAGAACGCTGAAAGCCTTCCGGCAATTTTTCACGCACCGTCTGTTCAATTACCCGTGGGCCGGCAAAACCGATCAACGCGCCCGGTTCGGCGATTACCACATCGCCTACAAAGGCAAAGCTGGCGGAAACGCCGCCCATCGTCGGATCGGTAAGGATAGAAATGTAAGGGAGATTTTTTTGGGCAAGCCGGGTCAAGGTCGCTGTGGTTTTTGCCATCTGCATGAGGGAGAACAGCCCTTCCTGCATTCTCGCGCCGCCGGAAGCGGAAATGGAAATAAATGGCAATTCCTCGTCAATAGCCGTCAGCACTCCGCGTGTAAAACGTTCGCCAAGCACCGCGCCCATTGAGCCGCCCATGAACTCAAACTCAAAACAGGCGGCAACGACGGGAATTTCCCTGATTGCGCCTTGCAGAATGACGATCGCCTCGGTTTCGCCCGATTGCGCCGTGGCTTCTTTCAGGCGGGCAGGATAGGTTTTTTTATCCTTGAATCTCAGGCTGTCGGTAGGCAACACTTCCGCGCCGATTTCCAGCCGGTCTTCAGAGTCGAGAAGAAAATCAAGGCGTTGTCTGGCCTTCAGGCGGAAGTGATAGGCGCATTTGGGGCAGACATGAAGATTTGCCTCCAGATCGGCGGCGTAAAGCACCGCCTCGCAATTGGGGCATTTGTTCCACAAGCCTTCCGGCAGGGTGGAACGCTGTTTGACGCCGTCTTCGCGCTTGATTTTGGGCGGGAGAAGTTTGTTAAGCCAGCTCATATCAGCCTTTCTATCTGTTTTTCGTAACGCCGTCCAGTCCACGGCGCAATTCGCCTGCAAGCGCGCTGATTCGCGCCAGCTCCTCGCCTGATGGCGAGCGTTCCAGTTCTTCGATAAAACGGCTGCCTACGATAACGGCATCCGCGTGTTCCGCAATCGCAGCCGCTGTCTTTGCGTCACGAATGCCAAAACCCACCCCGACCGGAAGTTTCAGGACGGCGCGGATTGCCCGCACTCGCGCGGCGATTTCGGCAAGGTCAAGTTCTCTTTTACCGGTTACGCCCTTGACGGAAACATAATAGACATAACCACGCGCAAGTTTTTGCAGCTCTGCCCAGCGTTCGGGTTTTGAGGTCGGGGCAAGCAGAAAAATGGCATCCAGACCGACATTATCCAGCATTGCCGTAAACTCAGCGGCTTCTTCCAGAGCATAGTCGACGGTCAATACCCCGTCTACTCCCGCCTCTGCCGCGGCGCGGGCAAAGGTTTCCTGTCCCATAGCCTCGATTGGATTGGCATAGCCCATCAGCACTACCGGCGTTACGGCATCGGTTTTACGAAATTCCTGGGTTATCTCCAATGTCTTTTTCAGGCTCATACCCTGGGCAAGCGCGGCTTCGGAAGAGCGTTGGATAGTGGGGCCGTCCGCCATCGGGTCGGAGAAGGGAACGCCAAGTTCGAGAATGTCCGCGCCTGCGGCGACAAGCGCACGCATGAGCGGCACGGTTAGTTCCGGCCTGGGAAAACCCGCCGTAATGAAGGGGATCAGGGCTTTTCTTTGCCCTGTTTGCAGGCGTGTGAAGGTGGATTTAATACGCGACATGTTCAGAATTTAATCCCTGATTGTTCGGCTACGGTGTGCATGTCCTTATCGCCGCGTCCGGAAAGGCAGACCAGAAGGAGCTTGTCGCGCCCCATAGTCAGCGCGATTTTCATGGCATGCGCCAGAGCGTGTGAGGATTCCAACGCCGGAATTATGCCTTCGTAACGGCAAAACGCGTGGAACGCGGCAAGCGCCTCGGAATCGGTTACGGCTACGTATTCGGCGCGACCGCTATCTTTCAGCCATGCGTGTTCCGGCCCTACGCCCGGATAATCAAGTCCGGCGGAAATGGAATGGGTTTCAATAATCTGTCCATTTTCGTCCTGCAACAGATAAGTGCGGTTGCCATGCAGAACGCCAGCCTTCGCGTTGGCCGTGAGCGGCGCGGCATGACGCCCGGTCTCGATTCCCTCGCCGGCGGCTTCTACGCCGATCAGAAGCGTGTCCTCGAAGGGAATGTAGGGATGAAAAATGCCCAGCGCGTTGGAGCCGCCGCCAACACAGGCGATAATCGCGTCCGGCTGGCGTCCGAAGGTTTCCGTCATTTGCATGACGCACTCCTTGCCGATTATCGTCTGGAAGTCGCGCACCAGCATCGGGTAAGGATGCGGCCCCGCCACCGTGCCGATAATGTAGAAAGTATCGGAAACATTCGTAACCCAATCGCGCATGGCTTCGTTCATTGCGTCCTTCAGCGTCTTTGAGCCGGATTCCACCGGAACCACTGTAGCGCCCAGGAGTTTCATGCGATAGACATTGGCGGCCTGCCTTTTTATGTCTTCGGAACCCATATATACCACGCATTCAAAGCCGTAGCGGGCGGCCACGGTGGCTGCCGCCACGCCGTGCTGTCCCGCGCCGGTCTCGGCGATAACCCTGGGCTTTCCCATGCGTTTGGCAAGCAATGCCTGCCCGATGCAGTTGTTGACCTTGTGCGAGCCGGTATGGTTCAAGTCTTCGCGCTTCAGGAGAATTTTTGCCCCGCCCAGTTTTTCGGAGAGCCGTCGGGCGTGATAGATTGGGCTGGGTCGCCCGACATAATGCTTCAACTCATGCTCGAACTCCGCAACGAAGGCAGGATCGCGCCAGGCGGCAAGGTAAGCGTCTTTCAGCTCTTCCAGGGCGCTGATCAGGGTTTCGGCCACAAAAATCCCGCCGTAAATGCCGAAATGTCCCCGTTCGTCGGGCAGGTCGTAAGGCTGCATGGCTCTCTTTGCGCGGTTGAAAGGTCTGATTATAGCAAAGGGAATGGGATACCCGCAGGCTTGGTTGGGCGATTGCCCTGGACATCGGTACTTGACGCAAGTATTATTGCGGAATTTTGATAGTGTCTCCAAACTTTTGTTTATGACTTCTCCAACTCTAGGTTCTCTCAAAAGCTCCGAATTGCTCATAAAAGACCTATATATTGAGCTGCGGCAGAAACTCGGCGTGTGGGCTAACGTCACCAAGCAAACCGCTCAAGCTCGCATGGGCTACATTGGGCAGCACCTCGTAAGTGTCGTAACTGGTTATCCTGGCGGTCGTTCTGGCGCTCGCGGCAAAGACTTGGTGTTACCCGATGGAGAATTTGCCGAAATCAAGACATGCTATCGTGTTGACCAGCTTGGGAAATGCAATTTCTGTAAGGCAGCTGTATCGTCTATTGAAAGCGAATGCCCAAACTGCAAGTCAAATGACATCAAGCGCAATGACGACTCCAAGTGGCTGATAGGTATCCAGCATGATGATGAGTTTGAAGAGGTTCTAAAACCAAAATATTATTACCTCGTCCTTTTTGATTTTGTTGACATAAAAAAGCCGGATACGATAAGAGCCTCTATATGGCGGATTGATCCGCTTGCGCCTGGTTTTGCTTATTGCATTATCGATTACTACAAAAACATAAAGGCAAACTCCAGGAGCGGCGCGCCATTTAACTTATGGCCTTTCCAGCTTAAGTTTGAGCTTATGCGCCCGCTTCTGATTTATCGATCATTTATCCTGCCTGACAACACTATAAAAACACAGGTTTTTCCTGGGGAACATCCGGCAGAGCACCACCCATTAAGGCAGTTGCAGGATTTTTCCGGATCGCAGAATTTGACAGTGGACAAAATACACAAGTTTGCAGCAATGCTTGGCTTCAAGCTGCCAAATAATAGCAAAAAGGCTATCCTCAAAGCCGCGCAAGACAAAATTACAGCAGGAAAATTTGAGCCAGATATGGTGGTGGATACTCTGGCGCATGCACTTTACTGGGTCGAGATTGAACGGCATATAGCCGAATTGCAACCCACGATGCGCGAGCAGATGGATGCCGCTGGTCTGCTTATAAGAGATATTTACCAAGCCTCTTGAAAATGATTTGTTGCTGACATGCCAACTCGTTCATTTGGTCGTTTAGTGTGGCTTCTTCAGAAATCAGCTTTTCAACTCTCTGCCAATCTTCCGAGGCAGAGAGAACCGATTCTGGGATAGGCAAACTTGCTAAATCTTCAGGATGCAGGTGGGCAGTCTGACCGCGAACCATCTCCTGAATTTGCGCCGTTACAACAGGTTGCCGAAGGTAAGCAAGCAGAAGCATGGGCGAAATTCTCTCTTGTTTTACGCGCACAAGCATGACCTCGCCGACGAAGGACGCTTGTCCGCCGACCCACGGCGGAACCTCTGTGATTATGTCTACCTTCTTGGCGATGTATACTGGAGAATGTGCTGAAGAGGTCAGCACGATGTCGCCATGCCGTACAAGCTCAATGCTGCCCAGTCTGCGGTCTGTCCACTGTGATGTATTGATGAAGTTACGGTTGCGCGCAATCCAGTTTATGCCCGAGCCGGTCAGGTTGCCAACCTTGATGAGAAATAGGCCATTGCTGTCGGAATATGCTGCTCGCGGCGGCGTCCTGCCGGTTTTTATGTCTGAAACAAGGTCGCCGAGGGGAGTGCCGGTAGTTGTGCGCCGCCTTGACACGCTTGCAGCGCCCAAAACTTCAAAAGTGTCTATCGCCTTCACTGGCGCAAGCACAGACACATGATCGCAAGGCCATTTCTTCGGGTCAAGCATTCGCTTTGCCAATCCGTCGAGTTGATTACCTGGGCGAGGTCGGCCTGTTGAGTCGTACCCCACATTAGTAACCGTTGCGAGTACGACGTTGACGTTTTTGGTTTGCTCTTGCGCCGTGCTGAACTTCTCGATAAACGCAACAACGGTGTTAGTCTGAGCGCCGATCACAAGAAATGTCTCTGGTGGAAGCTGAATCACTGCCTTTAGGAAACCTAGCTTGGCAAGTGAAGCTCGCTCATAAGCGGAAGAGGGGTTAGTCAGGACGCTCTTGGGCAAGACAATAGCCAGAGTGCCGCCAGGTTTCAGCCATCGAAGCGATTGTTCAAGAAAAAGCCATTCACTGGATTGGCGAACACGCGAATCGCCTTCAGGTGTGAAAGCGGTATCATAGCCGCTGAAGTCTGCCCGTGATGTCTCAACAGTTACCCCAAAAGGCGGGTTTGTCAAAATGAAGTCGAAGTATCCGAAGCGACACCACTGCTTTTCATGTTTTGTGCTCGGTTCGGTTAGCGAGTCCATGTGAGCGCGATGAAACGTAACGCTTGGGAAATGCCCCAGATTCAGTTCGCCTATGAGCAACATGCGCGGGTTCTTGTCTGCTCCCCATATATTGAGAGTGGTAGCATCCTCTTGTCGCCAGTGCTTTACAAGCTCCATCAGAAATGTGCCGCTACCACACGCAGGGTCAAGGCACTTGGCTGATGGAGCAGGGTTAACGAAGCGCACTACTTCCCTCACTACATCGTCAGGAGTCAGATAAATACCAAGCCCCTTGCGCACCTCAGGCGTTAGAAACTCTCGAAGGGCGGCGCTACGAATGTCGAAGTCAATATGTGCAAAATGTATGTCAACAAAGAGTGTATATAGTTGTTCCAGGCATTGGTCAGATAGGTGAAAGGCGCGGTCGCGCCAGAGACTGGTTGACCATGAGTTGTGATGCGCAAGGTAGTGGGCAAAGCTCTTACGGATAGCGGGCGCAGTAGTCGGTGTGAGAGCTTCTTCCTCGGAAATTTGCTTGAAAAAGAGAAATTTCAGAAGCTCTTCAAAGGACTCCTGCGGTTGCATACCATCTATATTACGCATCGTATTGTGCGCCCGACGATAAGTTGAGATAAGATTGTGCATGTTTTCTCCAGAATTAATTCTTGCAAATCATGGAATTATTTCTAAAAAAGAAAATTTGTCAAGAGGGGATTCTGACTCTGAGTGATTCTTTATCTCTAATGTCGGAAGCCGCAAATGCGATTGCCTCAGGCAAGAGGATATAATGCCGCTTTACCTGATTCGGCAGGCTTCTTCTATGTCTGATTTTCTTTTTCTTCGCGGCGCGCGCGCGTTTTCCGACTTTCGTTTATCCGCCCTCTCGTCCAAAATTCAGGCGGCGTTGCCGCCGAGCGCAGGCTTCAACGGCATTGAGGCTGATTTCTGGCATATTGTGAAACTGAATGCGCCATTGCCCCCGGAAGACCGCGCAAAACTGGGGGTTTTGCTGGCGGAACGCGGTGAAGACGAGTATGGCGAAAACGACAAGAGCGAGCGTTTTTTTGTCACCCCCAGAATTGGCACGATTTCGCCCTGGTCGTCGAAAGCGACAGACATCGCGCGTAACTGCGGCCTTGATGCGACGCTCAAAATCGAGCGGGGGATATTGTTTCGCCTGAAGCTCTCCCGCCCTCTCTCGGAAGACGAGCGAAAGCAAGCGGCAGCCTTGCTGCACGACCGGATGACGGAATCCGTCCTGGCCTCGCTTCATGAAGCGAAAGCGTTGTTTTCCGATTTTCCGCCGAAACCGCTTGCCGTCATTGACCTTGCCGCCGGGCGGGAAGCGTTGGTAAAGGCCAACATCGAGCTTGGACTTGCGCTCTCGGCGGATGAAATTGATTATCTCTTTGCGATTTTTTCCGAGGCCGGGCGCAATCCGACCGATGTGGAACTCGTCATGTTTGCCCAGGCCAATTCCGAGCACTGCCGCCACAAGATTTTCAACGCGGAATGGACAATTGACGGCGAACGGCAGGAAAAGACCCTGTTCGGCATGATTCGGGAGACGCACACGGCTAGTCCGCATGGCACGGTGGTTGCCTATAGCGACAACTCCGCCATTATCGAGGGGTCTGCCGCGCCGCGTTTTTATCCTGAACCGAATGGGGAAGGGCATTATGTCTGGCGCGACGAGCCGACCCATATGCTTGCCAAGGCGGAGACGCACAATCACCCGACGGCGATTTCGCCTTTTCCCGGCGCGTCAACCGGCGCGGGCGGAGAAATTCGGGATGAAGGAGCTACCGGACGAGGCGCAAGACCCAAGGCCGGGCTATGCGGTTTTACCGTCGCCCATCTTTGTCTGCCGGATGCCCGCCAGCCTTGGGAGACAACGGCGGGCAAGCCGTCGCGCATGGTTTCCGCGCTGGAAATCATGCTGGAAGGGCCGCTTGGCGCGGCGGCTTTCAACAACGAATTTGGCCGTCCGAATCTTACCGGGTATTTCCGCACCTGTGAGATTGAGGCGGATGGCGTTACATACGGCTATGTAAAACCCATCATGATCGGCGGCGGAATCGGCAATATTCAGGCGGCGCAATCGTTCAAGGCGGAAACTTTACCCCCCGGCACAAAGCTGGTGCAGTTAGGCGGACCGGGAATGCTTATCGGGATGGGCGGCGGCGCGGCTTCCTCGATGAGCGCGGGCGCGAACGCGGAAGACCTTGATTTTGCCTCGGTGCAGCGCGGCAACCCGGATATTCAGCGACGGGCGCAGGAAGTGATTGATCGTTGCTGGCAGCAGGGAGAGAACAATCCGTTGCTCTCCATTCATGATGTAGGCGCGGGCGGACTTTCCAACGCTTTTCCCGAAATGGCGCATTCCGGCAAGGCCGGGGCGCGTTTCGATTTGCGCGATGTGCCGAGCGAAGAACCGGGCATGAGTCCTGCCGAAATCTGGTCGAACGAGGCGCAGGAGCGTTATGTGCTTGCGGTAGCGGCTGACCGGATGGATGATTTTGCGGCCATATGCGCTCGTGAGCGTTGCCCGTTCGCGGTGGTGGGCGAGACGACGGATGATAGGCGTCTGGTGGTTACTGATCGCCACTTCGGCAATACCCCGGTGGATATGTCCCTGGAAGCGTTATTGGGCAAGCCGCCGCGTATGCGCCGCGAGGCAGGGCGTCTGCCGGAATTCCGTTCGCCGTTTGATGTCGCTTCGCTTGATTTGCAGGAAGCGGTTTATCGCCTGCTCAAATTTCCCGCCATTGCCGACAAAACCTTTCTGATTACGATTGGCGATCGTTCCGTGGGCGGATTGACCGCCCGTGACCAGATGGTCGGCCCCTGGCAGGTTCCGGTCGCGGACGTTGCGGTTACTGCGGCGAGTTTTCAGGGCTTTCAGGGAGAAGCGTTCGCAATGGGCGAGCGATCGCCGCTGGCAGTGTTGAACGCGCCCGCTTCCGGGCGGATGGCGGTATCCGAGGCGCTGACCAACCTTGCCGCCGCCGATGTGTCTTCCCTCTCGAAAGTCAAACTCTCCGCCAACTGGATGGCGGCTTGCGGGAGTCCCGGTGAGGACGCGAGACTGTTTGATACTGTTACCGCTGTTTCCGAGTTGTGCCGCGCGTTGGGCGTTGCGATTCCTGTCGGCAAGGATTCGCTTTCGATGCGGGCGGTATGGCAGGAGGACGGGCGGGAAAAACAGGTGATTTCCCCGGTTTCCCTGATTGTAAGCGCCTTCGCGCCGGTTATGGACGCGCGCCGGACGCTGACCCCACAGTTGCGGCTTGATGAGGGCGAGACGGAATTGTTGCTGCTGCATCTGGAAGGCGACCGCCTGGGCGGCTCGGCTCTGGCGCAGGTATTCAACGCATTGGGCGAAGATACGCCGGATGTTGACGATCCGGCGCGGCTGGTGGCGCTTTTTGCCGCCGCTCGCGCCCTTGCCGATGCCGGTCTGTCGCTTGCCTGTCATGACCGTTCCGATGGCGGCCTGTTCGTGACTGTCGCTGAAATGGCCTTTGCTTCCAATTGCGGCGTGACCCTGGACATGGACGGTCTTTGTCCCGACATGATGACGCTGGATGTCGACGGCGCGGAAAAACGCCCTGATCTCCTTGCCGGACGCGCTCATGAACGGCTGATTCGCGCTCTGTTCAATGAGGAAGTCGGCATCGTGATACAGATTCGCCGCGCTGACCGGGAGCGGGCGACGGCAATGCTGCGGCAATATGAAGTGGCCTTGTCGTTCGTTGGCTATCCCAATCAGTATGACGAAATCCGTGTTGTGCGGGACGGCAAGCGGGTTTTGCGGGAGAAGCGCGTGGATTTGCGACGCGCCTGGTCGGAGCTTTCATTCAGGATGCAATCCCTGCGCGATGATCCGGAGTGCGCGCGCGAGGCGTATGACTTGCTTCTGGACGATCATGGCCTTACGCCGAGGCTAACCTTTACACCCGAAAATATGCCCTTCGTCGCCAATGGAGCGAAGCCGAAAATTGCCATTTTGCGCGAGCAGGGTATAAACAGTCATTATGAAATGGCTGCCGCTTTTGATCGCGTGGGTTTTCTGGCGGTGGATGTTCATATGAGCGACTTGATGGAAGGGCGTAAAAGTCTTGCCGATTTTGCCGGACTTGCCGCCTGCGGCGGCTTTTCCTACGGCGACGTGCTGGGCGCGGGGCGAGGCTGGGCGCATACTATCCTGATGAACGGGCGTTGTCGGGATGAATTTTCCGCCTTTTTTGCCCGCGCGGACAGCTTTGCCCTGGGCGTGTGCAACGGCTGCCAGATGATGAGCGCGTTGAAGGGGATGATTCCCGGCGCCTCGGCATGGCCTGCGTTCGGGAAGAATCGTTCCGAGCAGTTTGAGGCAAGGCTGGCGCAAGTTGAGGTATTGCCTTCGCCTTCCTTGTTCTTCAAGGGGATGGCGGGTTCCGTGCTGCCGATCATCATCTCGAACGGGGAAGGGCGCGTCGAGTTTGCCGACGCGAAAGACGAGGCGAATGTTCTGGCCGCGCTTCGCTTTGTGGATGGACGAGGCAAGGCGGCGGCGCGTTATCCGCAGAATCCCAACGGCTCTCCCGGCGGGCTTACGGCCTTTACCACGGAGGACGGGCGGTTTACCGTCATGATGCCGCATCCTGAGCGGGTTTTTCGTAGCGCGCAGTTGTCCTGGTATCCGCCGGAGTGGGGCGATGACAGCCCGTGGCTTGCGCTTTTTCAAAACGCGCGAAAATTTCTGGATTGATTGGCGTGAATATCGGATAATGACTGTTTGATTATGCGGACGCGAGATTTTCGCGTTGAGGAGAAACCTATGACTTTCATGCCCTGGTCCGAGCAATTCGTGTTGGGAATCGAGAGTATTGACAAGCAGCATCAATGGCTGGTGGATACGACCAACAGGCTGCATGATCAGCTTGTGTCGGAAGAGCCGGTTCATGCTATCGTGCAGGAGATTCTGGAAGGACTGGTCGACTATACCGTCAACCATTTCATTCTTGAGGAAGACCTGTTCATTCGCCTGGGGTATACGGATGCGGAAAGCCACAAGGAAGAGCATGACGCGTTTACCCACAAGGTCATTCATATGCTCCTGGAGTTTGAGAAAGGCCAGATGGTCACGCAGGCCGTGCTGGAATTTCTGAAATCCTGGCTTCTCCACCACATTCTCGTTGTGGACAAGGCATATGCGTCCTTCCTGAAGAGTCGTGGAGTTAAATGATTGGAGCTTTTACATTTTTTGCAAAGGAGACATCTTATGAACGCATCAAAGAGCAAGGCAGCCGTCAAGGTTCCGATCAAGCCGGTCGCCAAACCAGCCGTAAAACCTGCCGCAAAACCTGTAGCAAAGTCGGCCAAGGCTCCTATGGCGTCGGTCAAACCGGCTGCGCCTTCGCCGGAGAAGGCAAGGCTGGCAGGCGACAAGATTGATATCGGCATCAAGGAGCGGGATCGGGAGAAAATCGCCGCCGGACTTGCCAGGGTGCTGGCCGATACTTACAGCCTGTACCTTAAAACCCACAATTTCCACTGGAATGTGGTGGGGCCGATGTTCAACACCCTGCATCAGATGTTCGAGGCTCAGTATGATGAATTGGCACTGGCGGTGGATCAGATTGCCGAGCGCATTCGCGCCCTGGGCTATCCCGCGCCCGGCTCCTACGGCGAATTTTCCCGCCTGACGGCTATTCCCGATACGGTTGGCGTGCCGAAGGCCGAGGAGATGATAGCTTTGCTGGTGAGCGCTCATGAGACGGTTGTCCGCACCTCGCGCGCGATTTTTCCGGCGGTGGATGCGGCAAGCGACGAACCTACCGCCGATTTGCTCACCCAGCGGATGCAGGCGCACGAAAAAGCCGCCTGGATGTTGCGAAGTTTGTTGCAAAAATGAAAATCGCCGCCTGATTTACCGTTCATCCTTCTGATATGACCGTTTATCGTGTGGCATCATCCTGATCTGACATTTGTGTTCATAATGACATAATGAATGATGGAGTGCCGAGATGAAACTTTCTGATTCTTCGTGTAGCGCTGTCAAGCGTGGCGCGTCCGCCGCGCCGCGCCGTGTCGCGCCTGGGTCGTCCGCCCGCGGCTTTACTCTGATTGAGCTGATTATAGTCATAGTCATTGTGGGTGTGCTGGCCGCGTTTGCGATTCCCGCGTGGCAGGACATGATCCGGCGCGGGCAGCTTACCGCCGCCACCCAGGAAGTCCTTGCCGATTTGAGGATGGCGAGAGGCGAGGCGATGCGGCTTGGCTGGGATGTTTATATCGCCAGGGGCGCGACTGCGCCGAATACATGGCAAATCAGGCCGGATAACCCGAATAATGGCGAACCCCTCGTGCGGGAGCGCGACGCTCCCGACAACATCACGATCAGCATCAGGCGCGCCGGGGAAGCGGCGGTGCTCCAGAACCTCAACTTTCAGCCGCGCGGCACTATGGGAGGAGCGCCCACAAGAATCAGCCTGTCGCATAATGACTCTCCGGACAGACACAGGGCGTGCCTGCTGATTGCGTGGTCGGGCAGCGTCACGGTGGCGTCTGCTGATGAAATAAATCGCGATTGCATATTCCCATAGACAGGAGAGAAATATGAACCTTTCAGATCAGGCTGCCTTGCCTTCCGTTTCCTGCCGCCGCGAGCGTGGTTTCTCCATCATTGAGGTGATGATCACCGTGTTTGTGCTTTGTCTGGGGCTTTTGGGGGTCGGCGGGTTGCAGTACCTTTCCATGAAGTCCAACCAGAGCGCCCTGTCGCGCGCGATCGCTACGGAATACGCCTACCAGATGCTGGATTTCATCCGCAGCAATCCGGCGGTTACGACGGATGGATTGGATAACTTCGCAAATCCCGAATGCGGCGGTTTTGTCGGCATGTGCGAACCGGGATATTTTGACTTCCACAAGACTCATAGCGATAGTGGAAGCCGGCCTGCCACCATGCCGAGTCCCGGCGCTGATGATATATGGGCATGGGTAAGCGAGTGGCTTGCCAATCTGAAGCGCGATCTGCCGGACGCCTGGGTGTCTGTTTGCCGTTCCACAACGATGGATTTGCCCCTTGATCCGGGCGATTGTTCCGCGTTTGCCGGTAATACCTGGCCTGGCAGTGCTTCCGCGCCTCCTGACACCAGATATTACGTCGTGACTGTGCAATGGCAACAAGCCGGAACGCAACAGACGGGAGATCAGTGGGATTTGTTCTCAACCGGACAGCAGCAAATCGTGATGATAGGAGAAGTGCAATGAGTGCCGCGCCAGTAAGAACCACGATAGCGAGAACCACGCCAGTAAGAGCCATGAACCGGCAGTTTGCAAGACAGGTTGGTTTTACCCTGGTGGAGCTTGTGATCGCGATGTTGATCGGGCTGTTTGTCCTCCTGGGTCTGGTCGTCGCCTTTGACAGCAACCGGGACAGCTTCCGCTTCAACACCCAGTTGTTGCAGTTGCAGGATGGCGGCAGGCTTGCCATGGATGCCATCATTCATGACTTGCGTATGGCTGGCGATATTGGCTGTATGCGTTCCGCCATGGATGGGGAAGATCTTTTGAACGATACCATAACCAAGGTGACAATCAATACCGCAGGACGACCGGCCAATTTCAGGAATGATGTTGAAGGAAGACACCTGGTGCTGGGCGTGGAGCCGGACAACGCCGCTGCCAATTCCTTCTCCCTGCATATTTACGGCATTCCGGTAGCTGGCGCCAATGCCGTATTATGGTCGGATTGCGAAAGGTCGGAGGTTACATTTGGCGGCGCTGCGACGAGCGTCAGTCCCGCATCTTACCGGATTCCTACGGGTTACCGCACCTACGTTTACCGTGACGGCGATCCGGTCAATTTGGGATTGCCCGGCACTGAGCTGAGACCCAATCAGTTGCGGGTGGCGGATCCTGTTGTCGGCGGCGGCGATGGCGTGGTGTTGCTGGATAACGTGATGCATTTTGCCGTGTGCTTGGGGGTGGATCGTAATTCCACCGATGGCTCTATGCAGGGAAGAGTGCAGGAATGGGTTCCTGTCACGAGAGGCGGCAGCGCTACGGATGACCAACTAAGTCAGACCATATCAGTGCAGGTGCAGATGGTGGTAGCTTCCGAGCCGCAGGGAGCGGGTACAGTCGGACAGGTGCTATCTGTCGATCAAACGCCGGAAACCTATGATTTTTGCGATGGCAGCAGTTTTACCGCCAGTGGAGATGATGGTCTAAGAAGGCTTTACAAGTTCTTCAGTTCAACCGCCGTGCTTCGCAACAAGGTGCCGAACGGTTATGGCGAGGGCGGCTGGCTGGATGCCAACTGACGCCACATCAGGAGAATAAGTCATGAACAATTTTCTTTCATTCGCGCCGCAAGGCTCCGCGCTTCCTTCCCGGCAAAAGGGCGCGGTTCTGGTGGTTGGCATGGCCTTGCTCATCATCATCACCATGTTTGCGCTGGCTGCTATTCGGGGGATTACGATCCAGGAGCGCATCGCCGGCGGTCTCTATGACCGTCAGCTTGCATTTACCGCTGCCGAGTCAACCCTGCGCTGGGCGGAGCGGCAGTTCATGCTCAACGGAAGCACTATCGGGAGCGCGGAATTTATTGGCACCCTCTTTGAGGCAACTAATGACCCTTGCGCTGGCACTGGTTCTCCGGCAGATACACAGGCGTGTTTCGGCGCTGCCGACATGAAGTCATGGTGGCAGATAAAGAACAAAGGTTGGTTAACGACCGTGCCGTTTGCTCGATTCACTAGTGGCGACGGCGCCCATACTTCTTACACCGCCGACCCGCCGATGTATCTGGCGGTGAAATTAAGCGATGGCGGGGATTGCGGCGAC
The DNA here is from genome assembly GCA_009777245.1 of Betaproteobacteria bacterium. GTDB lineage: Bacteria > Pseudomonadota > Gammaproteobacteria > Burkholderiales > Rhodocyclaceae > Azovibrio. The sequence goes on from WRMF01000008.1 coordinate 60,696, forward strand.
GCGGTGCGGATCAATGCCGTCGGAGTTGGTCGCAGCGATCATACGGTTGTGGTGCTGGAGAGCATCGTTTGCAGGCCATGATGTTTTGCGACAGAATTCAAGGAGAAATCGCCATGTATAAAAAAGGTTTTACGCTGATTGAACTGCTGATCGTGGTGGCTATTATCGGCATAATAGCGGCCATTGCCATTCCCCAATACCAGGAGTATGTGCGGAAGGCGCGCCGCTCCCAATGCCAGAGCGAGATGCTGAACGCCGCCAACAGGCTGGAACGTCAATATTCAACGACGAACAGATACCCGAATAATGCAGTCAGACTGGAAGAAATTGCCGCTCTTACGACATGTCCGAAAGGAGACGCAAATCCCTTTTATACCGTGACATACGAGAATCCTACTGGTGACCAAAGCTTCCTCATCACCGCAACACGCCAGGGAACCCAGCTGAGTGACGAAAAGTGCGGCGATCTGACCCTGGATAATTTAGGCAGGAGAACCGCAAGCGGCAGCGCCTCTGATGCTGTGACGGTGTGCTGGCGTTGAACGAGCGGGTTAGTTTCTGGTAAAGCAGCTACGAAGCGGCAAGCCCCCCGCTTGCAAGCCATAAAAGGAGCTAACCCCAATGCTGCTTCGCCGCCAATCCTCCGCCTTGCGCCTCGCCCCTACAAACCATGACATGAGAGAATTGCCGCAACCCAAACCGTCTGACGGGATATGATTACAGCCGGAACGGCGCATATATGATGCCCATAAAAAAAGGCGACGAAGTCGCCTTTTTATGTTTCGTCTGAATCAACGTTTTTCCAACGGAACGACATCACGTCTGGCCGCGCCGATGTATAACTGGCGGGGACGCCCGATCTTGTATTCCGGATCGGTAATCATCTCTTCCCATTGCGCGAGCCAGCCTGCCGTGCGCGCCAGGGCGAAGATGCAGGTGAACATGCTGGTGGGAATGCCGAGCGCCTTCTGGACAATGCCCGAATAAAAGTCCACATTCGGGTAGAGCTTCTTCTCGATGAAATAATCATCCTCAAGAGCAATCTTCTCCAGCGCCTTGGCGAGCTTGAACAAGCGATCATTTTCCAGCCCCAGTTCGGCAAGCACATCGGAGCACACCTTGCCCATGATTTGGGAGCGCGGGTCGAAGTTCTTGTAGACGCGATGCCCGAAGCCCATCAGCTTGAAGCTGTCGTCCTTGTCCTTGGCGCGTTTGATGTACTCGCCCACCCTGGAAACATCGCCGATTTCTTCCAGCATTTCCAGACACGCTTCGTTCGCGCCCCCGTGCGCCGGCCCCCAAAGGCAGGAAATGCCCGCCGCAACGCAGGCAAACGGGTTCGCTCCCGAAGAACCAGCCAGACGCACCGTGGAAGTGGAAGCGTTCTGCTCATGGTCGGCATGAAGGGTAAAGATGATGTCGAGCGCGCGCGACAGCACCGGGTTGGCCTTGAAATCCTCGCAAGGCACGCCGAACATCATGTACATGAAGTTCGAGGCGTAATCAAGGTCGTTTCTCGGATACATGAACGGCAGGCCGGTAGTGTAGCGATACGCCAGCGCAATGATGGTCGGCAGCTTGGCAATGATGCGAAGGAAGCAAACATTCCGGTGCTCGACGCTGGAGTAGTCCATGCCCTTGTGATAAAACGCCGACAACGCGCCTGCCACGCCGACAATTACCGCCATCGGGTGCGCGTCGCGGCGAAAGCCGTTGTAGAACCGGGTCAACTGGTCATGCACCAGGGTATGGTTGCGAATGGTGCGCTCAAATTCGGCCTTCTGCGCGGCATTGGGCAACTCGCCGTTTCGCAGCAACTGGGCTACTTCCAGAAAGGTGCAATGCTCGGCAAGCTGCTCGATCGGATAACCGCGATAGAGCAGTTCCCCCTTGTCGCCGTCAATGAAGGTAATGTATGACTTGCAACTCGCCGTGGACAAAAAGCCGGCGTCGTAGGTAAACATCCCCGACTTGGCTCCCAGCGAGCGCGTGTCAATACAATCATTGCCGTGTGTCGGGGTCATAATCGGCAATTCCACGGGCTGTTGCCCGGGAATCTGCAAGGTTGCGGTGCGTTCGGTCGTCATGGTTCTTCCCTTTGTGTTGATGAATCAAAAGCGCAATAGGTAAGCGCCCTGTGAAAACGGAACAGCTTTCAAGCCGCTCCCGCGCGCTGCGCTGCCTGACGGCGCAGCATAACCACGACAGGCGCCAGGCGCATATCGTCGCATTCTTCCTGACCGCTGACCCACGGCCATAATTTCATGTCGTCGCAATCGGCCAGTTCCACAAAAGCCGCCTGATCCTCAGGCGAGAGTCCGGAAAATTCCTTCTCCAGAAACTCGCCCAGAATCAAATCCATCTCCAGCATGGCGCGGCGGGTGCAACGCCAACGCAGCCGGGAAAAGACGGCGGAATCCTCCATGCTATACGTAACGCTGAAGCATCATTTCCTTGATTTTCCCGATAGCCAGGGTTGGATTCAACCCCTTCGGACAAGCATCAACGCAACTCATGATGGTATGGCAACGGAACAGCCGATAAGGGTCTTCCAGATCGTCCAGCCGCTCGCGGGTCGCCTGATCGCGGGTATCGGCCAGAAAACGGTAAGCCGCCAGCAACCCGGCGGGGCCGACGAATTTGTCGGGATTCCACCAGAACGAAGGACAAGAGGTTGAACAGCAGGCGCAAAGAATGCACTCATAAAGACCGTCCAGCTCCTCCCTTTCTTCCGGGCTTTGCAAACGCTCGCGCTCCGGCAGAGGATCGTTGTTGATGAGATAGGGCTTGATCGAGTGGTATTGCTTGAAAAACTGGGTCATATCCACAATCAGGTCGCGGATAATCGGCAATCCCGGCAGCGGCCTGATGACAACCGGCTGCTTAAGGCTATTCAGGTCAATCAGACATGCCAGCCCGTTCCTGCCGTTGATGTTCATCGCGTCCGAGCCGCACACGCCTTCCCGGCAGGAACGGCGATACGCGATGGTCTCATCCTTTGCCTTCAGCCTTGTGAGCGCGTCCAGAAGTTTTCGGTCGTTTTCGTCCACCTCCACAGAGATGTCCTGCATCCGGGGACGCTCGTCCTTGTCGGGGTCATAGCGATAAATGCTGAATTGCATCGTGCGTGTCGTCATATTTTTCTCCGATTAATACGACCGGGTTTGCAGCGCGACGGTCTCGACCGTAAGCGGCGTCATGCAAACAGGTTTGTATTCGATACGGTTGCCTTCGCGGAACCATAGGGTGTGTTTCAGCCAATCCTTGTCATTCCTGCCATTGGGAAATTCCGGCGTATCCGGCGCGTCGTCGCGCACATGCGCGCCGCGCGATTCCTTGCGCGCCTCCGCCGAAATCATGGTCGCCTTGGCGACTTCGATCAGGTTTTCAGTCTCCAGCGCCTCGATCCTGGCAGTATTCCAGACTTTGGATTTGTCCTTTATCTCCAGATTCCGCGCCATCTGCTCGACTTCGAGAATCCTGGCCACGCCTTGCCTCAACAAGTCCGCAAAGCGAAACACGCCCGCGTGATCCTGCATGGCGCGGGCAATGGCCTGCCGCGCTTCATATACGCTGGTTCCGTCCTTGCGACCATCCAGCGCGGCGATACGCGAACGCGCCATATCCTCCGCGTCTGCGGGAAGAGGACGATGCGCCTTTTCGGCTTTCAGGTCAGCTACGGCGGAATCACCGGCGGATTTGCCAAATACAAGGAGATCAAGCAGGGAATTTGTTCCCAGACGATTCGCGCCATGCACCGAAGCGCAGGCGCATTCACCTGCCGCGTAAAAGCCGGACACGACTTCTTCATCGCCATTGCCGTTTGGCGCTACGACACGACTGGTATAGTTGGTGGGAATTCCCCCCATCTGGTAATGGCATGTCGGCACGACCGGAATCGGAGCCTTGATCGGGTCAACGCTCGCAAACTGAATCGAGATTTCCCGAATACCCGGCAGACGCTTCATGATGGTAGCCGGAGGAAGGTGGGTTATGTCGAGAAGGACATAATCCTTGTTGGGGCCGCAGCCGCGCCCTTCCTTGATTTCGGTTGCCGTAGCGCGGGAAACAACGTCGCGCGAGGCCAGGTCCTTGGCGGTCGGCGCGTAGCGCTCCATGAAACGCTCGCCATCGGAGTTACGCAGAATTCCGCCCTCGCCGCGCACCCCCTCGGTAATCAGAACGCCCGCCCCGGCCACGCCGGTGGGATGGAACTGCCAGAATTCCATGTCCTCCAGCGGAATTCCGGCGCGCGCCGCCATGCCGAGGCCGTCGCCGGTATTGATGAAGGCATTGGTGGAGGAGGCGAAAATACGTCCGGCTCCGCCGGTTGCGAAAATCACCGCGCGGGCATGGAAAACAGCAATGTTGCCGGTCTCCATTTCCAGCGCGGATACGCCGACTACCGCGCCTTCGCTGTCACGAATCAGGTCAAGCGCCATCCATTCCACAAAAAACTGGGTATTGGCCTTTACGTTACGCTGATACATGGCGTGCAGCATGGCATGTCCGGTACGGTCGGCAGCGGCGCAGGAACGGCGCACCGGCTTTTCGCCGAAGTTGGACATATGTCCGCCGAACGGGCGCTGATAAATCCTGCCGTTGTCGGTACGGTCAAAAGGCATTCCGTAGTGTTCCAGATCAACCACCGCTTCCACGGCCTTTTTGCACATATATTCAATGGCATTCTGGTCGCCAAGCCAGTCCGAGCCTTTTACGGTGTCGTACATATGCCAGCGCCAGTTGTCTTCCTCGGAATTGCCGAGCGCGGCGGCAACCCCGCCTTGCGCCGCGACGGTATGCGAACGGGTCGGAAATACCTTGGAGAGCACGGCGGTTTTAAGACCGGCTTCGGAAAGCTGAATGGCGGAGCGCAAACCCGCGCCGCCCGCGCCGACAATAACTGCGTCAAATTTGAGAACGGAAATATTCACTTACAGCCTCCAGAAGAGAATTTCGATCACCCAGCCGGTGTAGCCCACAAGCGCCAATATCGTCAGGACATGCAGGGTCAGACGCAGACCGACGGGCTTGATGTAGTCCATCCACAGATCGCGCATCCCAATCCAGGCGTGATAGAACAGGGAAAGCGCGAAAAGGAAGGTGGCGAATTTCACCATGCCGTGACTGAACACCGCGATCCAGACGCTAAAATCGGCAGGGCGCACCGCCACCAGCACAATGCCGATAAACAGGGTGTAGACCGCCATGACCACAGCGGTTACGCGCTGGATGATCCAGTCCTTGAGGCCATAGCGCGCCCCGACAACGATACGATTTATCACAAGAGAATCCTCCAGCAGAGAGCGATAGTCGCTCCAAGACTGACCGCGAACACGATCAGCGTGGAAAAACGCGCGGCGGCAAGGCTCGCGCCGACTTGCATGTCAATCAGCAAAAAGCGGATGCCCGCGCAGAAGTGGTGCATGTACGCCCAGATCAATCCCGCGCAAACCAGACGGACACAGGGGTGTGCCGCGAAGTTTTTGAAGTGCTCGAAGCCCGCAGGCGAAGTCAGACTCAACTGAAAGTAGTAGAGGATCGGCCCCAGCATCAAAAACAGGAGCGCTCCGCTTACCCGGTGCAGGATGGAGAGCTTGCCCGGCAAGGGCAGATGGATTCTGAACGAAATGTCAGCAAGCCCCAGAAATTTGGGGCGTTTCCTGGGAGAAGTTTGGCAGGTATCGGCCATTGGCGTCATCCTTGGTTAGAAGTTTTTGACAGAGGGGGATTATATACGGACTTTCACGCCGGTGCGTTTTTGCGACGTTTCGGATTGTACAATGTTTTTCGGCGCGGGTGGTAACTACGTTTGCATATAGGCGAGTCGCTTATATATAGACATTCCCGCAATTTGAAAAATCGCGCGCTGTTTGCAACCCTTCGCCAGATTTGGCCTGAAACGCATGAGTGCAGACAATCCCGAAAAAACATCAGGGTATGATTGACACCCATTGCCCGTAACCATACCATGTATGGCTGCCGCGACGTCCGACGTAACCTGCCTGGCTGGCTATGCCCGGATTCCTTTTTCAATGTCCTGACAGGAGAACATTCATGTCCAAAACTCCCTTGCGTGTCGCAGTTACCGGCGCTGCCGGCCAGATCGGCTACGCCCTTCTTTTCCGTATCGCTTCCGGCGAAATGTTGGGCAAGGATCAGCCCGTCATCCTGCAACTTCTCGATCTGCCGCAAGCACAAAAGGTTGTCCAGGGCGTCATTATGGAGCTTGGCGACTGCGCCTTTCCGCTTCTGACCGGCGTTATCGCCACGGACGACCCTGCCGTCGCCTTCAAGGACGCCGATATTTGCCTGCTGGTCGGCGCGCGTCCGCGCGGCCCCGGCATGGAACGCTCCGATCTCTTGCAGGCTAACGGCGCGATTTTCACCGAGCAAGGCCGCGCCATCGCCGAAAACGCGAAAGAAGACGTCAAGGTATTGGTTGTCGGTAATCCGTGCAATACCAATGCCTACATTGCCCGCGCCGCCGCCATAAAGGTCGGACGCACCAATCCCGCCAATTATCACGCCATGCTGCGGCTCGACCATAACCGGGCGCTTTCCCAACTGGCGCAAAAATCGGGACGCGCCGTCTCCTCGCTCAAAAAACTGGTCGTCTGGGGCAATCATTCGCCCACCATGTACGCCGATTACCGTTTCGTCACTTCCAACGGCGACAATGTGAAGGCTATCATCAACGATGCGGCATGGAATAACGACGTATTCCTGCCTACCGTCGGCAAGCGCGGCGCGGCCATTATTGACGCGCGCGGGCTTTCTTCCGCCGCTTCCGCCGCTTCCGCCGCGATTGATAACATCCGCGACTGGGTATTGGGTTCGGACGATTGGGCGACGATGGGCATTCCCGCTCCGGCTGACAATGGCTACGGGATTCCCGAGGGTCTTGTGTTCGGCTTCCCTTGCCTGTGCGAAAACGGCGGCTTTTCGCTCATCAAGGGGCTGGAAATAGACGCTTACGCCAGAGAGAAAATAGACATCACCCTGAAAGAACTGGAAGGCGAACGCGCCGCCGTGGCGGACTTGCTGAAGTAACCGCCCTGTCCCTCACGCCGCATTCCGCGCCCTGCGGAATGCGGCGCCAAGGGCGCGCATCGCTTGCCATGTATAGCGCTTCCTGCAAATAAATAGCGGGAAGCGGGGGAAGGGGTTTAGGGGAGAGTGTGCGTAAATGTGCTATCACTTGAACCGAAACCGCCCTAACCGCCGGAATCATCCGCCGCCGTGACACGCGAGCCGTCCCGCGCTTTCAACTGACCGGAAGTCACAATCATGTCGCCTTCCCGCAAGCCTTCCAGCACTTCAACCATGCCAGCGCGGCGACGCCCAAGACTTATGAAGACGGCACGGGCAATGCCTTCCTCCACCCTCAATGCCTGCGGAGTCACGCCGGGAATAACGGCTTCCTCAGGAATCGCCAGCGTCGCGCCGGATTTGACATCGGCATCGGCAAACGCAAGACGCACCCGCGCGAACATGCCGGGGCGAAGTTTGCCATCCTGATTGTCCAGCAGGGCGCGACAGGCAATCGAACGCCCGCCTTCATCCACCAGCGGATCAATGGCCGCAAGGGTCGCGGTAAAAGTTTCTCCGGGCAGGGCGTCCGTAGTGGCTTCCAGCGCAAGGCCGGAACGAAGCTGGCGCAGATACATCTCCGGCAGGCGAAAATCCAGCTTCAGCGTGGAAATATCCTCCAGATTGACGAGATCGGCGCCTTCTCTCACATAGTCGCCGGGACTTACCTGACGGATACCCAAAACACCGGCGAAAGGCGCGCGAATCCGCGTCTTTTCCAGTCTGGCAACGGCAAGAGCCACATTGGCTTCCTGCACCCTCAAGGTGGCCTGGCTGTTATCCAACGCTTGCCGACTGATGAATTTCCTTTGATAAAGGTCTTCATTACGCCGCTGGGTGGCGCGCGCCAGCTCAAGCTGCGCCTCGGCCTGCCGCAGTTCCGCCGCCTGCACCTCGGAATCAAGACTGAAAAGCAAATGCCCGCCACGCGCGACTTCTCCGTCCCTGAAATGCACATTCGCAACCCGGCCCGACACTTCAGGGCGCAACACGACAGATTCATTGGATCTTAACGTCCCGACCGCGATCGCCTCTTCGGAAAAGGCAAAACGTGCGACTTTGGTCATTTCAACCTTAACGGCATTGCCCTGCCCTGATGCCACAGGATTGCCGGGAGCCTTGCCCGTGGCGACAGAGCCGTCCCGCCAGAAGTATCCTCCTGTCAGGAGCGCCAATATGCACACAACAGCGAACGCCAACCGATACTTTTTTTCCATATGTGCCATTCGACGAACAAACCAGCCCGTCACAAGTGTTTTGAAAGCCCCGACAAAGAGAACGCTCCTGAGCCGATTCGCCATGAATGGCGGAGATTGCTCACAGCTCATTCGCTTCTCATGCCGAATGCGCCAATATAAAGGCAATAAATGATTCAGTCCATATCTAAGTTGCCATGATCTTGTTACAACTTGTTTCTACCATCACTTCCCAATGCAAAACCGGCTGAAAATCTCGCCCAGCAGGTCATCCGGGGTAAATTCACCGGTGATCTCCGAGAGGGAATTTTGCGCGAGGCGCAGGTTCTCGGCAAAGAGTTCGAGCGCGGGCATGGGGCTTTCAAGCTCCGCGCGGGCAAGGGCAAGGTATCTTGCGGCAGTATCAATAGCCTGCAAATGACGTTCGCGGGCAACGAATGTGTCTTCCGCGTCCTGCCAACCGGCGATTTCCAGCAAGGCGGTCTCCAGCAATTCCAGGCCCTGTCCGGTTTTGGCGGAGAGGGAAATTACCACGCCTTCCACGCCGCCGATACCCTGCGAATAACTTTTCGGCGCTTCAGATGTCAAATCAATCTTGTTCCTCACAACAACACGAGGCAATCCTTCCGGCAGCTTTTCCAGAATGGCGCGATCATCCGGGGTCAGGTCGGAGCGGGCGTCAACCAGAAGCAGCGCAAGGTCGGCTTCGGAAACGGCTTTCCAGGTGCGGGCAATGCCGATTTTTTCGACTTCATCCCCGGCTTCGCGCAAACCGGCAGTATCAATGATGTGTAACGGAATGCCGTGGATTTGAACCGAGGACTTGAGCGCGTCGCGGGTCGTGCCGGGAATGGGAGTGACGATGGCGAGATCGTCGCCGGAAATGAGATTCAGCAACGAGGATTTGCCGACATTGGGCTGACCGATCAAGACGACGCGCAATCCGGCCTGTAACAGCCTGCCCCGCTTTGCCCCGGCATGGACTTCACGAAGACGGTCATCAAGGCGAATAACACGATTAAAGGCATCGGCCTGCCGGAGAAAATCTATCTCTTCTTCGGGAAAATCAAGCGTTGCTTCGACAAGCATCCGCAATTCGGTCAATTCCGCCACCAGTTCATGCACGGCGCGGGAAAATTCTCCGGTCAGGGAACGCGCCGCGCTTCTGGCGGCGGCGGCGGTGGAAGCGTCAATCAGGTCGGCAACGGCTTCTGCCTGGGCAAGATCAAGTTTGCCGTTCAGGAAAGCGCGGCGGGTAAATTCGCCGGGTTCGGCCAGACGCGCGCCGAGTTCGAGGCAACGGGCAAGCAGCAGATTCATGACGACCGGGCCGCCGTGACCGTGCAGTTCCAGCACGTCTTCGCCGGTGAAAGAGGCCGGGGCGGGAAAATAGAGGGTCAGGCCGCTGTCAATAAGACTGCCGTCGCTCGCCTTGAAATCGGCGCGCGCGGCGCGGCGCGGCGCGATCGTTTTGCCTGCGAGTTGGGCGGCGAAGGCGACAAGGTTGTTGCCGGAGACGCGGACAATGCCGACCCCGCCGCGCCCGGCAGGCGTGGCAATGGCGGCAATGGTATCAGGCGGCAACGGTTCTTCGCGCATAGGTCACAAAGGCAAAGGAAATGCCGGATTCGCTTACCCGTTGTTCACGCTGGATTTCCTGCCATTCATTTTCGGAAAAGGCGGGAAACCAGGCATCGCCCGTAACATCCAGATTGATTTCGGTAAGCAGGAGACGCCGGGCGAATGGCAGAGCCGCGCGGTAGATTTGCTCCCCGCCGATGACGAACACTTCCTGTGTCTCTGGCGATTCCCTTGCGGTTTTCTCCAGAGCATCCTGGATTGAGGAGACCAGTTCCGCGCCGGGGGCGATGTAGTCCGGCTGGCGGCTGAGTACGAAGTTACGCCGTCCCGGCAGGGGGCGGAATTTTTCTGGCAATGATTCCCAGGTCTTGCGTCCCATGAGGACACAATGTCCCCAGGTCAATTCCCGAAAGCGGCAGAGGTCTTCCGGCAAATGCCAGGGCAGACGATTGTCCGCGCCGATCACCCGCCCTTGGGCTAAGGCGGCGATCAGGGAAAGTCTGGGGCGGTTTTGATTTAAGGGCATAGGAGAGGGAACGGAGGCTATGAGATACGGGCTGCCTTACGCGGCTTGCTGCCATGCGTCCAACATCGGGGCGGGGCAGTCGAGGCTTTGGGCAAAGGCACGGAGAAGCTCGTTCTCCACCGGGGTGATCCTGCCGTCGTGTTGGACGGCAACCGCGCAGGCATCCAGCAGTTTTTTCCGGTAAGGCGGCGCGGCAAGGGCAAGATGTGACAACGCCTCGGAAATCTTGTTCAGGGAAAGTTCATTCTTTGCCGGTAAAGGATGCTTTGTGCTGGCGGGAGAACTGGCTATCGCCGCTTGATAGGCTGCCTCGGTCGCCTTTACATCTTCATGTCCTGAATAGGCAAGGAGCGCAAGTATATCGGAAATATCCTTGTCCAATCGTTCCAGACGCAAGTCGCTCTGTTTGACCTGTCGCTCCGAAGGAGACAGCAACGCGCCGCGCAACAGGCTATAGAGGGCGAATTCCGTGGGACTGACCCGCCCGTCGGCGCGAATCAGGTCTTTTGCCAGAATGAGCAGATGATCCCGTTCGGCTTCCAACACTTCCCGCAAGGTGGGCAGGATGAGATCAAACCAGACAAGGCGATACTGCGCCCCATGTTCCGGTTGTGCGGCAAGCCAATGGTAAAGTTCCTGCGCGGTGGAGAGCGTATCGGGGGAAAGCAATTTCTCTTGCTGTAGCTGAATATCGGCTTGTCTGGCAAAAAGCAATCCGGCGAGAATTCCGGTTGCGCCGATCACGTTATGTGCCTGTTCCCGCAAGGTATCGGGCAAGCTGGCAAGCAGGTTTTGCGCTTGATTGAGGCTTTCGGATAGTATTTCTTCCGGCAGTCTGGGAACAACAACGGGTGTAACAACAGGAACAGGCATTGCCGCATGGGGATTTGCGGCCAGAATTGGGAGATGATGATCTGCATCAAACGGGACAACCGGTGAAAGCGGAAGCATTTCCTCGCCATCGGGATGATGCAGCAGAAAACCGCCGAGGCGACGGATACGACCAGCCAACGGTGGATGGGTGGAAAACAGGGAAAGCCCAAGATGACTGGTAAAGAAGTTCTCAAAAGAGCCAGGAGCGTCGCTGGAGCCAAGGAAAAGATGGCTGGCCACTACCGCTTCCGGGTGCTGGATTTGAGAGCCTGAGGTTCGCATTTTTTGGAGCGCGGAAATCAATCCGGTTGGATTGCGGCTGAATTGCACGGCTGCGGCATCAGCCAGATACTCGCGCTCACGGGAAGTAGTAGCTTGAATCAGACGACCAAAAAACAAGCCAATGGAGCCGACCAAGAAGAACAAAAAAGCGGGCAAAGCAGTAAGTATAGGGTGACTACTGTAAGGAAGCGTGCGACCAGTGATGATGAGGGCGTAGATACCGTACAAGCAGCCAATCAGTCTGAGGTTAAGGCGGCTATCGCCATTGACGATATGGCTGATCTCATGCGCGATAACGCCTTGTAATTCATCGCGGTTCATGGCTTCCAGCAAGCCGTGGGTAATGCCGATTGCGCTGTCTTGCGTGGAAAGTCCGGCGGCAAAGGCGTTCAAACCGGTTTCCTTATCAAGCACGAATGCTACCGGCGCGGGGATGCCTGCGGCAATGGATATTTCATCAATCACATTCAAGAAACGCCTTTCCGTCGGATCGGCAGTACCCCGCATGATCCTGCGCCCGCCCAATTGTTCAGCGATCAATCTGCCGCCGCTGCGGGATATTTGCACTATCTTGTATAGCGACGCTACAGCGATAATCCCGCCCACGATCAAGCAAGTCCAGAAAACCCAATAACCATTCAAAAAATTAGTAGTAGAGTCCATGCTATCCTTGAAATAAGCAAATAGGAAACCCAACAAGAAGGTACAATAAACCCCAATTGCCTCGACTAATTTGACGATTTTGTTTTCTTCATGTCGCTTTTCTTCATTGTAATACTCGTCGGGCGACAGTAAGACATACATCAAAAACAGCAAGAATAGCAAGAATATAGAGACCAACAGAGGAATTATGAAGCCTAGCGGGGAATCACGGTACCAAGTATAGAAGACTTGTAGGAACAGTAGGAATGCCAGACAAACCAAGGCTACAGTAGCTGTTATCGCCAGAACAGACAAAAGCGCCAGCCAGCGGGTTTTCTTCCGTGCTTGTTCCTGAGCTTTAAAAAAGTCCATTGCAGCGTTCCTTAAGGTCATGTATGCGCTAGAAGTATGATTATAAGGGTAAAAAACTTCTTCCCGCCAGCTTTCCCCCAGAGCCGTAGGCCGGGATGGGACTTCGTTTCATCCCGGCTTCAAGCATCATCAGCAAGCAAAACGCCGGAATTAAGCGGCAGCTTCATCCCAGCCTGCGCGGCTTTTGCGCCAATCACTTGCGCGAAACCAGGCTGGTTAGCATAAAAATATTACGGACGGCAGTACGCCTTCGCTGGAATGACGACGGGTTTGGGTGTTGGGGTGTTGGGGTTCGCGTCCCGCTCGCCCCAACCATATGAGATATGGACTATCTCTGCTGCTCTTTAGCCTCACGAGCACGCTGCACATACTCATCATACTTGCCGACTGCACTGGCAATCATTACGACAAAGAGCACGATTCCAACAACCAGCATAATGTTCAAGGCAATTGGATTTGGCGGCGGCGGCGGGCCATAATCATTTTCTCCCGCTGTACCCGGCCAAAATAAAAGCGCCAGAGCAAACAGATTACCCAAAACAGGTACCAGCAAAAGCAAAGCCAACCAGCCGGAAGCGTTGATATCATGCAAACGCCGCACAGTCAAGGAGATATTGAACACGATCGCTGCTATCGCTGCTAAAAACATCAATAGTCCTAGCGCAATAGGCCCGACAAGCGCCCCGACAACTCCAGCCGCCCCCCCAACAGCAAATCCAAAAATTATCGCCCAGGCTAAATAACGAATCCGCCCCAACCGCCCCTCAAAGGAAAGCCAGTTAAGCTCTGCGAATTCTTCCGTATCGTCGCCTGACGGCAAATAGCTTGTAGAAGACTGTGGGCGAGCCGTTGAACCCATGCCATTCCCGCGCCCATATGCAGACATTACCGCCGCGTCGGCATTATGCGTCCCCTGCGCGCCCATCCATCCGCCGGACGACACGCCTTTATCCGCCGCTTCTGCCTCATTAGGCTTGACGGCGGCAGGCGGCGCTTCTTCAACCAGGGAAAAGGTCGGGGCAGCCGCTTCCTTCACTGCAATCAGTCCGGCGTTTTTCAGGACATCCAGAAGTTCGTCCGCCTGCTCCGCCGACAGGTCGCGCTTCAGAATCGAACGCTTGCCGCTGAACAATAAAGACGCGACCTGCGCCTGATCAGAGCCGTATACTTTGGCCATATTGGTCGCAGCTTCATCCTGCGTCACACCTTCCCGCAGCGCGCCATCAAATACGATGTTGTACTTGTCCATATCGTTTTACCTTCTCGCTTCATGAAAACTTATTATTTTACCATGCAAATTGCCAAGCAGCGCAAAATTGGACGAAATTCCTATCGCAAGCAGAACCACCAGCATAATGTCCAGAAAGCGTGTTTTCGGCGAATCCGGCAGGCCATAATTGTTTTCCCTCGCGCTGCCCGGCCACAAAAGTAGCGTCAGCCAGAATAAACACTTCAGCAAACCTACACAGAGAAGAACAGGGATAAAGATAAAGGGCAATACAAACACCATAACCAGCGACACAATGCCGAGCGTAACCAGAGCAAAAAACCACCAGCCGGAGAGGTTGATGTCGTGCATACGTCGTACCACAACGGAATAAATGAAAACCATCAATGCTATCGTCAAGGCGATAGCAAGGACGGTGAGATTCCGCCACAACGCGAAAAACGAGTCAATTTCCGGCAACAATGCGGACGCAGGGTCAAAGTCCCGCCAGGATTTGAACATCAGGTTAATGTCCTGCCACAGAAAGCCAATGTTCTGCCATGCCGTGAGCAAATCAATGTTTTGCAATATAAGCAAATTAATGTTCTGCCATAACATATCAACGTTTTGCCACAGCGTGAACATGTCCCTCTCCGCCGTAGATATGATGCCGCCAGACAAGGCAGACGCTTTGAGCGCAATATCCACCGCCCTGTCCAACAATAAAATAGTCATGAGGGACATGATGGCGGTGCAGATGAGCGCCGCGAGCAGCGGCCAGGCGAAATAGCGAAGCCTGCCCAATCGTCCCTGAAAGGAAAACAGCTTCAGCCTTGCAAATTCGCCATTCTTGCTGTCGGCAGTTTCGCTGCCTTCCGATACCGCTTCTTCCTGAAGGGAAAAAGTCGGGGCAGACGCTTCCTTCATTGCGAGCAGTCCGGCGCTTTGCAAGGAAGCCAAAACCTTGTCCGCCTCCTCCGCCGAAAGGCCGCGCTTCAGAACCGCGCGTTTGCCGCTGAACAACAAAGGCATAACCTCTGCCAGTTCCGAGCCATACAATCCGGTCAGACTTGCCTTGGCCTCGTCCTGCGTCACCCCTTTCCGCAATGATCCGTCAAATACGATGTTGTACTTTTCAGCGTCCATATCGTTTTGCCTTGCCCTCGTTATCGAATGTGAGTCACCCCAACCTGAAGGTTGGGGCTTCCATGCCACAGATTATGGGAGCCTCAATGCTCCATAATCAACTGTCTCGCTAACCCCGACATAAATGGCGAGGCTTCTTCAAGACGCATGGTACAGAAACCTTGATTCCCTGAGACTTTCTGGACAACAACGGACAATAGAAGAATGTCATTATATGACCGGAACGGGAATTAAATCCGTATGCCTTGCGGCTCCGGATTTTAAGTCCGGCATGTCTGCCAATTTCATCATCCGGACGCAAAAGGAAAGATAATTTGCCTGGGCAAACCCTAGGGCTGACATGGCTTTGCCATGCGCTTGCCAGCAAATCTGGAGCGGCAGAAGAGTCTCGAACTCTCGACCTCAACCTTGGCAAGGTTGCGCTCTACCAACTGAGCTACTGCCGCGTCATGAATCTGGAGGCGCGAGCCGGAGTCGAACCGACCTACTCGGATTTGCAATCCGGTGCATAACCGCTTTGCTATCGCGCCAAAAAATCTGGAGCGGCAGAAGAGTCTCGAACTCTCGACCTCAACCTTGGCAAGGTTGCGCTCTACCAACTGAGCTACTGCCGCGACAAGCAAACCGTATATTTTAACGGACAGCGTACGAAAGTCAACCTGTCCGGCAGGATTCGTGCCGCTACTTCCACGAAAGAACTTCGCCCTCGCCCTGCCGCTTTTGGGGAATGACCCTATTTGACCACGTGTCTTGAAGAAGCCTCGCCATTCATGGCGGGGTGAGCAAGACAGTTGTTTTGTGGAGCATTGAGGCTCCCTCATCTGTGTCGAGGAATCCCCGGCTTTTAGGTCGGGGCGACTCAATGTAGTGTCCTGAAAATGACACTGCTATAAACAACTGTCAACGCGACTGTTGGCAAGCAATGCTTCCAGAATGGGATTGCCCATGTATCGCGCCCAAGGATTTCCCATATGGAGCCGCCTCGGAAATTTCCAGTAAAATATCGGATTCCCGTTATTGGCAGGCAACCCCATGAAATCCGCCGAAATCCGCGAACAATTCCTGAAGTTTTTCGAGTCCAAGGGGCATCGGATTGTTGCCTCCAGCTCGCTCGTGCCTGCCGACGATCCTACGTTGCTCTTCACCAACGCGGGCATGAACCAGTTCAAGGATGTGTTCCTCGGTTTCGACAAGCGTCCCTATACCCGCGCCACCACCTCGCAAAAGTGCGTGCGCGCGGGCGGCAAGCACAACGACCTGGAAAATGTCGGCTATACCGCCCGGCATCACACCTTTTTCGAGATGCTCGGCAATTTTTCCTTCGGCGATTATTTCAAGCGCGATGCGATTCTATACGCATGGGAATTGCTGACCAAAGTCTTCAAACTGTCGGCGGAGCGCCTCTATGTCTCCGTCTATGCCGAAGATGATGAGGCGTTCGACATCTGGACGAAGGAAGTCGGGCTGACCCCGGAGCGTGTCATCCGCGTCGGCGACAACAAGGGGGCGCGCTATGCCTCCGACAATTTCTGGATGATGGGAGACACCGGCCCGTGCGGCCCGTGCACCGAGATTTTCTATGACCACGGCCCGCACATTCCGGGCGGGTTGCCCGGCACGCCGGATGAGGACGGCGACCGTTACATCGAAATCTGGAACAATGTCTTCATGCAGTTCAACCGCGACGAGGCGGGCGTGATGCATCCGTTGCCCAGGCCGAGCGTGGATACCGGCATGGGGCTGGAGCGCATCTCCGCCGTATTGCAGGGCGTGCATTCCAACTACGAAATTGACCTTTTTCAGACTCTTGTCCAGGCGGCGGCGCGCGAAACGAACGCCACCGACATAACGAATCCCAGCCTGAATGTGCTGGCCGACCACATCCGCGCCTGTTCCTTCCTGATTGCCGACGGCGTTATCCCCGGCAATGAAGGGCGCGGTTACGTGCTTCGCCGCATCGTCCGCCGCGCCATCCGGCACGGCTACAAACTCGGCGCGCGCTCGGCGTTCTTCCATCGCCTTGTGCCCGATCTCGTCCGCGAGATGGGCGCGGCCTTCCCGGAACTCGCCGCTGGCAAAGCGCGTATCGCCGACATTTTGAAGACCGAGGAAGATCGTTTCTTCGCCACGATTGAAAACGGCATGACGATTCTGGAAGCAGGTTTGAATGAGATGAGAGGGCAGGGGCGCGCCTGCTTCGACGGGGAACTTGCCTTCAAGCTGCACGACACCTACGGCTTCCCGCTCGATCTTACTGCCGACGTGTGCCGAGAACAAGGCGTGACGGTCAATACCGTCGCGTTCGATGCCGCGATGATCCGCCAGAAAGAACAGGCTCGCGCGGCGGGTAAATTCAGGATGACGGCCAGCCTCGACTATACAGGCGCGGACACTATCTTTCATGGTTATGACACATTGGAGCAGGAAGCCGAAATCCTCGCCCTTTACCGTGACGGAACCGCCGTTGATGAGCTGCGCGAAGGCGATCTCGGCGTCGTCGTGCTCGACAACACCCCTTTCTATGCCGAGTCCGGCGGCCAGGTGGGCGATACGGGCGAACTCAAGGGGAGCGCGGGCATCTTCGCGGTGGAAGATACCCAGAAAATTCAGGCGGCGGTGTTCGGCCACCACGGCATCGTCAAGACTGGCGCGTTGCGCCTCAAGGATAAGGTTTCCGCCCGTGTGGACGCCGCCGCCCGCGCGGCCACCGCCCGCAATCACTCCGTCACCCACCTGATGCACAAGGCGTTGCGTGAAGTGTTGGGCGCACACGTTCAGCAGAAAGGCTCCCTCGTCGATCCCGGCAAAACCCGTTTCGACTTCGCGCACCACGCCCCGGTCACGGCGGAGGAAATCCGCGCAGTGGAAGCGCGGGTCAACGCCGAAATTTTGGCGAACACCGCGAATCAGGCGGCAGTCATGCCGTTGGAAGCCGCGCAGAAATCCGGCGCGATGATGCTCTTCGGCGAAAAGTACGACGATACCGTGCGTGTACTCAGCATCGGTACGTCCAGGGAGCTTTGCGGCGGCACGCACGTGACCCGCACCGGGGATATTGGTTTCTTCAAGATTCTTTCCGAGTCGGGCATTGCCGCAGGCGTGCGCCGCGTCGAAGCCGTGACGGGAGAAAACGCCCTTCGCGCCGTGCAAACGCAGGAGCAGCGCCTCACGAACATCGCCGCGCTCTTGAAGGCTTCACCGGAAGCCGCCGCCGAGCGGATTGCCAGCCTGATCGAGCAGACGAGGACGTTTGAGAAGGAAGTCGCCCGACTGAAATCGAAACTCGCGGGCAGCCGGATCGACGAGTTGATCGAGCAGGCGGTCGACATCGAGGGAGGGGCGAAACTGGTTACCGCCACCTTGGAAGGCGTCGATCCTGCGACCCTGCGGGAAACGCTCGACAAGCTGAAAGACAAACTCAAGTCCGCCGTGATTGTGCTTGCCACGGTTCGCGATGAAAAAGTGAGCCTTATCGCTGGAGTTACCGCAAATTTGACGGACAGGATCAAGGCGGGCGAACTCGTTAACTTCGTTGCTCAACAGGTTGGCGGAAAGGGCGGCGGCAGGGCGGATATGGCGCAGGCAGGGGGAACAGAGCCGGAGAATTTGGCGGAAGCGTTGGGGAGTGTTTTGGGTTTTGTTAATACAAGGCAGGAGCAATAATCATGGCGTCAAGAATTCAAAACCTTGAACTCTTTGTTCACGCGGCGCTTGAAAAGGGAGTGCCAAAATCCGAGATTGAACAGTGCCTGCTCCAAGTCGGCTGGCCTGCCGATCAGATCAAAAACGCACTCAATCAATTTGCCGACATCGCCTTTGCGGTGCCGGTTCCCAAGAGACGTCCCTATCTTTCGGCGCGTGAAGCTTTCCTTTACCTGCTGCTGTTTACAACGCTGTATCTAAGCGCCTATTACCTTGGCAGCATGTTGTTTGATTTTGTCAATCTGAATTTCCCCGATCCGGTGATGAATGAATCTTCCTTTCGAATACACAAAGACATTCGTCTGGCAGCGTCATTTCTTGTCATTGCCTGTCCGGTATTTCTGTTCATGTCGCGGCGCATTTATCGGGAACTCGCCGACAATCCGGACAAACGTCTGTCGGCTGTGCGCCGCTGGCTGACTTATCTGACCCTGTTAGTAGCTGCCTGTTTTGTTATCGGCGATCTGGTGACACTGGTTTATAACGCTTTGGGCGGAGAACTGACGACCCGTTTTTGCCTTAAAGTGCTCATTGTCGGTGTGATTGCCGGAACAATCTTTTGGTTCTATCTATGGGATTTAGGTGACGAAGAGCGCGAAGCGCCAAGCATGAACCGTCAAACCGTGATGAAAAGACTGGCTGTGACAATTTCTGCGGTAGTCGTTGTTTCGCTCATCGGATCTGTCTATGTGATTGACTCACCGACGGAGCGGCGACAACTCCGTCTGGATGAGCGCCGCTTGCATGATCTTGCGGAGATTAACAGAACCATCCAGCGTTATGCCAAGAAGCATAATTCGCTACCGCAAGATTTGGCGACGCTTGAAGCAGAAGCAACAACGGAAGCGGGAACAAACCGCCCCCCGACCGATCCCGATACCAGTACGCCTTATGAATATCAGGCGCTTGACGCAGAGACTTTTCAACTGTGCGCTGTGTTCTCACGACCATCGCCAGATGATGATCGACCTTATTACGAAAGCCATTGGCGTACCCATACCGCCGGAAAACAGTGCTTCGAATACACACTTGACACAAAGACAAGACCTGTAGCGATTGAATGAATTGAATGACGTGTAAAAGCTGTTCTGTGTCAGCAACTGCAAACCTTCGGTTTACCCTCTAGGATGATGCTCCGCATGGAGAGCTTTCAGGCGCTCGCGGGCGACGTGGGTGTAAATCTGGGTCGTGGTTATGTCGGAATGCCCAAGAAGCATCTGCACAACCCTCAAGTCCGCGCCATGATTCAAAAGATGGGTGGCAAAGGCATGGCGCAGCACATGCGGCGAAATGCGCGCGAGAGGGATATTGACGGTAAGGGCGTATTTCTTGACCAATGTCCAGAACATTTGCCTTGTCATCGGCGCGGCGCGAGCCGTGACAAATACCGCATCTGATCGCCGCCCTTTCAGAAGCGCCGCCCGCCCTTGTCCGATATGGCGAATCAGCCAGTGTCGCGCGGTCTCGCCGGTTGGAACCAGCCGTTCCTTGCTCCCCTTGCCGATAATCCGCACGACGCCCTGGTCAAAGCCGATTTCGTGCATTTTGAGCGCAACCAGTTCGGATACGCGCAGTCCGGTGGCATAGAGCATTTCCAGCATGGCGCGATCCCGTTCTCCCAGCGGCGTTGCCGCATCCGGCGCGGCAAGCAGCCGTTCGACTTCCGCCTCGGAGAGGCTTTTGGGCAAGCGTCCGGTCAAGGCCGGACGCGCCAGAAACTCGCTCGGATCACGCGCTACCTGCCCACGCGCCAACTGCCAGCGATAAAAACGGCGCAACGCGGAAAGATAACGCGCCTGGGACGAAACTCGCCGCGCGCGGGAGACTTCCGCCAGAAACGCCGCCAAATCCGCCGCATCAGCCGATTTCAGCAAGGCGCGTCCGGTTTTCGCCAACCAGCGGGAAAGCATTGACAAATCGGCGCGATAACCTTCAAGGCTGTTTTTTGCCAGCCCGTCTTCCAGCCAGAGGGCATCGCAAAATACTTCGATTTCGTTCTGGTCTTCCGGGCGCAAGGGCGGCGTATCAGACACGACGCGCTTCCCGAATGTTGATACCCTCTCTTGCCAGGAGCCAGCGTTTGATTTCCGGCATCCAGCCGGTTCTGGTATGGCTGAAGCCGGTAAGCCCGCCATTCTTGCCGATTACCCGATGGCAGGGAATGATGATGGGTACGGGATTGGCTCCGCAAGCTCCGCCCACGGCGCGGGGCGCACTGCCAAGATTCTCCGCTATTTGGGCATAGCTTGTGGTTTCGCCGCACGGAATGGCGGCGATTTCTGCCCACACTCGCCGTTGAAATTGTGTGCCTTGCAAGATGGTCGGCAAGTCAAATACATAACAGGGGTTATGCAACCACTCTTCCAACGCCTGAATTACCGTTCGCGCAAATCTGCCTTTGGGCGCTATTTCCGCTTGCGACGGCAAAAAAACCAGGCATGTCACCGCAGGCAATGTCTCGTCGCAGCAAAGACCCAGCGCGAAAGCGGGCGCGGGAAATGATGTCGGCAGAGGTTTTACCGGCAGGATTGCCTGAAATTCCAGATTGTCCGCGCCTAGGATCATCTCATTTCTCCCTGCTTTTCAAAATAGCAAATAGGATATGATGAATAGAAAGACAAGCAATGCCAACACCCATCCCCAAACCCTATTAGTCGCTTCATTGGCTTTAAACTTGCGATGCCTCTCTAAAATTTTCACGATACCTTCAATACTGGGATCATTCATGTCAAGCGTTGCGCCTGGGTTTTCAGTAGCTCGAAACATGCAAGCCACTAACAACAGTATAACGTTTGGTTTTACAAATGAATCATTCATGTCCAGACCTTCCACAGCTCCTTCCACAAGCCGCTTAATGATAGGGGCATTCATGTCCAACGTTTCCCTCACTTGCTGCATGGTTGGCCCATCCGTGCCAGGCGGATCATCCACGTCAAGTTCTTCCACTGATTGTTTGAAGTTGGGATCATCAGTCATGCCCCACCCTTCCACTAGTTGCCTGAAGGTGAGACCATTCGTGTAAAACGGCGTCGCGCCAGAGTCATTCGCGCCAAGCCTGCGCGTATCTCGTCTAAATGAATCATTCATCTCAAATCTCCTGTTGTCGCAAAACCAGTTCACGGGATTCCGGGCTTTCCAGACTGATGCGTCCCAGAGCGCCGCTACGGTAGTCGGTTAACAATACCAGAGCCGCTTTTTCCCGATCCAGCCATCCGCCTTTGCCGCGACAGCCGCGACGCTCGCCTATCGCTTCCAGAAGGGCGGCGGCATCCATCGTTGCCAGAGCCGCCGTCGGCAGGCGATAACGCGCCGCCAGCAGTGGAGCATATCGTTCCAAAAGCAAGGTTGCGAGAAAAGAGGCCACTTCCTCCGGCTCCATCGCATTCACGCCAATGGCATGACTGGCGGCCAGCATGTAGCCATCAGACTCAATTTCGATTTTCGGCCACATCAACCCCGGTGTATCGGTCAATGTCATATTCTGCCCCAAATCCAGCGTCTGCTGCGATTTTGTCACCGCAGGCTCATCGCCTACCATTGCTACGCGCCTTTTCAGCAAGGCGTTCATCAGGGTAGACTTGCCGACATTGGGAATGCCCATAATCATCATCCTTAGCGGCTTGTCCGGCGTGTTGCGATGCGGGGCAAGACGACGGCAGAGTTTGGGGATTGCCGCCGCGTTTTTTATAGGGTCGCCAGACTTGCAGGAGAGAGCCGCCGCCAGCACATTTTCCTGCCGATTATAAAAATCCAGCCATTGCCGGGTTATGGCGGCATCCGCCAGATCGGCCTTGTTCAGCACTTTCAGGGAAGGACGCTGGCGAAACTCGCGCAAGGCGCGAATCATCGGGTTGCAACTGGCTTCCGGCAGACGAGCGTCCAGCACCTCGATTACCACGTCGACGCGCTTCAAGGTCTCAGCCGCCTTTTTCTTCGCCGCCGTCATGTGTCCCGGAAACCATTGCACCGCCATGATTATTCCTTCAGGTTGCCTGCCGCTTGAAATCGGCCAGACGAAAGCCAAGCAGCCACAGGGTAAGGAAATAAACGGCAGCGCCCCCCGCCACCAACAAAAACAGCCAGCCGACACGAACGCCGACCCCGGCCGCAAACCAGTCTTTTGCCTCGCCCGCGCCGATATATAAAACGCAGCCCATCAACGCCAGAGCAAGGCAGAGCTTGCCGAGAAATTTTCCCCAGCCGGGGCGGGGGGTGTAAATGCCGTCCTTGCGTAAGCCCTGAAACAGCAGGAAGGCGTTAAGACATCCCGCAAGCCCGACGGAAAGCGCCAGTCCCATATGCGCCAGGGACAGGACAAATATAAAGACAAGGTTCATCAACTGGGTCGCAATCAGACTGATAACAGCAATCTTGACCGGCGTCCTGATGTTCTGGCGCGCATAAAATCCGGGGGCAAGCACCTTGACCAACAACATGCCGGAAAGGCCGATGCTGTAGGCAACCAGCGCCTGTCGGGTTGCCAGCGCATCATCCGGCGTGAATTTGCCATGCAAAAACAAGGTGGCAATGAGCGGTATGGCAAGCAGCGCCAAAGCCAGCGCCGCCGGTAAAGCAAGCAGAAAGGTCAAGCGCAGACCCCAGTCGAGCAAGGCCCCGTATTCGCGCATGTCGCCATTTGCGTGCAGTTTGGCGAGCGAAGGCAGCAGGATCACGGAAAGGGACGCGCCCAGCAGTCCGGCGGGAAACTCCATCAACCTGTCGGCATAATATAGCCAGGAGACGCTGCCGCTTACCAGAAAGGACGCGAACACCATGTTAATCACCAGACTGATTTGCGAGACTGATACGCCGAAGGTTGCGGGAGCCATCAGCTTCAAAATGCGTCGCACTCCGGAGTCGCGGCAGGCGGCGAGAATGTTGAAAGAAGGGCGCGGCAAAATCCCAAGCCTCTTCAACGCCGCTATTTGCAGCCCAAGTTGCAGGCAGCCGCCGATAAACACCGCCCAGGCTAGAGCCAGCACCGGCGGGGCCAAATACGG
>WRMF01000009.1 GCA_009777245.1 Betaproteobacteria bacterium
GAGCGATTATGTCTCTCCCTATGTGGGCGCGTACTATGACTACGAGTTCGGCGGCAAGGTCAAGGCCACGGCCAATGGCGAATCCATTGCCGCGCCTTCCTTGAAGGGCGGCACGGGCGTGGGCGAATTCGGTCTTTCATTCGCGCCTTCCAGAAGCACGCCCCTGTCCATTGATTTGGGCGTGCAAGGCTATACAGGAAGACGCCAGGGCGTGACCGGCTCATTGCAACTGAAGTTTGAGTTCTGACGGGTTGGCGTAGGGGCGACCGTCCTCGGTCGCCCCTGCCGTTTGCGGCTTGCAAACCCCCGTCCCTACGGGACACCCCTTTATGAAAGATTGCATAACATAATAACACAATCAATATAAAGTGAGCAATGCCTGCCTTCAGGCCGGAGCGACTCAAACGAAACTGCCCTAACGGCGCACGAGCTGGATTTTTCCTTCGCTGTAGCGTTCCGCGCCGGTGTAGCGGGATTCGATCCCTTCGCTGTAATCAAGGAGGCGATAGCCGCTAAAACCCAACTCGCGCTGAAGCTGCTCGGCGCGGCGGCGAAAGAGGCGAGGAGCTTCGCCTTCGCCCCCCTTGTTATGGCGTTTCAGGGTGGCGCGCAGATAGAACGTGTCTTCCCCAAGCCGGGTTTCTGTAATGTGCCAGTTGGGGGACTGGGGATCAACAACGATATACGCCAAGCCCGCCAAAATCAGATCGGAACCGCTGGGGCTGAAAAGCTGGTAGGCCACGAGCGCCGCCGCCGCGTCCCCCCAATCATGCCGCTCGACGCCAGCCCGCTCCTCTGCCCGCTCCAACATCGCGCAACCGGAAATAAACAAAGCCGCAAGCGAAAAAAAAGCGGCAGCGAAGAACGTCCTTGAAGAACGTCCCGTCGCTGCCAAAAGTCGCCGCGTCCAACCCATGATTCCTTATCCTTACATGAAATTAAACAGGGAAAGGCTCGTCACCCTGACAAAAGACTGCTGCGCGGCTTGCAATTGCAACTGGTTCTTTGCAAGGTCGCTTGCGGCTGTTATGTAATCAAGATCAACGAGGTCGGAAATCTGCGTCTTGTACTGCACATCCAGGTCTTTCCCAAGATTCGTTAGATCATCCAGTTCCGCAAGACTTGCGCCCACCGAGGAGCGGG
Organism: Betaproteobacteria bacterium; assembly: GCA_009777245.1. Lineage (GTDB taxonomy): Bacteria > Pseudomonadota > Gammaproteobacteria > Burkholderiales > Rhodocyclaceae > Azovibrio. Next base: position 1,144 of record WRMF01000009.1, read on the forward strand.
CATTCAGCACATGTTGCAGTCCCTGATCCAGACTTGCGCCGATTCTTAACATGGCGTTCCTGAAGTCCGCCGAAGAGGAATCGCCGTTCTCCAGAGCCGTAATGAATTTGGTCAAGGTCGTGAAGATGCTCTCTTCCCCGCTTGGCGACACGGTAAAGGTATCGCCTGCGGCAGGCGTTCCGCTGATGGAAACCTGCGCCCCGCCAAGGTTGATCGGATCGCCCGCGACATAGCCGGTCACTGTGCTTGAGTACGTGCCGTCAATAAAAATATCAAACGTGTCCGAGGCGGTGAATTCGAGGGTGTAGGTTCGATTGTCGTAAGTTCCTACCATCGTGCCGTTGTTGATTACCCCGCTACCCGTATTGGCCGCGCCGGGATTGCCCACGAAATAGCCGTTGCCGGTGGGTATGGCTTCAAAAAGATCGCGTCCCGAAAAGCTGACCGGCATGAACCGCGCCGTCTCCACCTGCAACAGCCGCGTGCCGCTATCGCCCTGATAGCTAACCACGCCATTGGATGACACAAAAGGCATGGTCGCGGCCTGATAACCGGCAAAGCGGTAAAAGCCGGTCGCGTCGGAATTGTTGGCGATGCCCAACAGTCCTTCAAATTTGCCGCGTATATCTATGGCAAGGTCGCGCAATTCACTGTCCGAATAAGCGCCGTTCCCCGCCTCGACCCAGCGAGCTTTGGCGTCAATCAGGATGCCGCCGATGCTGTTCATCAGGGAATCCAGTTCCTTCAGTTGGAGCGCCGCGTTGCCCTGGTTGTCGAGAAACTGCTGATTGACGCTCTTTTTCTGCTCGGTGACCAGAGCCTGCGCGGCAGCGACCGGGTTATCGGCGGGCGTGACCACCTTGCGTCCGGTCGACATCTGGTTTTGCAGACGATAGGCGTCATACTGGTTTTTCAGGAGACCGAAAACGCCGTTATCGTAAATTTGGGCTGTGCTTATACGCATGACAGTTCTCCTTCGTCCTCATGTGCGAATGGCAAGCAGGGAATCAAAGAGGATGGAAACCGTGTTCAACATCTTTGCCGCCGCCTGATAAGACATCTGGTATTTCATGAGATTTGCCGCTTCCTCGTCAAGATTGACTCCGGCAAGCGAGCTTCTCTGCTCAAAAGCCTGATTCAGCACCATATCCTGCGCCATGCCGTTTGCAACCGCAGTCTTGGTTTGGGTGCCGATCTTGCTCACAAGTTGCGCGTAACCTGTCTGGAAGGTCGCGGTTCCGTTATCGCCGCTGCCGCCGTTCATGGTAAGCGCGGTTTGCAGACCGGCGATCTTGACGGCGTTGCGGGAGTCGGCAATGCCGCCGGTATTAGCCTCAAGGGTGAATCTGTCTCCATCGGCAGGAGTGCCGGTCAGAACAAACTTGAAGCCGTCAACGGTGATTTCGTCGCCGCTGTTGTAGGCAAACGGAAAGGATGTCGCAACTCCGTTTACCAGAACGCTGCCCGGCGTGCCATTGATTGTGAGATTGCCGGTTCCGGAGTCGTAGGTAATCATCCAGGGCACTCCGGGCACTACATAGTTTGGGCTTACGATTTCACCGGCGCTGATTAGCGCCGTACCGGCATTTTCCGGATGCACCGCAGTACGCATCGGCATGGCGGCGGCGATCCGGCGCACATCGCCCGCAATTTCCTGCTTGACGCTTATATTGCGCGCAGTCTCGCGGGTCGGCTCCAGCCTGTAGGAATCGCCAAGCGCGTGGCCAGTATTCAGTACCAGAGTAAGCCCGTCAAATTGGGCTGGCGTTGTGCCGTCCGCCGTGCCTGACCAGACAACCTGCTTGTCGCTCAAGCGGGTGATCGTGTAATCATCCGCGCTCGGCCCGTTAAAGCGCACTTCGTAATCACTGCCGGTAAGCTGGGTGTAAAAATTGCCGCTTGCCGACATTTGCGGCGGATCGAAGGTAAAGCTGGCAATCGAGCCAGTTCCGCTATTGCGCGAATTTTCAATTGACTTGGGCGGACTCAGTTTGAAAATTTCGCTAACGAAGCCCATGTCGCCATTGATTTCGCCGAGCAAATCCTGCCCCAGCGCCTGCTGTGCGTTGACCGTGAGCGCAATCGCTGCCGCGATTTGCCCCAACGCATTGGATGCCTGGTCCAGCGCCTCGCGGCGGAAAGACAGGATGCCGCCTACAAGGCCGCCGGACAAATGTGTTTCCGGCAATTCGGCCTGGCTTCCTCTTTGCGCGATTACCATGCGCTCAGGGTCGGAGGCGGACGGCCTTACCTCAAGCCTGACGGTCTGCGTGCCTACCACCAGCGATTGCCCGCTGCCGGTAAAGACATTGAGCGCGCCATTGTCATCAAGATATGTGTTGACCTTGACCAGTTCGTTGAGTTCCAGCACGAGTTGATCGCGCTTGTCAAGCAGGTCATTGGGCATATGACCGGTGCCGTGCTGGGCGACGATTTGCCGGTTCAATTCGGCAATGCGGTCGCTATAGGCGTTGATTTCCGCAACCGCGCTTTCAAGCTGGGTGTTTACCTCGTCATAGAGCTGGAACATGCGGTTTTCCAGGGTCTGAAAACGGGTCGCCAGCGCCTCTGCCGCGCTTACCATAGCCTGCCTCGCGGAAACCATGGCGGGATTGGCGGCGACATCATGCACCGCGTTGAAAAACCCGGAAAGTATCGGAGTCAGACCGGAATTGGGATCGGCAAGCAGATTGTCAATCCGGGAAATCATTGAATGGTAGGCGTTAAGCTCGCTGGATCGGCTTTGCGCGTCCTGAAGCTGCTTGGTCAGGATGTCGTCGTAGCTGCGCATGATAGTTATTACATGCACTCCCTGGCCGATTGAGCCTACGCCGGTATTCACGGCGTAATTGGTCGCCTGCATGGCGGTTTGGCGGCTGTAGCCCAGTGTGTTGGCGTTGGATATGTTGTGAAACGTGGTCGCCAACCCGAGTTGGGCAGTGTTGAGGGCAGTGATGCCTGTGCTCATCAAGCTCATGATATTCTCCAGTACTCTGTGTTATTACGGACAATGCGGGAAATTCTTTAGCCTTATCCGATCAATGCTTGTCGTAAAGTCGCGCCTTCGATGATGGCGGACAATTTTTCGGCATATCTCGGGTCGGTGGCATAACCCGCTTGCTGCAATCTTCGAGCAAACTCCGTGCCATTCTGTGAACCGATTACCGCCCCATATCGCGGGTTGTCCGCCAGAAGGCGCGCGTAGTCGGAAAAGGCTTCCGCGTAGGAATCGTAGGAGCGGAAACGCGCCTTCTCCTTCACCGGAACGCCGTCCACATATTCTGTAGTGGTAATTTCCGCGCTCTTGCCCTGCCATCCCCCGTGCGCCTTGATACCGAACAGGTTGTGCGAGGCGGAGCCGTCGGCATTTCTTATGTCGCGCTGCCCCCAGCCGGATTCCAGCGCGGCATGCGCGATCAAAAAGTGCGGCGGAATGCCGGTTTTGCGGCTGGCTTCGGCGGCATGCGGCCACATTGACCGCACAAATTCACGCGGCGTCAAATTCTCATTGTTGCCCTGGGGTTCCAACGGACTGACAGATGTTTGACGCGCTATTGACGCTCGTTCCATCGCTGCCGCAAGGCTCTTGGGCGCAAACGGCAAAACTTCCACGCTCCTGGCGGCAATACTTGCAGGCCGGACATTGCCGATTTCTTCCTCCTGGCTGCTTTCATTCATCCGGCGGCTCAATTGTTCTTCCAGCATCCTTGCCAGACCCAGCCCGCCCTGCTTCGAGAGATTCTTTGCAAGCTGCTCATCCAGCATTCCGGTAAAGAAACGGCTCGCGTCGCTATCCATAATACTGTCCTGATCCGTCGTCTCCCGCATGGATTTCAGCATGATTTGCAGGAACAACGCCTCGAATTGCTGCGCCGCTTCCCTGATGCCCGCTTCCCGATTTGTGCGTAGCTGCCCTTTCAAGCCGTGGATGCTTTGCACATCGGAAGCCAGCGTGTTGTCCGGCAAAATACTCTGGATAGCCATCAGATGATCTCCAGTTCAGCCCGCAACGCGCCCGCCGCCTTCATAGCCTGCAAAATCGCCAGCAAATCCTGCGGATTCGCGCCCAGGGAATTCAACGCCTGCACCACATCGGCAAGATTGACTCCTGCGTCGAGCGAAAGCAGGTTCGTGCCGTCTACCGCAAGCTGCACCCTGCCCACGCGACGCCCCATGCCTTCTTCAACCACTACGGAGAGATTGCCGTGCGCGATGGCGCAGGCTTCGATTGCCACCTTTTGATTCATCACCACCGAGCCGGTTCTGGGATTCATGACGACCTTTGCCTGCGCCGGAGAGGGCGTTACTTCCAGATTTTCCAGGCGTCCCATGAAGGACACCCGTGCGCTGGACGATTCCGGGGCAAATACCCTGAACTGGCGACCGTCTATCGCCTCTGCCGTGCCTGCGCCCATTTCCCGGTTGATGGTGTCCACCACCCGGCTTGCCAGATCAAAGTCCATCCGTCGCAATTCATAGGTGATGTATGTGCTCTGTCCGACCGGGGTAGGCACTGCGCGTTCCACCGTCGCCCCGCCCGGAATCCTTCCGGCGGATAGGTGATTGACCTGCGCCTGCGCGCCCGGCGCGGTAGCGCCCATTCCGCCGATCAGCACATTGCCCTGGGCAATCGCGTAGGTTTGTCCGTCAATCCCTTTCAGGGGGGTCATGAGGAGCGTGCCGCCGCGCAAACTCTTGGCGTTGCCGATGGAGGACACAGTAACGTCAATGGTCTGACCGGGACGGGCAAAAGGCGGATGATTGGCAGTCACCATGACCGCCGCCACGTTTTTTAACTGGATGCTGCGTATTTGATCCATCGGGACGTTCACTCCCATTTGCGACAGCATGTTGATTACCGACTGGGAAGTGAAGGGCGTTTGTGTTGTCTGGTCGCCGCTGTTGTCAAGGCCGACCACCAGGCCGTAGCCGACAAGCTGGTTATCGCGCACCCCTTCGATGGACGCCAAATCTTTCAGACGCTCCGCGTTTGCCAGCGGCAAAAAGACCAGTAAGCAGAAAAGGGTAAAAAGGAAATTTTTGCCGCTTTTTTTCATGACTTGTTCCATCCGCAATAATTTCAGAAAGGCAGGACGGAGAGGAAGAACCTCGCCAGCCAGCCCATGACTTGCGCTTCGCTCATCGTGCCGCTTGCCTTGTATTCGATTCTCGCATCGGCAATGCGGGAAGAATCCACGCTGTTTGTTTCGGCAAGCACATCGCGCGGATTGACCACGCCGGACAAGCGAATGAACTCCTGCTGGGAGCCTATGGCAACCTGTTTTTCCCCGGATACCAAAAGATTCCCGTTCGGGAATACGTCAATCACCGTCACCGTCATTCTGCCCTGGAACACATTGTTGTTCCTCACGTCGCCGCCGCCGGAAAATTCATTGGAACTGGAAGCGCTGACATTCAGATCGCCCATTCTTCTGACCGCGCCCACCTTGTCCAGCGGGTAGATCGAGAGGTTATCCACGCCTGCGCTCACGCTACCTGATCGATTGATGTTGCTGGATGAGTCGGCTGATGCCCTATTGCTCTCCACGATGTTGACCGTCAGGGTATCGCCCACGAAGCGGGCGCGCCTGTCCTCGAACAGGGGGCGGGCGGAAGCGTCCTGAAAGATGCTGCCGTTTGCGGCCTGCGGAACCTGGCGATATTCCGGCCTTGCCGTCATCGGCTGATGCACGCTCGTAGGCGGCGTTGTCGAACAACCGGATAACAGGGCTGACAGGGTCAGAAATACAAAAAGCCGCTTCATGGCAGACGCTCCGAAAAAACATAATCTCGCAAATAGAAGCAACTGGCGTGCCAAGGGCAGGTATCAGGTGTCAGAGGTCAGGGGGTTGTAGAGGTGGGGCGAAGTCGAAGCTCAACGAAGTGGCTATATGTGACCGCCGCCAGTTACCACCAAGGCTTCGGATTTTCCGTACCCTTTTCTATGAATCTCCCCACAAGCCTTGCAGAATGGCAAGCGCGGCGAGGCTTGCGGTTTCGGTGCGGAGAATGCGGGGGCCAAGTTGGATCGGATAAAAACCGGCCTTCCTTGCGGCATCAATTTCCATCGGGTCAAAGCCGCCTTCCGCGCCTGCGAGCAGCGTGATTTCCGTCCCGGGCGCGGGACGATCCAAGGTGTGAATACGCTGTTCCGTGCCTGGCAACAGAAGCAGTTTCAGGCCGGGCAAGGCGCTTCCCGCTTCCCGCAACCAGTTTTCCAACGAGGCAACGGGCGCGACTTCCGGCAGACGGTTGCGTCCGCATTGCTCGCATGCGGCAATGGCAATTTCCCGCCAGCGCGTGTTTCGCTTTACCGCCCGTTCACCGTCAAGTCTCAATACGCTCCGCCGTCCCTCTAGCGGCAGAAAGGCGCGCACACCCAATTCCACCGCCTTTTGCAAGGTGTAATCCATTTTTTCACCGGCTTGCAGGGTTTGCGCGAGACGGACAAAAAGAGGCGATTCGCGCTCAATTGGGCGATGCTCTCCAAGTTTGACCTCAACCGCTCCCCGCTTGTTCGAGATAATTTCCGCCGGGTACTCGCCGCCCGTCCCGTCAAAAAGCGCCAGAAGCGATCCCGGCTTTAGGCGAAGGACGTTTGCCGCGTGATGCGCCGCTTTTGGCGGCAGTTCAAGCGTGCCAGCCGACAGGGACGCGCAGAAAAAACGGGGCGCTAACACGTCAGTGTCATGCAGCGGGTTCTTTGCCCGCTGTTTTTTTCTGCGCGATCTTTTCCGCTCTGGCGGCGCGGACAGCTTTGGGATCGGCAAGCAACGGACGATAGATTTCCACCCGGTCACGGTCGCGCAGAACGGCATCCGGTTTGGCGAGTTTGGAGAAAATGCCGAATTTGCCGCCATCAGGGTCTATCTGCGGATATTTTTCCGGCAGACCGGAGGCGTGTACGGCATCTATCAGAGTACTGCCGACGGGAAGACGCAAGGCGACGATCTCCTGCTTTTCCGGCAGGGCGTAGACTACTTCGACGGAAATGGTGTCAGACATGATTTGTCCCGTAAATTTGCTCCGCCCGTTTTACAAAGGCGTCAATGAGGGTATTGGCAATGTGGCTGAAAACAGGACCGATGACCTTTTCCAGCAAGCGACTGGAGAATTCGTAATGCAACTGCAATTCAACCTTGCACGCCTTGTCGTTCAATGCCTTGAAGCGCCATGTTCCGTCCAGTTTTTTGAACGGGCCGTCCACCAGACGAATCAGCATCAAACCCGGAAATTCCTTTTCGTTCTCGGTGGTGAAATGCGCCTTTACGCCGCGATAGCGGATGTGAAGCGTGCCGATGGTCTTTTTGTCGTCACGAAAGCGACATTCCGTCTGGCCGCACCAGGGCAGGAATTCCGGGTAATCTTCGCAGCGATCCACCAACTCGAACATCTGCCGATCCGAGTGGGCGAGGAGCACCGATTTTTCAACCGTAGGCATGACGCGCCGATTCTTGCTAAAATTGGGTGATTCTACAGGAATCGCCATCATGAGTATCATCTTCAACAAAAAAGCCCTGCACGACTACTTTATCGAGGAAAAATACGAAGCAGGCATTGCGCTGGAGGGCTGGGAAGTCAAATCCATCCGCGCGGGCAAGGCGCATATCAAGGAGGCATACGTGCTCGTCAAAAAAGGGGAAATCTGGCTCTTTGGCATGCATGTCACGCCGATGGCGACTGCTTCCACCCATATCCACCCTGATCCGACGCGCACCAGAAAGCTGCTTTTGCGCGAACATGAAATCTCAAAGCTGATCGGCAAGGTGGAGCGCGCCGGTTATACTCTGGTTCCGCTGAATCTGCATTACTCGCGTGGCCGTATCAAGGCGGAAATCGGTCTGGCGAAAGGAAAAAAGCAGCATGACAAGCGCGAGGACGCAAAGGAAAAAGACTGGGCGCGGGAAAAACAACGCTTGATGCGTGAGAAAGTGCGGGCAGGATAGGTTATCATGCTATCCGGTCATGATTCGCTGGCATATCGCGCTCCCGGGCGGGACTGTCGGCATTGTTTTAAAAAGGAGATTTCAATGACTCGTCTTGCGATTTTTTTATGCGCTCTTGCCGTTGTCGCCTGTGTGCACATCCCTCTGGAAAGAAAAATCGAGGTTCCCATACAAAATTATGTCTGGCGCGTAGTCTGGCTGAAAGGATGGGGAGTTACCGAACATGTCGGGCTGGAAGGATACGAAGCGGCTTATATCCGCTTGCTGGATGACGGGCATCTCGAAGGCTCCGGCGGTTGTAACCGGATTGCGGGCGAATATACCCAGGCGGGCGGAAAGATTGAATTTTCCCCGCTGATCTCAACCCGCCGCGCTTGTGTTACCGGCATGGAGCGCGAGGACTCTTTCCTTAGGGAATTGGAAGACGTAAGGCTCTGGCAGCGCAAAGGCGACCGTCTGCGCCTGCACGACGCAAGCGGACGAATGCTGATGGAAATGCGGGCAATAATAGATTGAAGTCGGCAGGATAAGACAATGCCTCTGCTCGGCGTCAATATTGATCACGTTGCCACTTTGCGGCAAGCGCGGCGCGGCTCTGAGCCTGATCCGGCTCGTGCGGCGGCGGAAGCGGAGTTGGGCGGCGCGGATGTAATTACCGTGCATCTGCGGGAAGATCGTCGTCATATCAACGATGACGATCTTCGCCGTCTGAAAGAGGCGGTGGAAGTCAAGCTCAATCTGGAAATGGCCGCTACCGCTGAAATGGTCGCCATTGCCTGCCGTCTGAAACCGGAGATGGTGACGCTGGTTCCGGAAGGGCGGCAGGAAATCACGACGGAAGGCGGGCTTGACATCGCGGGACAAATTGAACCGCTAATGGAAAAGATAGCGCGTCTTACCGACGCTGGTATTCTGGTCAGTGTGTTCGTTGACGCGGATGTGTTCCAGATTGAGGCCGCCTGTACGGTTGGCGCGAAGGTCTGCGAAATTCACACCGGCCCCTACGCGCATATTTTCAATACGCGAGGGCGGGATTGCCATGCGCCGGAAGTGGCTGCCGAATTGGCGAGAATACGCGAGGCGAGCGCGGTCATTCGTGAGCTTGGCATGGTATTCAACGCGGGACACGCGCTTAATTACCATAACGTCCAGCCAATCGCCGCCTTGCCGCATGTGCGGGAATTGCATATCGGCCACTCGATTGTCAGCCGCGCTGTTTTTACCGGGTTACGCGAAGCGGTGCGCGAGATGAAAGCGAGGATAGCGGTAACGACGGAGCCTTCGGAGCCTTGATGATTTATGGCATCGGCACGGACATAGCCGCGACCGCAAGGCTGGAGCGTTTGTTTGTCCGCCACGGCGAGGCGGCGCTGAAAAAAATTCTGACCCTTGCCGAGCAGGCGGAATTTCCGCAACGGGGTCTTGCGGCGCAGGGGCGTTTTCTGGCGCGGCGCTGGGCGGCGAAAGAAGCCTTTGCCAAGGCGCTAGGCACCGGGCTTTGTTATCCGGCAACCTTGACCAACATTGCAGTCACGCATGACGAAGCCGGGCGTCCTTTCTTCGTGTTCGCGCCTGTCCTGACTGAACACCTTGCGAGCCTTGGCCTTACGGCGCATCTTTCCATCAGCGACGAAAAAGCCTATGCTCTGGCGTTTGTCGTTTTGGAGCGTGTATGTTGATCGGCCCTTTCATGCTGGACATTGCGGGCGAGAGCCTGAACGCTGCGGAGCGCGAGCGGGTAAATCAACCGCTCGTCGGCGGCCTGATTCTCTTTTCCCGCAATTACAGCTCAATCCCCCAGCTTGATTTGCTGATTCGGGAAATTCGCGCCCTGCGTAGCCCATCCCTGCCGCCGCTCTTGATCGCGGTTGACCACGAAGGCGGGCGAGTGCAACGCTTTCGGGAAGGCTTTACCCGCTTGCCGCCAATGCGGCGTTTGGGCGAGCGTTGGGAGGAAGACGCGGACGCCGCCATGAGCGAGGCGCGGCAAATCGGCTATCTGCTGGCGGCTGAACTTCGCGCCCATGACATTGATTTTTCCTTCACGCCTGTGCTTGACCTTGATTATGGCGTATCCAGCGTGATTGGCGACCGCGCCTTTCATCATGACCCGGATGTGGTTATCGCGCTGGCACAGAGCCTGATTGCGGGGCTACAGCACGGCGGCATGGCTTCCTGCGGCAAGCATTTCCCCGGACATGGGGCGGTTGCGGCTGATTCCCATCTGGAAACGCCGCTTGACCCACGCAAACTGGCGGAACTCGCCGCCGACCTGAAACCTTTTCGCGCCTTGCCTCTGGCAGCCGTCATGCCCGCGCATGTTATCTATCCGCAGGTCGACGCGAACACAGCCTGTTTTTCGGACTTCTGGCTCAACTATCTTAGAGGTGAACTTGGCTTTCAGGGCGCGATATTCAGCGATGACCTGTCCATGCAGGGCGCGTGTATGGCGGGCGATATGCTCGCTCGCGCCGAAGCGGCCTATGGCGCGGGTTGCGACATGCTCCTGATCTGCAATGCCCCCGAAGAAGCGGATTATGTTTTGCGCAACTGGCGCGGCAAACCTGATAAAGAACGGAGCGGGCGAATCAGCCGCTTGTTGCCGACTGCTGCCGCGCCCGATAGGGAAACATTGCAGACTATGCCGGTTTATCGGGAAGCGGTCGCGGTGGCGCAGCGTCTATGTCTTCGACTAGATAAATTTTGACAAATCTCGGCATAATAAATTGATTTTTTTGAAGGAGAACATCATGAAAGTTAAGGCAGTTTTGTTGATCTTGTGCGCTCTATCAACAGCTGGTGCGGAACAGACGCAGCAGGTGGTGGAGATGCAGCCGGGTTTGTGGGAACTGCGCTTGTTGAAGATGGCAATGGATGGCGAAGACTGGTTGGAACAGCAGCGAGCAAAGACGCGCACGGAGCAGGAACGCCAGATGCAATTGCCACCTGGGCAACGCCGACAAGTTAGAGATCCGCTGGTCTTTCGCTGGTGCGAGAGAGCTGGCGAGACAATGCTTGATGAATGGCTAATTTCGCAAAATGTGTTGGGCAAGGATGATGAGTGTATGCCGCCCAAGGTGATCGGCAACGGCAAGCGGATAATGGCCGAGAGAATCTGCACAGGTTATACAATGAAAATAGAGACGGCAATGCCAAATAAAACAAACGTAGAGATGATTGTAACATTTGTATTTCCTGAACCTGGCGGATACACGATGGTACAGGAGATGCACATGAAGTTTCTTGACAGCGACTGCGGTGGCGTTGCCCCGTTCAAACGTCCAACAAGCGGGGCGGGTATGCCGTGATGGTTTTTTCATTCTATCCCATTGTGCCCCATCCAACCGTACAATAAGCAGCCCGATAGGTTGGGGTGAGCGAAACGCGAACCCCAACATGCCGCCCCCGGCAACTGCTGCGTGCAGGGGTTCGCTGCGCTTGTCACCAACCTATAGGATACGGCCTTGCCGTCGTTACCAGCGGAAGCAAGAAATTAGCGACAGGCATTCATGCCTGCCGTTCAAAACAAACAAGGAAGGGTTTTTTATCCCCTCCCTTGTGCTACGGTCGAAACCCCGGCCTTCAGGCTGGAGTTCCAACCTTCGCGCCGCCTGAAGGGCGGGGTTTCAAACTCAAGGAATTCGAGCACTACGGCAAACTCTGGATTCCACTCGTTGAGAAATTTGGCGGGAAACATCACAGGCGTTATGCTCCGCAAACTGCATACTGATTTGGCGCTGTGCCTGACTTTGCGCTCAAGCTGGACAGCCCCGCCTGCGGCGGGTCTGCCGCTTGGCTTTGAACGTTAGGCAGCGCAGCCTTTCATGTAACGACGCAAACCCTTCGGAGATCAAAACATGAAACTTGGTTACACCATTCTTTACGTTGAAGATGTCGCCAAAACACTCGGGTTTTACGAGCAGGCTTTTGGATTGAAACGAAAGTTTTTGCATGAAAGTGGCGATTTCGGCGAACTGGACACAGGGAACACCGCGCTTGCATTTTCATCGCGCCGCCTGATGAAGCAACTGGGTAAAAATCCTTCTCCACCAGATAGCGAAGCGCCTTGCTTTGAAATCGCGCTGGTGACCGATGACGTTGCAGTTGCGCTCAAGCAGGCGATTCTGGCAGGCGCTCGTCTGGTGCAAGACGTCGAGGAAATGGCTTGGGGTCAAACGACCGCCTATGTCGCCGACCCTGATGGCTATCTCGTCGAAATATGCTCGCCGGTTATTGAGGATTAAGGATCATATGTAGAAGTTCCAACTTGATCTGACAATCCTCGCTCCGGCAAGCGGAGGTGGTATACTTTGCGGATCGTGCGTTCGATTGAGCGTGTGTTCGGTTTCGCCAAGCGTCCTAACAACATGTTCAACCCCGCTCCCTTCGGTCGCTGGACACCCAATCGCTGCGCGCTTGGGTGCCGGTTAACATAAACGTTAGGAGGCACAGACTTCTCAAGACAGGCTGTCTATGTATAGTTAAACATCATGGAACTCAAAGGCGCGCTCACAAATCGAGACCTTCGCTCCGCAGCATGGCTGCATGTTGCGCCGCGCAAGGCATTTGCGTTCCTTGGGCTTCTTGTTCTTGCACTAGCGCTTTGGGCTTTATGGCTTGCCTTCTTCGGCTCAAAACAAGCCCCTAGCTGGAAGTGGGCGCTGTTGGCATTTCTTGTGTACTTGTTGGCGCACTACTCCCTTTATGTTCCGTATCGTCTGAGGCGCTACTTCCGCCAGTACAAAGCGCTTCAAAAAGAGCAATTTCTCTCCCCAACGGACATTGGCCTCATGGTATCAACCGAGAACGTAAAAGGAATAATTCCCTGGTCTGATTTGCTCCGCTGGAAAGAGAACAAGGTTCTCTTCATGCTCTACGTCGCCGACGACATGTACTACCTAGTTCCAAAGCGCTTCTTTGCAAATGCAGCGGACGTTCAGGAGTTTCGCGGTATTCTTCAAAGCAAGGTCACGTGCAAATGACCCCTACCCTGCCATTCAACCCGGACGCTCTGGCAAGCAGAGGTGATATTATTCGCGGGTCGTGCGTTCGGTTGGGCTTATGTTCGGTTTCGCCAAGCGTCCTAACACCATGTTCAACCCCGCTCCCTTCGCTCGCTGGACACCCAATTGCTACGCGCTTGGGTGCCGGTTAACATAAACGTTAGGCTATTCAATCCATGAGTTCCTTCATTCACATCGCGGATAAAATCCAAGAGGCCGCCATCCGCAAGAACGGCCTTAAAATGGGACGCCGCAAGATTCGCGGCGTGTACGCAGTTCCCGTGGTTCCAGATTACGCGACTACTCACCAGTGGGCACGCGAGCTGAAGCGGAGAGGTATGCAGGTATTAATCTGCGTTCAGTTTCGTATTCCGGATACGGAGATCGTCTGGGTCGGTCAATACAGTGGCGAAAAAATCCAAATGACTGCATCGGAAGCTGTGGCAAGCGTTCTTGAACACAGTGACCCAATGGGTCTTGAGGTACTCATCCCTCGCAAGGTTGCACCAAGCGAAATTACTCGTATCTATCCCGCCCCCAGGCTTGTCGGCTGGCGCTACTATCCTTCGGCAAAGGGCAAGAAGCCGTTCTGCCATTGTCGGTATTGCAATCGCGGTGAAATCCGCGCAAGTCGGTTAATTCGGGAGGAATCTTGAAAGGTCGCGTTTGGCCTAACATTGCATTCAACCCGGACGGCTTTGCCGTCGGTTAACTTTGGCGTTAGGTTCTACATCCAACCCGTTGCATCATAGGAGTACCGAATTGAGCTGGGACGTGTTTCTCCATAAGTTCACGCGGCTGTATCGAACCGTCGGGGAGATTCCGGACGACGAGCAGCCACTTCCTCTTGGTTCACTTTCCGAAGTGCAAGCGGCTATCTCAGCCATCTTTCCCGGAACTAACTGGAGCGATCCTGTATGGGGTGTCTACGACAGCAAACTTGGCTCAATCGAGTTCAATGTTGGGAGAGACGACCCTGTGCAATGCTTGGGGCTTCACGTACGAGCAAGTGACACTATTGTTGGTGGAATTCTCCATCTATGCGAGCGCATGGGCTGCCAAGCCATAGACTCGACAGACAGCACCTTCCTTGATCAGTCGGAACACCCGGCTTCTGGCTTGGAGAAATTGCGTAAGTACAGAGATCAAGTCATCGGGAAGAGTGGGGTCTAAGCGTATGACTTCGCAACCGCATCCCGCTCTGGCAAGCAAAGGCGGTATAATTTGCGGGTCGTGCGTTCGGTTGAGCGTGAGTACGGTTTCGCCAAGCGTCCTAACAACATGCTCAACCCCGCTCCCTTCGGTCGCTGGACAGTCCCGCTATAGCAGGTCTGCCGATTAGCATAAACGTTCGGTTGGCATAACGTTAAGGAACAATGGAACTTACGTCGCTCTTCATAGCAACGCTCAAGCCCCTGCTGTGGCTCTTACCGCTGCTGATCGTTGTCGCCATTCTCAAGAGACCTTGGTTCAAGGGCACTATGGGAGAGCGCCGAGTCAAACGCCTAATCGGGAGGCAACTGAACCCGTCTATTTATAGAGAGTTCTCGAACGTTACTGTACAAACCGATGATGGAACCACCCAGATCGACCACATCTACGTCTGTCCTTTCGGCGTTCTCGTGATCGAGACAAAGAATATGAGCGGTTGGATTTTCGGTGGAAGGAATCAAGCCCAGTGGACACAAACCATCTACCGGAAAAAGGTGAAATTTCAGAACCCACTGCGACAGAACTACCGCCACATCAAAGCGCTTGAGTCGCTGCTTGACCTTCCAACCGAGTGCTTCAAGTCTATTGTCGTTTTCGCTGGCAATTGCACGCTCAAAACAGAAATGCCAGACGAAGTCTGTAGAACTTCCGATCTTATCAAGTATATCTACTCAATTGACGCCCGGATATTTTCGGATGCGCAGGTTGACGACATCTGCAACAAGATAATATCATTTCGACTTGAACCGACCCGGCAAGTCCATCGTGACCATGTTGAAAACCTCAAGCGTAGGCATCGTGCGTAACATCCCGCTCTGGCAGGCGGAGGTGGTATACTTTGCGGGTCGTGCGTTCGGTTGGGTTTGTGTTCGGCACTCCGCCCAGGCGTCCTAACACTATGCTCAACCCCGCTCCCTTCGGTCGCTGGACACCCAATCGCTACGCGCTTGGGTGCCGGTTAACATAAACGTTAGGCAGCCAAACCACCGCATCAGCTTTCACCAAGGAGTCTCCAATGCTTGTCCAGTCGCTATCCCCCTGCATCACCACTACCAAGGTGACGGAATCCCGCGATTTCTATGTGAAGCACTTTGGAGCCAAGGTCACATTCGATTGTGGCTGGTACGTTAATCTCGAATTTGGCAAGGGGGCTTCCCTCCAATTCATGACCCCGCAGCCCGATCATCCAGTCTGCAATCCTGTCGGCTTGACGTACAACTTTTGCGTTGCAGATGTCGATGCTGAGTTTCAATTGCTTGCGGCTTCCGGTCTGGCTGCCCTCATGCCCTTGGAAGATCATTCTTGGGGAGATCGCGGCTTCGCAGTTCAAGACCCAAACGGAGTTGTTCTGTATATCTACTCTGAACGGGAACCTGACCCCGAGTTCAAGCAGTACTACAAATAACACCATGCGCACCAAATTGGCACCACGCCTAACTTTGCGCTCAAGCCGGACAGCCCCGCCTGCGGCGGGGCTGCCGCTTAGCTTTGAACGTTAGGAAACACATCCCGGAGTCACCTATGAAACTAGCACCCATTTCATTTCAGAATGTTGTAACCGCTGTTGCGACTTGCATTTCTGTCGTAGCTGTTTTCTTTTCTTGGCAGCTAGTCAAGGCTTCATGGCAGCAAGCTGAGATTTCAAGTCAGCAAGTCGAAATCACCCGAGATCACTATCGAAGGTCAGTAACTCCAATTCTCAACGTAACCCCATATGCAGAAGGAAAGGGGCGTCGCAACGGAATCTACCTTTCAAACGATGGCCTCGGCCCTGCAATCATCAAAGAATTCTCAGTCAAATCAGGGAGCACTGTGGTTAGTGGCTTCGAGTCAGAACAATGGCATGATATACTGACGGCAGCGGACATAAATCCTGCTTGCTTTGAACTCGGTTGGCCTAGAGCTGATGCGGCAATCAGCGCTAGTGAAAAGGATCATGTTCTTTTATCTATCACGAAAGCAGAGGGTCACGACATTTGTTACCCAGAACTCATCAAGTTAATCGGTGATCAAAGTATCGACATTTCTATTCAATATGAGTCCATCTACGGAGAACCGAAGCGTGTTTTGGCAAGTTCAAAAATCAAGTCCAAAACAGTAGATGCGTTACGCCGCCAGATCTTCGGAAAATGACCCGTTCATTCTCTTGCGCTGCATCCGTTCAATGTTCGGCCTCGCGATCACATCCCGCTCCGGCAAGCGGAGGTGGTATGCTTTGTGGCTCGCGCGTTCGGTTGAGCGTGTGTTCTGTTTCGCCAAGTGTCCTAACAACATGTTCAACCTCGCTCCCTTCGGTCGCTGGACACCCAATCGCTTCGCGCTTGGGTGCCGGTTAACATAAACGTTAGGCTATGTACGAAGATCTGCTACCTTGGTTTTTAAGTGATAGCGGGTTGGCACGACCGAGGGGGCGGGTGCGATTGACAGAACCTCCGAAATATTCGATAATCGAATATTATCACTAGAGACTCGCTCCACAATGAATCTCCAGCAAGCATTAACGGATGAATTCGAAGGACTAATTGGATTCAGTGTAGATTTGCCGATCGAATACAGGCGGGTGTTTAAGGCTTTGTGCTGTCATCTGGCGAAACGCAAACTACGAACTCGTAGCGAACGTCGAAATATATTGATTTCACATATCAACTCGAAGTTTGATATCAACCGAGAGGGCATTGCTGCAGTTCTTGCTCGGGCAGCGTCCCGTGGGCTAGTCTTCAATTTTCATGAGAAAAACCTTATCCAGAGAGCGTTCGATTTGCGCGATAAGGCAGCTTTTGCAGATGCTGTCAGGAAGGCAAGAAACGATCACGGTCTCCATAGTTTACTTTGCCAGCTCTTTACTCCCGCCACCGAAGAGGAAACACTCGCTCATTTTCGAGCAGAAGTCACGAATCCATCAAGACTTCGCGTGGAAAAGGGAGTGCGCCCGATAGGTAATGAAATTCTTCTTTCTGCACTGTCCGCGTTTGTTTTTTCTGCAGCAGATGAAGAGGTAATGCATGAATTCTTCGATTCCGCATACAGCCATGAAAGATACGAGCGGTCTTTCTGGCTGCAGTTGAGAAAGCTACAACCACAGTTCTACTCGCGAACGAGGACACTGGATATTGCTAAGGTTGACCAAAATTTTGCCGATTCGTGCGGCTCACTTGAAACGCTGCGATTAATTCTATTCGGCCAGACGGCATTGAGCTATAAGATGCTCGAAAATCACGGGTATTTAGCCTATTGGATAGAACCGCTAGTTATTGACGGACGAAATGTAACATGGGAAATTTGCTCCGACATCATGCTTTTTGCTGAAAAGCATGATGAGGTAATGCTCACCAACACATACTTTAAAACCAGCCAAATCAAAGCCGAGACCGTCTCTTACGTAAACGGCATTGATGAGTCTAATGCCCGATTTGACCTTGCAAATGAAGGGTTTACATACAAAGACATATTTGTCTGCATTCCCTCGACTGGCTCTCTTGTCGGCTCTGAGTCGCTTCTACTTCTTTTTCAAAAGAACAAGAGGGACGAAACATTAATCCCATGCCCTGCATGCAGAACGCACAATGTTCAAGGAAATTCCTACCCGAGCTTGGGTGTACGCAGTTGGGAGTGTCGAAATATTCTTTGCCCGGATAGAAGCAAATACAATCGAGGAAAGCGATATTCGTTTAAATCCTTGCTGATGCAGGAAGCTATTGATGAGATAGAGAGCCAAATTTCACCAGAGTCGATTCGAAGATGGTCGCGAGACATTCAGATTGGTCGCACAGCTGACGATGCCGTCGAAATGTTAATTCGCCATTATTCATTGCATGGAGATGGGGTATATCTTTTTGGTATCAATGATCCGAATGACTCGCTAGGCCGTCGAATTGTGCGACACGAAGATATTATGACTACCGAAGAGAACCTCGCATCGTGCTTCTTCGACTCGCATTGGTTCAAGAGGTATGCATTTTCTTCGGACGTAGGAGGGCGGGAGAACGCCAGTAGTATCAATCAATGCTGCATTGGTTCCTTGACTATGGTTCACGGCGACTCATGTACAGTGCTCGAAGGATTTCCGGATAACTATTTCGATGGAGCAGTGACTTCCCCTCCCTATTTCAACGCACGAGAGTATTCTCAATGGTCGAACATCTATTGCTATTTGCACGACATGCTCTCTATTGCAAAGAGTTGCTTTAGAGTCCTCAAACCAGGGGCAACATATCTTTATAATATTTTCGACTACTTCGACAATGAGCGCAGTATTGTTTTTTCAGCCATGGGCGAGAAACGTCTAGTACTAAGTGCCTACACTGCGGACTTGTTCCGACGTGTAGGATTTCAGCTGGCCGGAGCCATAACTTGGGATAAAGGTGAAATCGAAGGAAAACGTGGGTTCAATGCTGGTAATTTTTCACCATATTATCAGGCTCCATTTAATTGCTGGGAACATATTCTCGTATTTGTAAAACCGCCGACGGATATGGCACAGAGAGTACTGAGCAACATGCCAGCAGTCCTCCGTGCTCAACCAGTGAACAAAATGGTAAAGGGCAAGAATACACACGGCCACACCGCACCTTTCCCGGCGGATATTCCAAATCTCTTACGTCCCTTCTTGCCAAAAGGGGGGAGAGTACTAGATCCCTTTGGAGGAAGCGGCACAACTGCTCGTGCGCTCGATGGCTTCGTGAGCGAGACGATCTGTATCGAGAAGAAGAAGGAGTATTTTGACCTCGCTCTTAATCTCTTTATGTCCTATCGTAGCGCACTGAATCAGGGAACACATCAGGCGATTCTATCCAGAGAGGAAATCGTTGGCGCATGAGAGTATTTGCTGCCAGGCTCAATTTCATATAAACCGATTTGCTGGAGCCATCTAGCCATTGCCCAAGCTTCTTCAAATCTAATGTTCGCCATCGTGAGACCATACTCACGACAAAGGTTATGAAAACATCTGTAATTGCTAGGTCGATGCACAAACAAAAGCCACATAAGACCAGCTTCAGCAGTCAGGAATGTCAGTCCACCGTTTGCGTGCGAAGGTCTGCGGATAACATTGTGTCTTCTGCATCGAAGAATCATGTTGTCCAGGCGGTCGGCAACATCTTCAAGGTCTTTCTGAGTACGTATACTTCCAGACGTTAGTGCGTTATATAAATCCCCCGAAATATTATCCAGGAGTTGCGCCTGTACGCCTGTGTAGTTGTGCCGATTAAGTAGGCCTACCAATCTCGCCTTAATTTCGGCCACAATGCGTGCGCAGTCTTGCCGAACCAAGTCTGGAATCTCTTTTTGCACAGATAAACCCACGTCTCCAACAAACTCTTTCGGAATTACGTGGTCAGCCTGCAGGTCTACGCGAGTACCGCAATCAGCGCATTTTCCATTTTGCATAAAATGCCAGGTACGCACTGCTTCCCAGCATTTTCGGGGTGGAAAGTGGCGTTGAAATGATTTTTTGGACGCTATTGAGGTGCCAACCTGAGACGGATTAAGGTTTCCCAAAGTGGTCGCTGTTACCTCTCGCCAAGATATTATCCCTTCTTCAATAAGCTCCTCAAGGAACATTTGCCAGTGCTCCTCTGTCCAATCGGCTCCGTTTGCCGGATATTCAGAAGCATGCTGTTCTCCCTCACCAGTCATTCGATGTCTCCTCGGTGTGTCCTTCGAGAGTTGCTTCAAATTTCGAAACAAATTCAGATAAGCCAATACCCAAAGCAGCACAGAAAATGCGGAGTTCAGCAACGTCTAGTCGTCTTTCCCGACGCTCAATCTTGCTTATCAGAGACTGCTCGACACCCAGCCGCGTAGCCAACTCGACTTGAGTAAGGCCAGCCTCTTTCCGCGCTGTGCGCAGCAATGAGACGAGCGCCGAGTAATCATCGCTGTGTAGGGGAATTGGAATCATTTTGCTAAGATAAAGCCGATTTTTGAATATGCCAAAATCGACTATTATTGCCATTCGAAACGCGGACTCGTTGGTCTTGTGTCTTGCGCACAAGCGGACGGCCTGCGACCGGCGCATACCTTGTACGCAAGATATTCAAGTTATCACATCTCAGACGTTGACCGCTTACCCGATGAGGTCGTTCCAATGACCTACAAGGATGGCCTCCTTCAACACCCTGCTGGCTTCACAGTGACTCTCGGCAAAACATCCGGCAACCTCTCCGGCGGGAGAGTCGAACACAAGCGTGTTAGCGAGTTTACTGTAGAGGAGAGGAGAAAAAACATTCCAAGATCGACTGGTAAGCGAAAGCGGTATACTTTACGGATTGCGCGTTCGGTTGGCCTTGTACCTGAGCACTACCCATGTGTCACAACAACATGTTCAACCCCGCTCCCTTCGCTCGCTGGACATCCAATCGCTTCGCGCTTGGGTGCCGGTTAACATAAACGTTAGGTCACCAGAAAAACCCCAGTATGCATATTTCAACAAATCTTCCGGGTTGCGTTCTTCGCTCATGGCGGCCTGAGGACAAAGCTGCCCTGCTGCTGCACGCCAACAATCGCAATATCTGGCGCAACCTCACCGAGATGTTCCCGCATCCATACACTGAAACCAACGCGGTTCAGTGGCTCTCTATCGCATCGAGTCCCGGTACCAGCATTTATCTAGCCATTGAGGTCGGCGGTGAGGCTGTTGGTGGCATTGGCATCATCGCAGGCACAGGCATCGGCCAGTACACCGGCCAGTTTGGCTATTGGTTGGGTGAGTCATTGTGGGGCAGAGGTATCGCTACAGCATCGGCCAGTGCCTTGGCAACACATGCACTTGCTCAACCGCAGTTCGTGCGTCTCGAAGCGCCTGTGTTTGCCTGGAATCCTGCTTCCATGCGAGTGCTGGAAAAAGTTGGCTTCATCAGAGAAGGCGTCCTGCGCAGGAGCGTATTCAAAGATGGGCAACTTATTGACAATGTTATGTATGCCAAAGTACGCGATGCCTGACTTTGCGCTCAAGCCGGACAGACCCGCCTGCGGCGGGTTTGCCGCTTGGCTTTGAACGTTAGTTTTATGATGAACGCGCAGACTTTATCCCTTCTTTCCCTTGCCCCGTCGCCCTTGCCTGGTCGCAAGGTGGAATGGCAGGTTGCGGGCGGCTCTGCGGACGCTCTGCTGCTCGCCGACATTGCCAGGCAAAGGGCGGAAAGTCCGGGCATATTGACGGTAATCACGGCCAATGCCTTGGATGCGCGGCGGTTGCAGGAAGAAATCGCCTGGTTTTTTCCGGCATCCCGTCCCCATCTTCTGCCGGATTGGGAGACCCTGCCTTACGATAGTTTTTCGCCGCATCAGGATTTGATTTCCGAACGCCTGGCGACCCTTTGGGCAATGTTGCGGGGAGAGTGTCGGGTATTGCTGGTTGCGGCGACAACGGCGATAGCCCGCTTTCTGCCGCCTTCCTTTCTGGCGGCTTATGCCTTTTCCTTTGCCAGAGGCGAAAAATTCGACAACGAGCGATTCATCAATCAATTGACATTGGCGGGTTATGCCCGCGTGACCCAGGTTGCCGCGCCCGGAGAATTCGCGGTGCGCGGCTCCCTGATTGATCTTTATCCGATGGGGGAAAAATCGCCTTTTCGCATTGACCTCTTTGATGACGAAATTGAATCCATCCGTCTTTTTGATGTGGAGAGCCAGCGCACGCTTTGTCCGGTGGAGGCGGTTCGTCTTCTGCCGGCGCGGGAATTTCCGCTGGACGAGCAGGGAAGAGCCACCTTTCGCCGCAAATTTCGCGCATGTTTTGAAGGCGATCCCGGCAAAAGCCGGGTGTACAAGGATGTTTCCGCAGGCATTGCCAGCGCGGGCGTCGAATACTTCCTGCCCCTGTTTTTTGACGAGACCGCGACCCTGTTCGATTATCTGCCGTCCGGCTCAGTGCTGGCGACGCATGGCGACGTAGCGGGAGCGTTGGAAGCGTTCCGGCAGGATACCCGCACTCGCTACGACATGCTGCGCGGCGATTCCGTCACCCACGGAACCAGACTGTTGCCGCCGGAGGCACTGTTTCTTTCTTCTGAAGAATTTTTCACCAGGGTAAAGGAGAGAGGGCGGGCGGAGATTATTCGTTCGCCCGTATTAGATGCCTTGCCGGTCGCGGTCAATCGGCGTTCCGAAAACCCGCTTGCCGCTCTTGAAGGTTTTCTGGCGAGCTTTCCGGGGCGTGTGCTGGTTGTAGCCGAATCCGCCGGACGGCGGGAGACGATGGCGCAATTTTTCGCCGGATGTGGTCTTTCCCTTCCGGTTGTTGATGATTTTGCCGCTTTTCTGGGCGGCGAAGAAAAGGCGGCTCTGGCGATTGCGCCCTTGCAGGCGGGTTTGCGCCTTGACGAC
The DNA here is from genome assembly GCA_009777245.1 of Betaproteobacteria bacterium. GTDB lineage: Bacteria > Pseudomonadota > Gammaproteobacteria > Burkholderiales > Rhodocyclaceae > Azovibrio. The sequence goes on from WRMF01000009.1 coordinate 23,630, forward strand.
AAATTGTCTCTCATCAGCGAAAACGAGCTTTACGCGGATCGTCCCCGCTCCAGGCAGCGCCGGAAAAGCAGGCTGGATAACTGGCTGCGCGACCTTGCCGAACTGAAAGTGGGCGCTCCGGTCGTGCATGAATCGCACGGAGTAGGGCGTTACATGGGATTGGCGCGGATGGATACAGCCGAAGGGCAGGTGGAATTTCTGGAAATCCATTATGCGGGGGATGCAAAGCTCTTCGTGCCGGTTGCCCAGTTGCAGGTGATTGCCCGCTATTCCGGCGCAGACCCGGAACATGCTCCTCTGCACATATTGGGTTCCGGGCAGTGGGAAAAAGCAAAAAGAAAGGCGGCGATACAGGCGCGGGACGCGGCGGCGGAATTGCTCGCCCTTTACGCCCGTCGCGCCGCCCGAAAAGGTTACGCCTTCGAGTTTGGAGCAGCGGACATTGAAGCGTTCGCGGCAGGTTTCGGCTTTGAGGAAACGCCGGATCAGCAGGAAGCCATTGACGCGGTGTTGGCGGATATGAGATCAGACAAGCCGATGGATCGGCTTGTCTGCGGGGATGTCGGTTTCGGCAAGACCGAAGTCGCGTTAAGGGCGGCTTTCGCGGCGGTGGAGGACGGCAGGCAGGTGGCGATTCTCTGCCCGACCACCCTGTTGTGCGAGCAGCATTTCCGCACATTTACGGATCGCTTTGCCGACTGGTCGGTCAGGATAGCGGAGCTTTCCCGTTTCAGGAGCAAAAAGGAATCAGCGGAGACGCTCTGTGATCTGGCGGAAGGAAAAATTGACATTGTTCTCGGCACGCACAAACTGCTCGGCAGGGAGGTGAAATTCGCCCGCCTTGGCCTTGTGGTGATTGACGAGGAACATCGTTTCGGGGTACGGCAGAAAGAAAGGTTGAAGGCGCTACGCGCCGAAGTGGATGTATTGACCCTGACCGCTACCCCGATTCCGCGCACTCTTGCCATGAGTCTGGAAGGCTTGCGCGATTTTTCCGTTATTGCCACCGCGCCCAACAAACGGCTTGCCATCAAGACTTTTGTTTCCCCTTCTTCCGGCGGACTGATTCGGGAAGCGGTGCTGCGCGAACTGAAGCGAGGCGGACAGGTTTATTTTTTGCATAACGAAGTCGCCACTATCGAAGCAATGCGAAATAGAATTGCCGACCTTGTGCCGGAGGCTACCATTGCGGTCGGACATGGGCAAATGCCGGAGCGCGAGCTGGAACGGGTAATGCGCGATTTCATGGGGCAGAGAATCAATCTCCTGCTCTCCACGACCATCATCGAGACGGGCATTGACAATCCTCATGCCAATACCATTCTCATCAATCGGGCGGATAAATTCGGCCTTGCCCAGTTGCACCAGTTGCGGGGAAGGGTAGGGCGTTCCCACCATCAGGCTTACGCTTATCTGTTGGTGGAAGAGGGGATGACAAAGCAGGCGCGGCAACGTCTGGAGGCAATTCAGGCTATGGAAGAGCTGGGTTCCGGCTTTTATCTTGCCATGCACGATCTGGAAATTCGCGGCGCGGGGGAGGTGCTGGGGGAAAACCAGGCGGGCGAGATGCAGGAAGTTGGCTTCAATGTATTTCTGGATATGCTGAATCGCGCGGTTGCTGTCTTTAAGGCGGGCAGGGATGTGAGCGCCGATGATCTGACCGCGCCGCTTGGCCTGTCCGGTGAAATTCACCTTTCCGTACCGGCGCTGTTGCCGGATACTTATTGTCCTGATGTTGAGGAACGTCTGAACCTCTATAAACGGCTGGCCAACTGCGAGCGGGACGATGAAATTGACGCGATGCAGGAGGAATTGATAGACCGCTTCGGCGTATTGCCCTTGCAGAGTTGCTCCCTTATTGCGACGCATCGCTTGCGTCTTTTCATTCGTCCTTTTGGGGTGAAAAAGCTGGAGGCTGCCGATGATCGCATTCTGGTTTCCTTTAATCCTGATTTTTCGAGTGATTCAGCTTTGGACCCGACCAGGATTATCGCGCTCGTGCAAAAGGATAGGCGTTATCGCTTCGCGGGGCAGGACAGAATCGCGCTGGACGGGCATTATCCGACGCTGGAAGAAAAAGTCGCGGCCATTAAGGAAATGTTCGCCGCTCTGGAAAGGAGTGATACAGGATGAATTCGGCTCTCTTTGGCGCACCGCCCGTGGAAGTTGCGGAAGGCGCGATGTTTTTCAAGGCGCGGCTGCGGGATGAAGCTGCTGATTATTTGCGGACGGTCGAAAAAATAGCGACAGAAGCGCCGTTTCGTCATATGCTGACACCGGGCGGGCAGACTATCTCGGCGGCGATGACGAACTGCGGCGATTTTGGCTGGGTGTCCGACCGCAAGGGCTATCGTTATGCCGCTGCCGATCCGATTAGCGGCAAGCCCTGGCCCTTGATGCCGGAGCGGTTTCGCAGAGAGGCGATCAAGGCTGCGGAGGAAGCGGGTTTTACGAATTTTTCCCCGGAAGCCTGCCTGATAAACCGCTATGCCATTGGCGCAAAGATGGGACTGCATCAGGATCGGGACGAGGCGGATTTTAGCCAGCCGATAGTTTCTTTTTCCTTTGGCCTCTCTGCCGTTTTTTTGTTCGGCGGCGCGACAAGGCGTGACAAGACGCAAAAAATCATCCTGGAAGAAGGCGATGTTTTTGTCTGGGGCGGCGCGGCGCGCCTGTTTTTTCACGGAATAGCGCCGATCAAGGCGGACGCAGCTCGTCCTAACTCAAATTACCGTTTCAATCTGACCTTCCGGCGTGTCCGGTGAGGTTCAGTTCGGGATAACGCGCAGGGAAAAATCCAGCGCCTTGATGTTTTTGGTCAACGCGCCGATGGAGATGCGATCAATGCCGGTTGCGGCAATTTGGGCGAGTGTTTTTAGCGTTGCTCCGCCGGAAGCCTCAAGGATAGCGGGGCTATCGTAGCGGCGGTTTATGGCGACGGCTTGTTTGAGCAGGGGAACGCTGAAATTGTCGAGAAGGAGCATGGTTGCCCCGGCATTGATGGCAGTTTCCATGTCTGCCAGATTTTCGACTTCTATCTGAACAAAGCGGCAGCAAGGCTCGGTTTCGGCAAGGCTTTCCGCCGCAGTCAAAGCAGGACGAATGCCGCCCGCCGCCGCGATATGGTTTTCCTTGATTAGAATGGCGTCCCAGAGCGCGAAGCGGTGATTTTGCCCGCCGCCTATGCGGACGGCGTATTTTTGCGCCAACCTCAAACCGGGCAAGGTCTTTCTGGTATCCACGATGACAGCATTGGTATCGCGGACGCAATCGGCATATTGGCGCGTCTGGCTTGCCACGCCGGAAAGCATCTGGAGAAAGTTCAAGGCGGCGCGCTCGGCGGAAAGAATGGCTCGGGCGTTGCCAAAAATTTCGCACAGGGTTTTCCCAGCGGAAATTGTCGCGCCTTCTTCAAGATGCCATTTTATCCTGACAGTCGGGTCAAGACCGATAAAACAGGCATTGAACCAGGCTTGTCCGCAAAGAATGCCCGCCTCACGGCTGATAAGCAGTGCCTTTGCGTTACGCTCAGCGGGAATCAGGCTTGCGGTCAAGTCGCCAGGACCCAGGTCTTCGGCAAGCGCAAGCGCGACATTACCCTTAATGACTTCCGCAAGGGGAAGGGGAAAATCGTAGTCAAAAGTCATATCATTCAGGCTTTTTCTGGGAGCGGGGTTGAAAACAAAGACAGGCGTAACCGCTGGCTTCTTCCACTTCCTGCGAGGGCAGGCTGCGGCTCTTGAAATTCATGGCGCGACACCCATAGGGAAAAGCCACTTCATGAGTGATGAAAAAATATAGACAGTTTTGGCAGTCATTGGTCTGGCATGACACGATCAATATCCTTTTCGGAAAGTGGTTTTCAGGCCGTTTGCGGCTCGGCAAAAAACCTTTTTATCGTATCGTCCCTGACCAATAACGGAGCGATTTCAATCGCGCAAAACTTTCCGACATATTTGTCATACTCGTTATCCATGTCCAAAGAGCCGTTCCTGAATCCGTTGTAAAAATAGCGCCAATGTCCGCCTTGCTTGTCGCCCAGCTTCGTGTTGCGCTCTAACGCCCTGCCGCCCGCCAGCATTTTCCGTTTGAAATGCTCGCGCCCGCGACTGCCAAAATGATAAATAATGATGTCGCGCGATATATGCGGGGGGTGCATTACGACCATTTGGGCGTGATGATTGCCATCATGGATATGCGTGTATTCCATTGCGCGAACCAGAACTTTCGGCAGGGTTTGTCCGTATGGATGCCATTTGCACAACCGTCCGGCGGCGATAAGTCCTTCCGCCAAGTGTTCCTGCAAAATCCCCTGGATCATATCCGTGTTGTCAATCCAGTCGCCGCCCTTGTCCAGCATGTGACACATCGGAACGTACAGCATGTTTTCGGGGCTGCTTGAAATTTCCGCCTTCAAATCGCCAGATTGCGGATGCCAGAACTCATCCGCATCAGCGTTTATGATCCAGTCCGCATGATATTTATGCCGCGCCAATGCAGCCATGCGATGTACCCATTCGGCCTGATTGTGATTCTGGTCGGGTTCGTCAATGATGTCCAGAATCCAGTCCTTGTATTCTTGCAGAATCTCGCGGGAGCCGTCGGTTGACATATTATCCGTAACGATAAAGCCATCAACACCCATTGCCTTGTGAAATTCGAGGTTGCGCCCGATTATGTCAGACTCATTCTTTACCAGCAGGGTCATTATCAGTTTCGGATTTTGAATCCTCGGATAATTCGCGGGGATTGAGAGCGCCAGACGTTCTCCCTGCTCTAGCGGCAAATCCATAAGAGGATTTTCATAGAGCGCGGCATGTTTTGTCCGCACATGCTCCTTAAGCCGGGCAATGACATCTTGCATACCTTGCGAGGGTTTGTTATTTCTGGATTCCGGTAAAAAGCGGTAATAAAACAGGGGTTCAGGAATCCGGTAGAAATTTCTTCCGTCCGCAATGAAGTTAAGCCAGAATTCCCAGTCTTCCAGACCGTCCTTCATATTGTTATCGTACCCGCCGTATTTTTCCCAGTCGCTTTTTTTATAGAGCGCACTATTGTCGACGTAGTTCTTGTGAATCATATTTTCCCGCGTCGGAAGATCCGGCGCGCACAATCCTTCCCTGGCTCCGAACAGCTCCATGTCGGAATATATCACGTCGCCCAGACCAAGCCTTGCTGCGGCAAGGAGTTTTGATAACGCATCCGGGGAAATTTTGTTATCGGCATCCAGCGGATAAATATACTCGCCTGCCGCTGCCGCTATCCCGTTGTTACGCGCCGCTACAACGCCGCCGTTCGGTTGCTCCAGCAGCTTGATCCGTTCGTCTTTCCGGGCATATTCCGCTGCTATTCCAGGCGAGCAGTCCGTGCTGCCGTCGTTCATTATCACCAACTCCCACTCCGTAAACGTCTGATTCAGCACGCTTTCTATCGCTTCCCCGACAAATTCAGCCTTGTTATACAGCGGCATAATTACGGAAATGGATGGAGTTTTGTCTTTCATTATTTCCTGCCGAATTTTTCTGTCAGCAGGGCAAGTTTTTCAGAGAGGGTTGCAGATTGGCTTTTCGCGTTGCTTGTGGTTTTTTCGGCTTTTTTGGCGGCATGTTTTTTGCGATCAGGCTTTTGCTCCACCCCGGCGCGTGGTTCAGGAGAGCTTTCGTCATGAGTTCCCGTTTCGCTTGCGCTCATTGTCGGGTTTTCGCTTTTTTCAGGATATTTCCTGCCTTTTTCTCGCGCCTTTGTTGTTGTATTCTTGTCGTTTGCCTGCGCGCCGTTGACCTGTTTTTGGGGACGGAAGCGTTTGCCGGATGAAGGTTTGTCCGGCTTGTCGGCGATCATTTGTTCACCCTGACGTTGCAGGCGCTCTTTCAGCGCGGCGGTGGCGAATTGCCGGTGTTCTTCGCTGACCTCGGCAACCGGCTCTCCGTCCAGATTGAAGCGTTTTTCGGCCTTGGCAAGCAGGCGAAGATAACGATTGCAATGGGTGTGCATGGAAAGGGCAATCCGCAATGCCTTCCGGTTGGCTTCCGGCAAGCGCGCCCGAACGGCCTTGTCAATGCCGATGGCAAGCGGCTGACAATTGCGGAACACTTCAAAGCGCGTCCGCAATTCCGTAAGCAGTTCGCGCGGGTCTTGCGCCTGCTTTGCTTCGGTCTCACAAGAAACGTCGGCGGAGAGTTCTTCCGCCGGGGCAGTCATAGGTTCAGAGGTCATGGCGACGTGACAAGCCGGTAGAAAGCGAAGATTACCACAAGCCAGGCAGGATTATTGCACAATGGCGAGATATAGCCATTCCTGTAATTAAAAAAATCACGCAACTTGCAAACCCTCGCCCACCAGGGCGTATCCCCGTAATAGTGCTTTTCGCAAATAAAACGACTATCGGGCGCAGTTATTCTTTCGCACAGACTATAATCCATCGGTCATTCCCGCGAAGGCGGGAATCCAGTACGGCGCTGAAAGTTGCGATAGGTTTCCAGAACAGGAACGACATTCCCATACCGCAAGAGGAACAGCATTCCCGCTTCTAGTCATACTGAACATCAGTCACAAATTTTGATGCAGCGCTGGATTCCCGCCTTCGCGGGAATGACAGGTGATTGGAAGTGGGAGCAAGGCTCTCACTCTCCTGATCGCTCTGGGGAAAGTATAATTATTTACGGAAATCGCTATAACTCCTTCAATTCCTGTTGGAATTTGCCTGTTTCTGCCGCCAGTATCGGGTGAGTCTGTTTGCGCTCTCAATCTCGCGGTCGGCGTTGATGCTTCCCCGCTTCCATGCCTTCCAGGCTGCGTAGAGCGCGCGGTAATACTGGTCAGGGTCGTATGAAATCAGGATCAGGTCTACTCCCGCGTCCAGCGCCGCAATCGCCGCCTGACCGATGCCGTCATTGTAGACCGCGCCCATGTTGAGATCGTCGGTTATCAGCAACCCCTGAAAATTCCAGCCGCCTCCGCCTTCCTTACGCAGCACGTCCTGCACGACAATACGGGAGAGCGACACCGGCTTCTCCGGGTCAATGTCGGGCAGTCGCACATGCGCGAGCATCATTGCCGCGCCGGTACGGGCGGTGACTTCGCGGAAAGGCAGCCAATCGGCGGACTGCTCCGCCGGATCAAGCGTCAAGGAAGCCTTGACGAGATGCGTGTCGGCATTGACCCGACCAAGTCCCGGAAAATGCTTGACGGTAGGCTGCACGCCGCTAGCGAGCAGACCTTTGCCATAAGCGGCGGCGATACTGGCCACGATCCACGGGTCGTCGGCAATGGCGCGTTGCCCGATCAAGGTATGCCGATCCTTCCATTTTTCCGTTGGTTCGATCTTCAAATCAACTACCGGAGCAAGATTCATGTTGATGCCCGCTCCGGCCAGAGCAAGCCCTTGTTGTTCGCCGTAGGCGCGGGCGCGCAATTCCAGATTTTCCATGCCATCGTCAAGAAGGCTTGAGAGCGGCGGCATACGGGCAAGAAGCGGGGAGAGGTGGGAGACTTTTCCTCCTTCCTGATCCGCCATTACAAACAGCGGCGGCAATCCCGCCTTTACACGCAAAGCCTGTAATTCGTCTATGCGATTTTTGAGGCTGGCGATGGTTTCGCCCTCCAGGTTGCGCCGGGTGATGTAGATGCCGCCGATCAGACCGCGCTCGACCAGAGGTTTCACGTCGTCAAAATCCCAAAACCCCACCACGAAGTGTTGACCAATGCGGGACAACTCCGCATCTCCCCGGAGAATCTGATATTGCTGCCAGCGAAACCACCCTTCCTGACCGAGTACGAGCGCCGCCAGCAATATGCCCAACGCCAGCCGCAACCCCGACTCTAGTTTGCGCGACGAACGCGCGGCAACCTTGCGGATGCGCCATGCGCCCCAGATTGCGATAGAGACCAGCACAAGCATGAGCGGTGTCTCGAATACGCGCAGAAACAGAAAGTCCGGGCGCTTGAAGCAGAATCCCGCCCAGATGCCAACAAACGCGAGCAATATCCACCAGAGCAGCGCAGCCAGCCAGCCCGGAAGGCGCGGCGCTCTCCATTGGAACAGGCGATTTCGCATTTCCCGAATCGTAATCATGCTAATTCTCCCGTGCTTGCGGAATTATATCTTTCCCTGCTTCAGTTGATACCAGTCGAAATGGCGAGTACTCAACATGATGGCGGCAAGGGCTGCGAAGAGAAGCAGGCTGCCCATGAGCAATGCCGTATCTTCCAGTTGCAGGATGGCGTAGAGTGTCCCGTAGAGGGCGGCAAGCCCGCCGCCAAAGGATGCGGCTATGCGGCTGGAGCCGAACACTCCGGCAAGGTAGATGACGATTAGCCCGATACAGGCGACAGCGCCCGCAAGGTAAGCCCAGGCAAACGGCAGATGCTCGGAAAGCGCGATCAGAAGCAGGAAGAAGATGGATAGCGACAAACCCACCAGCGCGTACTGCATGATGTGCATCGGGCGACGGCGCAGGGCTTCGCCGATGAAGAACGCGGCAAAGGTCAGCACGATGAAGAGGCTGCCGTATTTCACCGCCCGTTCCGCTTGCAGGTAGATGTTGACAGGTTCAATGAACCTTATTGTCAAGGCTTCTCCTCGTTGATTATCGAGAGCATGATCCAGATTGCGCGAGAGTTGCGAAATTTCCCATTCCGAGGTGAAACCCGCCGCGTTGATCTCGTGCTTGCGCGGCAGGAAACGCCCCCCGAAGCTCGGATGCTTCCAGTCGGAAGTCAATGCGACAATGTTGTTCTCTGCCGTGGGCGCGATGGCCAGGGCTTCTGTGCCGGTCAGCTTCAACGGGAAAGAGAAAGCGATATTGCGCGCCTGGTCAGGAAGCCACGCGCCGAGGTTGATCTCCAGGCGGCTGCCGCTCATCACCGCCTCAAAACGCTTGTCGTTCGGCGTCCTGAAATGCAGCGTCCTTCCGTTGACAAGCACATCCGGGTCGGAAGCAAAGCCGCGCAGATCGGAAACGCTGAACAGGATCGCAGCTCTGGCGTCCATGAATTCGCTTCCATCCGTGATTTTTATCATGTCGGCGGGCGCCTCAAACATGCCTTCTGCCTCGGCATCAAGATGAAACAGCCTCGCCTGATAAATGCCGCGCTTACGAAGTTCTACACCGGCGTTGCCCCGGATCGTCAGCCTTTTTGCCGGGATGTACACAACCCGTTCATTGACCTTGGCTGCTTCTGTGGCTATCGTGCCTGATTTTGAGTCATAGTAGCTTCTCTCAGGAGTTTTCGTCCGATAATGAACCGCCAGAACCGGCCCGATCACGGTTTGCGATGATGCGGCGGCGCTTGCGATATCCTCTGTCACCTGATCCTGATACCATGCGCGGGAGCTGACCTGATCCTCGACAAGTCCCAACGGAATCATCAGAAGCAAGGTCAAAAAGAGTACGCCGACAAACTTTGCCGTTAGAGAGGAGCGTAAGTTGCGGAATTTTTCCAGATTTGTTGCGTTTGCAGAATGCGTTTCCATGTCAATCTCCTGTTTGTGGATAAACGCGCCGGAAACGGATTTTTCCGACCGACGCGAGGCAGAGCATAAAACGCTTATGTGAACAGCCAAGGAAGTCGGCGTGTGGCAGATGTGAAGCGAGCGTGAAATACTGGCTTTCCATTTTGGAAGCCATTACCATATGACCCCATGAAAATTCTCATAGTTGATGACGAACAGGCCATTGCCGACACGCTCCTCTACGCGCTGTCCGCCAACGGCTTTGAGGCCGATAGCTGTATGCTGGGCGGCGAGGCAATCAATCGCGCGGCAAGCGGAGATTACGCGCTTGTCGTTCTTGACGTAGGTCTGCCGGACATGAACGGCTTTGACGTGTGCCGCGAAGTGCGGCGAAGCTCAAACGTGCCGATTTTGTTCCTTACCGCGCGAACCGAGGAAGTCGACCGCATAGTCGGGCTGGAACTGGGCGCGGACGATTATGTCTCCAAACCTTTCAGCCCCCGCGAACTGGTTTCGCGCGTTCGCGCCATCTTGAGACGCGCGCGAAGCCATGAGCCGGAAAATACGCCGAGCGATACTCCGGCGCCTGCATTTCAGGTCGACCGCGAAGGCTTACGCATCGCCTGCAAAGGGCAATGGCTAAACCTCACCCGCTATGAAACCCTGTTGCTCATTTGCCTGCTCGAACACCCGGGGCGCGTCTACTCCCGCGCCGCGCTGATGGACAAGGTGTGGACGGATGCCGAAGAAACCGTGGATCGCACCGTCGACACCCACATCAAGACCCTGCGCGCCAAACTGCGAGCCGCCCTCTCCGGTAAAGACCCAATCGTCACTCATCGCGGCCTCGGCTATAGCATTGACCTTTGATATTGACGCTTGAACGACTACTTTTTCCAGGCTATGGTTTCCTGAAAATAACGAGACTATCAGGGTGCTAACTACGCCGCAAGCGGGAGAGTGTGACCACTCGCTGCGTAGCCAAAGGCCGGGAGATGGGAGTGCAGCGCTCTCCCTGACAGTTGCGTTATTTACAGAAACAACTATGGTAATTCACATAATTTCGGGATATTTATACGAATCACTATATACGGAAGGCAATATACCTGCAACCCCGCGCCCGCCCTAGCGGGCAGGGGGTTGCTATCGCTTTGCCGCAAGGGTATAACTCTCGTCAATCCGGCAAAAGATTTCTTCTACGGGAACGGAACCGTCAAGACATATCGTAAGCCAATGTCTTTTGTTCATGTGATACCCCGGAAAATAGTTCTTTCCATCCACCAAAGCATCTATATCTTCCGGTTTGCCTCGCAAATCAATGATGTCAACCATGCCCTCTTCGTCCAGTCCCAATTTTTTCCTTGACACAATCAGCAGGACGGCATACCACTTCGCATTGTCCTGCCGCCGGAAAACCGCGCTGCCCGGAAATTTCCACAAGAATTGAAGTTCATCCCGATATTTGTCCCTGACATATTGAATAACCTGTCTTGCGTCCTCGCTTTTGAACACATCGGGTTCAAAGCAGTCATCGGCAATCCTGACAAGCAGATTTTCGTATTCCTGCCGAACCCTGCCGACAAATTCGCCGCTTGTATTCGGGAGACGATGGAGCACATAGGCATCCTTGAAAACGCTGTCAATCACTTTAGCCGACACTTTTCCATCTTTTGTTACAGTAACAATCATTTCGAATTGACCGTCAATTAAATCAGTGGAATAGGTGTACGCGCTCTCGTTTTCAGAAAACCCAAAAGCGATAAGCAGCTCGACCTTCATTTTCCGGTCTTTGAACAAAGCCTCTATATCTGTCATGGGATTCAGTCCATATACACTTTTTCTTCAAGCTGAAAGCTGGTTTGGTAAGCCCTCTCCCCCGACCCCTCTCCCATAAATGGGAGAGGGGAGACATCCACGCTCTGCTTGCTGTTGTCCCCTCTCCCACTCGCTTTGATGCCACTCGCGGCGTAGCCAAAGGCAGGGAGTGTGTGCGTAAAATGTACTCACTTGAACCGAAACCGCTATGCTGTCACTCTGCGCCTAACCTTTTACGCGCCCGATCAATAGCGGCGTTGACCTGTTCAGGCGCGGTTCCGCCTATGTGGTTACGGGCAGCGAGTGAGCCTGTAACTGTTAGCGCGAAAAACACATCCTCATCAATCAGGGGAGAAAATTCCTTGAGTTGCGGCAAGGTCAAGTCCGGCAAATCAACCCCCTGCTTATCGGCAAACTTGACGACACTGCCCACGACGGCATGAGCGTCCCGAAAAGGCATTCCCCGCTTCACCAGATAATCCGCGAGGTCTGTAGCGGTAGCAAAACCCGCATGAAGCGCCTCTTTCATTCTGTACGCAACCACCGTTATGCCGGTTCCCATCATGTCCGCGAAAATTGCGAGGGTGTCCGTCAAGGTGTCCAGAGTATCGAACAGCGGTTCCTTGTCCTCCTGATTGTCCTTGTTATAAGCAAGCGGCTGGCCTTTCATAAGGGTCAGGAGCGCCATGAGATTGCCATTTACCCGCCCGGTCTTGCCGCGCGCCAACTCCGGCACGTCCGGGTTCTTCTTCTGTGGCATGATCGAAGAGCCGGTGCAGAAACGATCCGCAATGCGGATAAACCCTACCTGCGGATTCATCCATAGCACCAATTCCTCGGAAAGACGGGAGATATGGGTCATACAGAGCGCGGCGGCGGCAGAAAACTCAATGGCAAAATCCCGGTCGGATACCGCGTCAAGCGAATTTTCGCAAACCGCCTCAAACCCCAGTTCAACGGCGACAGATTCCCGATCAATCGGATAAGTCGTGCCCGCCAGAGCCGCCGCGCCCAGCGGCAGGCGGTTTACGCGCCGTCGGCAATCACGGAGACGCTCGGAATCGCGCCAGAACATCTCGAAATAAGCCAGCATGTGATGCCCGAAAGTAACGGGCTGCGCTACCTGAAGGTGGGTAAAGCCGGGCATCGGCGTTGCCGCTTCCCGCTCGGCAAGCGTAACGAGAGCTTCCTGAAACAATTTCAGCAAATCAAGCAGGCAATCTATTCCGTCGCGCAGATAAAGGCGGATGTCGGTCGCCACCTGATCGTTACGGGAACGTCCGGTATGCAGGCGTTTGCCCGCCTCGCCCACAAGCGCGGTCAAGCGTTTTTCGATGTTGAGATGTACGTCTTCAAAGTCAAGCGACCATTCAAAGCGCCCGGATTCGATCTCGGCCTCTACAAGCGCCATGCCGCGCTCAATGTCGGCCAAATCGTTTTCGCTTAAAATACCTTGCCGCGCAAGCATTCGGGCGTGCGCGATCGAGGCGCGTATGTCCTGCCGCCACATGCGTTTGTCGAAATGGACAGAAGCGGTATAACGCTTGACAATATAGGAAACGGGTTCAGAAAAAACCCCGTCCCATGTATATTGCTGGGATGGATTGTTCATGCGACTTTTGACCTGAAAGGAAAGATTAGGAAATGGGCAGTATACGGCAAAAACACCCCCTGCCGGATTGGCGCAACCTGGGCGTTATCTTCCGCGTCGCTCTGGCAGCCAATCTCTTTTCCATCGGAGCCGCGCTGGCCAGCGCAAACAGTATGCAAAGCTGGATCGGGCATGTTTTGGTAAATTCGGCCTGGGTCGAGCCTATGCTGTTCATCAATCTTCCGTTGCTGGCAATCTTCCGCGATCTCCTATGGCGCTGTCCGCCCCGTCTCGCGCAAGCCTTCGTCCTCTTTCTTGTCGGAGCTTCCGCCATGCTCCTGCATGACGGCATGTATTTCCTCGCGCTTATTGAATCCACCGACATCTGGCGTTCCTGTCTCATGGCGGTCACGGTCGCCGCCTGTCTGCTCTTTTATTTTGAACTGCGAGCGGAAGCCTTGTCGCCGCGTCTGGAAGAAGCGCGTCTCTCCGCATTGAATGCCAGAATCCGCCCGCATTTTTTCTTCAATGCCCTGAATACGGTACTGGCCCTGATGAGAAGCGACCCGAAGAATGCGGAAAATGTTCTGGAAAACCTAGCCGAACTCTTTCGCTCTCTCCTTAAAACCCCGCGCGAACTCGTGCCGCTCTCGGAAGAAATCGCCCTCGGACGCCGGTATCTCGAAATAGAAAAGCTGCGCCTGGGAGAGCGTTTGCGCGTTTTTTGGGAAGTGGAAGCATTGCCTGAAGACATGCGAGTGCCGCCCCTGATTTTGCAACCCCTGCTGGAGAACGCCGTCTATCACGGCGTTGAACCTTCGGACAAGGGGGGCGAAATCCGTGTTCGCATAAGTCTGTCAGGCGATTTTTTCCAGCTTGAAATAACCAACAGCGCCGTTAGCGCCGATCGCAATCCTTCCGGCAATCATATGGCGCTGGACAACATTCGCCAACGCCTTGACCTCTATTACGACATGGAAGCCCGGCTTGAACGTCACGCAACCAATGATCGCTATCAGGTACGCATCATCCTGCCCCGACGGGCAAGCGATCTCTCCCTGCCGGGGTAGGTATAGTGATCTGCGTTTTTTTCGTAGGGCGTACAGGAGAGGGAGAGCCTCGCACACCCAATCAATCGTCATTCCCGCGCAGGCGGGAATCCAGGTGAGCCTTTCCGCACCGATAGCGCCGTACTGGATTCCCGCCTGCGCGGGAATGACGAGCGGGTTAATCTCTGTGCGAAAGAGTGACCGCGCCGCTGTAGGGGTTAAAAATTTTTAACCCCTAAGTCACAAACGGGCGAAGGGCGTTGTAGGGGCGAATAATTATTCGCCCCTACGGCAGCGACGCGGCGCGGGGCGGCAAAGCAGCGTTGGTGTTAGCTCCCTTTTTAAAGGGGATTGCTCACTTTATATTGATTTTTTTGTACTGTTTTTGATGAAAGAACAGTAAGAGGGTATCGCTTAATGCCTCAAGGCTTTTGCTGTATCTCTTCCTCTTCCTGTTAAATCTGGCAAGGTTATTCCCTGATACTGCTGTTGATACTCTCTATCAAGCGCGGATTTCCCTGGCGCTATTCTGCGTAGCTTTGGTATCCCTACAATAGCATTCCACAAACATATGCTCACGCTTCAATAGCCAAGGTCTATCGCAGGCATGAACAAAAATAATTGGCATAAAAGGAAAAAGCCTTTTACCATGCCGCCCATACGTTCTGTTTCGGTCATTCGCCGGTTCATGGCGTTCTTTCTCAACCATTCAAGGAGCCTTCGATGCACACTCTTATCAATACTGAAATTCTTCCCTTCAAAGCCCAGGCTTTTCAAGCCGGCAAGTTCCTCGAAGTCACGGAAGCCACGCTGAAAGGCAAGTGGTCTGTCGTTTTCTTCTATCCTGCCGACTTCACGTTCGTATGTCCCACCGAGCTTGGCGATCTGGCCGATAGTTACGCCGAGTTCCAGAAACTCGGCGTGGAAATCTACGCTGTTTCCACCGATACCCATTTCGCCCACAAAGCCTGGCACGATACATCGGACACCGTCCGGAAAATCCAATTCCCGATGGTGGGCGACCCTACCGGCGCGATCAGCCGTAATTTCGGCGTGATGATCGAGGAGATGGGGCTTGCCGAGCGCGGCACTTTCGTAATCAATCCCGAAGGCAGGATTCAGGTCATCGAAATCAACGCTGGCAACATAGGGCGCAGCGCGGAAGAATTGCTACGCAAGATCAAGGCGGCGCAATATGTGGCCAAAAACCCCGGCGAAGTCTGCCCGGCCAAATGGAAAGAGGGCGAAAAGACCCTGAAGCCCGGACTTGATCTGGTCGGCAAAATCTGACGCCTGATCTTCTCCCCCGACCCCTCTCCCGCTCGCGGCGCAGCCACAAGCGGGAGAGGGAAGAAAATTGCCGCCCTACCCTCGCGGCGAAGCCACTCGCGGCGAAGCCACTCGCGGCGAAGCCACTTGCGGCGAAGCCACTTGCGGCGAAGCCACTCGCGGCGAAGCCACTTGCGGCGAAGCCACTCGCGGCGAAGCCACTTGCGGCGAAGCCACTTGCGGCGAAGCCACTCGCGGCGAAGCCAAAAGCGGGCTTTGCGTCGCGCTAGGAGCCAATCCAAGGCCACTTTTTAAAGGTGGCGCCGCAAGGGCGAGGGTTTGTAGGCGGCGCATGATTTTTTGGCGAGACGGGCTATAATTCAGACTCGCTACCCTTTCGCCAAGCGGCGGATGAATGCGTAAAACTTACGCAAACGCAATAGCAGATTCTTCAACCGAAAAGGAACGCGCCATGCTGGACGATTCTCTCAAGGAACAAATCAAGGTCTATCTTGAAAAATTGCTCATGCCCATTGAGCTGACCGCTTCTCTGGACGAGAGCGAGGGCGCGCGGCAAATGCGGGAACTGTTGGAAGAAATTGCTTCCCTGTCCAACAAAATCAAGCTCGGCTTCAACGGCGCGAACCCGCGCCGTCCTTCTTTTTCCGTTGCGGTCATGGGCGAGGTTCCGCGCATTCACTTTGCGGGCTTGCCGATGGGACACGAATTTACTTCCCTCGTGCTTGCCATCCTGCAAACTGGCGGCGTGCCTCCCAAGCTGGATATTGACACCATCGAACAAATCAGGGAGCTTGCCGGTTCTTTCCGTTTTGAGACTTACGTTTCTCTCACTTGCCATAATTGCCCGGAAGTGGTGCAGGCGTTCAACACCATGGCCGCCTTGAATCGCGCTTTTGAAGCCACGATGATCGAGGGCGGGGAGTTTCAGCATGAAATCGAGGAAAGGCAGGTAATGGGCGTGCCTGCCGTTTATCTGAACGGCGAGCCGTTCGGTTCCGGGCGGATGAGCGTGGAAGAAATCCTCGCCAGGCTGGATACCGGCGCTGCCGAGCGCAAGGCAAAAAAACTCTCGGAAAAGGAGCCGTTCGATCTGTTGGTGATCGGGGGCGGCCCTGCCGGTTCCGCCGCCGCCATTTATGCGGCGCGTAAGGGTATCAGAACCGGGGTTGCGGCGCTTCGTCTGGGCGGTCAGGTACTTGATACGCTTGCCATTGAAAATTTTATTTCCGTCGAGCATACCGAAGGGCCGAAACTCGCGCAGGCTCTGGAAGAGCATATGCGCGCCTATCCGATTGACCTGATGAATCTGGAACAGGCTGAACGCCTGCTCCCCGCCAATGCCGACGGTCTCTTTACCATTCGCCTTGCCAGTGGCGGGGAATTGAAGAGCAAGGCCGTGGTTCTGGCGGTCGGGGCGCGTTGGCGGGAAATGAACGTGCCCGGCGAAGCCAAATATCGCGCCCGGGGAGTTGCCTATTGTCCGCATTGCGACGGGCCGTTATTCAAGGGCAAGCGGGTTGCGGTCATCGGCGGCGGTAATTCCGGCGTTGAAGCCGCCATTGATCTGGCGGGCATTGTCTCTCACGTCACCTTGCTTGAATTTGGCGGCGAGCTTCGCGCCGACGCGGTTTTGCGGAAAAAGCTGGCGAGCCTTGGCAATGTGACTGTGCTGACCGAAGCGGAAACGACCGAAGTTCATGGCGACGGGCAAAAAGTGAACGCTTTGTCCTACAAGGATCGGGCAAGCGGTGATCTGCATCGTCTTGATTTGGAAGGGATTTTCGTGCAAATCGGCCTTCTCCCCAATACGGACTGGTTAAAAGACACGCTGACGCTCGCACCCAACGGTGAAATCGTGATTGATACGCATGGGCAAACTTCCCTGCCCGGAGTTTTTGCCGCCGGTGATTGCACGACCGTGCCTTACAAACAGATCATCATCGCAATGGGCGAAGGCGCAAAGGCGAGCCTTGGCGCTTTTGACTATCTGATCCGATCGAGTTGACAGGGCGCTTCCCGTCCCCGTCTCAAGGGGAATGAATTGCAAAGCGCGGAAGGAATTGATATTCCCCCGCGCTTTTGTGCGAGTCGGATGTATCATGAACACGCGTCGAGCGCAATCCTCGCCATTTATGGCGAGGCGAGCGAGACAGTCGTTTTATGGAGCATTGAGGCTCTCTAACCTGTATCGAGGAATCCCCAGACTTCAGGCCGGGGTGACTCAACACATGCGCATCGTGTATAGTGAGAGCGGCGGCGCACAAAACACTCTGACTGAAAGATAAAAAATGACATTCCATGACTTGCTGAAAACCATTGTAAAGGGTTTTCTTGGTCTTTTTTTGCTAGCGGGACTGTGCGCGGCGCTATGGCTGGTCTGGGTATTATCCATCAATTTTGTTGATGAACCGCTGACGCCAGAAGCTCGAGCCATGCTTTCCTATCAGGCAAAGGCTGTGCCGGATGCCGAAAACGGCTATGTCATGATGGCTGGATTCACCGCGCCGTCTGGCAGCGATTGGAAGAAGGTCGGCGCTGAACGGATAGAGCTTTACAACGAACAAGTCCGCGCTTCAAGGGGTGTGGTCACTGAGAATGCAGCAAAGATTCCGGCAGAAGAGGAAACGCAGAAACTAAAATTTTCCGAATGCGGTGGCTGTGAGGAGACACTGGAAATGTACAGCGGAGATAATGAAGCCGTATTGTTGGCTTCATTGCAAGCACTGCTTCAACAACAGGAACAGATAGACAAGGCGCTTAAAGACAATGCCGAGTTGGTCCATCGCTACGAGGCGTTGCAATCTGCTGCTGCATTCAGCGAGACGTTGCTGCCTTCTTTGGAGACTTCGATTGAGTTTGACGAAGAAAAATTAAGCGTTATTTTCCAGGTACGGCGTCTCCTGCTTTCTGAGGCGATGCTTGTCGCGCTTTCTGGCGACCGGGAACCTTTGCTTGATTTTCTCGAGCGAGACATCTTCCTCTGGCGTTTGCTCATGAGAAGCGATATCTCGCTTTTCGCAGCTATGATGGCCAAAGCAAATCTCGCGCAAGAACTGCGTCTGTTACGACTGCTGCTAACGCATGTTGATTTTTCTACACCTGAATTAGAGTGCCTACGCCGTCTGCTCACGCCACTTTCTGCGGAAGAGCGGAGTCTTTTGCGGGCGCTGGAAGAAGAGTGGAATGCCCGTGCTCACATGCTTCTGCGCCTTGGGAGGCACAATTTTATTACCGAAAAACGCCTATTCGTAGCGTTTTTGAAAAAATTGCTCTTCCAACCGCAAGCCACAGTGAATCTTTATGCGGAAAGGATGCGCTATTGGAAAGAGTTAGCATCCTTGTCATCGTCAGAATTCGCTGTTCGCCATGATGCTGTGACGAAAGCATTCCAAGAAAAAGAAGAGGTCACAGAAATCCTGGATATTTTGCAGAACCCCTTTAATTATATAGGGTACAGCTTTGTGGTAATCTCAGATTATAACTATGGAAAACAAATCGCCATATCTCACGACCTTGCAGCCTCGCTGCAACTAACCCGCGCTCTACTTGAATTGCGCTTGGCTGGAATTGACGCAGGGGAAAATCCAGAGGCGGTTCCTGAATTTCTCGCACAAGCTGACGTGGAAACCCTCAATCCCTACACGGGAAAGCCTTTTGAGTGGAATGAAGCCTGTCGGCGTTTGAGTTTTACACCGCAGTATGCGGGGATTATCGTTGGCGAAATAACTCTGGCGCATATTCCTGAAGGAAACGCCGCTGCCTGTGCATCATCGGCTGCATCTCCCGACCCCTAGAGCGGTTTCGGTTAAAGTGAGTACATTTTACGCACACACGCCCGCCTTTGGCTGTGCCGCGAGTGGCATAAAAGCGAGTGTCCGCACTCTCCCACAAGTGATAGAGGAAACAACTCCCCTCTCCCGCTTGCGGGAGAGGGGCCGGGGGAGAGGGCTAACAGCGTCGTGACTGCTTTAACCTTGGAGAAAAAATGTACGCGCTTAAATCGAAACCGCCCTAACGCTTTTCCGAACGGTATTTTTCAAGCATCGTCCTGAACCACATGCCGCTCTGCATTGGCTCGTCATTACCGCATTTTACCAAATAGAATTTGCCGCTCACGCTACTGTTTGTCGCGGCTTTGGCGATAAAATCCTCTGTTGAAGAAAGCATATTCTTTTCGAGTAGATATGTATACTTCCTATCAAGATGGGAAACGGCTTCGCTCGCGTCATACCATTTTTCATTCCGGTTGAATTGGCACCCGGAATTTTTCAGATAAGAGAACAGATAATCAATTTCCGCCTTGCTTTGCGTGGAAAGCCCAGAGGCATATGCGTTGCCGCCGCCGCAAAATAAAATGACAACCAAAAACGCTGCCGCAGCAAAAAAATGTGACATGAAAGCTCTCCCTCATTAATGAGCGCAAAAGAACAGCCTACGATCAGAACGGCATTATAAGCCCGTAGGGATGAGCTGGAGCGTTTTCGGTTCAAGTGGATACTTTTTCTCCCGGACTTTGGCTACGCCGCGAGTGGCCACACTCTCCCACAAGCGGGAGAGGGGATTTGTTCCCTCTCCTGCCAACGAGCGGGAAAGTGAGAAAGAGGTCGGGGCGCGAGCTTGTTCGCTCCCCCCTCCTATTGGGATTTTTGGGAATTACTTCAGTGTGTCCACAAGCATATTTGTCGAGTTTGTCTGACATCCACCAAAGTTGGTACTGAAACTATAAAGGGAGAGCTATTGTCGTCCGCAAGACCGCCGGGGGTTTGCTTTTACCACACCATCGTGAACCTACTTTAAAACCGATACCCCACCTGTAGCGCATACATACTTGTGACAATACCGCCAAAAGATTATATTAAGCCTTTATGCAGGCGCGGCGGCAAGCGTCGGCTCATGAACCCAAACCGGAAATCCTGAATGACCTTCCTTCGCCCAATTCACCTGCAAACAGCCGCCTGGACAGGCGTCGCGCTGGCGCTGGCGACGCTCCTCTGGTTGCTATCGCCCATCCTTATGCCATTCGCGCTGGGAGCGATATTCGCCTACCTGTGCAATCCGATAGTAAACGCCTTGGTTCGCCGTCGTCTGCCGCGCACGGCGGCGGCGTTATTGGTGGTAATTGGATTAATCCTGTCGCTCGCCGCGCTCCTGCTCGTGTTTCTGCCGATGGTCTACAAACAGGCGGTGATATTCGCACAGAGGTTGCCGGGGCTGATTGACCTGTTCAATGTGCACGTATCCCCCGCGCTGAACGAGCATTTGGACGTGCAACTCCAGCTTGACGCGGCGCAGATTCGCGTGTGGCTCGGACAATTCTTCGCCAACTCGCACGACCTAATCCCTGCCATGCTGCAACGCGTCGGCCACAGGGGCATGGAAGTCGCCATGATGCTCGTCAACCTGTTAATGGTTCCTTTCGTCGCCTTCTATCTGCTTCAGGAGTGGCCGCGCATCATTGACGGGCTATCAAGAATGCTGCCGCGCCCCTGGCTGCCGCGCGCGCGGCGGATTGCCAACGAAATTGACAGCGTATTGGCGCAGTTCTTCCGGGGGCAGATGCTGGTAATGCTGATTCTGGCCGTATATTACAGCGTGGGGTTGTCGCTGATCGGGCTTGATTTCGCGCTGCCGGTCGGCGTGCTCACGGGTATGCTGATCTTCATTCCCTATATCGGATTCGGAAGCGGAATGGTGCTGGCCGTGCTGACCGCGCTGCTCCAGGGCGGATGGGAACCGCTGATCGGCGTCGCCATAGTCTATGGCATCGGCCAGGTAGTCGAGAGTTTCGCCCTCACTCCCTATATCGTCGGCGAACGTATCGGCCTGCATCCGCTGGCGGTTATCTTCGCCCTTTTGGCCTTCGGTCAGTTGTTCGGATTTACCGGCGTGCTAATCGCCCTGCCCGCCAGCGCGGCGCTCCTCGTAGGACTGCGCGAAGTCGCCTCGGCATGGTTTGCCAGCCCGGTTTATCAAGGCGACGAAGGTGGAACAGACCCGCCCGCCGCGCCCGCCCGCCGCCGAAATCGGGAACGCGGCGCGAAGTGACTTTTATGGCGCTTTCCGCAAGTAACGAGATGGTCAGGGCGCGCGTTTTACTCCCTGCAAACTCCCACCGCCTACGGCGCCACACCCTTTCAAAAGGGGGCTGACACCATTGCGGCTTTGCCGATCCAAGGCGTGGTTGAGATATTCTATTGGTATACAAAGCGGGTGAGAATTGGTCACGCGCTAATCACCAGCCGACTGCCCGCGAGGCGGTCGTGCAGGAATTGTCTTTCCGGGTCGGCTATGCGCCAGAAAAAACCGATTCCAAAGAATAGCAGGCTAAACCAGGCCACCAGGTAGCGAAACAATGCCTGCATGGGACGCAAAGGCCCGCCGCCCTTGTCAACCACGCGGATTTTCCAGGTTCTCATCGGCAAGGTTTGCCCGCCATGCAGCCAGAACCAGACAAAGTAAAGAGCAAGGAGCAGTAAGAAATGCAGTTGTTGAACCCAGGCGGGAAGTTCGATATTCGCAAGCGCGCCCAGCAGGATGTGGGGAGCAAGCCAGAAGATGACAATCACGCCCAGCAGCAGCAATAATAATTCATACAACATGGCAGCCAGACAGCGGGCAATGCCGGGAACGGCTCCGATCCGGCTTGTGCGCTTGGCAATTAAGTCAGGCGCCTGGACAGCGGACAGGCTCGTATGCTTGGCGGGAGAGTCGGACAAAGCGGCTCCGGGCTGAGCCGCGCCAACAGGGTCGGGCGAGACTGCGGCTTCGGACTGGCTTATGCCGGGGTTGGGCGAGGCGGCTATTCGGCTTGCCCGTTCATCCAGCCAGTTTTTTCCGGCAATCAAAAATCCCAGCAAAATGAACGCGCCGGGCGGCAAGGCCGCGAGCAGAAAACCAGAGTAATCATCCGGCAAAATCTGGAGAGCGGTAGCGTGGGGAATGACAAGATCAATCCCGCCAAGCAAGGTTCCGTGCGCGATAAATTCGCGCAAAGCTCCGAGCAACGCCAGCACCCATAACAGCCCAATCCCCATGAAAATGCCGTCAAGCGTGGATTCCAGAGGCGGATTTTTACCCGCGAAGGCTTCCACACGGGCAAGCACGATGCAGTTCGTGGTGATAAGCGGGATGAAAATCCCAAGAATCAGGTACAGGTCGTGAAACAAGGCATTGAACATCAGATCAACGACCGTGACCAGCGAGGCGACGACAAGAATAAACACCGGAATGCGAATCTCACGCGGAATCCAGCGGCGAAAGAGGGAGACGGCGGCATTGGCAAGCGCCATGACGACAAGGGTCGCGGTCGCCAGCATGACGGCGTTTACCATGTTGCTGGAAATGGCAAGCAACGGGCATAGCCCCAGCATTTGGGTCAAGCAGGGGTTTTGCTTCCAGAGGCCATTTACCGCCAGAGTATGCAAGGTTTTCCGGTTCATTCTGCTTCCTCGCCGAACAGTTTATCCCGATTGAGCGCGGCGAAGCGCAAAGCGCGATGCACAGCGGTAATGACGGCGCGCGGCGAGATGGTGGCTCCGGCGCGGTAATAAAAGCGGCCATTGTCCTTTTGCACTTTCCATTGGGAATCAGGCACGATGGGGTAATTCAGATCGTCGAACTGGAGAATCCAGGGATACTCCTTGTTCTTGTCCTTTTTCAAATCAATGTAATCGCCCAGGCCCGGCGTTTCACGATGCTCCATGATGCGAACGCCGGTTATCGTGCCGTCGTAGGTAATCCCTATAATCATGCGGATTTTGCCCGCGTAGCCGTCGGGCGCGATGGCTTCCAGCGCCAGCGCGGCGGGTTGTCCGTCCCGTCTGGCGCGGTAGACCCGGCTCTCGTCGGTCTGCCCAAGCTCCGGCATGGGGGGCAGAACAAGCACATCGGCAAGCAGATCGTTATCGTAATAATTTTTGGGCAGCACTTCGTTCAAAAAAGCCAGCCTCGCGGCGGCAAGGGAGGCTTCAATGGCGGGCAGCGTCAGATAATGCACGACGGCAAGCAGACCAGTAAAGGGAATAACGAACGCCAGGAGAATCGCCGCTAACTTCCTTGAGGAGCGAAACGCGGCGTTCATGGCGCTTTATCCTCGTTCATTGGCGCTTCCCTTTTGACCGGTAGGGAAGAGAGAGCGCCAAAGACTTTGGGCTTGCAATAGAGATCAAGCAGGGGTACGGTCATGTTCATCATGAGCACGGCAAAGGCAATGCCGTCCGGAAACGAGCCGAACAACCGGATAATATAGGCAAGCAATCCCGCGCCCGCGCCGAAAATAATTTTGCCTTTGGGAGTGGATGAGCCGGATGTCGGGTCAGTGGCGATGAAAAACGCTCCCAGCATCGCCCCGCCGGAGAAAAGATGAAAAATCGGATCGGCAAAACGGGAAGGGTCAAACAGCCAGCATACCAGGGAAATGGCGCTCATGCTGGCAATGAAAGCCACC
This sequence comes from Betaproteobacteria bacterium, assembly GCA_009777245.1. Classification (GTDB taxonomy): domain Bacteria; phylum Pseudomonadota; class Gammaproteobacteria; order Burkholderiales; family Rhodocyclaceae; genus Azovibrio. The sequence continues at coordinate 47,275 of WRMF01000009.1, forward strand.
GGCACATGCCAGGTGATAGTTCCCGTTATGAGAAGAAAGATGCCGCCGCAAAGATAGGCCATCGTTACCCATTCCCAGCCGCGTCCGGCGAATGTTCCGTAGAGGTCCTGGCTCATCAGGAGTTTTTGCACGCTCTCTTGCAGGGTATCCGTTTTCATCGCCGTCTTGATTGCGTCAAGGGGGGTTGCGGAAGTCAGCGCGTCCAGACGCGGGGCAAGGTCAAAGATAATTTCCAGTTGCTTCAGGAATGGCAGAGCCAGTCCCTGCGTCGGCCATTGCGACATCAGGGCGGGAAAGGCGATGATGCAGACGGCAAAAGCAATCATCGCCGGATTGAACGGGTTTTGCCCCATGCCGCCGAAAAGTTGCTTGGCGATCACGATGGCGAAAAAAACGCCGATGACGGTCAACCACCAAGGGGAGAGCGGCGGAAAGGTAAGCGCAATCAGCCAGGCTGTGACCAGCGCGGAATTATCGCTCAAACGCTCCCGCACCGGCTTGCCGCGCAAATAAAGGAGCAGCGCCTCGAAAAACAGGGCGGCGACGCTGGCAATGGCAATCTGCACTATAAGGGCAGTGCCGATCAGAAACATATATACAAGAATGCCGGGCAGGAGCGCCAACAGCACCAGATTCATGGAATGACTGAGGCCGATCGGACGGCGAAGATAAGGGGCGGAAAATGGATTCATGAGCGGATTATTGATAACGTTTTTGGCTTAATTGTGTACCCTCGCCCGGCCTGCGGTCACCCCCTCCCATTCGCGGCGCAGCCACAAACGGGAGAGGTATCGGGGAAGAGGGGAGAAAGGCGCTTCTTCCCCGCTCGCCAGAGGGAAAAGGATAATTATTTACGGGAATAAATGCGCCTGTATCGAAAATGCTCATGCTTTCTCTCCATGTTCGCGCGTTGTCGCGCCGCTACTACCTACGCGCTCTACGGCTGCGGCGATTTCGGCCTGCTCAGCCGCGGATTTTTGGGCGGCTCGGGCGAGTTTCAAGGATCGTTCCTCCTTTTCCCGTTCGATGCGAAACTGGCGAAATTCAAAGCGTTCCCGCGCCTTGTCCGCAGCTTCCTTTTTTCTTGCCGCAGTGCGAATCTCGTCCTTGGCAAAGCGAAAATACTGGACAAGCGGGATTGAGGACGCGCAAACGTAAGAGCAACAGCCGCACTCGATACATTCATTGATGTTATAGTTTATGACCTTGGCAAAGTCTTTCACGCGGCTCCACCTGTACATTTCGTAAGGCAGGAGACCTTGCGGACAAACCTGGGCGCAGGAAGTGCAGCGCATACAGGGAGATTCTGGCGCTCTTGCCGGAAAAAATTCCGGCGAGCGGGCGATAAGACAGTTGGCGCCCTTGCCGATCGGCGCGTCGTAATTCGGCAGGAGAAAGCCCATCATCGGCCCGCCTACCAGACAGCCGTCGGTTTCCGGGCGAACTTCCGCATAGCGCAGAATATCAAGAATGGGTGTACCGAGCGGGGCTTCCAGATTGCCGGGGCGATTCACATTGCCGGTAACGGTGATAATCCGGCTGATGACCGGCTCGCCATGCGCCAATGCTCGCCAAATGGCATGGATAGTAGCAGTATTGAAACACTGGACGCCAAGCTGGGCGGGCAGGACGCCAGCCGGAGCGCGTTTGCCGGTGAGCATGTAAATCAGTTGTTTTAAGCTCCCTGCCGGATAAACGGCGGGAATAATCGTTACGCGAATGTCGTTAGCCGTGGTTTCCAGACGAGCGGAGAGGGCGGCGCGCATGGCGGCTGCCGCTTCCGGCTTGTTGTCTTCGATGGCGATAATGGCTTCCCTTGCCCCAAGAAGTTCCACCAGGAAAATTATGCCGGAGGCGATTTCGTCGGAGCGTTCGCGCATCAGGCGATCATCGCAGGTGATGAACGGCTCGCATTCCGCGCCGTTTACGATCAGCGTCTCCAGCGATATTCCCGGCGCTTTCGAGAGTTTGACATGACTTGGCAGAACCGCGCCGCCCATGCCGACAACGCCCATGCCCTGCAAATAGCGTTGGGTGGCTTCCGGCCCCAGACGCGCCGAATCTTCAAGGAAAGGGCGGCGCTCTACCCAGGCGTCTTCGCCGTCCGCCTCGATGACGATACATAGCGCTGCAAGGCCGGAAGGGTGCGCGATTGGGTAATCGCCAATATCACGCACCGTACCGGAAGTGGGCGCGTGCAGGCTGGCGGAAATCCAGCTCTCGGCAGAGGCAAGGCATTGTCCTTTTTTGACCTTTTCTCCCGTTTTCACGATGGGCATTGGCGCGCTGCCCGCGCTATGGCGCAAGGGGAGAATCAGCCTGTCCGGCATTGGCAGCGGCTCTATCGCCTTTTCCGAGGATGCTTCTTTCCGGTGCGCGAGCTTGATGCCGCCAGGGAAGCTGAAAATTTTTTGCCCGCTCATCAGATGTCGCCTGTTACGTAGCGGTCAACCCTCTCCCCCGACCCCTCTCCCGCGCGCGGGAGAGGGGAGGGCTTGCAGACGGCAATGTCGTTCCCTCTCCCACTTGTGGCTATGCCGCGAGCGGGAGAGGGTGGCCTAAGGCCGGGAGAGGGTATGTAAAATATATCCATTTCAATCAAAACCGCTCTAGCGTTGGCGCGGCAAACGGCCTGTTTTCGGCGGGGTGGGGCCATGCCCAGTTTTCCGGCGACTCCGGCGCGGGTTTTATTTCGATGCAATCAACAGGACAGGGCGGAAGGCAGAGTTCGCAACCGGTGCAAAAGGGAATGATGACCGTGTGCATTTGCTTGGCCGCCCCCAGAATGGCATCCACCGGACAAGCCTGAATGCAGAGCGTGCAACCGATACATGCCGCTTCATCAATCAGGGCTATGCCGGGTTGGGTTTCTGTTCGGACACTTTCTCCCGCAGGTTTATATTCGCGTCCCAGTAATTCAGACAGGTTGCGAATGGCATCTTCGCCACCTGGCGGACATAGGTTGATTTCCGCATCCCCCCTTGCGATTGCTTCGGCATAAGGCTTGCAGCCCGGATAACCGCATTGTCCACATTGGGTTTGCGGCAGAATTGCGTTGATTTTATCCGTTATCGGGTCGCCATCCACCTTGAAGCGGACGGCGGCATAACCGATTGCCGCGCCCAGAATGAGCGCGCCAAACGCCATGACGGAAATTGCGGCCAGGATTTCCATTAGCGGTTCATCCCCGCAAAGCCCATGAAGGCAAGGCTCATCAAGCCTGCGATAATCATGGTTATGGCCGCGCCTTTGAAGGGACGCGGCACGTCGGCGGCTTCCACCCGTTCGCGGATGCCGGAGAACAAGAGGAGAACCAACGAAAAACCAATGGCGCTCCCCATGCCGAAGAGGATTGATTCCACAAAGTCATGGCTGTTTGAAATGTTGATGAGCGGCACTCCCAGCACGGCGCAGTTTGTGGTGATAAGGGGAAGATAAATGCCAAGGGTTTGCTGCAGGACGGGCGAAGTCCTGGCGATTACCATTTCCGTCAGTTGGACTGCGGCGGCGATGGTAACGATAAAGGCCAGGGTACGCAGATACTCAAGGCCGAAGGGCAACAGAAGATAGTGGTCAATGATGAAACACGCGCCCGTCGCCAGAGTGAGCACAAAGGTGGTCGCTACGCCCATTCCGAAAGCAGTTTCGAGTTTTCTGGACGCGCCCATGAAAGGGCAAAGCCCCAACATTTGCACCAGCACGATGTTGTTTACCAGAACCGCGCCGATAATGAGGAACAAGTATGCGGTCATGATTTTTTGCCGTTCGTTTTACCGTTCATCATGGCTAGAGCGGCTTCCCGCGCGAGGGCGGGACCACGATAGATCAAGCCGGTATAGATTTGCGCGAGTTTGGCGCCTGCCGCGATTTTGGCGCGGGCGTCTTCCCCGCTCATGATGCCGCCCGCGCCGATCAAGGGGACTTCTCCTTGCAGGGCGTTGGCCAATTTGCCCAGCGCCTGATTGGCAAGGCGAAAGACAGGCGCGCCGGAAAGTCCGCCGGTTTCATTGCCGCGCGGCAGATGGTCGACTCCTGTGCGTGAAATGGTGGTATTGGTGGCGATAGCCGCGTCCATCCGGTGTTTTTTGAGGGCGGCGGCTATGTCCTGAATATCCTGATCCGCAAGATCAGGCGCGATTTTCAGCGCCAGCGGCACGTAACGACCATGTTGGTCGGCGAGTCTTGTTTGCGCCGCTTTCAGGCTTAAGAGCAGATCGTCAAGGGCTTCGGTCTTTTGCAGCGCGCGCAGGTTTTCGGTGTTCGGGCTGGAAATGTTGATGGCGACGTAGCTTGCGACGGGATAGACCTTTTCCAGACAGCAGAGATAATCATCAACCGCCTTCTCCAATGGCGTATCGGCATTTTTTCCGATGTTTACGCCTATGATTCCGCCTTGTCTGTAGAAGCGGGCGAGTTTGACGTTGGCTACGAGGGCGTCTGCTCCGTGGTTGTTGAACCCCATCCGGTTGATGATGGCGCGCTCTTGCGGCAGGCGGAACAAGCGCGGTTTGGGGTTGCCCGCCTGCGGGCGCGGCGTGACCGTGCCGATTTCGATGTGACCGAAACCGAGCGCGGCAAGGGCGTCTATGTGTTCGCCGTTTTTGTCCATGCCTGCGGCAAGCCCTATCCGGTTGGGGAATGTCAGGCCCATGACCTCTATTGGATCGGACACCGGCGGAGGAAGGACGCGAGAGAGCATCCCGGCGGCTTCCAGGAACGAGAGACCGCTCAAGCTGACGCAGTGCGCGCGCTCGGCGGGTAGGGCAAACAAGGTTTTACGAAGTAGCGGATAAAGCATGATGGGACGGCATTTTACCAGAGCATGAACGCGAGGCGGGCGGAATGGGTGAAATCTTGCCAGGATGACGAGGCGCGGGCATAAAAAAGCAGGCGCTAAAAGCGCCTGCTTTGGATTCATGAGAATGAATCAGAATGTATGCCTCAAGCCGAGCTGGAAGCCTTGCTGGTAGTCGTTCCCGCTGTTGGAGCTGTCGCCCACGGCGGCAAAGGCGGCGCGCTGCTTCTTGTTGCTGATGTCGGAGTAGGCGGCGTAGAAGTTGGTGCGCTTGGAGAGGCTGTAGGTGTAGCCTACCGCCCACTGGTTCGCCTTGTAACTTTTCTCGCCTTTGGCAGCTCTCAGCTTGCTCTCGGTGTAGGAAGCCTGGATGGCATTCTTGCCGAACGGCACACTTACGCCCAAAAGGTAGCTCTTCAGCTTTTTGCCGTCTGCGGCTGCCGTATCGCTGGATAGCTTGTTTTCATCATAGAAAGCGTGCAGCTTTACCGCGCCGAAATCATAGGTTCCGGCCAGCGCCCAGTTGGTGATTTTTGGCTTGAGGACAATTACCGTGCCGTCGGATTTGATTTGGTGATAGGAAAGGCCGATGTCCACGGGGCCGTTGGTATAGCGGGGCATAAGCGCGTATACCTTGGCATCGCCGTCATTGCCCACAGCTTCTTGCAAAATGGCGTTGGTCGAGTAAGCCGCAGTCACGTTGAAACCGCCGAAGGAGGGGCTGACGTAGGCAACCGTGTTATCCACCCGGGTCGGGTCGAACAGGTTTTCGCCTGATGTGGTTACTCCCGCCGCGAATACGTTGCGATACATTCCGACCGTGCCGGCCTTGAAGGGATCAACGGCGGAGAGAAGGGAATAGTGTGGCGCATACAGACGACCAGCGATTAACGTGCCGACGCTGCTGTTGGTAAAACCCGCAAAGGCTTGTCGCCCGAAGATGCGACTGCTTTGGCGCAGATTGCCGGTATCGGCGGCAAACCCGGTTTCCAGGGTAAACAGGGCTGACCAGCCGTTACCCAGGTCTTCCGTGCCTCTGAAACCCAGACGGCTACCGGCGGAGATGCCGTCGTCAATAGCGGTCTGGGACTTTACCCCTTTAACCGCATTGTCGCTGCGATGGGCGATACCCATATCTACGCTGCCGTAGATGGTCACGTTAGCGGACTGGGCGAATGCCGCGCCAGAAGCCAGGGCGGCAACGGCGAGCGCGATGATTTTTTTCTGCATGAGATACTCCTGTGATGAAATGAAAAGGGATTTGAATTGTCCGTTCAACGGGAATTCCAAATCTCGACTGCTATTTAAGCAAGTTTTGTTTGACAGTTCAGTGACAGTTGGCGCATTAAGGCGGACAGAATCGCAATATCGGGGGTTTTGTCGGGTTTTTTACAACAGCTTGCCGCCGCCAACTCACAATCTGCCAGGCTCCAAAAAGCGATAAAGGCGCGCTCAACAGGCCAGATGGTTTTTGCAACACACTTGCCAATTCTGCTACACTTCAACCAACCATAAACAGGAGCGCACATCATGACTACCCTCAACTTCACGTTTTCAGATGCCTTGCAGGAAATCGGCATATCGAAAGAAAAAGCCCAAGCAATGGCGGAACTGTTAGGCAAAGAAATCAATCAGAACATTGACAGCAGGTACACGATTCATTCAAGAATGCTGGCTACTCAAGGCGACATCGAAAAATTACGCGCCGACATGGCAAACGCAAAAGTCGAGATCATCAAGTGGAATCTGGGCGCAATCTTCGCAGCCGTCACCCTGGCTGTCGCAATCATAAAAATCTTCAACTGACAAAACCCGGGCATACACCGGGTTTTCTTTTGCCTGATTAGCCTGGACTATCAAAATCGCGCTTGGTCAGCTAGCGCCAGCTCCCGATGAAAAGCTCGACCAAATGGGAGAGGGGAAACCGAAGAGGAGCGACAAAAATGTAACAGAATGAAACATTCAGGGAAGAGGCGCATAAACATACAAACGTGTATGTATAATACGCAAGATTTTTTACCGGAGAGAGTATATGAGAATCTCATACCGCGATAAACTGGCAATAACAGGTTGCCTGTTGCTGGTCGGCATGGTCGGCTGTTCGGAAGCTCCGAATACGGGGCAACAGATGCCGGTATTGCCGGTGACAGTAATTGCCGTAGAGCCGCAAAGCGCGCCGCGTGTGCTGGAAATCACGGCGCAGACCGAGGGCGCGAAGGAAACCGAAGTGCGCGCCCGCGTTAGCGGACTGTTGATGCGGCAGTTTTATCAGGAAGGCGACATGGTCAAGGCCGGACAGCCTTTGTTTTTGATTGACCGCGCATCCTACGAGAACGCCTACGCCGAAGCCAAGGCCAGAGCCGACCAGACAGCGCGGGAGCGGGAGCGCTTCAAGAGATTGCTGGACATGAACGCCATCTCCAGAAAGGAATACGACGACACGGCTTCCGCCGACGACATGGCGCAGGCGGCGTTAAGACAGGCAGCCCTGAATCTCTCCTGGACGAACGTGACCGCGCCGGTGGATGGAATAACGGGACGCGCGGACAAATCTGTCGGTAACCTGATCAGCGCGGGCGCGGACAGCCTGCTTACCGTAATTCGCCAAAACGACCCGATTTGGGTGCGTTTTTCCCTGTCCGAGAGCGAATCGGCCAAACTCCCCGGCGGCAGACTGACGCCGGGAGCCATTACCGGCGTGGAATTGGTGCTGGCGGACGGTTCGGTATACGAGTATCCGGGACAGATCAATTTTCTCGCTTCATCCATTGACACGACGCTGGGAACCCAGCAGATACGGGCGGAATTTCCCAACCCTGAAGGACGCCTGCTGCCGGGGCAATTCGCGCGGGCGCGGTTGATCGCCGGCGAATACGAGAATGTTTATCTGATCCCGCAAGTGGCGATATTGCAGACCCCGCAAGCCAATCTGGTAATGCTGGCGGACGCGGACAACAAAGTCGCGCCGCGTCCGGTCAAGTTGGGCGAATGGTCGGGCAAAAACTGGATCGTGCTGGGCGGACTTAATCCGGGAGACAGGGTTATCGTGGATAACATCATCAAACTTCGTCCCGGCAATCCGGTAGCGCCCCATCCGCCGCAAACGCAGGGTCAGCCGGGCCAGGGCGGCCAGCCCGGGCAACAGCCGAGCCAGCCGGGGCAACCTGGCGGGCAGTCGGCTTCCGGCGGGACGCCACAGGCCGGACAATAAGGAGCCGTCATGTTTTCCAAGTTCTTTATTGACCGGCCTATTTTCGCGTCGGTTGTCTCCATTATCGTAGTCCTTGCCGGTCTTGCGGCCTTTCAGATTTTGCCGGTCGCGCAATATCCGGAGATTACCCCGCCGACCGTCACGATTTCCGCGAGCTATCCGGGCGCTTCCGCGGAAACGCTTGCCAAAACGGTTGCCGCCCCTATCGAAGCGCAGCTAAGCGGAACCGAAGGCTTGGCCTACTTCAATTCTGTAGCGACTGCGGATGGAACCATCTCGATTACCGTCACCTTCGAGGTCGGAACCGACCCGGATATGGCGCTCGTCAATGTGAATAACCGGGTCAAGATCGCCGAACCCAGGCTTCCGGAAGACGTGCGGCGTAACGGGGTGTCGGTTCTGAAACGCTCGCCCGACATCCTGAAAGTCTATGGTATTACTTCAAACCAGGGGCATTCCCGTCTGTTTCTTTCCAATTACACTTCCATCAATATCGTTGACGAATTGAAAAGGGTTCCCGGCGTCGGCGACGTTATGGTATTCGGAGCGCAGGATTATTCAATGCGTATCTGGTTGAAGCCTGACCGGATGGCGCAACTGCAAATAACCACGGCGGAAATCGCCGCCGCCATCCGCGAGCAGAACAGCCAGAACGCCGCCGGAAAAATCGGGCAGGAGCCGGTGGTGGATGGTCAGATGCTGATGTACACCGTCAACGCGAAGGGGCGGCTGGTAGAGCCAGAAGAGTTTGGCGACATCGTGCTGCGCGCCGACGGCCCTGGCGGCATTCTGCGCCTGAAAGATGTGGCAAGAGTGGAACTGGGCGCGAACTACTACAACTCGCGCACCATGCTAAAAGGTCAGGACTCGGTCGGAATGGGCATCTTCCTGTTGGCCGGAGCCAACGCCCTGAAGGTCTCCGAGCTTGTGGAAGCCAAGATGCAGGAGATGAAAAAAGACTTCCCGGAAGGCATGTATTATTTAGTGCCCTTTGATACGACCAGATTCATTGTCGCTTCCATTGACGCAGTGCAGGAAACCCTATACGAGGCGTTCTTTCTTGTGCTTCTGGTTATATACGTCTTCCTGCAAAGCTCTCGCGCGACCTTTATTCCGATGCTTGCCGTGCCTATTTCGCTGATCGGCGCTTTTGCCGGTCTCTGGCTATTCGGCTTCACCATAAATACCTTGACCCTGTTTGCGGTGGTGCTTGCTATCGGGATTGTGGTGGATGACGCCATTATCGTGATAGAAAACGTCGAGCGTCTGATGGAAGAAGAAAAAATGGCGCCTTACGCCGCTGCGGTGGAAGCCATGCGCGAAATATCCGGCGCGTTGGTTGCCATTGTGCTTGTGCTGTGTTCGGTGTTCATTCCGGTGGCATTCCTGGGAGGCATGGCCGGACAACTCTACAAACAATTTGCGGTGACGGTGGCTGTTGCCGTTGTGTTTTCCGGAATGGTGGCGCTGACAATCGCTCCGGCGCTTTGCGCTCTTCTGTTGAAACACAAGCACAACGGAGATAAAAACGGCGATGGTTTGCAACAAAAACTGAACCGCTTGGTGGAAAAATTCTTCATCCCCTTTAACCGTCTGTTTGACGGGATTACTCGCGCCTACACTTCAACGGTAAGATTTGTGCTGAATCATGACATGATAGGGGCGGTGGCGTTTGCCGCTGTGATAGGGATTTGCGTCCTGCTCCTTCGCACCGTGCCCGGCGGCTTTGTGCCGCAGGAAGACCAGGGCGCGCTCTTTGCCGCCATGATAATGCCGGATGGCGCAACCTTGGAACGCACGGTTAACGTGGGTCAGCAAATGGCGGCGATGGTGGAGAGCGATCCAGCCGTCGAATTCGCGTTTGCCGTAGCCGGGTTTGACATGATCGGCGGCAGCAAGGGAACCATGTTCATCAACCTGAAAAACTGGAGCGAGCGACCGGAGCCAAAGTTGCTGGAAAGAATCGCGGTGAAACTGGGCTTAAAGAAGAAACGGGAGGACATGTCTGCGGACGCTTTGGCCGGCAAATTCTCCGGCATGGGACAGATGATGACCGACGGCATGGTTATCGTGTTCAATCTTCCCGCCATTACCGGGTTAGGCTCGGTCGGCGGTTTTGAGGCGTATATCCAGAATCGTAACAATGATGATCCGGTGCAGCTTGCCGACGTGATTCAGGACTTCATGACCGCCCTTGGCAAACGCCCTGAATTCCAGTGCCCGACCTGTCGCATCTCCACTTCAATCCGCGCCACCGTGCCGCAGTTGTTCATCGAGGTGGACGAGCAAAAGGCGATAGCCCTTGGGCTTTCCCTAAGCGACGTGTACTCGACGCTCCAAGCCAACATGGGCGCTCTTTACGTCAATGACTTCAATCTGGGCAGCAAGGTCTACCAGGTGCAGATGCAGGCTGAGAGCGAATACCGGATGAAGCCTGAGGATCTCGGCAAATTGTATGTGAAGAGCAGAAACGGAGCGATGATTCCCACCTCCGCGTTCAGTTCGGTGAGATTTATCAACGCGCCGGAAGTGGCGGAGCGTTTCAACGGATTCAGCGCCGCCAAGGTCATGGGCGCCGCCCGTGACGGCGTCAGTTCCGGCGAAGTCATCAAGATGGTCGAGGAAACTGTCGCCGAAGTTCTGCCGGAAGGATTCCAGCTTGCCTGGACGGGTTCTGTGTATCAGGAAAAAGCGACCGCCGGTTCCGCAGTGACCGCCTTTCTCTTCGCCATAGTCCTGGTGCTCCTTATCCTTGCTGCGCTCTACGAGAGATGGGCATTGCCGGTAGCCATCATCATGGCGGTGCCTTTCGCCCTTATGGGGGCGCTTGTCGCCGTCTGGCTGCGCGATATGCCTAACGACATATATTTCCAGATTGGCCTTTTGGTCTTGATTGGCCTGGCCTCAAAGAACGCCATTCTGATTGTGGAATTTGCCTCGCATAATCTGGCCAAAGGCATGAGCGTGGTTGAAGCCGCGGTTGAAGCCGCCAGACTGCGTTTCAGGCCAATCATCATGACCTCGCTTGCCTTTACGATGGGGGTATTTCCGCTCTTCAAGGCAACCGGCGCGGGCGGAGCGGCGCGACGTTCTATGGGAACGGGCGTGGTAGGCGGCATGATCGCCGCGACTTTTATCGCCATTATCTTCGTGCCTCTCTTTTTCAAATGGTTTGAGCGCGGCAGGAAGCGGGCGTTGCCGGAAGATCGGCATGTAGTGAAAGGAGACGCGCCATGAGCCATAGAATTTTTGCGCCCGGCTTGATTGCCGCCCTCTTTTTTTCCGGCTGCGCGGTCGGCCCCGACTATAGCCGCCCGGAAGCCACATTGCCGGAAGGATATAGAGCCGTAACGCCGGATGCCGCTACCGCAGCCATCAATCCGGAATGGTGGCGGCTCTTTGGCGACGAGGAACTTGATCGCCTTGTCGAATTGACGTTTGCCAACAATCAGAATCTGGTTGCCGCCGCCGCCCGTATGGAAGCCGCCGAAGCCGCAGCGCGGGAAGCGGGCGCGGACTATTTTCCGACTGTTGATCTCTCCGCTTCTTCCGTCCGCGCCCGTACCAGCGGAACGACGGCCAGCGGGGAAATGACGGGGCCAGTGGTTGCGTCCAACCACCGCGCCGCCCTTGTCGTCGGCTATGAACTGGACCTTTGGGGGCGAATCCGGCGGCAAAACGAAGCGGCGCGCGCCCAGGCCCTTTCCAGCCGTTTTGCCCGCGACGCGCTTGTCCTCTCGCTTGCCGGCATGGTGACAACGGAATATCTGACTATCAGGATGCTGGATGCGGAGCTGGATGCCGCAATGGACAACCTCGCAAGCTGGCTTAGAACCGAACGGATCATGCGGACGCGGTTTGAGGAAGGGTTGTCTTCGGAGCTGGATTGGAAGCAGTCCGTAGTCGCGCACGCCGCCGCGCACGCGCAATGGGTGGAGCTTAGGCGTCAGCGCGAGTTGTCCGAAAATCGGCTGGGGTTGCTTACCGGACAACCCGGCCTTGTAATCGCTGCCGCGCACGCGCATGAGCAACCCGGAGAGCGAAACGAAGGACGAAACGGAGAGCGAAACCAGGAGTTTTTCCGCAATATCCCGCTTCCGCCCATTCCGCCGTTGGGCTTGCCTTCTTCCTTGCTTGAAGCAAGGCCGGATGTGCGCCAGGCCGAGGAAAACCTGATTGCGGCCAATGCCTATATCGGCGTCGCCAAGGCGGCTTATTTCCCGATGATTGGCTTGACAGGTTTTCTGGGGAGCGAGAGCGCCGAGCTTTCCAAACTGTTTTCCTCGCCCGCGAGAATCTGGTCTTACGGCGCGTCGCTTGCCATGCCGATTTTCGATGCGGGTCGCACCGGCGCAAGGGTGGATCAGGCGAGCGCCGTTCAGCAGGAAGCTCTTGCCAACTATCGGATGACCGTGCAGACCGCTTTTACCGAAGTGAGAGACGCGCTTGTCAATCTGGATTATTACAAGAGGGCGGTTGACGCTCTGGAAGCGCAGGTCAATGCCGCGCGCGATAGCGAACGGCTGGCGATGGCGCGTTACGAAGAGGGCTACAGCAGCTTTCTTGAGCCGCTGGATAGCCGTCGGACGCTGGCAAGCGCCGAGCTTTCCCTGTTGGCGGCGCATCGCAATCATCTGTCTGCCGCTGTGGAACTGTTCAAGGCGTTGGGCGGCGGTTGGCGGCAGGAGCAAACAGGGGAAGCAAACGACAGCGCCTTGCCGGATGCCGACAAGGAAGGCTGATGGTCAGAAAAACCCAGGAAGACGCGCTCATCACCCGCGAGCGCATTCTTGACGCGGCGATCATCCAGTTTGGGGAACATGGCGTTTCCCGCGCGACTTTGGCGGGCATCGCGCGCGAGGCCGGAGTGACGAGAGGCGCGATTTACTGGCACTTCAAGGATAAGGTGGACTTGTTCGCCGCCATGATAGAGCGCCTTGTGGAGCGTCTTGTCACTCCCCTGTTTTTCAGGAGCGATGATAATGAAACGTGGATTGCGGAAAATCCGCTGGGGTTTGTCCGTGAAGGGGTGAATGAATTTTTTGAAAAATTGGCGCATGACAGGAATTTCTTGCGGGTGTTTGAAATTCTCTGGCACAAATGCGAGTACGTAGGCGATATAGCCCTGCTGCGCCGGAAATATCTGGAAGAGGACGCGAAGCACATCGGCGTTTTGCAACGGGCATTTACGCTTGCGGGGGAAAATGGGCAAATTTCCGCTAATCCGCGCGAGGCGGCCATTGGTCTGGTATCGCTGATAAACGGCCTGATTTTCAACTGGACGAAAAACCGCAGCCTGTTTTCCATGCCGGAAGAGGCTTTGTTCATCATGGAGATTTTTTTCCGGGGTCTGGGCGCGAAACCGAAAACAATAAACCGCGCCGGGGAAGAAGGAGCGGTATATGCTTAGAGCGGTTTCGGCTCAAGTGAGTACATTTTACGCACACACTCCCTGCCTTTGGCCACGCCGTGAATGGCTATCCTCTCCTATAAATGGGAGAGGGGACTACATTGCCGTCTGCAAGAGTTCCCCTCTCCCACTTGTGGGAGAGGGGTCGGGGGAGAGGGTTGCCGCGCCTGATTTCAGCCTGGAGCGCGTAGGTGATCGTAGCAAACCTCAACACGTTGTGAGATAACCGTATGAAGTACATGCGTATATGGCATGGGCGGGTGATGACTTTCACGCCGGGGAACATTGGCGATGTTGGGGTTTGCTACGCTCCTTCCAGCCTGAAGAGATTATGCCTTTGCCTTGCCTTGCTGTTTTTCGCCATGCCGCTGTTTGCGAGCGAACTGCCGAAATCTGTACAGCAGGCGTTATCAAGGGCGCGTATCCCTGAAGACGCGGTATCGGTGGTGGTTGAGCCGGTGGAGGGCAATGATTTTTTGTTTTCCCATAATGGCGATGTGCCTATGAATCCGGCTTCGGCGATGAAGCTGGTTACGGCTTATGCCGCGCTGGAAATTCTGGGGCCGGGCAACACCTGGCGCACCGGCTTCTGGTCGGAGGTCGAACCGGATGAGGACGGCGTGCTGCAAGGCGACTTGTATCTCAAGGGGAGCGGCGATCCGGTATTGACCCAGGAGCGGTTCTGGCGGCTGCTTCGGCTGTTGCGCGAGCGCGGGGTGAGGACGATAACGGGCAATCTGGTGCTCGATCGTTCTCTTTTTCGCGCTCCGCAGGGTAATCCCGGCGCTTTCGACAAACGCCCGCTCCGCGCCTACAACGTCGCGCCGGATGGCTTGCTGGTAGATTTTTTCGCCTTGCGTTTTATTCTGCGTCCTGAAGAAGACGGGGTGCGGTTCATGATGGAGAATCCGAACGACAGCATTACGGTCAATGCGAATGTTGCCCTGGGGACAGGCGGTTGCGACGGCTGGCGTAACCGGCTTGATGTTCGCCGGACGCGCGGACATCTGGATATCGCGGGGGATTTTCCGGCAAGCTGCGGCGAGCGATTCCTGCTCCTTTCCCCGCTTTCGCCGGATGTCTATATTGACGGATTGTTCCGTTCCCTGTGGCGGGAATTGGGGGGGGCGCTGCAAGGCAAGGTTCGTTCTGGAAATACTCCAGGAGATGCAATCCTGCTGGCGGCGCAGGATTCGCCGCATCTGTCCGAAATAGTCCGCGATGTGAACAAGTGGAGCAACAATGTTGTGGCAAGGCAGGTTTTTCTGGCTTTGGGCGGTAATGGCGCGGTCAGCACGGAGGCGGCGGCGAAGCGGGTAGCGGACTGGCTGGCGCAGCAGGGGCTGGATTTTCCTGAACTCGTGTTGGAGAACGGCTCCGGTCTTTCCCGGATAGAGCGAATCAGCGCCGACAGTATGAACCGGATGCTGGCTCATGCCTGGAGGGCAGCTACCATGCCGGAATTTCTGGCGTCGCTTCCTGTCGCCGCCGTTGACGGCACGATGCACCAACGCCTGAAAGGGACTGCGGCGGCTGGTCGCGCCCGAATCAAGACCGGATATCTGGATGGCGTGAGGACTGCCGCCGGTTACGTGCAGGATGTGAATGGACGGCGTTACGCGATGACGATTTTCATCAACCACCCGAACGCCATTTCAGGCCAGGGCGCGATTGACGCCTTGATACGCCAGATTGCGGAAGGCTCGTTCGCAAGATAGGGCGTGGGGAAATAACTGCCTGTGAGAGCTACTATAACCATGCCGCTGCAGGGGTTGAAAATTTTAACCCCTACGCCGCAAGCGGGAGAGGGAAGCAAAGCGCGCCCCCGACCGTATCGTTATTTGCGGAAAGCACTATACATGAAGTGTTGCGAGCAATGCAGAATTGACACAGCTTTTTAAAGGGTGTGGCGGCGAAGCCGACGTGGATTGCTGTTTGCATAACAGCCTAGGTTTGCTTTTAGCGCACTATCGTGTTAGCAGACTTTCAAACCAAGATACTGCCAAATTATCCCGCTATTGCCGGTTGATTTGAGATGTGTTATATTATAAAGTTTGCTGGTTCCCATTGTTTTTTACCATTCTTGGAGGTTTTCCCATGAGCATGAATGAGCATTCTTATCAAGGCGCGGTCGCTACCGAGGGTAGCGTGATTGATCTGACTTCGCCTGCGGCGCGTAAAGTCTTGCGTAATACCTACATGCTGCTTGCCATGACATTGGCTTTCAGCGCGGTTGTTGCCGGAGTCGCGGCTGCATTGAGGATGCCTTTCCTGCACCCGGTCGTAACCATAGCCTGCTATTTGGGGCTTTTTTTTGCCGTGGCCAAATTTCGGAACAGCAGCATGGGCGTCCTTTTGGTCTTCGCCCTGACCGGATTTCTCGGCTACACCCTGGGGCCGTTGTTGAGCGTATATCTTTCGCTGCCGAACGGTAGCGGCATAGTCATGATGGCGTTGGGCGGCACGGCCTCAATCTTCTTTGCCATGTCCATCATTGCGCTAACCTCAAAGCGTGATTTCAGCTTTGTGGGTAAATTTCTGTTCGCGGGCATTCTCGTCGCCTTTCTCGCCGGAGTGGTGACCATCTTCTTCCCGATGCCAGCACTGGCGCTGGTGGTTTCCACCGTGTTTATCCTGCTGTCGAGCGGTTTGATTCTGTGGCAAACCCAGAGCATCATACGCGGCGGCGAAACCAATTACGTCATGGCTACAGTTACCCTGTACGTCAGTCTTTACAACATCTTCGTCAGCCTGTTGCACATTCTTCAGGTCTTTTCCGGCGACGATTGAGACAGAAACGCTAATGTTTCAGGGCGGCCTTAAGCCGCCCTTTTTGCGGGACGACAGTCCCGCAATCCGTTAAGATACGGTTTTTACTTTCTTTCTTCGCCATGTCCCAGACTCGTAAAGGCATCATTCTGGCCGGAGGTTCCGGTTCCCGGCTGTATCCGGTCACTCTGGCGGTTTCCAAGCAGTTGTTGCCGATATTCGACAAGCCGATGATTTATTACCCGCTGTCAACCCTGATGCTGGCGGGAATACGGGAGATTCTGATTATTTCAACTCCCCAGGATATACCGCGCTTTGAGCAGCTTTTGGGCGACGGGAGCCAATGGGGGATTGCTCTTTCCTACGCCATCCAGCCAAAACCGGAAGGTCTGGCGCAGGCTTTCCTGATAGGCGAGGACTTTCTGGACGGCAGTCCTTCCGCGCTGGTGCTGGGCGACAATATTTTTCACGGTCACAGGCTCCATCAACTGCTGGCTTCCGCATCCGGGCGGGAGTCGGGCGCGAGCGTGTTCGCCTATCATGTGCATGACCCGGAACGCTATGGGGTTGTGGCTTTCGACGCGGCAGGAAGGGCGACGAGCATCGAAGAGAAGCCAAGCCGCCCCAAGTCGAATTACGCCGTGACCGGACTTTATTTTTATGACTCGGATGTGGTGGCTGCGGCGCGGCGGGTACGTCCTTCCGCGCGCGGAGAGTTGGAAATCACCGATGTCAACCGGCAATATCTGGAAGCGGGGCGGCTGCATGTCGAAATCATGGGGAGGGGTTATGCCTGGCTGGATACCGGAACCCATGAATCCATGCTTGAGGCAAGCCAGTTCATTGCGACGGTGGAAAGACGGCAGGGTCTAAAAATCGCCGCGCCGGAAGAAATGGCCTGGCGGCAGGGCTGGATTGATAACGCGGAGTTGACAATGCTGGCGGAGAATCTGGCGAAAAATGCCTATGGACAATATTTGCTTGGACTTTTGACGGACAAGTTGGAAAAGGGTGATGAATATGCAGGTTGAACGGCTGGCAATTCCTGATGTCTTGCTCTTTACGCCCAAGGTCTTTGGCGATGAGCGGGGATTTTTTTTCGAGAGTTTTAACGAGCGAGGTTTTCGTGAGCTTGGACTGCCGGATGCGCGCTTTGTGCAGGACAATCATTCCAGGAGCGCGCGCCGTGTGCTGCGCGGCTTGCATTACCAGATTCGGCAAGCGCAGGGCAAGCTGGTGCGAGTGATTGTCGGTGAAGTGTTTGACGTGGCGGTGGATATTCGCCGCGCTTCGCCGACCTTTGGTAAATGGGTGGGCGTTCGTCTGTCCGCCGAGAACAAACAGCAGCTTTGGATTCCGGCAGGATTCGCGCACGGGTTTTTATGCCTTTCCGGATCGGCGGAATTTCTTTACAAAACAACGAATTACTACGCGCCTTCCGAAGAGCGGTGTCTGCTCTGGAACGATCCTGATTTGGCTATTGACTGGCCGCTGGCGGGCGAGCAGCCGCTGCTTTCCGGCAAGGATGAACAGGGCGTCCCTTTAAGGCAAGCGGAAGTCTTTGCTTAGAGCGGTTTCTGCTTAAATAGATCCATACTGGATTCCCGCCTTCGCGGGAATGACGATCAGTTAGAGAAGGTACGCAAAATGCATCCACTTGAACCGCAACCACTCTAAAAGCTATGGCAACCTACGCAATCGGCGACATTCAGGGTTGTTTCGCTGCTTTTTCCCGTCTTTTGGCGGAAATTGAATTTAACCCTGAGCGGGATAGGCTTTGGTTGACCGGCGATCTGGTCAATCGCGGGCCTGATTCTCTTGAGACTTTGCGTTGTGTCAAAAGTCTGGGGGATGCGGTCGTGACTGTATTGGGCAATCACGATATTTACTTGTTGAGAATTTCGGAAGGCGCATGGATAAGGCGCTCCAGAGATGACACCTTGCAGGAAGTGCTGGATGCGCCTGATCGGGAGGAATTGTTTGCCTGGCTTCGGCATCAACCGCTTTGTCATGTGGATGGGGATTACTGTCTGGTTCATGCCGGTTTGTTGCCGGAGTGGAGCGTGGATCAGGCGCGGGCGTTGGCAGGCGAGGTCGAGACGGAGTTGCGGGGCGATGCTTATCAGGCGTTTGTAGCCCGTCTTTGGGGGAGCGAGCCGCATGTCTGGTCGGATGATTTGGAAGGAATTGATCGCCTGCGGGTTATCGTCAATGCCATGACCCGGATACGTTTTTGCACATCCAGGGGAGAGATGAATTTTGTCGCCAAGGGCGGGCTGGACAATGCGCCTGAAGGTTGTATGCCGTGGTTTATGCTGCCGGATCGAAAAAGCGCCGGAAAGACATTGATTACCGGACACTGGTCGGCGCTTGGTCTGGTAAATTCGCCGTCCCTGCTGGCGCTTGATACGGGTTATTTGTGGGGCGGCGCGCTGACGGCAGTACGTCTGGAAGACCGGAAGGTTTTTCAGGTTTCAGGGGGCAGTAATCAGTAATCAGGGAACAGTTATTAGCCCTTGGAGCGAGCGGAACGCAAACCCCTATATGATAAGCTCAATTTGTTTATCTTCGTCGCCGGTAGCCTCGGCGGATTTGACGGTATCGCCTCTGCCCATAGGCAAGTTAATCCGCGCTCCGTCCAAAATCCTGGCGACGGTAACTATTTGTATGCGATCATCCTCACGATGCAGCAGCGGATGCTTGTATTTGCCCGCCATTGATACCTCTTCGCGCATTGGCTTTGTAGGTTCTTCCAATGTTATGAAAAACGCAATTTCCGCGCCTTCTCGCAGGCGCGGGGACAATGTGTTAGACTGCGCCGCGTTTTTACATGCGGAGCGTGACAAGCAATGAGCAACTTGACGAACAATATGAAAACCTCGATAGAGAAACTGATCTTCTGTAGCCGCTGGTTGCAGGTTCCGCTTTACCTCGGCCTGATTGTGGCTCTGGGCGTATTCGCCTTCTACTTCTTTGTCGAGCTATATCGCATGATAACAGGCGCAGGCATCCAGTCCGAGTATGATGTCATGTTGATAATGCTGGGGCTGGTTGATCTCGTGATGATCGCAAATCTGGTAGTCATGGTCATCATCGGCGGCTATGAAACCTTTGTCTCCCATCTCAAGCTGGACGACCATCCCGACCAGCCGGAATGGCTCTCGCACATCAGCGCCGGAGTGCTGAAAATCAAGCTCTCTACCGCCATCATCAGCATTTCTTCCATCCATCTTCTGAAAACATTCATCTATGCCAACGATCCCAACAAGGCATTGGCGACAGAAAACTGGGTGGCGCAAGTCGCCATTCATCTCACTTTCATCATTTCCGCGCTTGCCATAGCCTATACCGACAAGCTGATGTACCAGACCGCGCAGCCGGATAAACAGCCCTGAAACTCGCCGCAACATCGTTTCAATCAACCGGAGCGCCCCATGACCCTCATCCGTGAAGAAGACTTCATCCAATCCGTCGCCGACGCCTTTCAGTTCATCAGTTGCTATCACCCGCTGGACTTCGTCCAAGCGCTGGGCGTTGCCTGGGAACGTGAAGAAAGCCCTGCCGCGAAAGACGCCATCGCCCAGATTCTGACCAACTCCCGCATGAGCGCGGAAGGCAAGCGCCCCATCTGTCAGGACACCGGGATTGCCGTTGTTTTCCTCAAGGTGGGTATGAACGTTCAATGGCAGACCCAACGCAGCGTGCAAGAGATGGTCGACGAGGGCGTGCGTCGCGCCTACGACGACCCGAACAATAAGCTGCGCGCCTCCGTGCTGCTCGATCCGGCAGGCAAGCGCCAGAACAGCCGCGACAACACCCCAGCCGTCGTGCACTACGAAATCGTCCCCGGCGACCATGTGGAGGTGATTTGCGCGGCCAAGGGCGGCGGCTCCGAGAACAAGACGAAGGTCGCCATGTTGAACCCCTCCGACGACATCGTCGACTGGGTGCTCAAGACCGTTCCCACGATGGGCGCGGGCTGGTGTCCGCCGGGCATTCTGGGCATCGGTATCGGCGGCACGCCGGAAAAAGCCGCGCTCCTTGCCAAAGAATCCTTGATGGCCCCGGTCGACATCCACCTCTTGCGCGACAAGGCGGCGAGCGGTGCAACGCTCACGCGCGCCGAGGAACTCCGGCTCGAACTCATGGAAAAAGTAAACGCACTGGGCGTCGGTGCGCAGGGATTGGGCGGTCTCACCACCGTGGTCGACGTGAAAGTGCTCGACTACCCCACGCACGCCGCTTCCAAACCCATCGCGATGATTCCCAACTGCGCCGCCACCCGTCACGTGCACTTCCACCTCGACGGAACCGCCCCCGCCGTCCTCACGCCGCCCAGACTCGAAGACTGGCCGCAAATCACCTGGAAACCCGATACCCAGTCCGCCATCCGCGTGAACCTCGACACCCTGACGAAAGAAGAGGTCGCCGCCTGGAAGCCGGGTCAATCGCTGCTTTTGAACGGCAAGATGCTGACCGGGCGCGACGCCGCGCACAAGCGCATCCAGGACATGCTTGAAAAGGGCGAAAAGCTGCCCGTCGACTTCACCAACCGCGTCATTTACTACGTTGGCCCGGTCGACCCCGTGCGCGATGAAGTCGTCGGCCCCGCAGGCCCGACCACGGCCACGCGGATGGACAAGTTCACCCGCATGATGTTGGAGAAAACCGGCTTGATCGCCATGATCGGCAAATCCGAACGCGGCCCGGTCGCCATCGAAGCCATTCGCGATAACCGATCCGCCTACCTCATGGCCGTCGGCGGCGCGGCCTACCTCGTCTCCAAGGCCATCAAGGCCGCGAAAGTCGTCGCCTTTGAAGACCTCGGCATGGAAGCCATCTACGAATTCACCGTGGAAGACATGCCCGTGACGGTGGCGGTCGACTCCACCGGCGTGAGCGTGCACCAGACTGGGCCAAAGGCGTGGCAGATGAAGATCGGCAAGATTCCGGTCGTTGTGGGGTAGGGCGAAAAGCCAGCATTGAACTCAATGCATACTGCAATGAAATCAACTATCTTTGTCATCACCCATTTCAGCCGATAGCAGGGTAAAATTATCTGTTCGTTCTATCTGGAGATTGTTATGTGGAAGGAATTCAAGGAATTCGCCATCAAGGGCAATGCTGTGGACATGGCTATCGGCATTGTGATCGGCGCGGCGTTCGGGAAAATCGTTGATTCCCTGGTAAAAGACATCATGATGCCGCCATTGGGGATGTTGCTGGGCAAGGTGGATTTTTCCAACCTGTTTCTGGTGCTTGCCGACGGCAAAACACCCGGCCCCTACCATAGCTTGACGCTGGCTCAACAGGCCGGAGCCGTAACCCTGAATGTGGGATTGTTCATCAATATGGTGATCAGTTTTCTCATCATTGCCTTCGCGGTGTTCGTGCTGGTGCGGGGCATCAACAGGCTGCGCGCACAGACGGAACCCCCCGCGCCTGTGGCGACAGCCAAAGATTGCCCATACTGTTGCAGCAATATCCCTCTGGCCGCCACCCGCTGCCCATGCTGCACATCGGCGCTGGAGTAGCCAGACTTTTAATGTTGGGGCAAGCGCAACTCATATAGCGTTTCCGCAAATAACAAGATGGTCGGGGAGTGCGCTTTACTCCCATCTCCTGCTTGCGGCGTAGGGGTTAAAATTTTTTAACCCCTACAGCGGCGTGGTTAGCCCCCTTATAGTCTCGTTATTTGCAGAATATAAATGGCACGGCTCCGGCGAGGCGCGTGGTCAGGATACGACATGTACCGGCGCGTTGCTAACTTTTCCCCGATTTTTTGCGCTTGTTTGCTTTCGGCTCGCGTTTTTCAAACTCAAAGCCCACCTTGCCGTCCTGGCCGATCACCAGAAAGGCGGAAAATTTACGGCGGGTGCGGGCGGAAACAAACCCTTTCAGCAAGCTGGTGCGTCCCTCGGTCAGCAACTTGACCGTCTCGGCTCGCTCGACGGCCTGTTGAAGAATGACCTTGCCGGTGCGAAAATCACAGCCGCCATGCGCGGATTTTTCGCACACATAGGCATTTCCGCGCTCATAAACCGAACTCGCGCATTTCGGACATTTCCCCAAAGGCTCCCCGGAAAAAGCCTCGCCTTCCTCGTCAGAAGCGGGCGCGGACTGTCCGAAATCAAACTCCGTCTCACTGGCGTCATTAAGGCGAATGCCCGCGACAAAAGGACGCCCCATTTTGCTTCTGAAACCCGTCATCGGAGCCAGTTTTTTCTCGGTCAGCAGCTCCTCGATTTCCAGCGGATCAAACTGGCGACCGGCGACGATTTTCCAAAGGCCAAAATCGCAGGCGGAACACAGGAATTTTTTATAGGTCTCCCGCACCGTGCCGCCGCATTTCGGGCACGGCGCTTTTATCACGCCGAAATCGCCTGGAATGGTGTCGGAATCGTAACTTTTGGCGCGTTCAACAATAAGCCTCGTCATCTCGGCAATTTCGCGCATAAAAGTTTCCCGCGACATTTCCCCCTTTTCGATTCTGCCCAATTTCCATTCCCATTCTCCTGTCAACTCCGGCGCGGTCAATTCATTGACGCCAAGGCCGGTAAGCAAGGTCAAGAGGGAAAACGCCTTTGCGGTCGGCATGAGGTCGCGCCCTTCCCGCAGCATGTATTGCTCGGAAATCAGGTTTTCGATGATTTGCGCCCGTGTCGCCGGAGTGCCTAACCCGCGTCCTGCCATTGCCGCCTTCAACTCCTCGTCTTCCATCATCTTGCCCGCGCCTTCCATCGCGGAGAGCAAGGTTGCCTCCGAATAACGCGCAGGCGGGCGGGTCTGCAAGGCTTCGGCTGTCACGTCCATAGTCGCTGCCTTCTCTCCCTTTGCCAGACCGGGCAAATTGCCTTCGCCATCCTCCCTGCTTTCCCTGCCATGCACGACAAGCCAGCCGGGATTGACCAGCGCCTTGCCTTCGGTCTTGAAAGGATGACCGGCAACGCGGGTTATACGGGTCGTAACCTGATATTCCGCCGCCGGAAAAAATACCGAGAGAAAACGCTTCACGACAAAATCGTAGAGTTTCTGCTCGGTCTCGGAGAGACTTTTGGGCGGTTGCGGCGTAGGGATAATGGCAAAGTGATCAGACACCTTGGCATTGTTGAAAATCCGCTTGCTCGGGCGCACCCAGCGGCTATCCAGAATTTGCCTGGCGAAAGGAGCATAGCTGATGCCTTCCCCTGAGAGCGCGGTCAGGGTTGCCTTGACCGTGCCCGGATAATCTTCCGGCAGATACCTGGAATCCGTGCGGGGATAGGTCAGCGCCTTGTGCTTTTCATAAAGCGTTTGCAGGATGGAAAGCGTGGTCTTGGCGGAAAAGCCAAAGCGGGCGTTGGCTTCCCGTTGCAGACTGGTCAAATCGAACAGCAAGGGGGAAAGTCTGCTTTCCGGCTTGGATTCCTCCGTGACTTCGCCGGGTTTTCCCAGACAGGCGGACAGAATGGCCTTTGCCCTGTCTTCCGTCCACATCCGGTCGGCGCGGGCGTGCTCGTCCTCATCCTTGCCCTTGAAATGTTCGTCAAACCATTTTCCCTCGTATTCTCCGGCGGCAATGGCAAACCGCGCCTTGACTTCCCAGAAGGAGCGCGGCTTGAATTCACGGATTTTTTTCTCGCGCTCGACCACAATGGCAAGGGTTGGAGTTTGCACCCGTCCCACAGTCGTCAGATGAAACCCGCCGGTCTTGGAATTGAAGGCGGTCATGGCGCGGGTCCCGTTGATGCCTACCAGCCAGTCGGATTCTGATCGGCATACGGCGGCATCGGAAAGCCCTTTCATTTCTCCCCCGGCACGCAAGGAAACAAAGCCGTCGCGGATGGAGCCGGGCGTCATGGATTGCAGCCAGAGGCGCGATATGGGCTTGGTTGATCCGCTATGCCGGATGATGTAATTGAAAATCAGCTCGCCCTCGCGTCCCGCGTCGCAGGCGTTGATGACGCCATCCACATCTTTGCGTTTTATCAGCCGGATCAGGAGTTTCAGGCGATTTTCGGTCTTTTCGATCGGTTTTAGGTCAAAATGCGGCGGAATTACGGGCAGATGCGCGAACGACCATTTGCCGCGCTTTACCTCGTAGATTTCCGGGCATTGCAATTCCAGGAGATGTCCGACGGCGGAGCAGACGACGTACTCGTCCCGCTCGAAGTAGTCGTCCTGCTTCTTGAAGCCTCCGAGCGCCTTCGCTATGTCGGCAGCGACAGAAGGCTTCTCGGCAATGATCAGTTTTTTGCCCATGATGGTCTGGATACGCCTGTGAAAAATGCGACGGATAATAAATGGGGATTGCCGGATATAGCAACAGGGAAATAGCAAAGAACGGAAGAAATTTTCACTTTATCGCCGTCTGAAGCACGATCCGGTAGCGTCCCGGCTTGAACATGCGCCGAGCGCAATCTGGCGCGTTTCCGGAGTGACTCCCCTCTCCCGCTTGCGGGAGAGGGTGGCGCGCAGCGCCGGGAGAGGGCTATGTTTCAGATTGAAATTTACGCTTCCTGCATCCTCAATGTCCCGACCCTCTACCCCGGCTCCAATTGCTGTCTGCAAGACCCCATAAATGGGAGAGGGGAGTAACCCCGCCCCGCCTTGCCCCCCAATCCAAACCCACACACAACCCACTCGTCATTCCCGCGAAGGCGGGAATCCAGACAAGCCTTTCCACTCCTCTGGCGTTTCTGTACAGAAATCTCGCGCCTGTCCTATTCTGGAAACATGTCATGGCAACCAGCTACATACTGGATTCCCGCCTACGCGGGAATGACGGATGGGTTATAATCTGTGCGAAATCACCTGCGCGAAACAGCGACCGCGCCGCTGTAGGGGCGACCGGCGGGCCGCCCCTACAGTTCCCCCCGGCCCTCTCCCACTCGCGGCATCGCAAAAGGCAGGGAGATAGCAAAAGGTTTTTCTCCCCTCTCCCGCTCGCGGGAGAGGGTGGCCGAAGGCCGGGAGAGGGCTATGTTTCAGATTGAAATTTACGCCTCCTGAATCTGTAACCCTTAAACCCTCTCCCCCGACCCCAATTGCTGTCTGCAAGACCCCATAAATGGGAGAGGGGAGCAAAGCGAGTCAACCCCTACGACAAGCCGCCAGCCAATTCCCTGTACCGCTCCATCAACGCGGCTACGATGGCGGGTTCGGTTGTGTCTTTGGAAAAACCGTAGAGCTTCATTACGGCGCGGTCAAGCTCCTTGTGCGCGTTCAATAATTCCTGTGGCATAATCAGCGGGTCGTAGAGATCGGCGAGGCTGTTGTCAGGAAACAACGCTCTTGCGTCCAAAACCTCCTGTGTCAACTTTTCAATTATTGCTTTTTGCTCATCTATAACGTCCGGCCACGGAAAATTATTATAAACAATCGTGCTTGAATAACTATACCGCATTTCCAGTCGTCCACAAACAACCCGCATCCAAGCCATATGAACAGCAGATGTCAAAATGCCAAAATGATAAAGCGTGGCATCGGGGACAAAAAATAATTTATCGCCGACAATCGTATTTCCGTCTAAGTATGCAATTGGTATATATTTACGACGTTCGGAAGATACTTTAGGCAACGCTAAAAATCTACATGGATTTTTTGTCCGCTCAAACAAAGTCGGAGTTTGAGCTAATTCAAGAGTCCTTGCCCTCTTACTTGTCAGGCGCATTTGTCGCACTTTTTCAACGCGCTCCATTATTCTTGGCATCTTCTTCAAATCAGCGGGAGCGGCGCCGACCAACCATAAGCAATAACGTGGAATATTATGTAAAAATTCTTCCCCCATACTGAAACGCTTTATATATTTTTCAGCTAATGGTTCTTTGGCAATCAATTCTTCATATTCATCTTGATTCAACAAAAGATTACCTCCGTCGGCAGGTTCGTTACCTCGACTCATTTCCGGTACATCACAAATCGGTTTTGATCGTTTTTCAAGGAATACGACTGTTGCTTTCACTAAGTAAGGGTTCAGGTCGTTTTCTGTTTTCTGCGCACTAAACCCAACTATCACGCAATGTACGGCAGCTTTTCCTTTAGCCTCATTGCTCCACCTGAATGTCGGAATACCGAAATTGATATAAATATTAAGTGTTTCGGACAGAGGTTTCCACAAAGCCGTAACTTGCTCGCCCTGCACTATAGAGTTTGTGGAAACGAAGGCTCCGCGAATTTGTGTGTTTTGAATATACTGCGCGGCCTTTATATACCACATGGCAACATAATCCAAATTTTTATTTTTAGTTAATAAGGCTATATCTTCTTTTTGTTCGCTACTCTGATAAGCATATCCAATAAACGGCGGATTGCCTAAAATGTACGACAACTCTTCTTTCGGTACGACGTTTTCCCAGTCAATCCTGAGCGCGTTTCCGTGAACAATTGTCGCGCTTTGCGTCAGCGGTAATCTGGCGTAATACTGTCCGAACTGATCTGATACGCGCAGATTCATCTGGTGGTCAATCAGCCACATGCCAACCCGCGCTATCTGGCAGGGGAAATCCTCACACTCTATACCGTAAAACTGCTCCACGCTCACTTTCAGCAATGGAGAAATATCCAACACGCGCTGACCGGCGCCGATTTTCATCTTCAACACCTCAAGCTCAAGCATCCGCAACTCACGATAGGTAATAATCAAAAAATTTCCGCAGCCGCAGGCAGGATCAAGAAACTTCAACCCGGCTATCTTTTCATGGAAACGGTCAAGCGCGGCGGGGTCGGTCTTTACGCGATCAAACTCTTTCCACAATTCATCCATGAAAAGCGG
This sequence comes from Betaproteobacteria bacterium, assembly GCA_009777245.1. Classification (GTDB taxonomy): domain Bacteria; phylum Pseudomonadota; class Gammaproteobacteria; order Burkholderiales; family Rhodocyclaceae; genus Azovibrio. Next base: position 74,213 of record WRMF01000009.1, read on the forward strand.
GTTTATCAGCTTTAGAATGTTTTCTTCGCTGGTGTAGTGCGCCCCCAGTTCCCGACGCTGGTTTTTGTCCATCACTCCCTGAAACATCGCGCCGAATATCGCGGGAGAAATCCTGCTCCAGTCAAAATTAACGCAATCAATCAAGGTCTGGCGCATCTTCGCGTCAAACTCCGCCATCGGCAACGTCGCGGAAAATAACATGCCGTTGATATAACGAAACTGCCGCAATTCATCCGCCAGCAAGGTGCGCTTTGCCCGCGCATCTTCCGGCATGTTGAGAACTTCAAACAGCCGCGCTATGCGATCAGATAAGTCGTAGCCATCCGCTCTGGACTGGTCAATGTAGCGGAAAAAGCTGTCCTGCGGAAAAATGCCGGTATCGTCGGCAAAGAGACAAAACAGCAGGCGGACAAGATAGACTTCCAGATCATGCCCTTCGTAGCCGTGGGTTTTCAGGGCGTCGTGCAGCTTCGCCATCTTCTCGGCGGCCTTGACGTTTACTTCCACCTGATCGTCGCGGACGCGCTCGGTTTCATATCCGGCAATGTCGGCAAAACGCTTGATGTGTTTTCGCAGGTCTTTTGTCTTGAAGTTCCAGATTTCGTTCGTGGAACGGCGACAAAGGCGGATGTTTTCAAAATCGCAGACAAGCCACAGGTCGGGGATTTCCTCTTCCGGCAAATGCTGCATGTAAGTTTGCAACTGGCTGAACGCGGCGTTCAGGTCTTTGCCTCGGCTTTTCATTTCAATTGCGATTTTGCCTTTCCAGACATAATCAATGTAGCCGATCCTCGCGCCGGAAAGCGATACCTTGTACTCAAAACCGCCGACTGCCATAGGGTCGGCAACGCCAAAGACGCGCAAAAAGTCCATCACAAACGTCTGCGCCTCTGCTTTTTCATTACCCGCGTTTTTCCAGTATTTTGAAAAGGCAATGGCGTTGGCCAGTATGTTGTCCCAGGTGAAAGACATTGGAAAATCTCCTTGCAAGAAGCCGCATTATCCGCCACCGGCTGCAACATATCAAGCCCTGTGTGTGATTTGGAGCGTAGCAAACCCCAACATGCGGCGAAGCCGGTTACGACAGCATATGTCGTGGGCTATGCCTCTTTTCCGCTTTACCCTTGCCCCGTCCGCAACTGAAAAATTCCGGCAGGAAAATCTGCCCGACTCGCCGCATAGATGCTATAATCAGAGGATTTGCATGTCATTCCAATTTCCAGGCGACTTCCATGAGTGAAGAAAACGATCCTATCGGCGATTCCGAGGAGCTGCAGGAGCAGCTTCAGGAGATCGAGCGCCTGCTTGCCAGACACAGGCTGGTCAAGGAGTTCACTCACCGGCAGAACACATATCGCCGGGAGTTGATAGACGATCTGATCCACAGGCAAAACCAGAACGAGCTTAATCGCAAGCTCGACCGTATGCACCCGGCGGATGTGGCCTATGTTCTGGAAGCCCTGCCGCTGGAAGACCGCCTGCTGGTCTGGGATATGGTGCGCTCGGAGAAGGATGGCGAAATCCTGCTGGAAGTCTCCGACGCGGTACGGGAAACCCTGATTGATTCGATGGATCGGCACGAGCTTGTTGCCGCCGCCGAATCGCTGGATACCGACGAACTGGCCGACCTCGTGCCTGATCTGCCGCAGGAAGTCATTGAGGATGTTTTCCAGTCCCTGCCTTCGGAAGAGCAGGAGCAACTGCGGACTGCCATGTCCTACTCGGAAGGCACGGTGGGCGCGTTGATGGACTTCGGCATGATGACGGTGCGCGAAGATGTCGCGCTGGAAGTCGTGCTCCGTTATCTGCGCCGTTTCGACGAGTTGCCCGCGCACACCGACAAGATTTTTGTCACCGACCGCGACCGCGTGCTGGAAGGCGTCCTGACTCTGGAAAGCCTGCTTACCAACGACCCGGAAACCGAGGTTCGGGATGTCATGAAAAGGGATGTGGTGCGCTTTCGCCCGGAAGACAGCGCGGAAGAGGCGGCGCAAGCCTTCGAGCGTTATGACCTCAATTCCTCGCCCGTGGTAGATGAAAATAACCGGATTATCGGGCGTATCACTCTGGTGGCGGTCGTTGATTTCATCCGCGAGGAATCCGAAGCCGAACAGCTTGCCAATGTCGGCTTGCGCGAGGAAGAAGACATTTTTGCCTCTGTCTGGAACTCGGTACGCAACCGCTGGGCATGGCTTGCCATCAATCTGGTCACGGCTTTTGTCGCCTCTCGCGTTATCAGCGTCTTTGAAGGCTCGATTGAAAAACTCGTGGCGCTTGCCGCGTTGATGCCGATTGTGGCGGGGATAGGCGGCAATTCCGGCAATCAGACCATCACCATGATTGTCCGTGCCATCGCAATGGGCAAAGTCAAATTTGACGCGGGCAAGAGGTTGCTGAAAAAAGAACTGGGGGTTGCGCTTATCAATGGCGTGATATGGGGCGGGCTGCTTGGCGTTATGGCCTGGTTCCTGTACGGCAGTATCTCGCTGGGGATTGTGATGACAGGGGCAATGACCCTGAATCTGCTTCTGGCAGCGTCCGCCGGGGTAGGCATTCCGCTTTTGCGTCTGCGTCTGGGCGGCGACCCGGCGCTCGGCAGTTCGGTAATGATTACCGCCCTCACCGACTCCGGCGGATTTTTCATTTTTCTCGGGCTGGCAACGCTCTTTCTGCTTTAGAATGCCGGTTCATAGAACGGCAAGGATTACCGAAAAATCCAGATACTCACCATTGCCGAATTGCTGAGTGGCAGCGAACAGCCGGAATACCCCGACCTTTCCTTTGGCGCCGCCACCTTCAAAAAGGCAAAGGCGGAAACAAAAAACTGGAAGCAGAAAGAGATATTCGAGCGCGCGTAGGTTGCGCTGCGCCTTCGCCTCACCCAAACCTGTGGGATACGGGTTTGATTGACGCTTGGGGCATGATCAGCCATTACGGTATAAAATACATACATTCTTATACATCCATTCTGGAGAACGCCATGAAAAGACGAGATTTCATCAAAGCTCCGTTGATAGTCGCGGGAACCGCCATGCTCGGCAAGGTCGGCATGATTTCCGGGTTTTCCGGCATCGCTCATGCCGCTTTGCCTGTGGAACCGATGGGAATCCCAAACATCGCCCTGAACAACGGGATTACCATCCCCCAGTTTGGCTTCGGAACCTGGACTCTGACCGGCGACACCGCTGTTAAAAGCGTAAGGGCGGCAATTGAACATGGGTATCGCCTCTTCGATACTGCCCAGGCATATCGAAACGAGGCGCAGGTCTGGCAAGGCATCAAAGAGAGCGGGATTGCGCGAAAAGATGTATTCATCACATCAAAAATCTGGACAAGCAATATGCGTAACCCGCCGCAAAGAACTTCCATTGACAGAAGCATTGAACTGCTGGGGAGCGACTACATAGACCTCTTCATGATTCACTGGCCGGTGAAGGAGCGCATTCGGGAGACATGGGAAACAATGGAGGAATACGTCAAAAAAGGGCTGATAAGGAGCATCGGCTTCTCCAACTTCAACCCGCACCATATTGACGCCCTGCTGCAATACGCAAAGGTCAAACCCGTAGTCAACCAGATCGAGATTCATCCATACCACACGCAGGAGCCGAATGTGGCGGCGACAAGGGGCTATGACATTGCCGCGCAATCATGGTCTCCTCTGGCTCAGGGCAAGGTTTTGCATGAAAAGGTCATACTCGACATCGGGAAAAAATACAACAAGAGCGCCGCCCAGGTTGTGCTTAGATGGCATATAGAGAGAGGTTTGATCGTCATCCCTCGCTCAAAAAATCCGGCGCACATTGCGGAAAATATCAGGATTTTCGACTTCGAGCTATCCGAAAGCGATATGGCGGCGATAAGCGGATTGAACAGGAACACCAGTACCATTGGCGCCGACCCTGACAATTTTTCCTGGTAGGTAATGCCGTCCGAACAAGCTCCTATGGATCAGGGTGAACCCGTAGATTGGGGTGAGCGCAGCAAACCCCAACATCTTTTTGCCTGTGCAGTCTGCGTTGGGGTTCGGTCTTGCAGACAGCAATTCGCTCCCCCCAGCTTACAGACTGAACGTTTGGTCGGAACATGTAGGCTGTGGGATGGAACGAAGAGGAATCCCGGCTTCAAGCATCATCGAAAACCAAAAATGCTGGGATTACGCTACGCTTCATCCTATCCTACCTGGCTATAGAGGATGCAATTTAGAAAATGAAAAAAATGACAAATAATAGCACGAAAGGGACTGCCACCGAGGTTAAGGTGTTTTTCGACCTGTCCCCGGTTGATGACTGGCCACCTTTTGCCTCTGAGTACCTATGGGCAACTCCACTTAAAGACGATTTATACAAAATCAATAACGTCCCGTTCTTTGCTGATGATGTCAGCTATAGTGATGTAGTCAGGGCAAAAAGTCTTGGTTCGAGGTTGACTTATTTGGAAGTCGTTTTTCCATCAAAAAATACCACTTTAAGAGTTTTTTGTTTTGACGCTAACAAGCGGGAACGCTTTTTGGACATTTTGGAGAAATACAAATGCATATATGAAGGCGCATACGATCAAGAATATATCGTTGCAAATTTGGACATATCTGTTTTGGACAAAATTGAGGTGGAGCTTCTTTCGCTTGAAGAGCTTGAGGTTTTCGAATATGAGTTTTCGTGCCTTAGGCGTTCGGAAGAGTAAATGTGTTAGGTGGCTGTGGGACTTGCACCCCAGCCACTCTGGCTTGAGTGCGCTCAAGACGGAACCATAATACAAGGTTGGAGTGAGCGGAACGCGACCCCTGTGTCAGGAATCAGTCTTGTTGGGGCTTGCTCTGCTCATACCTGCCATCCGCCTGCGGGCTGATTCATGATATTCGCTCAAGTTTTTCGGCGAATGGCCGATATAGTGGATATTGGTTAACGGGAGCTGAACATGAAACTGGAAGGTCTATCTGTCAGTTGGCAGGGGATTAACGCCGCCCGCGCGGCGGAAAAACCCGCGTCCCTTGCCAAGCAACTTAACACAATGCTGATCAAGCCGCAGGATAAAGCCGCCAGCGCGGCGGAAAACCCCGAGTCCCTTGCCAAACAGCTTAACGCAATGCTGCCCAAACCGCAGGCAAAAGCCGGGAAAACGGCAGGCGGAAGCGACGCAAAGGCGCAGGAAGCCGCGCAAAGGCGCAAGCAGTATGAGAGGGAGTTACGCGCCTGCCGCACCAAAGAGGAAGTGGAAGCGGTTCGACGCCGCTGGCTGCAAATGACTTTGTCGGAGATGGGCGCGATAAACTCGTCCAATCTGTCTACCGCCGCAAAACAGGCGGCGCTTGAAGAAGCCCGTATGCGTTCTGATGAAAGGGAAGAGATCTATCTGGAATTCCAGAAATCCGCCCGTTTTCAAATCTTGCCTGATGAGGAAGACAAGAAGAAGCAAAAACAGGTCGTGGTTCAAGAGACCGCCCTGGAGGCGCAAAGCCAGGGCGCGGATATGGAAGCCGCGCAGGAAAAGGCTATGGCTCCGCTGGTTATGGCTCTGCGGCGCGACAAAGGCATGGTAGACGCGCCAGCGCGGGAGAACGCGCCGCAGGAAAATGAGCCGCCGCATGAACTCCAGCCAAGAGAATCCGCAATTGACGACTATGCTTGAAGAGGCGCAAGGGTTTTACACAAACAGAGAGACGCGCTGCCCGGTTGCGGCTTTTCCGAAACTGGCGGCGGCCTGATAGGCGGATGCGGCGTTGATGCCGTTGGCGCTGTTGCCCGGAGCATCCTGCCCCGGAATCGTATTTTCATCCTGCCCGTCGTCCTGACTGTTTCCTTCCATTCTTGCCATGGCAATTTCGCGCATGGCTTCCATTTCCATTTGCGTGGCCATTGCGGCGACGCGCCGATCCTGCGGGGACGGATCGGAAGGAGCGAGGGCGGCGGCGCGGATGCGCGTGGCGCGGCTCAAGGTTTCTTCCGGCGTGCGCCCTTTCGAGGTGTCTATGCCGACCTCGCCTGCAACGGCATAACTCTGTCCGTCCGGGCCTCTTTTGTAAGTAAAGCTGGCGCCGCTCGTGACCATACTTCCGCCTGCGGCAACATGCTGCATTTCATGCTGGCGAACCGCGCGGTCGGTCTGTTTCAACATCTCGACTTCGCGTTGCTCCGCCTCGCTAAGACGGGTTTTATCGGCAGGATTTTTATTATCCGCATTGCCTGCATTCGGGACGCCTTCCTGCCCCGCTTTTTTCATTCCATCAGGCGCGACATCCGCCCTTCCCCTGGCCTCTGTGCGCGAGGCGGAGAACTGGTCTGTCCAGGATGCGGCGCTGCCGATTGAAGAGAGCATGAGAAAAAGTCCGAAAAACCCAAATCCCGATACTACTATTTTAGGCTACTTGGGCACAAATGCCAAATATCGGAATGAATTACGTCTGGGTCGACCTTGAGAGCGGTGGGTTTTGCTCAAGATAGCGCAAGATGCCGCGCGCCATCGCGTCGGCAAATTTGATCTGATAGGTTGCGTTGGCGAGCTTGCGCTCTTCTTCCAGATTGGAAATGAAAGCCGTTTCCACTAGAACGGAAGGGATGTCCGGCGCTCTGAGGACTGCAAACCCGGCCTGCTCAACCCCTTTCTTGTGCAGGCTGTTTACGCTGCCCAATTCACCCAGCATGGCTTTGGCCAACTGGATGCTGTCGGTTTTTGTGGCGGTCTGCGAAAGATCGAGCAAGGTTCGCGCGAGAAAAGGGTCTTGTACATTCTTCAGGTTGACCCCGCCGATCAAATCCGCATTGTTTTCCTTCTGCGCGAGCAAGCGGGCAGCGGTGGAGGAAGCGCCTTTTTCGGAAAGGACGAAAACCGAAGAGCCGCGCACACTCGTATGAGTCCAGGCATCCGCATGAATGGAGACGAACAGGTCGGCGCGCGCCCGCCGCGCTTTTTGGACGCGATTGTTCAGGGAGACAAAATAATCCCCGTCGCGGGTCAGAACAACGCGGGTGTTTTTCTCCTTCTCCAGCCGGGTTTTCAGTCGCCGCGCAATGGCAAGCGTCACATTTTTTTCCCTTGTTCCCATGCGCCCGATAGCGCCGGGGTCTTCGCCGCCATGACCGGGATCAAGGACGATAGTTACCAGACGATTAACACCGGGCTTATTCTGGCGTTCCGAACCTTGCGCGGGGCGGTTTTCTTCCGCCGCCTTGGACGCATTCGCCCCGGAAGGCGACGCAGCGGCAACATTTTCCCTTTCGCCAAGGAGCGCCATCAACGGATCAACGGGTTTTTCGGGATAGACATCCAGCACCAGACGATGGCCGTACTCGCCTACTGGGTCCAGAGTGAATACCTGCGGCACGACACTGGTCTTGAGTTCCATGACCAGACGCACGACGCCGGGCTTGAAGCGTCCGGCGCGCAATAGCTTGATGTATGGGTCGGTGGCGGATACCTTGTCGGAGATGGTTTCCAGCGCCTTGCCGAATTCAACGCCTTCAATATCAACAACCAGCCGATCCGGATTGTCAAGGGTGAAGTAGGTGAAGCGAACCGCCGCGTCAGTCTCCAGCGTGACTCGGGTGTACACTTCGGCAGGCCAGACTCGAACCGCGATAAAATTGTGGTTGCCGATCGCATTAGCCGCGCGGGCGAACGGCGTGACCAACAGGGTCAGTCCGGTTATTCCAAGGCAGAAACCCCGGCGTCCCAGGCTGCCAGGCATTTCTTCAGACATAGCTCCCCCTTATTGCCGGACGCGCTGACGGCGACAACACGGCTTTCTTCGGAAGGTTGACCCATGGAGAGACAAAGGCGGACATCTGCCGCTGGAACAGAGCCAGCAGCCTTTTCCGGCCACTCCACGAGACAGATGGCATCCTGTCTGAAGTATTCGTCCAATCCCGCATCAAAAAATTCCTCAGATGACATGAAGCGATAAAAATCAAAGTGATAGAAGTATAACCTAGAAATTACATGAACTTCAACAATTGTGTAAGTCGGGCTTTTGACAGTGCCTTTATGTCCCATTGCATGAAGCAAGGCGCGTGCCAGAGTTGTTTTTCCCGCGCCAAGATCGCCTTCCAGATAAATGACGAGACCGGCTTCCATGGCGGTTGCCAGAGCCTTGCCCAGTTTTTCCGTCGCACGAAGGTCAGGCAGCGGAATTTCTCGTATACACTTTGTCATTGTCAGAACTACTCCGATTTACTCCGATAAGGCAAAGGGCGAAACCTGTCCCATGTACTGTCTTTGCCGCGCTTTCCGAAAAAAATGAAAAATCTTGCCGAGAGTATCAGGAATTTAGCGGCGGAACTTGGATTTTCCGCCTGCGGCATTGTGCCGCTTCATTCCGCAGCGCACAGTCTGGCGGTTCGTCGCTTTTCGGACTGGGTGGAGGAAGGGTTCGGCGGAAAGATGGATTATATGGCGCGCGGGGTCAATCTCCGTCACCATCCCGAAATGTTGCTGCCGGGGGCAAGGTCGGTAATTTGCGTTACGCTGGATTATTGGCCGGAAGTCGGCATACGGAACGCGATTGCCGCTCTTGCCAATCCCGCTGCCGCTTATATTTCCCGTTATGCGCTGGGGCGCGATTATCACAAGACGATGCGTCAACGCTTGAAGGCGTTGGTGTCACGCCTGCAAGAGCTGGATAGTGAGGCGCGTTGGCGGGTTTTTTCCGATTCCGCGCCGGTTTTGGAAGTGGAGTATGCCTGTCAGGGCGGTTTGGGCTGGCGCGGCAAGAATACCCTTCTTGTTTCCCGTCGGGGTTCCTGGCATTTTTTGGGAGAGATTTACACGACTTTGGCGCTTACTGCCCATGACGCGACAGAGGAAAGCGAATTTTGCGGCTCCTGCGAAAAATGCCGACATGCCTGTCCGACAGGCGCGATTGTCGCGCCCTACAAGCTGGACGCCCGCCGCTGCATTTCCTATCTCACGATTGAATTTCAGGGCAGTATCCCGGAAGATTTGCGTCCCTTGATAGGCAACCGCATCTACGGTTGCGACGATTGCCAACTGGTCTGTTCGCGGAATCACAAACCGTTGCCGGGCGATGCGGATTTTTCTCCGAGGGGCGTTCTTGCCAGAGCCGGACTTGTTGAGCTTATGGCCTGGGAAGAGGCGGATTTTCTGGAACGGCTGAAGGGGAGCGCGATCCGCCGGATTGGGCATGTCCGCTGGCTGCGTAATCTGGCGGTTGCGCTGGGAAATGGCGAGCCTCTGCCGGAAGCGCGAGAGGCGCTGACCGCCCGCTTAAACCATCCTTCGGAATTGGTGCGCGAACATGTCGCCTGGGCGCTGGCAGAGCTTGCCAAGCGGGGGAGCTAGAGCGGATGCTTCATAAAGCGGGGCATCATATAGACGGGGGTACAGACGGCAATATGCGCCACACACTTTGTTGAAGTGTGCTTTGCGTCACGCCATGAGCCAGCCCAAGCCCACTTTAAAGGTGCGACTGCCTTGTCTGTTGGTGTGTTTGTTGTGCGGGATGAAGCGTGTTTTTTGTTGGGGGCGGTTATTTTTGCACTTGGATGCTGCAAGTAAAAAATAGCGGTTGACAGATTTTTTTGTTTGTTTGATAA